>CAZFHA010000001.1:0-91953 GCA_964518595.1 uncultured Oscillospiraceae bacterium
GCTTTCATTACTAATTTGTGCCGCCGTAGCGCGGCGGAATGGAGACAACTATGAAGAAATATGTAGCAATTCTATTAACGCTAATCGTTGCGATCGGTATTTTGTCTGGTTATTCCTCTAAGGTTTCAGCTGGGTGTATTGAATATCAAACTGAATATGGGCAAGCATTTTGTGTAAGTCCAAATAGTTGTGGTTGGTGGCAAACACGAGCATCCAACTATCAGTTTAAGTATACCCATGCAATTTGCGACGGAACTATACGTAAAAACTATACAAAGACTAGGCTAGAACTAGGTTGTTGTACTCTCTAATCATTTATCGTTCTATTCTGGAGACGTCTTGGCAGGGTAAGTAAGCCTCGTCAAGACGTTTTCCTTTGATAGCTTTGCATGGCCTTCTGTTAACTCCAAACCACTTTATCTTACGAGGAGAATTCTATGAGGAGAGAAAGAAAAAATGTTTTACTTATCTTTATAATAGTAGTAATTTTTTTACTATCTGGCTGTGAATCTGGTAAATATCCTAATGCTAAGCAAGATTTAGCTGAGGGTCGCTTGCCGCGCTTACAAGCCTCTACTTTGGAGGAATTGTTTGAAAGTAGTCAAGAGATTATTACAAAATTAGACTCTGCGTATCAAATTACTACTTTCACTAAGGATATCTCTACACCTGCGGGTTTACTCTGTCGTGATAAAGATATAATTATTGCTAGCAACAAAGATAATTGTCTTTATGTGATGGATTATAATGGAAATATTTTAAACAAAATTGGTAAAACAGGGAATGCGGAACTTGAATTTCTTAATCCAGTAGCTATTGCCTCAAATTCAAAAAATATATATATCCTTGATAGCTCTAATAAAAGAGTTCAAATTATTGATCCCTACTTTAAATATATCAAATCATTGTCATTCGCAGATTATGCTAGCCCAATTCCTGAACTAAACGAATTTTGTGATTTAGAAGTTGATAACAATGGTAATGTATATGTATCTTCCCTGTCAGATGAAATTACTTATATCTTATGTATTGACGAAAATACAAATAGAATTACAAAGTTAGGAGAAAATTTTGTTGGTTTCTTAGGTAAGGACAATGATAAAATTTATGCGATTAATTATGGCATTGTAATGCAAGCTGACAAGGAAATCGCATCGGGTATTGGAACTGGAGCTAATTACTTATTTGAACTGAAGCCAACGGCTCTCTTTCTTAAATCTGAATTACCATACGCTTATACATCAACTGACTTTTTATTCTCCTTAGATCAAGTAGTGGTAGTAAGCGCAGGTTACAGCCGAATAGATGAAATATCTCTGTCGGGTAATTATCAAAAAAGCTTTTCTGAAATTCCTTCTGAAAGTAGATTAAGGTATATTTCTTCAATTAATGACGGGACATTTTATATATCGAGTCCAGACGATAATATAATTTATAAGATTAGTCAACGAAAATAAACAAAACTTATGGCTATCGGACCGCCCGATCCATGCAGAATCAAGAGACCTGGAAATTTGCCCATCAATACTGGGGACGGCTGTGCTTTCGACTAGGTTGGATACTCCTTGTCCTTTCCAGTCTGACAATGGTAGTGGCTTGGTTTCTGCTGGATAGGAACATCTCTACTATCGGTATCTATGGTGGAATCCTGGTAATGCTTCAATTAGCGGGCCTAGTAAGTCCGCTCTTCATCACAGAAAAAGCACTGAAAAAGAAGTTTGATAATCAAAAATAACAATAGCATAAAGTCACCCTCGCCTCAGCAGAAAAAACCATACTCTAACCTAAGTAAGATACGAGGAGATATTCTATGACAACAGATAAAATCGCCTTTTTTCGTGGCATCAATGTAGGCGGCAAAACTATTAAAATGGCTGAGCTTTGTCAGCTTTTTGAGCAGATGGGCTTGGGTCAAGTCCGTTCCCTTTTAGCCAGTGGCAACTTGATTTTCCAGTCGGAGGAAACACCGGAGGCTCTGCGCACGAAAATTGAAAAAGAACTTCTTGCTCACTATAAGTCTCCACTCTACGTTTTTATTTTAGAGGGTAAGGACATTGAAAAAATTCTTGAACATAATCCCTTCCCATCACAAAAAGATTTACACTGCTACATTTTTATCTGCGAGCAAGGCTTTGCTCCTGAGCTTTGGGAAGAATTTCAAAGCGCTCCCCCGGCCGAGGCAGAAAAGGCACAACAGGTAGGGGATTTATTTTACTGGCAAGTACAGAAAGGTTCTACCCTTAATACTCCCTTTTCCAAAGTCCTATCTAAAAAGGCCTTTCGCGATAAGTGTACCAGCCGTAATCTTAACACCATTGAAAAGGTTCAGGAGGAACTGATTAAGCGTAAAGAAATCTGAAGCTTATTCCTTGCCGCTTAAGTACCTCTGTCTACGTCATCGATACCCAAGCAAATTCACGTCTTTCAGTGAAAATAAAAGCCTGTATCCCAGTCAGGAATAGCAGGCTTTTAATATGACTAATATCAAAATTTTTAGGCTTATACCCTAGTTAACTGCAATCACCCATACGGCGGAAACGTTGGTAACGTGCCTCCTTGGCAGCTTCCGCGTCCCGTTCGTAATCAGCTACCAGACGAGCCGTGGTTAAGAGCAAGTAATTTTTCAAGGTTTCAGCCATGGCTTTGGGGTCGGTATGGGCACCGCCCTCCGGCTCCGGCAAAACCTGGTCACAAATGCCCAATTCTTTTAAATCGAAGGCCGTAATCCGGGCGGTATCCGCCGCTTCGCTCTCTCTGGTAGGATCTTTCCAGACCAAAGAAGCAAATCCTCGGGGAGAAATAACCGAATAAATAGCATTTGATGTCATAGCTAATTCGTCACAAACGGCAACCCCCAAAGCACCACCACTACCGCCTTCGCCAATGACTATACTGATAACCGGCACGGAAAGGGGCATCATTTCCATTAAGTTTCTGGCGATGGCTTCTCCCTGTCCCCGCTCTTCAGCCGCAACACCGCAGTAGGCACCGGGTGTGTCCACAAAAGTAATAATTGGGCGTCCGAATTTTTCGGCCTGCTTCATTGCCCGTAAAGCCTTGCGATAACCTTCTGGATGGGGCATGCCAAAGTTGCAAGCCTGATTTTCTAGTAACGTCTTACCTTTGCGATGGCCGATAATCGTCACGGGCAGACCTCCCAGACGACCAATACCGGTAAACATAGCGGCGTCATCAGCAAAGGTACGATCACCATGAGTTTCATATATATTAGTAAAAATCTGAGGCAAGTAGTCCATCAGTGTAGGACGCTCCCGATTCCGGATAATCCGCAAACATTCAGATCCACTGGTTCGCTGTTTCGCAGCCTCAACCAGAGTCCCTCCAGAATCCAAATCCGGTTTTTCTTTTTGATGAAGAGCCAGCAAATCAATTAGCGTTTGGCGCATTTGATGCCGTTCCCGAATCATATCCAAAAAGCCATGCTTAAGGATAAACTCTGCCCGTTGGAAATCCTCCGGCAAGGCTTGAGCAATGGTACCTTCAATAACTCTGCGTCCGGCAAAGCCAATTAAAGTGCCGGGTTCTGATAGTATGATATCGCCTAGGGAGGCAAAGCTGGCGGTAACCCCACCGGTAGTGGGATCAGTCATAATTGACAGGAATAGAAGCCCGGCCTGATGGTGACGTTCTGCAGCGGCGGAAGTTTTCGCCATCTGCATCAAAGAAACTATTCCCTCCTGCATCCGAGCTCCGCCAGAAGCGGAAAACAGAATCACAGGCAGTTTTTCTTTCGTAGCCTCTTCAAAAAGTCGAGTAATCTTCTCGCCCACTGCTGAACCCATCGATCCCATCAAAAAATTGGAATCCATGGCACCGATCATGCAGGGAAAGCCTCCAATCTCAGCTCGACCAACAATTACAGCTTCTGTCATGCCGGTTTTTTCTTGTAACTTGTGCAAACGATGACCATAGCGTGGGAAGGAAATGGGGTCTTTACCGAAAAGCCGCTCCCAGAGCTGGGTAAAACTTCCGGAATCTACCGTCATTTCAATGCGCTCCCAAGCATTAATTCGGAAGCTATGTCCGCATAATAAACAAACACTATGATTTTTTTCAAAATCTTCACGAATCATAACACCTTGACAGGTAGGGCAGCGTACCCAAAGGTCATCGGGAACCGGCATCGAATAGCTAAAGCTATCCTTGGGAGGATAGGTGCAGCGATCGTCAGGCGTGGAAGCCGTACTCTTAGTCTGTGCCTCTTGCTGATCTAAATAATCCTTGTTCGCCTCTAACCGGGCACGCATCTGCGCAAATAAATCATCCATACAGCACCTCTCGCTTGCGGCTAATGTAAGTATTATCGTAATCGCCTCGAACAAAATCGGCTTCCCTTAAAATTGCTAAATGGAAGTCTATATTTGTTTTGACACCACCAATCAGAAACTCCATCAAAGTTCGGCGCATTCTGGCAATAGCCTCTTCTCGGGTAGGCGCCCAGACAATTACCTTTGCTAAAAGGGAGTCATAATCCGGTGGAACTTGATAGCCTTGATAGATCGCACTATCAATTCTAACGCCTTGACCACCGGGCAGAGTCAAACTGGTAATTGTACCGGGGCAAGGACGAAAATCAAATTCCGGATCTTCCGCATTAATACGGCACTCAATAGCATGCCCCTGAAAAACTACATCTCTTTGGGAATAGCGCAGTAGCTCTCCCGCAGCAGAACGAATCTGCTCTTGAATCAAATTAATTCGCGTAATGGCTTCGCTGATAGGATGCTCTACCTGAATTCGGGTATTCATTTCCATAAAATAGAAATTCCGCTGAGCGTCTACCAAAAATTCAATCGTCCCCACGCCGGTATAGCCAATCCGGCGGGCTAAGCAGACAGCAGCGTCACCCATCTTAATCCGAAGTTCCTCCGTCATAAAGGGTGAGGATGCTTCCTCAATTATCTTCTGGTTACGACGCTGTACCGAACAATCTCGATCACCTAAATGAATACCATGACCATATTCATCACAAAGGAGTTGGATTTCAATATGTCTGGGAGACAAGACTAATTTTTCTAGGTAAATTTCGTCATCGCCAAAACAGGCCTTGGCTTCAGTTTTAGCCATATTAAAGGCATTGGGTAGTTCTTCAGCAGAATTGGCGACTCGCATACCGCGTCCGCCACCACCAGAGGAAGCCTTAATGAGAACGGGATAGCCAATCCGCTCCGCTTCGGTCAGGGCCTCTTCTACACTGGTAAGAGCACCAGCCGAGCCAGGGATAATAGGTATACCAGCCTGAGCAGCTGTTTTTCTGGCATTAGATTTATTGCCCATTTGCTCCATAACATCAGCTCTCGGGCCGATAAACTTAATCCCGCACTTTTCACAAAGCCGGGCAAAAACCGGGTTCTCGGAAAGAAAACCAAAACCGGGGTGAATTGCCTCTGCTCCCGTGGTTAGGCAAGCGGATAAAATCGCTTGCATATTTAAATAGCTGTCCTTAGACGCCGCCGGTCCAATACAGACACTTTCGTCGGCAAGCTGAGCATGGAGTGCGGTTTTATCCGCCTCTGAGTAGACGGCCACCGTCCGAATGCCCATCTCCCGGCAGGCTCGGATTACGGTCACGGCTATTTCACCGCGGTTAGCAATCAGAATTTTTCGAAACATAGATGTCTCCTTTGATATTCAATAACCTCGGTTCCTTAGCCATTACCAATAGCAAACATAAGCTCTACGCCAACACAGAGCTTATCCCCTACATAGGCCTTAGCATCGCCAAAACCAATGGCACCACGCTGACGGGTAAGTTTAACTTCCAGCCGCAAGGTATCTCCCGGAAAAACGCTCTTACGAATACGTGCCTTATCCACACCGGCCAAAAAGCCGATTTTACCTTTGTTCTCAGGCTTCGATAAGGCTACAATAGCTCCCGCTTGCGCTAAAGCTTCGATAATTAATACCCCGGGCATTACAGGATAGTCCGGAAAATGTCCGGCAAAAAAATACTCATCCGCCCGGACGTCTTTCTCGGCGATAATAGATTCTTCCGTCATTTCCAAGACTCTATCTACTAAGATAAAAGGTTCACGATGGGGGATGATAGCTTTTATCTGCTCCTGATCCATCAATATAGGAGCCTTACTTTCCTCGCTCATGAGTTATCCTCCGCCCATACACCTGGCTCAATCCTAAAGAGAGTTTGTCCATACTCAACCCGGCTGGCATTCTTTACACAAATTTCTTTTACTACGCCGGTAGCAGGACTGGTAACCTCGTTCATTAATTTCATGGCTTCGACAATACACAAGACATCACCTTTTTTTACAAAAGCCCCCACGGATACATAAGGATCTTGATCTGGGGCAGGAGCCTCATAAAATACGCCAACAACGGGAGAAGTAACCGCTTCTCCTATAGGTGTAGTTACCTCGTTGGTTTCTACCGCTGTCTCAGCAGAGGCCAAAGGTGTAATTGGCTCATAGGGGGTAAAGGCCGGAGCTCCGGTATAAAGAACTTCTTTTTCCCGGCTGACCACTAGCTTAGTTTTTCCTTCACCGAGCTCAAACTGTGTAACGCCTTCCTTTTTCATGTGGGTCATCAGTTCTTTGATCTGCTCAAAATTTAGACCACTATCACAAAGATGAACTTGTTTAGAAGATGCTATCCTATTCTCAGCCATAATTAAACCTCAACTTTCTTAAGAAGCAATGCGGCATTCTGTCCGCCAAAACCAAAGGAATTGGATATTACCACTTCCAAGTCTGCCTTACGAGCCGTGATAGGCGTATAGTCCAGATCACAGTCCGGATCTGGAGTTGTAAGTCCTGCTGTGGGCGGAATAATACCATCCCGAAGTGCCAGAGCAGATACAATAGCCTCTACGCCACCGGCAGCACCAAGCAAGTGTCCGGTTACAGATTTCGTTGAACTAATGGCTACCTTATAAGCGTAATCGCCTAGTGTCTTCTTAATGGCAATGGTTTCATACTTATCGTTCAAGTCTGTACCGGTTCCGTGAGCATTAATATATGAAACGGCTTCAGGCTGTACATTTGCCTCATTCATGGCCATCTTCATAGCAGTAGCCGCACCTAATCCCTCAGGATCAGGGCTGGTAATGTGATAGGCATCATCAGTATCACCATAGCCGGCAATTTCAGCCAGAATCGTTGCACCACGCGCTAAAGCGTCCTCCAGACGCTCTAAAACCACCACCCCAGCGCCTTCTGCAATGGTAAATCCGCCACGCTCCAAGTCAAAAGGCAAGGAAGCCTTATCCGGATCAGTTGTGAGGTTTAAGGCCTTCATATTGGCAAATCCTGCCAGAGCAATTGGGGTAATGGGAGCTTCCGTTCCACCGGCTACCGCCGCCCGCATATAGCCATGCTTAATTTTCCGGAAGGCTTCACCAATGGAGTGAGCGCCGGATGCACAAGCCGTTGTCGCACAAAAATTGCTCCCTTTAAGTCCATAATTCATAGCTACTTTACCTGATGCAATATTACTAATCATCATGGGGATAAAGAGTGGAGAAATCCGGTCAGGTCCCCCTTTTACTAAAAGCTCCTCATACTGTGCCTGCATAGTGGACATACCACCGATACCCGACCCAATAATTACAGCGACAGAAAAAGGGTCAAGTTTAGAAAAATCAATTCCGGAACTCTCCACCGCCTCTTGAGCGGCTACTGCGGCAAATTGACAATAGCGATCCATCCGCCGAGCTTCTTTTCTGTCAATATAAGCAATTGGGTCAAAATCCTTAACTTCAGCACCTAAGCGTACTTTCTGATTACTGGTATCTACCAGAGTAAGAGGAGCAATACCATGACGTCCCGCCTTAATCTCCTCCCAAAAAGTGTTTGTATCTTTTCCTACTGGTGAAACAACACCGGTACCGGTAATAACCACCCGGTAATTTCCTTTTGCGTCTTTGTATTCTGTGTTTTCTGCACCCTTTTGATTCATATTTGATTTCTCCTGTATATTCAGTTTTTCCTTGATTTTGTTGTTATTTACAAAACCAGACCACCGGAAACTTCTAAAACTTGTCCCGTAATATATGAGGCATCTGGTGACGCTAAAAAAGCTACCGCCTGAGCGATATCCTCTGGTTTACCTAAGCGTTTCAAGGAGATTCGCTCTAAAGCCCCCTTGATAACTTCATCAGATAGTCCAGCGGTCATATCGGTTTCAATAAAACCGGGAGCAACCGCATTAACTGTAATGCCTCTTCCCCCCACTTCCTTAGCCAAGCTCTTAGTTAAGCCGATCAGACCCGCCTTTGAAGCAGCATAATTAGCTTGTCCGGCATTGCCATAAACGCCTGCTACCGAAGTCATATTAATAATACGTCCACTTCTTTGCTTAACCATCAACGCTAAGCACATTTTTGACAGCAAAAAGGCACTGGTTAAGTTAACATCAATAATACTATCAAACTGCTCTTTGCTCATACGCATAGCCAAGCCATCTTTCGTCTGACCGGCATTATTTACCAGTACATCAACCCGACCAAAGTTATCTTTGCAAAAATTAACCAAACTTTGGCAATCCTCTTCTTTGGCTACATCTGCCTGCTTTATTAGAACTTTTCCGGCGGAGTTTTGCTTTTGGCAAAAATCTTGGACAGCTTTGGCCGCTTCTTCGCCGGAGCGATAGCTTAGCAGCAAATCAAAGCCCTTGGCAGCTAAAGTCTTAGCAATTGCCGCACCAATACCGCGGGATGCCCCAGTTACAATAGCAACCGGTCTTAGGGTGGTAGTGTCAGATTGTTGAACTCCCATGGAAATACCTCTCTTTTGTCACTCTATTTGCGGACAACTTATTATAGCGGATAAAAATCTAGTTATATATTGGCAATTGACGCCGATATCAGAAACGGCATACCAAGGCACCGTAGGTTAACCCACCACCGAAACCAGTCAATACCAACAGTTGTCCCCGTTTGATCTTTCCAGCTCGGACTTCCATATCCAAACAAATCGGAATGGATGCAGATGAAGTATTTCCCAGAATTTCAATATGAGAAATCACCTTCTCCAGGGGAACTTTGAGCCTTTTAGCCGCTGAAGATAAAATTCTGTCATTAGCCTGGTGAGGCACAATGTAATCAATATCTTCAAGGGTAAGTCCTGTTTTTTGTAGTACGGTCTCCACTGCATAGGGCATCATCGTAGTTGCAAAACGGTAAACATCCTGACCATTCATCTCCACAAATACACCACTCTTATGATCGAAGCGCTCTGCAGGCAGTTCAGCTTCAGGGCTGACAAAAGGATGATGTGCCGGGTCAAAGGCTTTGCCCACAATATGTAAACCAGACTTACCATCAGCCCCTAAAAAACAGTCATAAATTTCAGCAGCAGAGATATCTTCCCCTTCACCGGTCATCCCATCTGATAAAACAACAGCTCCTGCTCCATCCCCAAAGAGGACACAAGTACGGCGATTCTCGAAATCTACCAACTTTGACATACTCTCAGTAGAGACGATTAAGATATTATGAATGGAAGGATCTTGTAAATAGCGCATAGCCACATCAAAGGACTGAATAAAACCGGTACAAGCTGCATTAATATCAAAGCAAAAGGCCTTTTCAGCACCAATCTCTGCCTGAACAATGCTAGCCATATTTGGCGTGGTGTAATCTGGAGTTAAGGTACTTACAATAACAATATCAATAGCTTTCGGATCAATTTCAGCCATTTCCAGAGCCTGCTCTGCGGCCTTAACACCCATCTGCCAGGTAGCTTCACCATCACTTAAGTGACGGCTCTTAATCCCTGTACGAGAGGATATCCACTCATCGTTAGTCTCTACCACCTCAGAAAAACGATGATTATCCACAACTAATTTCGGCAAATAGGAGCCGGTTCCAAGAATTTTATAGGTTTGCATCACAAGTCAGCCTCCACGATCTGAAGCACATTCCCACCAAATAAGCTATACTCACAGAGTAACACTCAGCATTTAGAGGAAAGGCTCTTGCATTTACTCAAAAAATCAATTATTTTGATTATCAAAGTGTTTAGCACATTTTACCTCTATTCTGGGGTAATCGTCAACTATTGGGAGGTTTATTATGACTAAAGCCTATCTCTTTCCGGGTCAAGGAGCGCAGACCGTAACAATGGCATCAGAAATCCTTACTACCTATCCTGCTGCTCAGCCGCTCTATGAAGAAGCGTCCGAATACCTGGGTTTTAACCTAGCAACGCTAGAAGCAGATCAGCTGAATCAGACCCGTTTTGCTCAGCCAGCCATAGTAATACATAGTATTGCCTGTTTACAGCAAGAACTAGAAAAGGGAGAGGATTCTGGCACTGCCGCTTTGGCAGGCTTTTCCTTAGGTGAGTATACGGCACTTTTCGCTGCGCAGTGCCTTTCGCTTCAGGATCTACTGAAACTTTTAGATAAAAGAGCGGAACTTATGCAACAAGCGGCCGAGGAAACCCCCGGCGCGATGTATGCCATCTTAGGTCTTGAAGATCAAGTCATCGAGGATACACTCCAAGAGATTCCAGATGTTTATCCAGTTAATTATAATTGCAAGGGACAATTGGTAATTGCAGGAAGTGATGAGGCCGCTGCTAAGGCGGCAGAGACTTTATTGTCAAAAGGGGCTCGGCGGGCTATGAAACTGGCAGTTAATGGTGCTTTTCACTCCCCTTTTATGAAAAAAGCTGCCACCGGATTGGAAAGCTTTGCCCAAAGTCTCAGCTATTCCCCCCCGCAAAGAGTGATTTATTCAAATGCAACGGGAGAGAAAATCCCTGCTAATGTTGATTTTCCAAGCTATTTGGCTAATCACATGATTTCTCCGGTTCGCTTTCAAAAAGAGATTCTGACTATGAGAGCCGATGGTTATGACCACTTTATTGAATTAGGGCCTGGGAAAGTTTTAAGCGGTTTCTTAAAAAAGATTTGAACCTATCCCCCAAAGAGCTGTATTCATTTGAATCAAATTGAAAAAGACTATCTGCAGATTTCTTGCAAATAGTCTTTTCTTTTTCTCATCTTTGTATTGAAAAAATCCTCTGTCCAGCCAATTAAGAGAAAACTAAAACCTCTTCATTCTCCCGTAAAGCCTCTGCAGATTTCGGTTTTTTTTTCGAGGCCTGTTTACTAACAGCCTCTTCCTTCATCCAAGCAATCACAGTAGTTTCATCTGCAGCCTCTACTTCAGCACAAGCTAACTTGCCATCAGCAGAAGGGCGGCAGGAACCACCATCAAAAATCGCAGCTATCGTCTTCGCCTCTAGAGACGAAATAAAGGAAGTCTGAACATCCTCAAGCACCTGCCTTACAGGGCAATCCGGAATTGCATCCCGGCTGCACTCTCCATCCGGCCGCAAGCAACGATTAATCTTAATCTCGCCTTCCATTGCCGTAACTACATCGTATAAGGATATCTCTTCGGCTGACACAGCCAAACGATATCCGCCTTTGCAACCTTGAACAGACTTAATAAGTCCAATCTTCTTTAAACGATTGGCCACCTTCATAAAAAATTGATATGAAACGCCTATACTTTTGGACATCTCAGGAGCTGTAGCCAGCTCCGTTTGATGCTGGTGCAAGTAGCCCAAAATCCGAATTGCATAGTCTGTACTAATTTGAAACTGCATGATTTTTCCTCCCATAGAATATTAGTCATTTATCTGTCCAGCCAACAAATAATACCTATTCCCTTTGTCACCTAATTTATTACTCAACGCGATACTTTATTATAAAGCAATGCAGAGAACTTCTGCATTGGAAAAACCCAAACGGACTCTTTGTCTTTACTGGAAGCATTGCATAATTGTATTCTGTCTAAAAATAATACCATTGTCAAGTGTTTATAAAATTGAACAAACCACAATAGTAGCTTTTGTACCACTTTTCTTATTCTTTACTGACACAGTATGGCTTAAGCTTAGGACAAATATGCGTATTCTTTATCGCCTCTAAAACAAATCCAATGCTTCAATATTTAGCTATAATTCCATTTCGGAGAAGAGTGCTAAGCGAGCAAAAAAACTGCTGCCTCTGCCTATCTGGCAAAAACAGCAGCTCAAGGAACCAGGTAGTTTCAAGACTCAACGCCGCGAACGCATCCCTAATAAACGAATCAAAGTAAGGATAGCCGCTAATGCCGCTGCCACGTAAGTCATAGCAGCCGCCGTCAACACAGTCCGGGCACCTTTTAGCTCTTCTTCAACCAGAATATTATCCTCGCGTAAAATCTTCATGGCTCGACGACTGGCATCGAACTCTACCGGCAAGGTCACCAAATAGAACAATACAGCTACAGCAAAAACTAGAATTCCCACATTGAAAAGCAAATCCCCGATAGGTGTCTTAGGCATAACCCGAATTAAAATAATGCCTATTATAGCAATATAGGGACCTGCTCGGGAACCGAAACTGGCCACGGGAACAATAGCTGCCCGTATTTTGTTAGGAATAAAACCTACCGCATCCTGTATTGCGTGACCACACTCATGAGCCGCTACACCGATAGCTGCTACAGATTTACTGCTATAAGTAGCGTCAGAAAGACGCAAAATTTTCTCTTTAGGCGAATAATGATCGGTTAAATTGCCGGGAACTCTTTCTACCCTAACGCTATAACCTTCACCAAACTGGCCACTTAGTTGATGGGAATGGAGAATCCGCTCTGCCACATCTCTGCCAGTTAACCCGGAGCGAGATATAATCTTATTGTAACGGCTGAAGGTGGCTTTCATCCAACCACTAGCAACTAATGATACAACCAAAGCAACAATCGCCAATTGCCAGCCCCATCCCAAATAAAAAAACGGCATAATTTACCTCCCTCTAAAAGGAAATGGCATTCGTAGCCTCGTAATTGTTCTACAAGACTACGAATGCCAAATACATAGACGCAAAATTTATAACTTAATTATACCTTTATTCTTAGGCATTACAAATAGCGGCAAAGTCAGGAGCTTTTAAGGAAGCACCTCCAACCAGTCCACCATTGATGTTTGGTTGAGCAAAAAGACCAGCGGCAGAAGTTGGGCTAACCGAACCACCGTACTGAATAGTAAGAGCGGCAGCGGCAGAAGCGTTATATAGCTCAGCAATAACCCCACGAATAAAAGCACAAACCTCTTCCGCTTGCTCATCCGTAGCTACTTTTCCTGTGCCAATTGCCCAGATCGGTTCATAAGCAATGGTAATCTGACAGAGCTTCTCCTCAGGAATTCCGGCAAAAGCACCAAGGATCTGACCCTTTATCCAGGAGAAAGTTACACCCTCTTCACGCTGAGCCAAAGACTCGCCACAGCAAACAATTGGCTTCAATCCAACGGACAAAGCGGCTTTAACTTTCTTGTTCACAGTTTCATCAGTTTCAGCAAAATATTCTCTGCGCTCCGAATGTCCTAAGATAACGTAGGTCACACCAAGCTTAGCCAACCAAGCAGGAGAAATTTCTCCGGTAAATGCCCCCTTCTCTTCAAAGTGACAGTTTTGGGCGGCAATTTTGATGTTGGTATAGGCTGTAGCCTCTAATGCCGCTGGTATCGCCAAGAAGGGTACACCCAGAGCAATCTTAGAAGTAGCATCTTTAACCAAAGGACGCAAGGCAGAGATCAGCTTAACAGCCTCATCCGGCGTGCCGCTATTCATCTTCCAGTTACCGGCAGCAAAAGTACGGCAAGGAACTTTGTCTAAAAGACAGTCAATACCCGGGAGTACTTTCCCTTCTAAAAATTCTAAAGAAGCTCCACCACCGGTAGAGATATGAGTAACTTTATCAGCAAAGCCTAATTTCTCAACAGCAGCGGCTGAATCGCCACCACCAATAATGGAGATAGCGGAGGAATTCGCAACAGCCTCAGCAATTGCTCTAGTACCCACAGCAAAACGGTCAAATTCAAAAACACCCATAGGCCCATTCCATACAACAGTCTGAGCCGACTTAATAGCATCTGAGAAGAGTGCAACAGTCTTAGGGCCAATATCCAGGCCCATCCAGCCGTCAGGAATATTATCGGAGTCAATGGTCTGTGCTTTTGCATCAGCCGCAAAAGTTTCTGCCACAACGTTATCTACAGGTAAGAGAAAATTGATACCCTTAGCCTTGGCTTTAGCCAATAACTCTTTTGCCAGATCAACTTTATCAGCTTCGCATAAAGATGTACCAATGGAATAGCCTTGTGCTACAAAGAAGGTATAGGCCATTCCACCGCCGACAATAATTGTATCGGCCTTCTCAATCAAATTCTCAATAACGCCAATCTTATCGGAAACTTTAGCACCACCTAGAATGGCAACAAAGGGACGTTTAGGGTTACTTAAGGCCTTGCCCATAAAATCCAATTCCTTCTGAATCAAGTATCCTGAGGCTGAAGGTAGGAAATTAGCTAACCCAGCAGTAGAGGCATGGGCCCTGTGAGCGGTACCAAAAGCATCATTAACATAAAGATCAGCCATTGAGGCCAAGGCAGCTGCAAAGACCGGATCATTCTTAGTTTCTTCTTTATGGAAACGAACATTCTCCAGCATCAAAACCTCGCCAGGTTTCAAGGCTGCAGCTTTCTTCTGAGCATCCTCACCAATAACATCTTCGGCTAACTCTACAGGTTTATTCAGAAGCTCACGCAAGCGTTCCACAGCAGGCTTCATCGAAAATTTAGCCTCAGGACCATTCTTAGGACGACCTAAATGTGAGACTAGGATTACTTTAGCATTATTGTCCAATAAATATTTGATAGTAGGCAGTGCACCACGAATACGCTTATCATCGGTAATTGCACCGGTCTCCTTGTCTAGTGGAACATTAAAATCCACCCTTACAATCACGCGCTTACCGGAAACGGCTAAGTCTTCTACATTTTTCTTGGGAACCATGGCCATAGTTTTCACACTCCTTGCATTAATTCGCCTGTTAGACAGGTCAAAACACGAACAGCTGAACGATCTGTATTTTCTAAATCAGCTTTCTCATTATACGCTACCTTGCAAGATTCTTTCAATGTAAAAAGCATATATTTTTTCCACGAAAAAATTTTTTATGATAACATAGTAGAGAATTAGACTGTACGCAAAAATTGAGAAAAGGAATGTATCTGATATGCCACTTGATAATCCAATTTTGTTAGCACTCATGGGTACTGGTTTTACCTTTCTGATGACAAGCCTCGGTGCATCCCTGGTCTTTTTCTTTAAAGGCGAAATCAAAGATCAATTTCAGCGAATTTTTTTGGGCTTTGCAGCTGGGGTAATGATTGCCGCTTCGGTCTGGTCTCTATTGATTCCGGCCATTGAGCAGAGTGCCGCTCAAGGTTCTGTTACTCCTTGGCTTCCGGCAGCCGGCGGCTTTGTTCTCGGCGGTTTGTTCCTTTTCCTTTTGGATAAACTTCTCCCACATTTGCATTTAGGTAGTAGTCATCCTGAAGGTCCTCATAGTCGCTTAAAGCGTACTACCATGTTAGTTTTTGCTGTAACCCTTCATAATATTCCCGAAGGTATGGCAGTAGGATTAGCTTTTGCTCTGTCGGCGCAGCCGGATTCCCCGATTACGTTAGCCTCAGCCTTTGCCCTAGCCTTAGGTATTGGAATCCAGAACTTTCCTGAAGGTGCCGCCATATCTCTACCGCTGCGCCAAGAGGGTCTCTCTCGCCGCAAAGCCTTTTTGTATGGCAGTATGTCAGGAGTGGTTGAGCCTATTGCCGGTTTAATAACAGTGTTTATTGCCGGAGCTGTGGTTATGATTTTACCTTGGTTTTTAGCTTTCGCAGCCGGAGCAATGATTTATGTAACCGTGGAAGAGCTGATTCCCGAAGCAAATCAAGGCAAGCACTCTGATCTTGGCACAATGGGTGTAATGCTGGGCTTTTTGGTCATGATGATTCTCGATGTAGCGCTGGGCTGATTGTCCCCACATGACAGAAAGACCCCAGACGATTATAATAGGAATGTTTTGATATAAACTCCATGAAAAATATATTTTCTATGGAGTAACAAAGGAAAGTAGTTATCATGATTATCGTTTTTGTCGCAGATTTAGATTTCAAAGCAGGAACGCCCCTCACGGAGCGAGTTTTAGCTTACCGCAGTTTATTAGAAAAGGCAGGCCATGAAGTGCGGCTTATCTCCCATGGCGATTCTACTTCGCCCTTTTCTTTGCCAGGGAGGCGAAGCTTTCCTATTTGTCTAGGTGCAAAAAAAAGCGGTGTTTGTCTCGCTAAACCCAAAACAGATATTCTGCAGTCCGCCTTACTTGGGGCTGATCTTCTCCATGTCTTTCTCCCCTTCCAAACGGGAAAAGTAGCTTTAGCTCTGGCTCGACAAAATAAAATTCCGGTTATCTTTGACTACCCTTTGTCAAGCCGCGCATTCTTAAAGTTGCTGCCCTTACCCTCCTGGAATTGGTTACAGCATTTCTGCGCCACCTTATTTCGCTCCAGTGTCTACTTTCGGTTTAAGCATATTATTGTTCCCGATCAAGGGATTGCTCAAGAGCTAGCCTCCTGGCAATATGATCAGGCTTTACATATATTTGACCCCAAGACAGAGACAGAAAGTTCTGAAAAGTTAGAAAAAATTTATGATCAAGCTATAAAAGCGGAAAACTTAGGCTATGAAGAAAATAACCACCCGGTTTTCAAGCGCAATTGGGCACTCTGGCCTTCAAGTATTGATTTAAGTGACCCTTACAAAAAACCAAATCCGGTACTAAAGGTTTGGCGACATTTTACCTACGGCGTCATTATTGGTTCAGCGCTGGTAATTAATAAGCTCATTAATGGGCTTAAAATCCGAGGTTATCATAATCGCAAGGGTGTCAAGGGAGCAATTACGGTAACCAATCATATCCATAATTTAGATTCTACCATGTTGGGTGCAGCTATGATCCCCTATCATGTTACCTTTACCAGCATAGAAGGTAACTTCCGGCTTCCCATGGTGCGCTGGATACTAAAGTGGGCGGATGCCGTTCCGATACCGACCTCTACCCATCTGCTGCGCAGCTTTTTTGATCAAACCATACACGAACTAAAGACCGGACGCAAAGTTCACTTCTTCCCTGAGGGCTCACTGAGCCCCTTTAACAACGGACTGCGCCCCTTTAAAAAAGGCGCTTTTCGAATGGCAGCAGAAGCAAATGTACCGGTTCTTCCTGCCGTCCTAAATCAAAGACCTGCCAGAGGAATCCGGAAATTATTAGGTGTAAAATGGCTCTACCATCTGGAGATATTACCTGCTGAGTACCCAGATTCTCAGCTTAAAGGCGCGAAGAAAGTAGACGATCTACGGGACAGAGTTTTTCAGGCTATGAATCAGGCTATGAAAGCATATCAAGAAAAAGTCTATTCTCACCCTGATAAATCTCTGCCTGAGAGTGTTACATTTAAAACTACAGCAAAAACCAAAATTAAAAGCGAAGGACAATCATAACTAAAAGCAAGATTTTGATTCAACCAAAAGGCCTCTGGATATGATATCCGGAGGCCTTCGCTAATGAATCAAATTAAAACTACAATCAAAGCTCCATTGTACGTACAACTAATCCTTCCAGAGCAGATAACTCCGTCTGCA
The DNA here is from genome assembly GCA_964518595.1 of uncultured Oscillospiraceae bacterium. Taxonomy (GTDB): domain Bacteria; phylum Bacillota; class Clostridia; order Saccharofermentanales; family Saccharofermentanaceae; genus CAZFHA01. The sequence goes on from CAZFHA010000001.1 coordinate 17,524, forward strand.
TAGCAGCAACTTCAGCATCACTGCCATTCCGAAACTCCAAAACAATGTATCCCTGTTCAGAGCAGGTAGTATCCGAAGCTTCATGTACACCAAGTCGAGTATTAATGATGCAGCCATAGCGGGTCAGAATGTCTTGTAAAGTAGAGGCAGTATCTCGCCGATGAGATAAACGAATTCCCATGATTGTCTTAGTCATAGTAACCTCCAAGCATCTGTAAAAATCTGATTGAACAGCAGACAACGTAAGTAGAAATTAAACTTCCGCCTCTACCATGGGCTTCTCTTTCAGGATTAGCAGTAGAATCGGAAATCCAAAAGGAATAAGTGTTCCGATCACGGTGTAGGCAACTGCATTCTTATCTTCAAACAAACTAAAGAAGCGATACATCACATAAACCTGTACGACTAATACAAAAGGAATCACAAGAGCGCTAGCCAACCAGCCAATGAAAGGAATCAGCGCAAGAAAACTGGAAACAATACCGGATGTTGAGATAATCACGGTATACCAAACAGGAAAATCTTTAATCGTTCTTTGTCCGACAGTCAGCTTCTCACCAATAATCTTAGCGTAGATATACCAACGTAAAATCGGAATCCAAGCAAACCAATGATGCTCCAGCCCACGCCGCTGAGCTAAACGGTTCAAACCTATTGCTGTCATAATATAAGCCGCTGCGGCAAGAATAAGAATAAAAAAGAAAATAAACGCCACTGCTACCACAGCCACTCCGGCAAACAGCCAACCAAACATAGTATCCATACCTTATCACTCCATTCTTTGATCTTTCCCTATAAGAAGATACTCATAATCTATTAATCACCTTACACCAAACCGGGGGAAAAAGCAAAATGCTAAAGCCAAATAATTGCGGCAAATCTTAATTATTTTTCTAAAATATGGCTTCCGCTTCTTTCATAGCCAAAATAGTCTGCTGAATTTCAAAAACTTGCTGCCCATCATCTAAGAGAAAACGGTTTAATTGCCCACCAGACTCAATTAGTTCAAAGCGAATTCCGTAATCCGCTCCTATCCCCCTTAGTTTGCTAATCGTAAAAACTTTAGCTACGAATGGTGCTGCAGTCGATATCTGGGGCATAATACGCTTCTTTTTATCACGTTTACGGGAGTAATCGGCGCCCTCCTCTACAGGACACTGGGTTCCTTCATAGATTACTTCGCCGCCGCTAATTCGGACTTCACCCTCCCCTACTACGCGAAAATCAAACTCGCCATAGGGTAAAAGCAGTCTGGTTTTAGCCTTAACAACAAAATCCGGCTTGGCTACCTGTAACCGCACTCTTTCTCGTTGCCACAAAGTCCATAAATGTAAATCCTCAAAGCAACGGTCGTCTTCACCGACTGGGTGAAAGAGACCACTATTATCCACTAATACTTGGTTGCCGCAGGCTACGCAATACAGGCGATTTTTCTCACTACGCATTACATTGTTCTCGTGGCAGCGAGGGCACCCGTAGGCAATGTTATGGATGCCGGCTGCAATAGCCTTACTCTTATAGGTATAGCCTGATTGCTTCAGCCATTGATATTCGTTATAAGCTAATTGATCCAGCATCAATCGGTGTAGACCCTCTACCCCTAAGTTCTGAACCTCCTCTGCTGTAAGTACAAGGGAGATTCGTGCTTCGATTCGTCCCGGGCGGGAACCGTTGGTGCTCCAACGTGGCCAAGTAGAGTAGGCACCATTAGTCTGCATAAACGCGACGGCACTCTTCGTTCTATAAATTAGTCTAGCCAAAGCATCATCAAAAGCAATTGAAGTGCCATCTACAAAACGCGTTCCTTCCGGAAAAATCCCCAATGTTCCTTTGTTATTTAAAGCTGTTAACATAGCTTTAACGGCTCGAGAATCGGAATGAAACTGCACTTTGGGAATGCAGCCACCTTTAGCAAAAAGCGGTGCTATAAATCGATTCCGGAATAAGAAAGCCCCGGCGACAAAGTTAATTTTTCGACCTCGGAGCAAAGAAGCCATAATGATCGGATCTAAATAAGATGGATGAGTACCCACACAAACTAGTGGACCTTCCATTGTTGTAACGGCCTTATCCTTTTTTATTTTAAACTTAAACAATAATTTTGCGATTGGCACTACGATGCCAATACCGATAATATTGTAATAAAAGGTGTTGGGGCGCTGTCCAAACACCATCCCCTTTTTTTTATTTTCCTTAGCCATGCTTCTCCTATCTCGGTCAGAAAACAAAAATTTCTTTTTAGCTTCAGGTTTTCGACACAAATTGCTAACATCTGTTTTGTATTATACAGTAGGTAAGAACCTTTGGCACACGAAAAATGTTGTCGCCTTAAAATAGAATCCATTGTGGAGGAATCAATCAAATGGCTAAATTTTGTTTCTATTGCGGGAGGGAGTTAGCAGGAGGAGAAAGATGCCATTGCAAAGACTCTGGTGCTTATACCAGCAAGTCTTCGAATAACGGAACGAGTCAGGGGGGATCTGGCTACGCATACCAAACCGCAACGCAAACAGGCAGCGCCACCGGGGATGTACATTCTCGCTACAAGGCACCCGGTATATTTATGCGGATAAAGAGCTATTTCTATAAGAAACAGCGCCAATTGCATACATTTAAAGATCAAGTTAGAACTGGATTTCCAGGTATTTTGCCCTTTTTAATGGGAGGGGTACGTTATTTAACCCGTCCCGCGATAAAAATTCGTCAAGAATCAATGAAGAGCAAGCGTGCTTTTTCTATACCCTTTTTAGTGATTTTTTCTCTTTTGAGCGGCTTAATAGCGTATCTCATGATCCATTCCGGAACTACACTTTTCAGTAGCTTTCTTACCCAGCTTTTGGGGCCGGATTTGGCGTACCTATATGCTCACCCTGCCGTTTCATTTTTAGCAATGACCGTACTTTCAGCACTACTTATCGGTGCTATGTGTCTGGCTTTTTATGTGGCACTTCGTTTTCAAGGACGCAAGGCGACTTTTCGAAAAATTATTGATCTGGTCTCCATTTCAATTATCTATCTCTTTATCGTCGAATTGCTTATGTTGGTAGGTCAGATCGGCGGCGGTCCAGGCTCGTTATCACTGCTACTGTTAGGGCTTTTAGTAATGGTAATTGCTAACTTTCTCTCCTTTCGTACAGCTTTTAACTTGACAGAAGATGCTGCTTTTTCACTGCTAGGCTTTGTCTATCTGTTTTGTTTCTTCCTCTTTAAAGTTGTACTATTTGTTGGCAGTGGGCTACTTAATGCCCTTGTAGCTTAAAGGAAAGCTTTACAAGTCATAGCTCATAGGAATAAAGATTATTCCATTCAGTTCTTGTAGCTCATTTGTTTTTACAAAACCCAAACGCTCATTGATTCAGCCTATTGAGGATTCCTGGCAATAATTATCCCGGCGTCCTTACAAATATCAATGTACCCCTTTTTATTGAATACTTCATTCATATAGACCTCAAAGTCGGCTAATCGTTCCTTGGTAATGACTTCATTCACGTTCCCAATTCCTTGCGCCGAAAAAACGTAATTTAAAAGAGGCTGCAACTCTGTGATATGCAGACCATCCTTATAGCGCCGTACTGTAACCGAAGCAAAATATTTTCCCAGCTTATACTGCCCACTTTCAAGTCCGAAGGCGTCGCTGACGGCGCCCTGTGCTAAGTCAATAGCTGAATCAAAACCTTTAAGGATATCTGTAAGCTCTTGGAAATTCCCTTTCCCAAAGGTCGTTGCATATAGAATGCCTGCAGGCTTTAGCACACGAGCAATCTCCCTTAGTGCCCGATCAAGATCTGGCATATGATACAGCATATGGTTAGCAATAACAATGTCGAAGGAATCGGCTGAAAAAGGAATGGCTTGGGCATCAATTTGTTGATAATCCACTCCTATCATAGAAGCAGTGTTTTTCTTGGTTTCTTCCAGCATAGCTACGGAGAAGTCGGAGAGGCAAAGGGCAATGTCCTTAGGCAATCTTGGGGCGTTATTTTTCCACAGGTTACCATTTCCACAGCCTAATTCTAGTATCCGCTGTCCGGCACGCAGTTCATAATTATCAAAAACCCAATCTATCCAACTGATTTTGCTTGTACTATAAAGTTGATGCAACTGAATTCGATAATCTAATCGGCTGGCCACGCCATACTGTTCCTGCATTTTTTTACTATCATTAAAACACTGTGTCATACTAAACCCCTCTCTTTCAAAAACAAATAGATTTACGCTTCTTTTCCAATAAATTCGGCAACCCGCCCCACTTGACCATCCTCAAGCATAACTTTTATCCCATGTGGATGAGTGGCACTTTTGGTGAGAATTTTCGCTACCACCCCAGAAGTTAATCTACCGGAGCCTTGATCTGCTTTTAATACTACCTTTACCCCTTGACCAATTTTAATATCAGAACGTTGTTTATTATTCATTTTCTTACTCCCAGTTTTTCCAAATATCAGGCTCAAAGCCCACCGTCGCCATTTTTCCATTCCGAACAATGGGGGTCTTAAAAAGCTTCGTCTCTTCCAGCAATTGACTTTCCCAATCGACAGACCAGAACTGCTGGTTAGCGGCCTTCTGTTTATAGGCCTCAGTTGTCTTATCCAGTAAAAGTTCCACATCCCCAAGAGCCTTGATAACACGGCTAAGTTCTCCTTTGCTCATGCCATATTTTAGTATATCCACTAATTGATAGGTAATTTTTCGCTCTTTAAAATAGCGCTCCGCTTTCTTCGTATCAAAGCACTTGGCTTTACCATATATCTGTATATTCATGAGATGCTTTACTCCTATCAGGTATAATATTGTTAAAATTATTCTCTAGATCTGCAAATTTTTCAAAATTTCTTTGTAGCGTTTGGTAGCCAGTTCACTCGCTTTTCCTTTCCTACAAAATTCCAGATTAGCTAACTTAGGCACTACCCGCTGGACAACAATTTGTTCTTCAACAGTTTTCGACTGTAAAGTTGCAAAAGCCTCTAGGAAGCGCTGATCCTTTTTGGCATAATTATAGAATGACAAAACATAGACATACTTAAATAAATTATAGCTCCGAAAAGGGTATTCAACTTGCATAAATAAACTGCCAATTCCATAATGGCATGGCCCGATAGGTTTTCGGATAACCCAGTGTTCCAACAGAAATTCAACCGCCCGATTTAGTGCCGCCTCTTGGTTGTAGTAAGCAGTGAAACGAAAAGCATCTAGTGTATCTAGCGTTGGTTGGGGATTAGAGTACTCCGTCTCGGCTCCGTGACCATAGGAAAATTTGTTGCAACGCCATCCACCATCATGATATTGCGTCTCTAAAAGGTGCTCCAAGCTTTTCTGGATTCTAGCATCTTCGACATAACCCAAATGACACAGAACTTGCGTTCCCAGTGCGGTCTGGCAAGGATAAATGCCACCTTTCGGATAAATCTTGAAACGCCCGTCTGATTGCCAAACACTAAAAATTAAATTAGCCACCGCTTTTAAAATTGGTTCTTCAGGATGCATGCCCAATTCCAGCAGATAACTAGTACTTTCAAAAGTAGAAAAGGGTGAACCTTTTAACAGGCGCCGGTCTAGGGTAGCCCATAAATCTGCCCCATTATCATATCTATGAGACAGAATTATTTCTACATCCTTTAGGTACTTGGCTTCTATCATGATCACGTCTCCCAAACTTCGACCGCTTCTAGTTAGGTGGTGATAGGTGAACTTATACTATCACTTATACGCATAATTTGTCACCCTAATGCAATACCGTCTTCCTTAGTTGAACTAAAGAAAACGGTATTTCTATTTCGATAAAATCTTGCTACATCTTTGTGCACGGCACTAAAGGTCACTTTAACTTAGCATTCATTTTTTTAATCTTATTCTTCCAAATCAGATATTGAAGAGACCAAATCACAATAAAGAGGAGGATATAGATACCAAGGTAAGCCAAAATACCCATCAGGCTATGATCCATCCAATTTGCTAAGTAAGCAATAGGAAGCATCGTAGCAGCTGTAATACTAAAATAAATAGCTGTTTGCTTAAAAATACTCCAAGTCTCTATTTCCCAAATTACTGAGCTGGCAGCAAAAATAGCCCCCAGAATCCCACAGAGTATAGTTTGAAATATTACGGCTCTAAGCTCTCCGCCCATTGACTCAACTAAAGAAGGCGGGCTTGGAGAATAATATCCCTCGCCAAGGGCTATAGAAATAATGATGGTAATACAATAGCCGATCGTAATCCCCAGAGGGAAGCCCAGCAGACCACGAGTAATTAGTTTTTTCATTTTTTTCACCTCACATGCCTAGCAATTGTTTGATTTTCGATACATATCTTCTTGAAACATAGGTAACCATATCATTTGACAACCTCACACAAATCGTTCCTGTGAGGCTTAAGTCAAAGTTTTTAACTTTTTTCAAATTGATAACCTCAGAGTTAGAAATACGAACAAACTTTGTCTTTTCTAGGCGCTCTTCCACCTCATAAAGTCTTAATTTTATGATATACTCTCCCTGCGAAGTAACAGCAAAGACCTTGCCATTATAGGCATATATACGGATAATATTTTCTTGCTCCAGAATTTCTAATTGATTTCCCTGAAAACCGGCTATCACGTCTGGAGTTTCATCTGTGAGACGCTTTAGCAAAATGTTAACTTCAGAGGTCATAGCAGCAGTGAGAATTATGACTTTAGGCTCTTTACAATCGTTGTCAATTTTTATTTCAATTTGCATGTAGGCTGCCTCCTTTCTAGCTTCAGTATAGGTTGCAAAGGCAGGATTTTCTACTGCTTTTCAATGGATGGTTGTATAAGAACTATAGGTGGTAGATTCTTGAAGGAGATCAAATGATAGCTATTCTAATTGAGCCAAATTAAAATCACCCTTTCAAATTCTGCCAGAGGTTCAATAGGAAGAAAATAGAATATATCAGATTAGACCTCTACATTATAATATGACAGGATATGTCTCATTTCTATATTATAATGAAAGGGGGTGATCAAATGCAGATTCATAGACTTTTTGAAATTGTATACATTCTATTAGATAAAAAAACCGTAACTGCCGGAGAGCTGGCTCAGCATTTCGGTGTCTCAAGGCGAACAATTTGCCGAGATATTGATACTCTAAGCGGAGCAAATATACCGATCTACACAGAGAGGGGCAAGGGCGGCGGTATCAGTCTCATGCCGAATTTCGTACTTAATAAATCTCTGCTTAGCGAACAGGAACAAAAAGAAATTTTAACGGCACTGCAAGGCTTGTCCAGCATTCGAACAGATCAAACTGACCAAGTGATACATAAGCTATCAACGGTTTTTCAAAAAACTACTACAAACTGGATTCAAGTAGACTTTACCGGTTGGAGCCAAGAGGAAGATTTCTGGAGTGACCTAAAATCAGCTATTTTAGAGCAGCATGTTGTCCAGTTTGATTATTATAATAGCTATGGCGAAAAAAGCTTGCGGCGTGTACAACCACTCCAGTTGTGGTTCAAAGCTAGAAGTTGGTATTTGAAGGCCTTTTGCTTAGATAAGCAGGCTCTTCGGCTCTATAAATTGCCACGGATGAAGAATCTTTTGGTGACAGAAGATAGGTTTACTGCCACAGAAGTTGATGAAATAGTAAAGGACTCCCAGACAGAGGAGTTAGAAAAACCACTGGCGGTTAAGCTACATATTGGTCAAACAATGGCCTATCGGGTTTATGATGAGTTTTATGAGAGCATGGTGGAAAAACAACCTGACGGCAGTTTTATTATAACCGTCTCTTGGCCTATCGACAATTGGTTGATTGGCTTTATCCTCTCTTTTGGTCGTCAGATTAAGGTTTTAGAGCCAAAATTTTTAGCGGCTAGTGTTCAGGAAGAGGCTCGAAAGATAGCCGAAAACTATTACACTTAAGGTTATCAGCATAGTTAACAATATACTCCTTTATTATCAAATCCGTTGCCATACTTCTATAAATTATTTTGCTTTTACGCCCTTTTAATCTATGATAAGGGGCATAAGAATTGAGGTTATTTGGATGTCTGAATCAGAAGTAGTACTTGCAATGGCGAAGGAAAATAACGGTATGCTAACTACGTCCATGATTCAGGCCGCCAGTATTGTCATCATTCAGGCTATGATAGATACTGGAAGAATATCTGGCTATCCATAAGCATTAAATAACTCCGTACTGCTGGGTAACCGTTAAATGTCCCGTCCAGTGGATGCTTCCTTCATCTGCAAAACAAAGGAAAGCCACACACCATCCTTCGGCTTCACCTGTGCCCATAAGTTACCACCCATTTTTCGTGCTAACTGTCGAGCTACAGTAAGTCCCAGTCCCGTTGCATTCTGTACCCTTGACGCATCACCGGTATAGAATCTTTCAAATAATACATTAGGATCACTTTCCTTATATTCAGCCACGTCATTTTCAAAAACAATCTGATAGTTTTCAGCTTTAACGTCTAAAAAGATAGTTAATGTGGTCTGAGCGTATTTACTTGTGTTGTCAAATAAATTTGTTAGAATTCTCTGCGTATCTGTCTTATCTCCAAGAACCCAGAGTGGCTGATCTGGCAATTCAATCTTCACTTGAAGAGAGCTAGAAAGTAAGCCATAATGACCTATGACTCCTTCCTTTATTAGGCGTCCAAGATCAAGAACCTCTATTTTTTGTTGGTATTCATCACTTTCTAATCTTGATAATTCATAGAATTGCTGAATCAAATACTGTAATGAATTGGCTTTGCCAATAGCAATACTCAAAGATTTTTGATCTTCTTCGGATAAACACTCTGGGGCAATAAGCTTTAAATATCCTAATACAGAGGTCAATGGAGTTCGAAGGTCATGGCTCATGTTCTCCATTTGCCGCTTAAGTTCTTGCTCTCTTTGCCTACTAGTCAGATCGCTTTTACGAACCGCATCTAGCAGTAAATTCAGTTGTGACAAGAGCTTTTCTAAATCCTTATCAGGGGCAGTAAAGGTAAAAATTCTATTCTCCCCTACCATAGTAGCAATCTCTTCGGCTTCTTTCCCCGCCGAAGTAATGGAGGATTTGAGTAAATAATAGCGCCAAGCATAATAGCCACCTGCCAGAGCCAGTAAACCTATCACTGCAATTATCATCTTGCGTCCTCCACATAGTGCAAATCCAGACTTTATTATATAGCTAAAGTCTGGATTTGCATGATTAAACTTTCGATAAAATCTACCTTTAGCTTTAAACTTCTTTTTTACGGAAGCCAATTACACCCATTAAACCAAAGAGAACTATAGAAGACAATCCAGCCACTAGTACCCGCACTAAACCATCAGGAGTATTCCAAAATACATCTAACTCTGTCGAGGAAATAGAAACTTCCTGATAGAGTATGTTAGTAGGCATCCATCGAGCAATTTCATGGAAAAATCCGACCCTAAGTCCAAGAAACGCCGAAATATTTGGTAAAATAAATACGATAGTAACCCAAAGAGTTCCAGATATAATTATATTATCAACCAGCCGCACTAATGCCACAGCTAAGACTACCATTCCAATGGTAGAGGGAAGAATAGCAGCAATACCCTTTAGCATAATTTGCAGCGCCTCTATGCCATCTCCTTCCAACAGCAGCAGAGCACTCCCGACATAAAAAATTAATGCTATAGCCATAATAATAAAGCCGATTGTGGAAGATATAATATACTGACTTACGATAATCTTTTTGCGATCTAATCCAAAGGAGATACTGTTTCCCAGTATGCCTTGCTTTTTATTGTCGGCAAAAAGTATAGCCACTACCATCGCTCCAAGAGTAAAAAAAGTCGGTAACATAGAAAGTATATTACTAAAAGAAAAACGAATGGTTCCATAGGGGAAATTGGGCTCTATTTGATTAAATGCAAATAGAAGGATATTTAATCCTACCGCCAAGAGAGAAAGAATGGCGGCATACAAAAAGATATTTTTCCCTCTAAGTATTCGAAAAAACTCACTTTTCATATAATTAATCATGGCTACTATCCTCCTTGTTTAAATCCATATAGTATTCTTCTAAGGTAAGTTTTTTCTTATTCAGACGATAAATATCCAAGCTGTATTTACTGGCCAATTGGCTAAACACTTCAACGGGCTGTTGCGCTTCTAGTATCCGTAAACTGCGATCCGGCATTACTCTATAGGCGATTGATCCAAGATTTTGTTCTAGGAGAACGCTATAACGTTCTGGATCAGAAACAAGAATTTCAATATAATCTGAGCAAGTAGACTCTAATTCTTGAGCAGAAAGTTCTCGTACAAGTTTTCCGCGGTTCAAAAAGCCATAGCGAGTTGCCAACTGCTCCATTTCACTCAAAATATGACTAGACAAGAGAAGGGTGATATTTTTTTCCTCTTTCAATCCTTTTAGTAACTGGCGTATTTCAATAATGCCACTGGGATCAAGTCCATTGATAGGCTCGTCCAAAACCAAAAGCTCCGGCTCGCCCAAGAGTGCAACCGCTAGTCCATAGCGCTGTTTCATCCCCATTGAAAGACTTTTGCAGGGCTTCTTACGGGCATCGTAAAGATTGACTCTTTTTAAAATTCTAGTAACGGATTCAGAGTGGGGAATCCCTCTTTGCAGACGACAATACTCCAAATTTGTCTCTACAGATAGATTAGGATAAAACCCCGGATCTTCGATAAGCATTCCTAGGCGATTTCTTTGTTTTTCAAGCTGTCTTGGCTCTTCCTGACCAAACAAAGAAAAATCACCGCTACTTGCAAAAGTCTGACCGGACAAGAGTTTAAATAGTGTTGTCTTTCCAGCACCATTGTTACCCACTAGTCCATAAATTTCACCGCGTTTTATGGTAATGTCAACTTTATTTAAAGCTATTACATTTCCATATTTTTTCGTGAGTTTACTTGTAGATACTATTATGTCCTTCATCTGTCACCCTCCTTCTAGGCACTTCAATTCTTACCCTAAGTATAGAATTTCCCTAGTAAAGAAGTACTTAAGAAAAGCTAAAGAATGTATAAAGAATTCAGTCAAGGGTATCATCCATTTTAAAACCAATCCCCCAGACAGTTTTGATAAAATCTTTCTCCCCATCAATCGATGCTAATTTTTTTCTAAGATTACTCACGTGAACATTTACAGTATTATCTTCACCATAATACCCCTGCTGCCAAACCATCTCATAGAGTTTTTCTCTTGAAAATACTTTGTGTGGTTCGCGAATAAGAATAAGTAATATTTCATACTCATAATTAGTCAAGAAAACTTCCTTACCCTTTACTGTTACTTTTCGTGACTCGGTTAAGAGATTGATATCATTATAGTGATAAGCCTCGTCTGTTATTTGTTTATCCACACCCTGATATCTTCTTAGGCAAGCATACACTCGCGCTAAGACTTCTTCAGCTGCGAAAGGTTTCGTAATATAATCATCAGCTCCTAACCGAAGAGTATCAACCTTGTTTTTAAGATCGATTTTAGCTGAAATGATGATGATGGGTAGTGTGAGTAGCTTATTTTGCCGGATATCAATAATCAGTGATTCTCCACTGATGCCAGGAATCATTAAGTCTAACAGAATTAAGTCAAAGGAATTAGCCTCTATCCGCAACTGAGCCTCGCTACCTGAAAAGGCGGGAGTAACACTGTAGCCATCATTCTTTAGCCAATAGCAAAGTAAGTTATTAATATCTACATCATCTTCCACCACTAAAATAGATTCTTTCGCCATGCTATCACTCTCTTATTTCTATAATCAGCTCTAGTTTGGGGTAATGTACTCCATTATATCCCATTTTGGGGGCGAGTATGTGTTAGAATCAACTCAACATATTGATTTGGCTATTTTTACAGGAGAGTAAATGAGAAGGATAATAGTATTTTTTATTTCAATACTCTTTTCGGTTTCTGGATTGACTACTACCATTCTTGCTTTATCAGATTCCAAGTCTGACGCTATCCAAAAGCTGCTAGATGATGCTTGTTATATATCAGGTGTGCCTGGAATGTCTTTATAGTCTCCCTAGCGCATTAATTGCCGCCCTTCTATTTAGTGGGTCTTTTACCTGGTTTATTTATAGTGGGAGTTATCAGGGAAAGACTAAAAAAGCTTAAAGTAACCTACCCCTTCTCCTTCAGTCGAGGCAATACTAAAATCACTACTAGCAGAGATAAAAGATACAATAATGCCCCACCCAGCATTAAGGCCTGGGTATTCTGAAGACTAAGCCCTCCCAGAGTAAAAACACTATTTTCCGTTGCCAACATAAAATTTCGCCCTACAGTGGCACTAAGTAAACCAGCCAAGGTAAGAACTGTGGTATAAAAGCCCAGAAAGCCTGACTGATTCTGCTCCGGCAAATACGTAAAAGGCAACATGCCGATCACAATATTGGAAGCCGGAGTAAAGCAACCGGCAATGATTACCGCGATGGGATAGAGAAATAAGCGGTCTTGGCTGGTCAGGCCGAACATAGTAAAGGTAAAAGCTTGAAAAACAAAGATAATGATGCAAGGCAACCGCCAGGATTTGTAGGCAATCACTTTACGCCAAAGCGGCGTAAATAGTAGAGAAAGAGGCATACTAATGAAACCCAACAGAAAAATATAAGAGTAATCCATCTTTAATTCTTGCAGTTGATAGGCCAAAAAATATGGCCCTGGCAATCCGGCGCAGAAGCCCCAAAGACTGCAAATCAGAATACAAAGCATAAAGGGTTTATTGAAAATCGGAGCCAAAAACATCTTCTTAAAGCCAACGGCGTGTACTGGCGGCACGGGTTTTTCCGGCAAACGGATCAAGCAGTAAATGTCTAAAACGATAAATATACCGGCAATGGCACGTAAAATGGTGAAACCTAATAGATCTTGCCCCGCTGCCCGATAGATGTCTAATAATTTTGTTGCCCCCAACATGATTGTGGGTATAAGAATCGTTCCAACCAGTTGTACAATGGAAAAATAGTCCACCCGCTTCTCTTCTGGTATAAGGTTAATATGCCAGGCAGAATAACCAGGAGCGACTAAGGAGTTAATAAAACCCAGCCCAATCACAGCTATAAAGAGCAATTGGGTCTTCTGATCCACCGCAAAGGGAAGAAAAGGAATCGCTCCAATGATAAATAAGTTAACAATACCGGAAAAAATTCTAATCTTTATGAGAAGACTCTTTCGCCGGGGAAAACGCTCCAGCACTAAGGGTGAAAAGAACTGGCAAAGATTGATCAGCGCACCGGCGATAGCAAATAACCCCAAGAGCCCGTTATCCGCCTGCAAGTATATCAGTAGTCCGGTAAAAATACTGCCCCCCATAAGGTTTCCGGCAACATTACAAGATTGGGCTGTCCCAATAACATAGTTTCGATTCCTATCATCTTCATCTTTGGGGCGTAGCCAAAGGAGTCGACGTTTTAACATGCTTATCATAAGCCGGGGTCCTCTTCTTTTTGAGATGATTTACAAGTTGAATTGAGCAAATTATAGCACTAAGTAGAGTAGATATCTGGCTGATACCTGAAAAAAACTTGAGCACACCTTGAAACTGCCCGCAAACGAAAAAACTCGCTTGCGGGCAGGACAGGGCAGTGGGTTTAGTTAAAAGATTAGAGAGAATTGGCCTTAAGCCATGGAATCAGTTCATCAATGGTAGTGAAAGCCAATCCGGTAACGGTATCAGCACAGCCGTAATAGATGGCAATCCGCCCGGTGTCGGCATCGGTAAGGGCAGCACAGGGAAAAGCCACATTGGGTACATCACCCACACACTCATAGAGAGTTTGTGGTGTTAATAGGTAAGGCTTACTGCGGTAAAGGACTTTCCAGGGCTTTTCTAAATCTAGTAAAGCCGCACCAAAAGCATAGACAAAGCCATTACAACTATTTAATACCCCATGGTAAATCAGCAGCCAGCCTTCATCGGTTTCGATGGGTACGGGGCCAGGTCCGACCTTTTTTGATTGCCAGGCCGAATCATTACCACCAACGGTGGTCATCACGTGACGATGTTTTCCCCAGAAGGTAAGATCCGGGCTCTCGCTATAGAAAATGTCGCCAAAAGGTGTATGACCGGTGTCGCTGGGTCGACTCAGCATAGCATAGTTTCCATTAATTTTTCTGGGAAATAGAACACCATTTCGGTTGTAAGGCAGGAAGGCATTCTCCATTTGGGTAAAACTTTTAAAATCTTCCGTTACACCTATGCCAATGGTAGGGCCGTGATAACCATTACACCAGCAGACATAATACTTATCCTCGATTTTTATACAGCGGGGATCATAGCGGTGCTCATTGTAGCGAATTTCCTCTTCTTCACATTTGAAGTCAATGGGTTCGTGATCAATATTCCAGTGAATACCGTCATCACTAAAACCAGCAAAAATATCCATGCTCCGTGATTTACTATCACAGCGAAAAACACCTGCATATTTGCCGCCATATGGCACAACAGCACTGTTAAAAATACTGTTTGAACTGGGAATGGCATCTCTTTCAATAACAGGGTTATTACTATAGCGCCAGATTACCTCTTTGCACTGCGCCGGTTTTTCTTCCCAGGGCATATTTTTCAGAGCATCTCCAATGATTTTTGTCATTTTGTTTTTGCCTCCATCTTCACTTTTTTCACTGTTACTAGATCTAAATCGCGTTCTACTACAACATGTCTCAGCAAAACTTCAAGGTCACAATCTCAAAGGGCTTTATTTCCAGAGTTAATCTACTACTGTCTCTACCTAAAGAGCGGATTGGACGTTCCAGCAAATCACACTCCCAGACTTCTTTAAAAGTCTCATGCCACTGCAGCTTTACAGTTTTACGCGTATTATGATTTTCAACTACACGGACTATGCAGCCATCCAAAGCCTCTGCTTTCTTAATGGTTTCCACTACCACATGGTCAGTATCTACTGCCAGCAAGGAAGTAAAGGCGTCTTTGCCCTTGTCTTCGGTTTTGGATACTGCCTTTAAGGGCTGGTTAAGACTGTAGCTTAAAGGAATGGTAGCCGCCGAAGAATGGTCATGGAGGTGAGGATACAGGGTGTAAATAAAGTGATGTTCTTCTTGGTCGGTCACCGGATTCGGTACAATACCGGATTTAAGTAGGGTCAAGCACATTTTGTTTTTCTCTGCTGAATGACCATACTTACTGTCATTTAATAGGGAGACACCATAATCCCCTTCTGACATGTCCATCCATTTGTGACCACAGACCTCAAAGCGAGCCTGATCCCAAGAAGTATTCTTCACCACCGGACGTGTAGTTTCACCATACTGGATGTCATAGGTGGCTGTATGAGCATTAAGATTAACATCGAATTCGGCCTTAAGTAGAACTTGATGCTGTTTCCAGTCAATGAAAGTTTCAAAGTCGATACCCTCTTTTTGGGCATAGAAATGAATCAACTGCTTAATTGTAGATTGGGCAAAAGTACGCTCAATTTCTAAGGTTGCCCGCACCGGCCCATTTTCAATCCAGGTGGCTTTCGTAAGCTGATTTACCGGCCAGGGCTTCTCCGTATAGTACACATCAATATCCCAGTTATCATAGTTCATGGGCTTATCTTCATAGGCCACCAGACGATTAGCCTTGCCGCCTTGGGGCAGAACCTGACGCTGGGCTTTTTTATCCAGCAAACTAACAATCTCATAATCCTCATCAAAAACCACATCATAAAAGGGGGTTTCAATGGCTTTCTCTGTCATGATGAAAGGAGAAGCCGGTGCTTGGCTACTACCTTGGACGGTTTGGAAGTATCTCCATCCCTTGGAAGGAATTTCGCCTACAAAAGCAATACTCTTACCATCGTGTGTCTGCTGAACGGCAATAGTCTCTCCGGTGGTGGCCTTTAGCCCTTCCACCTTATCCTCCCAAATAACCAAGTCATTACGGGGAAAGGAGAGGGTATTAAATACTACTAAATCACCTTTATTAGCAGCAGTATGAGCAGCAATCCTTTTCAAAAGCTCTGCTATTAAAGCTTCCAATTGATTTTCAAGAGCTTCATACTCTTCCTTGGTAACGTCATAAACTTCCTTAATGCTGCTACCGGGCAAAATGTCGTGGAATTGATTGGTTAAAACCATTTCCCAACTTTCATCCAGTAAAGCTTTAGGATAAGGCACGCCATATTTTTCTGCCCAGAGAGAAAGCATCTCCGCTTCTTGCAACAGGTTTTCGCAGCGGCGATTGCTTTTTTTATTTCGCGCCATTGAAGTATAGGTTCCGCGGTGATATTCCAAATAAAGTTCGCCATACCAACGAGGTAAGGCTGGGTCATTTTCTAGGCGCTGATACAGCTCGTCAAAATATTGTCGGCTAGAGGCAAACCGCACCTGAGGCGTTCCGGCCAGACCGGCTTGCATCCGCTCTCCAATTTCAATCATTTCTCGGGTAGTGCCACCACCGCCATCTCCATAACCATAAGAAATCAGCACATCTTGGTTTAAGGCTTTTTGCTGGTAACGATCCCAGGTACGCATGACAGAGACACCGTCCAGAAGCCCATTATAGGTTGTGAAAAAGCTATCTTTACTTTGATCTGAATTCTGCGTAGTGATCAAATGGGTAAAAATCTCCGTGCCATCAATCCCCTCCCACTGAAAGGTATCGTAGGGAAATTTATTCACTTGATTCCAAGCAATTTTTGTAGTCATAAAGTAGTCTATGCCACTTTTTTTCATGATCTGGGGCAAGTTAGCCGAGTAGCCAAAAACATCCGGCAGCCAAACAACTTTGCAATCATAGCCAAATTCTTCTTGGAAAAATTTCTTACCGACCAAAAGTTGACGCACAAGAGACTCACCCGAAGTTACGTTACAGTCAGCTTCAACCCACATACCACCTTCAACTTCCCAGCGGCCTTCTTTGACCCGGGCTTTGATTTGTTCATATACTTCTGGATAGCGTTCCTTTACAAACTTATAAAGTACCGGCTGACTGGACATGAAAATATAATCTGGATACTCCCGCATGAGTTCCAACACGGTAGAGAAACTGCGCACAGCTTTTTCCCGAGTCTGAGCAACGGTCCACCACCAAGCAATGTCAATATGGGTATGCCCCACACAAGTAGCTACCACATCTGTTCCAATCAGTTTTTCGTAGAGCTCTCGGGTAGTAAACTCTTGAGCCTTTCCCACCGAAGCCATAAAAGCCTCATCTTGGGGATTTTTCAGATCCAGCAGGTTGATAGCACCGGTTAAAGCTTTCTCTAAACGCAGACGGTTCATGTCCTCTTCCGGCATCCAGCTCATGACTTGATTCGCTGTGAGCAAATCATAATAAAGCTTGTTGATAGCCGGATCACGTTCTTGAAGACAGGCGAAGAAAGAGATATCCGAATGGTCACGAGGTGCATCATGGGTGCCGCTGCCAGTATAGGCCTGGATATCAATAGTAAATTCTTGACCAGCCTTTGCCTTAGAACAAACCAGCACTTCCTGATGATTGGCATCAACCCCCTGAAGGACTTCTCCATCTACAAAAATTAACATCTGCGGCGTAACCGCATCCCAGTACGTCACATTGGTTCCAATCTTTAACCAGAGTGCTTTACCATCCAGTTCTGCAGGTACAGTTATTTTTTTCCGAAACCAATAGTGAGCAGCCGGTCCGTGCCAATAGTCTTTGCTGGTATCAAAGGTCTGCCAAGGTGCTTCTGCCTTCTCAGCCTCCGAAGGGGTAAGAAAAAAGCCCTTCTTACTCTCCCATAGTTCTTCTGGAAAGGAGTTACGTACAGTCAGTCTGTTTAAATCCCGTAAGATCACCTGTACCCGTTCTTTTACATAGTTCATTTGCTGTCTTCTCCTTCAATCGGTTATTTTAATTGCTTTAGTAGTAAGGTTCCTATACCAACTTGGTAGCCCGACCAAGCCTGCTCTACAGTGAGATTATTATCAATCACCGTAAGAATCGGCCAGCGTTGATCCTTAAGGGGCAGTGCTTCCCATAAGAAGTCACCCACCTGCTGATCTACGTCAAGGGTTAGGTCTTTCATCCCCTGAATCGCTGTCTTTAGAGTTTTATACTGTTTTTCTTCCTCTTTTGCAACTACAAAAATAAAAGGGAGGTCTAAAGCTTGAATTTGCCTTTGCTCTTCAATCAATTCGTTGAGGAGATGCTCTGTGGGTTCTTCGCCGCAACGCAAGTAGGCCAACACACTTTTAGGCGCCTGCTTCAAAATCGCTAAAAAGGCTTTATCCATAAGTTGGGCGTGATCACTAAGGGACACCGCCATTGAACTCTGAGCCATAGCCGCTAAGGTAATTTGCTGCTCGCGGGACTGATTAGCAGCCAAATTAACCATATAGAGATTACAATAGGCATCCCCGTTAGAAGAACGATTGGTCGTAACAATCCGGTATAGCCCAGGCTCTAATCTATACTCTATTCGCTGATTTTCCCATTCTACGTCTGCTAACTCTAAGGTGACAAAATCCTGTCCATCAAAACGACCGATGGTAAATTCTTTTTTATAGACCAAAGGCTGCTGTCCGGAAGGCAGTGTACAGACCAAAAATCCTCTGTCAGAGGTTGACCGGTCATGTACCATTTTCCATTGCCCCGCCTGATAATAAACCAACTGTTTATCTTGGGCATCTACATAAGCCGGTATACCCAGGGCTCGACAAATCGCCACAAATAACATTCTTTTGGTGATGGGATTCGCCCTTTTATAATTCATGACCCCTAAAGGCGTCCCGTAAAAGATCGAGTAGCCGGTATCCTCACTGTCGGCAATTTCTTTTTGAATGTAGTCATAAATTTCCTTGGGATTCTGGCGAAAGGCCAGCACTTCTTCCGCAGAAAAAAAACTCTCCAAGGCTTCACGGTAGTCCGTAATCATTTCAAATTCAACTCTAGGATTTAACACATAGTCATCAAAAATCTTTGGCTCGTAAAGATTTTCATATTGAAGGGCATGTCGAGCATATCCCATCAGCGTCTGTGCCGAAGTATCCGCCAAGTCCTTATAAGTAAGTTGAGCTAAGAGACGAATTTTTATCTCTAAGGATATTTGGGCATCAGTTTCTTCGATAAAAGAAATGATTTCTGCATAATTCCCCCTAGCCTCTACCAAAAAACGGGCCACTTCCGCTCTAAAGTTTGGTAGCTTTTGCGCCCAAGCCGCAGCGCTTTCCGGGTTATAGAAACCTTGAACGCGTTCTTCTCGGGCTCTTAGTGCGGCAGCTTGTTTCATTGCAAAAATCTGCTTATTTTGCTCCGTTACAGCTACAGGCCAGACTTCCTTTCCTGGGGCAGAAGATACTTTGAGGGAAGAGAAAGGCTGCGAGGGTTCTTTCAGTGTTAGAACAAATCGGGTCTCTGCGCCAACCGTAATCCGTTCCAGCACCTGCTTCTTATCCTTGTAAGCGTAAATGACTAGATCTCCAATTCCGGTCTTAAAACGGACACAACCACGCTCATCGGTTTGATCACGAATAATAGTGTAAAGCTCGGAAAAATTCACCACTTTTCCGGCCACCAGAAGACCTGAAATCGGTTTCCCACGTCCATCGACAATAGTTACTTCTATCTCCCTGGATTCGGCATAATGATCCAGTAGATTCACCTCAGCCGCTTTAGCCGTCCTTATAGTGCATGTCTCCGAGGTAATCGGTGAGAAATTACGGCTATGCACTAGCATGGCTCTGGAAGCCGGAACTTGAAACCAGCCTTGATCTAATGCAGCCTCCGGCTCACAGGCACCAAGAAAATGCCACTGATCCCGGATAAAAACTTCAACCCAGGCATGATTATCATCACAATGAGACCAGCGCGGGGTATATACTTGCCTGGCAGCAATACCCACACTGCGTAGAGCCGCTGTACAAAAGGTTGATTCTTCACCACAACGTCCAAAAGCCCTGTTTACAAAGGTTTTGGGTGAAACGCTGCGGATATCGGTGCTTTGGTAGGTTCCCTTTTCAAAGCACCATAGATTTACTTCCAAGACGGCTTCTTCTAAGGTTAGCCCCTGAATTCTGGGCAATAACTCAGCTGCGAACTGCTCAAGGCAGAAGTCTACATTCTCATTATTAATGCGGTACTGCAAAACATAGTTCAGAAAAAATTCATCACTGATGTCTTTTCCCCACTCCGTTAGCCCCTGGATCTTAAGCGCATGATCCACGTATTGTCCTAAAACAGCAACGGGAAAAGAGGCAACATCCTGATCAGGCATATAGGCAAGCAAAAACTTCATGCAGAGCTGTTCTGCCTCCCCCATACTTCGCAAACAATCGTCAATTTCCATCAGAAAAACTGCAGAAAATAGTTTCTGGCGCTGGACAAAACTCTGCTCAATTGTCTCTATGGTCTGTGGTTTAAAAGTTACCATAGTATCCCCCTCTATCCTCGCTTTAATTTAGCCCACAGTGACCATCGGCAAAGATACGAAGCTCCTCGCCAGTAGGTAATACCATAGAAACTTCAAAATTATGCTTAGTCGCTTCCACTAAAGGCTTAATTGGATAGGTATAGTCTTGGCTAATATCAGAAAAGTCTGAGGTATAGCAGCCATGTGTGGCGTAAAAGGCATGTTGTTTATAATATAACTTTCTTAATTCCCAGCGAGCTTTTTCAATTTCAGGGATAGCCGAATTTTCACCCTTCTCTGTAAAGTGTAAAAAGGCCCAAAGTTCCGGATAATGCATATTGATGACGCCGGTGGGAGAATATACCCAGTTAAATTCTGGTAAAGGCTTACCAGTGCTTGGATCTAACCTTTTTACGTATTCACCCTTAACAATATCAACTTCCCATTGTACCCGGGAAAAATTAATCCGCCAGTAATCCCCTAGCTTAGGACTTTCTCCCCGAGAAGGGTGGCACTGAGAAAGAACCGCAAAGGGCATCACAACCTCTACAGACCAAAACTTATTCCTTGCCGCAGGATTATTTAACTCTCCGTCAATATATACAGCCGTCTTAATACCACTAATATCAAAGCCATTAATTGGGTTTCCCTGATCTCTATAGGGTTTGGTCAGGAGTAAGTCCCAGATGGTATTTCTGGCATTCATTTCAAATTCAATATACTGATGACTGGTTCCAGAGGGATCAATGAAAATCTCAAAGTCATTATCCTCAAAAATCACACAATCCCGCTCCGTCTGATATGCCCAAATCTCATCGCCCCATAATTCAGCTCCGATGTACAGGTTTTCCTCGTCCCAGAGCATCTTGGCTCTGGTATCGTATTTGGGCTTTGCCATATGCTCACCCTCAATGTCTACAAAAAGCGGGGTAAATTCAGCCTCTTCCCAAAAGGGTTTATCAAGTCGTCCGTCTAGTGTGAAAGGCTTTTGGGCACGTCGGCAAAAATACTGTCTTGGCTTAAAATCCGGCATGTAGGGTTCTGGTATAGACATACTGTCTCCTCCAAATTCACGTCAATTAAATATATTTGATTTAGATACCTTCTGCTAAACTTAATTATTGCCGGTTTGCAGGAGATGCAAACCGGCAACACAAAGTAAAAATTATGAGGTGGAATATTGGGATTAGCATTTTTATATGGAGAAAGAAGAACTCATGAAGGCTAATTCTCGGTAATAACGATGCCCTTTCCATCATAGAGGTCAAGAGGTTCTTCTAACTCTAACTTAATAACCGTGGTGTACTTATTTTCGGCGGCACCTTGAACCTGAATCCAGGTAACACCAGGAATACTAAACCATGGTACACCGCCATGTACTGTGTGGGTTAACTCTTCTCCAGAAGATAACACGGTAGCTCTCTTTATTTTCGAGCGCATCCCCTTGAGACAAATATCACCCTTAAGAGACTGATGGACAAACAGATAGACAGTTTTTCTGTCTTCAGAAATCGTGCTGCCATCACCATAGTACATCTTATCTAGGCCAGCCTTGGTGTCATAAACCGCTTCCTTGTTTTCACGAATCCATTGACCTAATTCCAAGAGAACCGTTTCCTGTCTCTTATCAATAGTTCCATCTTCTTTCGGGCCAATGTCCAGAAGCATGTTACCGCCCATGGCAATACAATCACAAAACATGTGAATAATCTGCTGGGGCGTCTTATAATGATTGTCGCTATGAACATATCCCCAAGAGGTGTTAATGGTAGTGCAAAATTCCCACACGCCCTCTGGACGGATAAGTGGAATGCCCTGTTCGGGGGTTTCATAATCACCGTAACTCCCCAAGCGAGAATTGATAATCAGATTTTGGTTGAAGGACAATAAGTACTCTTTAAAGCCCGGCAATTGCCACTGTTCATCACTGCGTTCCCAATCACCATCAAACCAGAGCAGATCTACCTGCCCGTAATTTGTAAGAAGCTCCTTAAGTTGATTGCGATTAAATGCCATGAACTTTTCCCACTGCTCTGGACGCTCAACCCCGTCCGTAGGACTTGAATAAGGGTTAACCTTAGACAAGTCCTCAGGCACTTGGTTGCCAGTATAGACAGAAGGGTAATCAGGATGAGACCAATCAATCAAGGAAAAATATATCCCGTTTCGAAGACCTCGTTTGTGAATTTCGTCGGTAAACTCTTTCACAATATCCCGCTTAGCCGGACTTTGCTTCATGGTGCTCAGGTCACTGTATTGGGTATCATAGATAGCGACACCGTCGTGGTGCTTGGCCGTAATTACAGAATATGTAGCGCCTGATTTAGCAATCAGGTCAGCCCAATGAGCCGCATCAAAATTCTTGGCTGTGAAGCGCTTTAATTGACTCATATAGTCTTCATAAGATATGCGCTTATTATAGAAAGACCAAGACTCCGCCACGCCATCAACGGCATAGATTCCATAGTGAATAAAAATACCCAATTTGGCCTTAGTAAACCAATCCTGCATAAAGTACCTCTTCTTTTACATTATGACACGTAAATTATGATTCGTTCTTTTTCTGATTCTCTAAATACTGATTGTAGGACTTTTCAATGATGGTCTGCCATTCTTGTAGACCCAAATCATTTAAAGCTTTCAAATGATTCTCCCACTCAGCATCAATATCTTTCTGCCCGGTTGCCCATTCAGCGATAGTCTTCTCCATATAGGTACGAATATCCGTCTCAATAATTGAGGCTCTCTTCATATCTTCTTCGGAGTACCAAAGTTTCGGGAAGAGTTCGTTCAAGTAGGGCTGATACTCTTCGATCAATGCATCATTCTCTTCATATTCTTCCGCTACACCGGCAGCGGGTAGGGGCTGCTCAGAACCTTGGACATATTTAGGCATAGACTGGTTGTACATGTTTTGCCAAGCATATTTATCTTGAACATCTTTTGGAATGGTCTCTTTATCAATGTATTGGTATTCACCTTCACCGATCTTTTCAATCATAATTCCGATAGGACCCCAGGTAGCTTGAGCGCCATTGTCCGGTTGGAAGAGATTGTCATAGTAACGGAGAATCATGGCAGGATTCTTAGCTTTGTTAGTGATAACAGCCTGGGTTCTGAAAGTCGTTACACCACCTTCAGGCTTTCCATTTCTCTTTGTCTTGCCAGACTCGTAGCTTACGCGATGGAAAACTGGCTTATCAGTATAGTCACTCTTTAGTACTGGTAGTGCATCATAGGCAGTTCTGCGCTTAGATTTATCTACTCCCGGACTCTCATCTTTAACCGCAAATTCACCGGAGTTATAAGCGATAGCACAGCCATAGAGATCTTTATTTCCCTTCGCTTTCCATGCACCCTTATCTTGGGTAAAGAGTTCAGGGTCGACCAAACCTTCTTTGGAAAGTTCTGCAAACCACTTCATAAACTCTTTGAAAGCTTCTGTTTGACCGGAGAAAACTGGCTTCCCATCAATCAAGGTATAGTATCTAGGCTGATTCCAGGCAGTAACATCCACACCGAAATAACCAGCCATCAAACCAATATGCTTATTATCAGGGTCAATGGAGAAAGGAATTTCATCCTGAATACCATTTCCATTAGGATCATCAGTTTTGAAACGTCTAAGAACTTCAGTAAATTCCTCAGTGGTAGTAGGCATCTCTAAGCCTAACTTTTCCAGCCACTCTACATTAATCCAAGGTCTAAAGGTAGTGAGAGGCTCTGCGGCCACATAAGGAATAGTATAAATATGTCCGTCTGGGGCGGTCATTGTGTCTCTAACACCTTTAAGATCGAGGACTTCTTCGATTTTAGGCGCATATTCGGCAATCATCTGATCTAGTTGTAAGAAAACACCTTCCTGCATACCGTTAACCAGAATATCTCTATCCCCCAATATCCAACCGCCAATAACGTCAGGATACTCACCGCTATTTAGAAGAATATTTAATTTTTCCTTGGCGGCTTCATAGGGCAGCCCAATGACTTCTACATGAATATTCGTTTCTTCTTCGAGCATTTCATAGATGATTTTTTGGGGTTCAGCTATGGATTCATCGCAAAAAATCGTAAAGGTTTCTTTTTCCTTTACAATTGGCAAACCTTCTAAATACATATTGCCAATCATTTTTCTGCCATTTTCATCCACAGTAATTTCCTGGGATAATACGTCATTCTCACTGGATTTAGCATCGCCATTACCGGCCGTACATGCCGATAAAACGAAACTCATCAGTAGCAGCGCTGAAATACCTGTTTTCAACTTTTTTCTCATGAAAATTCCTCCTGTTAATTGATGTTGTTGGGGTAGTGAAACCGATAAGCTTCCAAAGGGAAGTCTACTTGTTTCCTCTATATTGCACTGTAACCACAGAAACAATATCACCTGTAATAGCATTTTCCGCTGAATCGGTTCAGCAGAGCAAACCTTAAACCTCACAGTATTCTTTTATTGAATACGACTGACTTATCCCTTAACGGATCCAATAGTAACGCCTTTAACAAAATGCTTTTGGATAAAAGGATAGAGCACAATAATCGGCAAGGAAGATATGATAATCAAAGAATATTTCATCATCTCCATAAGAGCCTGCAAACGATTCTTCTCGGCAATGGCCTCCGGTGTGAGAGCCGATTGATTGGCAGTGCTACTAAGTGCAGAACCCTGAATTAAAATATTTCTCAGCTCCATTTGTAGCGGCCATTTATCCCGATCCGTGATGTAGATTAATGCGCTGAAATAGGAGTTCCACTGGGCAACCCCATAGTAGAGCACCATAATGGCAATAATAGCGCCAGATAAGGGTAAAACCATTTTGAAGAAAAACTTTGTATCACCACAGCCGTCAATTTTAGCTGCTTCTAAGAGTTCTGTGGGAATGTTTGTAGCGAAAAAAGTTCGAGCCACAATCAAGTTAAAAACACTAATTGAGCCAGGAATGATAAGTGCCCACATGGTATTAGTCAATCCTAAATTCTTGACCACCAAATAGGTAGGTACTAAACCACCACTGACAAACATAGTAATCAGGTAGAAGATTGTGATGGGCTTTCTGCCATAAAAATCTTTTCGTGATAAGGCATAAGCGGTAGGTAAAGTAACCGTCAAACTAACAATGACCGTTAAGACAGTGTAAACAACCGAATTCATAAAGCCCCGCATAACGGCACTGGTCTTAAAGACTTCCATATAGCCTTCGAAACTGATGCCGATAGGCAAAAATGTCACGTCTCCGGCAGATACAGCAACCGGATCACTAATGGAGGAAATTACAATAAAATATAGTGGATAAGCTACGACGATAAAAATAGCCGTAAGAACAACAAAGGTAATAGCATCAAATATACGATCCCCTACAGACCGGTAGCGGTCTATCGTCATCACACCAGAATTCTTTTTTGCTGATGATTTTCTCATTTCTCTCACCTCCCTTAAAACAAGCTATTCTTGGTAGTTCTTCTAACAACGAAGTTAACAACCAGTAGCATAACGGCATTGACCGCCGAATTAAACAAACCGATAGCCGCACCAAAGGAGATATCATTATTCACCAAACCTACTTTATAAACATAAGTAGCAATAATTTCTGAAACATCTAGGTTCGTATTATTCTGTAAGGCATAGGCCTTTTCAAAACCAATGGAGAACAAGCTACCAAAGTTTAGGATCAACATAACGGAGGCAATGGGAATCAAGAAGGGTAAATCAATATGCCACATCCGTTGCAGCTTCGAAGCACCGTCCACCACCGCAGCTTCATGGTATTCCGGGCTAACCCCTGCCAGAGCTGCCATATAAATAACCGCTCCCCAGCCGGTACCTTGCCAGACACCGGACCAGACATAAATATGCCGCCAGAGCCCTTGTTCAGCCATGAAATTAATTGGGCCAGCGCCAAAAAGACCAATTAAATGGTTCACAATTCCGGTTGTAGGCGAAAGAAACAGTAGAACCATACTGGCCATAACAACTACTGAAATAAAATTCGGGGCGTAAGTTACCGTTTGAATAGTCTTACCATACCTCTTATGCCGGAAAGAATTAATCATTAGGGCTAAAATAATCGGTAACGGAAAACTTGCCAGTAAAGAGTAAAGACTCAGAATAGCCGTATTACTAATAATCTTCACAGCCATTGGCGAACTGAAAAAACGCTGAAAATGTTCCAGCCCTACCCAAGTGCTACCTAGGTATCCTTTACTATAAGAGAAGTCTCGGAAGGCAATCTGGACTCCATAGAGCGGAATGTAAGAAAAAATAAAGGTAACAATTAGTCCCGGCAAACAAAACAAATACAGGGCAATATTGGGATAGATTTTCTTCCTAAAATGCCGCCTCATTCTGCCGACACTTTTCGGGTTATCAGGAATTGAAATCGTACTTGAACCTTGCGCTGTTGCATTTTGAACACCTTTCATGTTCACCCACCTACTTTCCTAATTTCTTCATATCTTTATAGTCACAAGATTACCTGCGCTTATAAACATTACCGAAGCAGTTCTAGTCACTCTTCCGACTCAAAGTGCACGAGCTCTTTAAAAGTCACAATTACCAGTCCAAATAGCAGCCAAAGTAGAAAAACGTTTAGTTGTGTTTATTGTCTAACTAAAAACCAAAAGTAGCTTATTTACTTGTACGAATCAACTAATACGCACATCTTACCTAAAAAAAGAGCCCGTGTCAATAATTATTTTCCACTTGTTTCTCTTGCGGAAATTGTCATTTTTCGTTAATTTCAAAGGGAATATTTACATTTCAGCATTTCCATATTATGATGTCCCTGTTAGTTTCACGTGCACTTAACATAATTTTGTAAAAGCGGACAGAAGAGGGAGGAAAAACATGAAACCAATTTTAGCCGGATATGTTAACTTAACCGACGATGGTTCTTTGACTACCGATGACATCAAGAAACTTACCCACATTAACCTTGCCTTTGGACAGGTAGATAAGGGCGATATTACTTTTGATCAAAGTAGTTTATATAAGCGTCTCGATCAGTTACGCGCGGAAAACCCAGCTATCAAAATCCAATTATCCTTAGTGGGGAAAACAGCTTCCGACTTTCCGGTGGGTGCGGGGAGCCAAGCCGGACGCCAAAAAATTGCCGAATCCTGCGTACATATGATTGAAAATTATGGATTTGACGGAATTGACCTGGACTGGGAGTATCCCGGTTGCCCCGCCAATTTCCAAAACTCAACCCCAGAAGACAAGGAAAATTTCACCTACCTGATTCAGGAAATTCGTCAGGCACTAGACAAATGTTCCGGCGACCATAAGTTGTTAACTATTGCTGCCGGTGCAGATGAATACTATACGGCCAACACAGAAATGGATAAGATTGCTCCTCTTTTAGACTATGTTTTTGTCATGACTTATGACCTACGCTGCGGCTTTCACGCCTTAACCGGTCACCATAGCAATCTTTATGGTGCTCAGGCAGATATCTTCAGAACCAGCTGCCAAAGATCCGCCGAAGTCTTTTTGCAAGCCGGAGTTCCGGCTAATAAGATTATTCTTGGCGCCGCTTTCTATTCCAGACAGTGGAAAGAAGTACCCAACCGCTATAATGGTTTCTTGCAATATACCCCTACGGCCTGTGGCTATGGGCCAGGCTATCACGAATTAGTAGAGAGCTATATTAATAAAAATGACTATGTGCGTTATTGGGATGATGAGTGCAAGGCTCCTTATTTATTTAACGGTAATCACTTCATCTCTTACGATGACCCTGAGTCCCTAGCTCACAAATCAAATTTTGTCAAAAACCAAGGGCTAGGCGGAATTTTTTACTGGGATCACAATTCCGATCGCACCCATACTTTACTGGAAGCATTACATACACATCTGGCACAATAAGTCAGCTATATTTCTATTGAGGTTCTGTTATAATATGATACAAAGCAAGGTGGGCAACAATCAAACTTTTTTCAACGCATTTATGGGCATGCCTGTCACAGCTATGTGTCCTTGGGTGGTTTATTTATTGAATTTTCGCAGAGGTGAGATCGCAAATTTCTATACGGAAGCTATTTACTCCAGGGTAAGGGGGGACGAGTTTTGGCTATCACACTAAAAGAAATTGCCGAAATAGCGGGAGTATCTCGTGGCACACTAGACAAAGTTATCCATAATCGACCTAGTGTAAGTGATGAGACTCGTACCCGAGTCAAGGAGATCTTAGACCAGGTGGGTTACGTCCCCTGCAAAGCTGGTAAGCTTTTGGCTAATCAGAAGAAAAACTTAAGCGTAGGCATTATTTCTGTAGTAAGCCACGAAGATGATTATTTCTATACGGTACGCAAGGGCATGAACCTAGCCTATCAAGAATATAAGGAATTTAGTTTTACCCTGAAGCATGTAATTATCGAAAAAAACACGGAAGATATTCTTTTGCAGGCGCTCACAGACTTAGCCAAGGATAATGTCTCCGCTATTGTATTTCCGCCTTTTGCCTCCACCAAAATCAGCAGTTATGCGCAGGAACTTCAGGAAAACGGTATCGTACTTGTTACCTACTCCACGGATCTAAGCTGTGGCAACCGCTTGTTTTTCGTTGGCAACGACTACTACCAAAGTGGTATTGTAGCGGCATCTCTGATGCGAAAACTGTTGAATAACACCGGCAGAATTTTAGTTTTTGCCGGAGATCAAGGGGTTCAATGCCACGAAGACCGCTTGGCCGGATTTATTGACCATATTTCCAGCAGCAGTACAGATATCGAAATTATTCAACGTCTGGACGGCCTGGTTACAGAGTTAGAAACCTTCTTTGCCACCAGAAAGTTCATAGAAGAGCACAAGGAGATCGACGGTATCTTTATTGTTAGCCGAGGGCTTAGCGGTATCGTAGCCGGACTCAAAGAATCTCATCTCTCTAAGCGACCTAAAATCGTAACTTTTGATATCTATCCCGACACCCTAAAACACCTCATGGACGAGGATGTAGATTTTGTTGTGGATCAAATTCCTTTGGAGCAAGGGAAAATGATCATTGACACCTTGTTCCAGTACCTATATCTAGGGCAGCCCCTTACAGATGACCGGATTTGCACCCCCTGTCACATCATCATTAAAGAATCCCTTAGTCAATAATAGATCTAATTTACTCTGGCCTCTTTATGCCTATTTTTACCCTCTCCAGCCAAGAATAATCAGGCAAAACTGCCAATCTCAAGGAGGAAAAATTATGTCAGATACCATTGAGAAAGAAAATATTGTCGACCATGGCGTGCATAGCTACAGTGCTGCCGATACCTACATCCCCCCCACGCAGCCCAAGGTTATTGAGCAACTGGAGTGGTTTCAGGATCAAAAATTAGCCTTGATGATTCACTGGGGTCCCTACTCTCAGCTCGGGCTAGTGGAATCTTGGGCACTTTGCGATCAAGATGCCGACTGGTCCCGTAGTGATGTCGATTGGGACGTGAGCGGAGAAGTCTTTAAAGAGCAGTACAGAAACCTTAATAAGACTTTCAATCCTATTCGTTTGCAACCGGAAAAAATAGCCAATCTGGCTCATGACAGCGGTTTTAAGTATTTAATCTTCACCACCAAACACCATGATGGTTTTTGTATGTGGGATACCAAGTACTCCACCTACAAAACCACCGCGACCGATTGCCCCTTTCACACCCACCCAAAAGCGGATATTTGTGCTAATATTTTTGAAGCTTTTCGTCGAAAAGGCCTAGGTATTGCCGCCTATTTTTCCAAAGCTGACTGGCATATCCCTTCCTACTGGAGCCCTACCGGCGAGCGTGGGAATTTTATGTGGCGCAATCCTTCCTACGACATTCAGAAGCACCCAGAGCTTTGGGAAGAATTCGTCCAGTTCACCCATAATCAAGTTCTGGAGCTGGTAAAGAACTATGGTAAATTAGACATACTCTGGTTTGATGCTGGTTGGGTTTGTCGCGATAATGGGCAAGATATCCGCATTGAGGAGCTAATCGAAAAGGCCCGCCGCATTCAGCCCTGGATTTTGTCTGCCGATCGGACTTGTGGCGGAATATGCGAAGACTATGTAACCCCGGAACAGTGCATCCCTCAAGAACCTTTGGGAGTGCCTTGGGAAAGCTGCGTGACCATGGGCACCTCTTTTTCTTATAAGTTTGAAGACGATTATAAATCAGTCAAAGAATTGATCTCCATGCTGGTTGATATTGTTGCCAAGGGCGGTAACCTTGCTCTGAATGTTGGGCTACAGCCCGACGGACGGATGCCGGCACCAGCCATTAAAAATATGGAAGGCATGGGGCAGTGGCTCAAAATCTATGGTGATGCCATTTATGGCACTCGGGTTTATAAGCCTTACCGAGTAGGCAATGTGGCCTATACCAGAAAAGGTCAAACCGTATACGTAATCCACTTAGCCAGTGATACATACAAAGAGAAAACTATCACTATACCTTTTCCAGACAAAGTCAAAGCTGTTTTCCAGCTATCTTCTAAAGAACCATTAGCCTTTACCCAAGAAGATGCTCAGATAACGGTTGACACCCCCGAAGAGGTTTCCGATATTGCCGAAGTATATGCTTTTGAACTGGCATAACCATAACCCACCCGCAAATCTGTCCGCTTCTAAACCTCTCAGAGGCTAAACTGCGCCAGATAGCGTTGCGGAGAAAGAGATAGAGTATGCTGAACTTCAATATTTCTAATCTGCCCCCTGAACTTATATCTATTGCCGAAGACTTGCTTCCTATGCTGAATGCTACCTATAGTAATGATACGGGCATGCATCTCCAGTGCTGTATTGATCCCGATCTTGAAATGCTCACTGTACAGGCCTATGAGGATAAGGTGGAAATTAACGCCCCCAAAGTCGTCCTTTTTGCCCGTGCTTTAAGTATCACAGTAGAGCTTTATCAGGAAAGTCTTCCAGCTCATCGTCAGGAGCCGATTAACTATCCCCGCTTAGAGGCGATGGTTGATTGCGCCAGAAATGCTGTCCCTACTGTAGAGGCATTAAAAAAATTTATCCGCCACATGGCGTTAATGGGCTATACCGGACTGCAACTTTATGTTGAAGATGTATTCGAATTGGAAGATTATCCTTATTTTGGCTATATGAGGGGAGCCTACACGAAAGCAGAGCTTCAAGGGATAGAGCAGGAGTGTGATAAATTCGGCATTGAACTCATTCCCTGCATTCAAACGTTGGCCCACCTGGGGAAAGCCCTACGCTGGCAGTGTTTTCATGATATCACTGATTTTGATGATATTCTGTTAGTCGATGAGCCTAAAACCTATGCACTAATTGAAGCTATGATTCGCACCATGGCCGAAACATTAAAGTCTCGCAGTATCAACCTAGGTATGGACGAGGCACACATGTTAGGTCTGGGTAAATACTTAGATAAACATGGTTATCAAGATCGTATCCAAATTATGCTGGAGCATTTCCGCAAGGTGAAAGCCATAGCCGATAAATATGGTTACCAAGTAATGATTTGGAGTGATATGTTTTTCCGACTGCTTAATAGCGGTAATTATGAGAATAACCAGTTGGAAAAAACCGACAAGTATGCCCAGCTTCGCAGCCAAATCCCCGAGGGGATGGAGCTAATCTACTGGAACTACTATACGGAAGACCAGAAAGTTTACGATGAAATTCTTGACTATCATAAACAAATGAGCGATAACATCGGCTTTGCCGGAGGCGCTTGGCGTTGGACAAGTTTTTCACCTTGTAACACCTTTAGCCTTCACGTTAGCCCTCCTGCCCATAGAGCCTGTCTTAACCAGAACATCAAACATATTCTGGTGACGTCCTGGGGTGATGATGGTGGCGAAACCTCACTCTTTGCGGTATTACCCTCTTTCTTATATTGGGCAGAGGCCTGTTATTCAATCCATGATACTGTAAATGAGCAACAACTACGGCGACGTTTTTCTACCTGTACAGGCTGTAACTGGGATGATTTTCTGCTTCTAGATAAGGTGCTGCTTAGCCCTGAAAATCCCCCCTATCAATTATGTATTGCCAGCCCCAGTAAGAATTACTTGTATCAAGATATTCTTTGCGGCCTTTTTGACCGGCATATCTCGCCCCTCGATAAACCACACTACGAAAAAGCTGCCCTAGAATTAGCAGCTGCCGCTCCGCGCAACCCTAAGTTTGAAATATTGTTTCAGGTGCAAGTTGCCTTAGCTAAACTTCTGGCACAAAAGGTTAATCTTGGTCTGGAAATCCGCCAAGCTTATCGCAGCCAAGAAAAAAACAAATTGCAGCATTACGCTGAAGTTGATTTGCCCACGCTTTTAACGCGGATTGAAGATTTTATCCAAGTCTATGACCGGCAGTGGCAAATGGAAAATAAGATTTTTGGTCTTGATGTCTTTGATATCCGCATGGGCGCACTTAAGGAACGGATCATTCGTGCCCAAAAGCGAATCGAACAATACCTAAGGGGTGAAATTGCAATCATTGAGGAGTTAGAGCAAAATATCTTGTATTATGATTGTCGAGATGAAGAAGATAAAACCCTGCCGCTGATCCCTAGCGAATACTTGTGGATGAACATCGTGACCACTTCCCACTCTCGTAATACTAGTAGTTACTGATATCAGTACTGAGGTATCCATTAGGCCGGAGATTTTAAGAGTAAATCTAATCCAAGCCGTATCAAGGACAAAATATATGTCCTCCAGATTCCTCCCCCCAACGAAAATGTTGCAAATCATTAACATTTTTTCACATTTTCAAGACAAATCGTCCAAAAAGTATTAAAATGACATTAATCTGTCTCGGATGACAAGTTAATGTCATTTTTGCATCCGGAAAACCACTATGAGTTTATAGGATATGGAGGGATTCACGTGAGTAAAATAAGAAATCATACCAGAACTATTTTATTTATTGCTTTTGTTGTCCTGCTTCTTGCCTGTGCCTTATTTTTTGCCCGACCACCGGTTAAAGCGGCTGGCGATCAATTTACTTTAGGGCCTATTCCTACAGTTAATCACGAAGTTGCCTTTGACGGTACCAGTACCTCTAATGTCACAACTGCAGCTGAATTTATCACTGCGTATTCGAATCCAGCCATCAGCCGAATTATTTTAGATAGCGATATTAGTTTCACTAATGCGGAAGCTTTCTCAGTCTACTCAGCCACTCTTGACCATGACCTGCTGATTGAGGGCAATGGAAATCTTATTTCCTTTGATGGATTTTCCGGCTTTAGTGCCTTTTTCAATGTTAGTACCCTTTCTGCCGCTCCTAGAACTTTTCACCTTAAAAATGTAGAAGTAAGCAAGCTCACCTCTGCCAATCTAGATATTTTTGTCAATGGTGGAAACGCTCAGTGGGACTATATTTTTGATGATTTAACCATTGACGCTGGAGTGAAGTTTGCCTTCATTATGGTCAATGCGACCAATGTAGATTTATTTTTTAGAAACAGTGTCTCAGCACATATGTATGATCAAAACTTTGCCAAAGGGATAGGTCATGCCATTTTTGAATCAAATTCTCAAGTTACCATTGGCAAGCCGGCAGATGGGTTTGCCGTTTTTTGGGATGATAGTCTGCCTTATGATAGTGTAGCTTATTTTGCCGATAATTCTGCTGTAGATATTGAAGGCAGTAATGGGTATCCAGTTTTTTATCCTTGGTATCGCTTAGATGCCTATCCAAACTCAAATGTCTATATGCATAAAGTTTTAGACGGCGAGGGCGTCATGGACGCCTTCGGGGTAAATCAAGTCATCCGTATCGACAGAGATGCGACCTTTAATCTAACTAATAGCTCAGGCCCCGCCTATTATGATCAAGGGCAAGCCGTGAGCATTTTGAGTAACCCCGGTGCCAACATACATCTTATCGGGAATTATGCCGCCGCCGGTGGTGCTATCGTTTATGCCAATGGCAGCTCCCAAATGATCTTAAATTCGCCAGATTACTATGACCTACGTAACAATAGCAATGCCTTTGCCGCACTAAGAAATTCCTCCTTAAATTCAACATCAGAAATGTTTCAAATTGTCGATACTAATTTGGCAGCTTGGACTCTAGCCAGTAATTTGGCCGGAATCCCTACTGCCCCGTCACCCTTTCTGAATGTAAGCTTATCTACCAATAACGCCGGCCTTTTAGGCTCGTCTTCCCCCATTCTTGATACCATGGCTGGAGGATGGAATACCGCTAATTATGCCAGAATTTCTTATGCCACGGTTCCGGTCTTGACAGTTTCTGATAAAACCACCATGATTGGAACCTCTGTTAGTCTGGGTGCTACAGCCACACCAGCGACTGCAACTCTCACCTATACCTCACTTGATCCGACTATAGCTACAGTAGATGCCAGTGGTAATGTTACTGGTCTAACTGTGGGAACAGCAAGAATAACAGTTACGGCTACCTCAATTGAAAATGTTCCAGTTTCCCAGACCGTCAACGTTGTAATTACCCCCAATACACCACCCACTATAACCCATCCTGGTTTTACAGAAATCAGCTTAGGAACTAGCTTTGATCCCTTAGTCGGAGTGACGGCTAATGATGCCGAAGATGGTTCCCTCACCAGCGAAGTTAGTGTATCCAGCGGTTCTGTAGATATAAACACAGCTGGTATTTATGTTTTGACCTACAGTGTCACGGACAGCGATAGTAATACCACAACTTCTAATCGTACCATTCTAGTAAATGACGGCACTTTTACTGCCGGTACAACATATATCATGCGTGCCCAGAACTTCAGCCTCCGAGTTGGAGAAGTAAGTACCACAACCCCTGCGATTGTAAGTCGATCTCAGGCAACAGTCTATAGTAAAACTACCGGTTTGGTAGACGCCACCGCAGTTCAGGTTGACAATCTAGGTGGATATACCCAAACCGCCGGCACTTACAATATCGTCCTAAGCGTTACAGGGGATAGCGGAGCCAGCCGAACAGTTACAGCCACCGTCGTAACCGGTAGCTTGCCCACCATAAGTGGGGCAACTTTTGCTGAAGTAGCCCTTAATGGAAGCTTTGATCCTCGATCTGGAGTTACAGCCTCTGATACTGAGGATGGTGATCTCACCCTCGCTATTGATATTACCGGAAGCGTGAATACGGCTACCGCCGGAATCTATGTGTTAACCTATAGTGTCGAAGACTCAGATTTGAATACTGTTACACAAACCCGCACCGTGCTTGTAAATGATGGAACTTTTACAGCCGGTAGCACCTACATTCTGAAAGCCAGTGACTTTACCCTTCGTGTAAGTCAAGTAAATACCGGAGCCGCAGCAATCATTGGTGCTTCTGCAGCTAAAACGTATAGTATCGCCACCGGAGCCGAAGTAACGCCCGGAATCATTATTGATAATTTAGGCGGATATACCGCCGCAGTTGGCGCTTACAATATTACCATGAGTGTAACCGGAGATAGCAGCGCCTCTCGTACAATAGCAGCCACAGTTGTTGCCGGCAACACCCCCAATCTAACCGTTCCCGGCTTTACCGAAATTGCTGTAGACGCATCATTTGATCCTCGCTCTGGGGCTACTGCCTCAGATATTGAGGATGGAAATATTACGGCCAATATTACAATAGCAGGCACCGTCGATACTGCTATGGGCGGCATATATAAACTAACCTATAGCATTACCGATAGTGATTTTAATTCGGCAAGCATAGATAGAATCATCTTAGTTAATGATGGTACTTTCGCTGCCGGTAACCTCTTTATTCTTAAAGCTACCAACTTCGCTACGATAGTAGATTATGTTGATACCAGCGATGCAGCGGTGAAGACAGCCGCTCAGATTCAGGTCTTTGATAAAGCTACCGGACTGCCAACCGCAGAAGCTGTCCAGATTGACGATTTAGGCGGCTACAACGCAACTATTGGCAGTTATCAGGTTATTTTCAGCATAACCACTGATCTACCGGCCACGCGAACAGTAACAGCTCGGGTTATGGCGGGCACACCACCAGTAATCGAAGCGCCTGCTTTTACAGAAGTAAAAGTCGGAGGAACCTTTGATCCCTTAGCTGGTGTAACCGCAGCCGATTCGGAAGATGGTAGCTTAACTGCACGAATTAGTGTTTCAGGAACCGTGAACACAGCCATCGCCGGCATCTACAAACTAGTTTATAGTGTCACGGATGATGTAAACAATACTGCTAGCGTTAACCGGATTGTACTGATAAACGATGGTAGTTTTTCCGCAGGAAGTCAGTACATCCTAGAAGCCTTTAGCTTTAGCCGAAGAGTTTCTGATGTAGATACCACGTCAGCTGGTGTTATAGATGCGGCTCAAGCAGTTGTATATGATAAATCCACGGGAAACATCGTATCCAAAAGTATTTTAGTCAGCGACTTAGGCGGCTATAGTCCAACTCCCGGCGTATACGTTATTACATTACAAGTCGAGGGAGATCCTTTGGCTGCAAGTAAAATTGAGGCTACAGTAATTGCCGGACTGCCACCGGTAATCACTGCTCCATCCTTTACTGAAATAAAATTAGGCGCAAGCTTTGATTCTAAGAAGGATGTAAAAGCTGAGGATGCTGAAGAAGGAGATCTCAGTGCCCAGATTAAGGTGACTGGCACTGTCGATTCCACTAAGGCCGACATCTATGTTTTGACCTATAGCGTTACCGATAGTGACTTAAATGTAGCCACCTTCGACCGAGTCATTTTAGTTAACGATGGTAG
Organism: uncultured Oscillospiraceae bacterium; assembly: GCA_964518595.1. Taxonomy (GTDB): domain Bacteria; phylum Bacillota; class Clostridia; order Saccharofermentanales; family Saccharofermentanaceae; genus CAZFHA01. The sequence goes on from CAZFHA010000001.1 coordinate 54,450, forward strand.
TTTTGCGGCTTCAGACAATTATATTATCAAGGCCGAAGACTTCCGCCTGGGTAAATCAAAGGCCAATCTGTCTGATAAGGATATGATTGCTCTAGGCAAGGTTACAGTTTACTCCATCATTGATCAAGCCTATGTAGAGAACCCTGAAATCAAAGTCGACCGCTCCGCCTATCGTACTAGCATAGGTGTATCCGATATTACCTTTAGCTTTAACCCTTCAATTACCGTAAAAGTAACTGTTTACCAAGATTATGTTGTTCCTAAAACCGGTATGAAGGAAGATTACACTGCACTAGCCGGAAGTATCTTACTACTCATGGCTGCGGTAGCTACTCTAGGGGTTCGACAAAGACGCGAAAAAAGTGCGAAGGAATAAGGAAAAAACTAATATAAAAAGATAAATCGAGACGAAAACTGCCGGCAAAACCGGCAGTTTTTATTTGTCAGAAACAACTTGGCTCGTACCCTAAAAAAGGTCTGACCTCGGCCATCTCATTGCAAAACACCCTTGTTTTGCTCGTTAAAACTATTCCTAACCGTTTATTTATTTTCGCCTCTTAGTCAGCTTTACGTTTTTTAAGGTAGTCTACAAATACGGCAATTAGAATAACAACACCTTTGACAATGTACTGCCAAAAAGAGTTTACGTTCAGTAGATTGAGACCATTATTAAGTACGCCGATTACCAATCCACCAATGATAGTACCGCCGATTTTCCCGATTCCCCCGCTCATACTAGTTCCACCCAGAACAACCGCAGCGATGGCATCCATCTCAGCACCCTCTCCGGCAGTAGGCTGACCGGAAAACATCCGTGAAGCTAGTACTATACCGGCAAATCCGGCTAACAAACCAGAAAAGGCATAGGCAAACATAAGTATGCGACTACTTTTTATTCCGGAAAATTTGGCTGCCAGACTATTACCGCCCACAGCGTAAATGTGTCTGCCTAGTTTGCTCCTATTCATAATCAAATAGCAAATTATAATAATGACCACAAGATAAATTACAGGAGTGGGTATCCCATTAATATAGCCAGCACCAATAAAATTAAAGCTATCGGACATAACCCGAATCGGTTGACCTCCGGTGTAGACATATGCCACCCCTCGGGCAATGTTCATTGTCGCCAAAGTAACAATAAAGGGTGGAATCGTAGTCTTGGCGATAACGGTACCATTAAATAATCCCACTAGGATTCCCGCTGCGAGTCCCGCTGCAATAGCTAAAGGCACAGGTGCGCCACTAAAAGCAATCAATCCACCGGTTAGAACACCAGATAGAGCAATAATTGAGCCCACTGACAAGTCAATTCCACCAAGGATGATAATAATTGTCATGGGCAGTGCCAGGTATAGGTTAGTGGAGAGTTGGCGTAAAACATTGAGTAAATTTTTGGGGGTAAGAAACACCGGTTTTAGAATCGTTAACAAAATACAGAGAAAGGTCAAACCCAGCAATATGCCAAGGTTTTCTTTAAAATATCTGCCCAAAGAGTGCAGGAATCGGCTACTTCTAGTTTGGGAATGGGATAAGACTTTATTCTGACCTGAATCAGTCATAATAGACCTCCATAATATATAAGATAGGCAGTTAGCATTACACCTGCTGTGCGGTAGCCAGATGCATAATTTTTTCCTGACTTAGATCTTGACGCTCTAAGATACCAGCTACTCTACCGCTATTCATTACGACTACCCGATCGCTCATACCAATGATTTCCGGAAGTTCCGAGGAAACCATGATAATCGAGACACCTTCTTGGGCTAAGCGGTTCATGATGGTGTATATTTCTGCCTTAGCACCCACATCCACCCCTCGGGTAGGCTCGTCTAAAATGAGAATCTGTGGTTTGGTAGCCAGCCAGCGACCAATAACGGCTTTTTGTTGGTTGCCTCCACTCAGATAGGCAATGGTTTGGGCTAAACTTGGTGTTTTAATGGACATGTCACTTACATACTGTAAGGCAATCGCTTCTTCCTTCTTATGATCTACTAAGATACCTTTCATAAAATTTTTAAGTACCTTGATAGTCATATTAAAGGCAACACTTTGTTTCAAAAACAAGGCTTCCTCCTTCCGACTCTCCGGAACCAAGGCGATGCCTAAGGCCATAGCATCACCGGAAGAGTGAATCTGCACCACTTCTTGGTTTCTTTTAATCAGTCCCTGTTCAAAGGGATCAATGCCAAAAATACAGCGCATAAGTTCACTGCGCCCAGCCCCCACCAATCCAGCAAAACCAAGGATCTCACCTTTACGCAGTTGAAAGCTAATATTTTTCAAAAGCTTTTTAGCGGAAAGATTTTCCACCGATAAGATAATACTGTCCTCCGCCGAATAATTTCTGACATAGTAATTTTTTAATTCCCGCCCCACCATCATAGTAATCAGTTGATCATTACTGGTGTCTTTGGTAATACAGGTACCAACATATTCGCCGTCACGCAGTACGGTTACCCGATCAGAAATTGCATTAAGCTCTGCCATACGGTGAGAAATATAGATAATGCCCACACCTTGAGCCTTAAGCTTAGCAATGGTAGCAAACAATGACTCCACTTCTTTATCGGACAAAGAAGAGGTGGGCTCATCCATTACGATAATCTTAGCGTTAACACTTACAGCCTTAATAATTTCAATCATTTGCTGGTGAGCGGTAGTGAGACTACCTAGCCTTGTGGTAGGCAGCAGCTCTAATTCATATTCAGCCAAAAGCTCCGCCGCTAACCGGTTCATCTTTTGGTAATCCACTAGGCCAAGCTTATTGACCGGTTCCCGACCAAGAAATATATTTTCAGCGATAGTCATGTAAGGCACCAGAACTAGTTCTTGATGAATGATGCTAATACCTAGGGCTTTGGCATCACTGACACTTTGAATTTGAGCGGCCTTGCCCTGGATTTGGATTTCACCTTTATCAATGGAATAAATACCGCCTAAAAGCTTAATTAAGGTGGATTTCCCTGCACCATTCTCGCCCAACAAAGCATGAACTTCTCCTGAGCACAAAGTAAAATTAACATTTTTTAAGGCATAGACACCGGGAAATTGTTTGTGTATGTTTGTCATCTGAAGAAGTATTTTTTCCTCCAATGAATGCACCCACTTTCTTATGATTAGCTTCATCTAAAATGAGCCTTCCCTCCACCAGTCTGTTGGGAAAGGCTCATCTGTAGATCACCTTTATCTAAGGACGCAATAATTTTAGCTTGGCATAGTAAGATTTACTGCCAACCCTCTGTGCCAAATTCAGCCACATTATCCTTGTTGATAAGAAAGGTTTTAACTGGAGTTTTGGCTTCAAATTTTTCTCCATTTAGAATCTTATAGGCAACTTCCACGGAAGTCGCACCGATAGAGATTGGTGATTGTGCTCCCGTTCCGGCAAATTGACCGCCACTGGCAATCTCAGCCTTAGCTTCCGGCGAACCATCTACCCCATAGATCAAAATATCTGTCAAATTAGCAGCCTTACAAGCAGCTAAGGCTCCCAGTGCTGTAGGATCATTTCCACCCATAATGGCAATTACATCAGGATTGGCCTGCAGAATATCCTCTGTAATCTTAAGGGAAGTCTGTAGATCGCCTTTGGCGTCCTGCTGAGCAACGATTTCAAATTTAGCATCTTTGATCGCTTCCATAAATCCAGCGATTCTGTCATTGATGGAATTCATCGTAGGCGAATCCAAAACTACAATTTTTCCACCCTCGGGGAATTTTTTCACCAAGTCTTCACCACAAACAAAACCAGCATTTTTGTTATCTGAGCCTACATAGGCCGTCACAAAATCCATGTCTTTTACTTCTGTATCGAAGTTAATAATCGGAATGTTGGCAGCCTTTAAGGACTCAAGAGCAGGTCTGATCCCTTCCCAGTCAACCGGATTCAAGAAAATGCCGTCAATCCCCTGAGTAATCATATCCTCGATTTGATTGATCTGCTTGGTCACATCCATAGCCGGGTCAGTAGTAATCAATACATCACCATTCGCTTCAACCTTCTCACGGATAGTTTTTTCCAGCACAATAAAGAACGGGTTATTCATGGTCATGCAAGTATAACCAAATGTGCGCTTCTCTCCCGAGCCGGATTTGGCCTCAGTAGCTGCCCCCTTGGAATTGTCGGCCTTGGTGGTAGCTTGCGCCCCACTGTCGGTAGATGTAGTGCAGGCAGCCATGGATAGAATAAAAACAGTACTCATAACAAAGGCTAATAGTTTTTTCATTCCTTTTCCTCCTTGTTTAGGGCTTACGTTATAGCCCATAGAGCTCAAGCCCAGGTATTATTCTCCTCTGTATTATGGAATAAGATTTTCTAAAATATGATTGTCTTGTGTCACCAATCTTATATGACAAATATCACCGACTACGATGACATTTGGCCAAGGATTTCAGATCAGGACTGATGCATCAGCTTGTTCAGCTCTTTTTTCAAAATGCTCAGCTCAGAAGAAGATTCTTTATTCTGAGCAATAATCTGAAACAACTTCTGATCCATTAAGGATTTGAGTCGAGCGTAGCTCTTAAAATGAGGATCAAAATAGGAATGCTCAATCACCTCTTCCAGAAATTGAGCTCCAACGATGCGATTACCGGTTACCTCCGGATTATCCGAGACATAGATTTCTTCCACAACCGGTCTAAGCACAGGTAAAGCATAGGTATCTTCCCAAACTTTATGCTGTACGTTGTAATCCGTAGTTAGAAACTTAATAAACTCAAAGGCCCATTTTTTGTTGTTGGAACGGGAACTCATCCCCAGTTGGAGAGAATAGAGCTTGGAGGAACTATTCCCTCGGGGGCCAACGGGGTAGGGCAAGGCTTCCCATTCAAAGTTTTCGTACTTTAGGATTCTGTATGGATAGGTGGCATAGGCACGGTATTCCGGCAAAGTAAAAGTTTTAAAGGCTATTTTCCCTTTATCGAACAGAGTAGAAGCCGGATTAGTTCCCTGATTTAAGCTGTACATTTTTTTCATAAAGTCAATGGTTTCAATCATGGGTTCGTCTTTGAAGGCAATCGCCCCCCCATCACTGGGGAACAGCGCTGAATCATTGGTGTAAAAAGCTTTCTCCCAATCATAGTCGAAAACCCCAAACTGATCCAACTGGTTATCGCCATCTGTATCTCGGGTCAAAGCCTTGCAGATCTGATAAAAATCTTCCCACGTCCAGTGGTTAGGGTCGATTGATACATTATTGTCTTGAAGCAGGGTCTTATTAACCACTAAGAAGGTAGGGGCAATCTGAAAGGGTAAAGCATATTGTTCATGGTTGTATTGTCCCGACTCCAAGGCCTTTTGGTAGAAATCTCCATAGCTAAAATCCGCCGATTGTGCCATGTAAGGCGATAAATTTTCCAATAGGCCAATAGCCGCATAGGTGCTCAGATCCTCTTCCAGCACCAGAAAAACATCTGCCTCTTCCCCTAGCAGCACTTTCTCGGCTAACCATTCAGAATAACTCTGAATCATTATGCCACTCCGAAGCTTAATCTTAATATTCTGCTCGGCATACTTTGCCTCAAACAAAGCAATCGCTTGATCATAAATCTCATAAGCATACTTCTGGGGCACACCCCAAGTATTCCCAGAATATACCGCCAATTCAATAGTAATGCCTGTATCTTTACTCTGCCCCACCTGAAGGGGAGCGAAAAGATTAATAACAAACCAGCCTCCTATCAGCAGCAAAAGAAGGCCTATCATTCTAAATAATTTATTCTTCCCCACAATCCCATCCTCGTCAGCAAATTTTATTGGGCAGAATTACGACTCTCCAAAGTCAGCTTCAGCTTTACCGCTCCTCAAGATTCTTTAACAGCAGCCCCGATTGGATAGCAAAAATTGCAATTTGCGTGCGATCTCGTAAATCCAGTTTTTTCAAAATACTACTGATATAATTACGCACAGTCCCTTCGGTAAAATGCAAGGTCTGGGTAATCTCCTTGTTGGATAAACCCTGTCCGATTTTTTGAATAATCTTGATCTCATTTTTACTAAGCTGCTGCACCCGCTCATCTGCCGTAGCACCTCCGGGCAGAGCTTGGACAACTTTTCCTAATAAAGAAAAAACTTTACCGGCAATCTGTGGGTCAACCGAAACCTCATTCTGATAAACGGCCTCCACCGCTGCGGCTAACTGTTTTTTAGAGATTCCTTTAAGCAAAAAGCCATCCACTCCACTCTTTAAGGCATCGTAGATATACTCGTTATCATCAAAGGTCGTCAAAATAATAATCTTGATTTGGGGTGAGCAAGCCTTAATAATGCGCACACACTCAATCCCGTCAATCCCCGGCATACGAATATCCATCAGGATCACATCCGGCAGCAGCTCCCGGGTCAAAGCGATCGCCTGATTGCCTGACTCAGCCAAACCCACCACTTCAATTCCCGTCTCCATCCCTAGAATCAAAGCAATGCTCTCTCTGAAAAGTTCCTGATCGTCTACAACTAATACTCTAATCATAAGCCTTCCCCCATCGTATTGGAATAAAAACCACTGTCTCAAAGCCTTCTCCTAGTTGACTAGTAAAATTAATACTGCCTCCTAGAAGCTGAATCCGTTCCTCCATATGTGTAAGTCCAAAACCTTTCTTCCTATGATAACAGCCCTGTCCATTATCCCTAATGACCAGCCTGATTTCCTGATAGCCAAAGGAAATTTTCACCCAAATTGCCTTTGCGCCACTGTGGCGCAAGGAATTGGTGAGGCTCTCCTGAATAACCCGATAAATCGTCTGCTCTTCATCATCCTGTAACTTCAAAACCTCCCCCTCAACCCTAAGGGAAATCTTCGTGTCTGAAAGTTGGTTCAATTCCCGAATTAAGGCTTCCACTGCCGGGATCATATTATATTTCTCAATAGCATCAATCTTTAATTCCCGAACGGAGCGACGCACATCTACCAGCCCCTTTAGAGCCACCGATCGAATCTTCTCCATCTGCCCTTTGGCCAGAGGCAAATTCACCTCCACTAATTCCAAGCACGCCTCCACCCCCGTAGCAATATTCGTAAGACTATGCCCCAAAACATCATGAATTTCCCGCGCCAAACGATTGCGTTCCTTGGTCTTAGCCAAAGCCACCGACTCCTCTGCATAAACTTCCAGCATCTCATTAGCCTGCTTTAATTCGGCTAACTTATCTTTAAGCTCATTGTTTACCCAGATATATTCCTTGGTTTCACTGATCTTTTCTTGCACCAGAACCGTGAAAAAAAGGATAACCACAATTAAATTAATGGATTCCATAATATTTTTGACAGCATACAAAGTAAAGCGCGTCTGTGCTGGGTAATAATTCAAGTAGGTCTGCAGCGAAACCACCTTGATACCAATGCTTAGCAAATCATTGTCCATAATGATGTAGGCCACTAAAACCGCTACCAACAACAGCACCTTGGACTTGACCGAGGGAACATATAAAAAGACACTAATAATAAGCAGCAGAAAAAGACCCCGGTAGCTAAAATTAACCAAATAAGCCAGATAGACACTAACCCCAATATCAACCAAAACCAAGAGCCAAACCAATCCTTGTTTTTTGGCAGCATAGATCGTTTTCAGTAAATGAGAAATAAACAAACAGCCCAAAAGTAGCAAGGCGTAGACCGGAACTTTCCAAGGCACCAGGGGTAAATATTTAGCGGACTCCAAAAAAGCCCGCGCCTCAAAATCCCGGCATATCTCCAAAGTAGTCCTATAAATAGTTAAGGTGAGAAAAGCCAAAACCAAAAGATTAATCAAAAACATCAAAGCAAATAAGAGTTGTAAAATCGCCGCCTTGTTACCATGAATTTTATTCTTAAGGGCAAAGATACGGCTCACAAACTCCACCTGCCTCCAAGTTCAAAAAATCAGTCCCCAACACTTTGTTCTATCAACTGAAGGCTCTCCTGTAGAATCTTTTGGCGATAAAATGCGATTCAGAGGAGGAAAAAGCCTTCTGCTTTGGAGTATAGCACAAAAAAGCTGGTTCAGATGGATTTGTTGGAGGGAGGACATCTTCAATTTCTTTTCCCCTAGAAAGGATGAAGCAGCTGCCTTCATAAACAGAGGTTTACGAAGGCGGCTGCTTTTACTGGTTAAAATTTTGCTAAATGACTGATTATTTTATCGGAATATAAATATCCATTTCAGAATCAGGATGACTTATGCCAAGGAACCGCTCATCATATAGCTCGAACTCCTCCCGTGCATCCAGCTCTTCATTGGTAGCTAAAAACCAAGTTCCCCAGATATATTCAAAGGTTTGTGGCAAGCGTAGGATACTTCCACGATGGGTAAAAACTGCAAATCGTCCGCCTTTTACTATTTTTCCCACAAAGGGATCTGCCAATCCCTCAAGGGTTGCCACTTCGAGACCAACAACCTCAGTAAAAGGCACATCATCACTCATGCTGTATAGTGTGCTACCATTTGTACAACTTTCGCAAACCCCAATCCCTCGTGCTCTTGGTAAGGGATTTGGCACGGTATGGGCGATGGCATTGAAAGACTGCCACAGCTCGGCAAGTTTATTGTCCCGCAAGGTCGTTTCGCCGCGCAAGCCAGCGACTAAAAAGTCGGATATTTCTACGATTTTCGGATGAACTGTCACATTATTTAGGATATGTTCCAAACGCGGCAAATCTATGCGGTGTTTAGAGCCTACAAAGGTGTCCAGCCGATTTTTTCGGTAAGTCCAAGGGCTTACATTATATACGGCCTTAAAGGCACGGCTAAAAGCTTCCCCCGAAGCAAATCCATATACCAGTGCAATATCCAGCACACGGTCATTGGTATAAAGTAGTTTTTGCGCCGCACCGGCCAGCCTACGCTTTTGCATGTAACTGCCTACGCCTTCACCTAATAAGGCATAAAATATCCGGGTAAGATGGTAGTAGGAATAGCCTGCTGCACAGGCAACATCCTCTGCTGTGAAGTCTTGTTCGATATGATTTTCTACATATAATACAGCACGTTCCAAGGCTTCACGATATTCCATCCCTCGCCTCCTTTTCAAAGTGAGATAAATTCAAAGGTTCCCGGTTCGGATTTTTCTCCTTGTAAGGCAATCCTTTGCAGTGAGTCTTCTAGTGGCTTATTTACAGCATAGGTCTTCCATCCATTTTGAACAAGTCCTCCCCAACATATTTCCAATGTTCGGGCAGCCGGACGCATTATAATACTTTTTGTTGTGCCCAGAAAATCTGCGTAGTAGGGGTTGAAGAGTCCACCATGATTTACATGGGTAAGCAGCAGCTGTTTTACACTCGCCTGGTCGATCTGTGACCTTTGGCAGAACTGTTCTATCGATTCGGCTCGCTTTATAGAATTCCGTAGGACTTTTACTGTTTTAAACTCCGGAGTCAGCGCATGGTTAGTGGCATATAATGAGCCGTCTCTTATGGGCAGAATAACTTGCTTGCCATTGATTACTTCAATCAAAGCCGCGTTACCATCTCCATCCATAACAATCATGTTTAAGTTAAAGGCAATAGGCATCTCCTGTAAAAAAGAAAGAGCTTCACTCAAATTGCGACAATTTTCCAGCAATGAGCGAATCACCACCCAGAACATAAGCCCTTTAGTTGTGGGCGGCTGCATAGTCTTTAGTGCTCCTATAGGGATGCCACAGCTGCTCATAGTCACAGACAGTCCATGTTCATTAATTCCTTCATCTCGGCCAAAAGTCATCGTACTAGTACCAAGATAGGTGTATTTACCTGAAATACTAGTACGAACCAAAGTAAAATCTTCTGCCTGGGGATTGAAGTCATAATTGCGAGCCAGCAAAGGGGCACTATCCTCCATACGTCTGGCGTCGAGTGCCAGTTGGCTACACCGGGGCCGAAGGCAACTCATGGCATAAAAAGTAAGGCTAGCTTTCTCTACTCCAGTTGCATCTGCAAACCCCGCAAGTTCTTCCTCTATTCCTGGGCACCAGCGGGACAGCAAGGCATTAGCTTCAGCAACTTCGCTGAGAGTAAAGGGTGTTAAGCCTTCCAAATACTGATGATGGGCAAGCATGGGGGTATTTCTGAGCAGTTCCCCCTGCTTTTTTCCAATTTCGTAACTCGTACCATTTAATTCAAGAGTATATGATTGAACATTCATTTTGTTGCCTCCTTTTTGTTTGAGGCCATTGTATCAAGCAGTCTTTTTTAATTCCTGATATTTTCTGCGCATTTCTTTGCCTAGCAATTTTGATGTCCTTGCCAACATAATCAAAGGCCTACCATTGGGAACTCAGTTGATTTTCAGCTAAAATATCCCGCTTAATGATTTCTAGAAAATACACTGGCTGCTCAATAGGGGGACAATGAGCCGAATGCTTAAATGTATAGAATTTTTTTATCGGTGCATCCAAAAGTTCAAAATACTCCTTGGCATACTTGTAGGAAACTTGATAATCGTACTTACCCTGAATCATGTATACAGGGATTTCCAATCGAGGAATTGTTTCTGAAAAATTCTCTGCTAAGACACGTTGGAATAAATGTTTAGACGAAAAAATCGTCCCTTTAAGAAAATTAACTTTCTGACCTAAGGTGTATTCCGAACTGCTAATCAGGGGCCAAACTAGATCCTTCAGTACCTTGGGTGCTCGATGGGTAAATCCAATACCCAGCTTATTCATACCAAGGGTTCTAACTTTTAAATATTCCATGGTAATACTTTTAGCATCTATCAAGGTATGTTTCTCCAGCTGCTTTACCAATTTATTATCCCTAAGTTTCTTGGCAGTTTCTAGCATATATTCATAAGCATCCTTTTCCGATTGAAGCTGATTCGCCACTTGACCAATGCCCACATAGGCTCGAAAAAACTCAGGATATCGCTGTACCGTATGTATCCCTAAAAAGGTTCCCCAAGAGTGACCCGAAAGGAAAATCTTGTCTTGTTTAAAGCGTTGACGTAAATACTTTGTGACTTCTACCGTATCCGCAATCATTTGTTCTAAGGTCATACTATCGGGCTTAATATCTTTACTGTAGGACATGCCTGCCCCTCTTTGATCCCACCAGCAAACCGTAAAATGTGCCTCCAAGTCTAATCCGGAAGACTTAATAAAAAGATATTCTGGCGAACCTGGTCCACCATGAAGAAAGAGCAGAACCGGATTAGCCTCATTCTGCCCTTTAATAATCATGCCTTGCTGAATGCCGCCAATATCTAGTTTTCTAATCTCAGCAATACTTTTATCAAGAATGGCACCCTTAGAGTCCTTATAGGGCTGAATGGTTCCAGAGCTACAGACAAATAAAAAAGTGATCGCTATAAGTATGATAACGAAGATAAGGGCGAAAAAAATAACTATATACATAATTGATTTCCTTTGCTTTATTTTGTGACGAATGAGAACCTATCTTTCATGCCTCTTCTAATCGATTCCTTTCGGAACGAAAGATTTGCTCTAATTTTTGAGCATGGTCAGCGGAGGGCTTCAAACACTGCTTCATAAGGTCTATAAAGACCTCCATTCGTAATATACGCCCTGGGGTATCACAGGACGGCAAAAAATCCCCCTCCAGAGCCGCCTTAGCCAATAGCATAGAAAACTCAGCCATTTCTTTAGGATTGGCAATGTTATAAATACCTGCCTCATTCCCATCTTCAAAAATAGCTTGCAAAATCGGTATGCAGAAATGAATATTAGCTTCCGACACCCGATAAGCTACCAGAGAGTTCTGGTTTGAGTTTTTGTAGCGCAATAGCTTTTGGGTCAACTCCTCTAAAGAAAGATTATTCTTTACAAAGAAAATTAGCTTTTCATCCACAGGCACCGGGTCAAGGAGGGCTTGGATTTTCGCTAACTCTTGGCTAAGAGCCGAATAAATCACTGCATCTAGAATCTCTTCTTTAGAAGAAAAATAATGATACATGCCGCCTTTAGACAAATTAGCTGCCCGCATGATTTGCGTAATGGTAGTATTTTCATACCCGTGCTCTAAAAAAAGATCTAACGCTAATTGGATAATGTTTTCTTTCTTAACATCATGGTTCTTATTTGATCGCGCCACTTCATTGCCCTCCATTAATTAACCGACCGCGGTTAATTAATGGTAACAAAGGATTGGAGTCCTGTCAACGAGTTGGCACTCTTCCACGCCCTATTCATAGGAATTTCAGCACAAAACTACTTTAGTTCTCACTGTAGCGACTATAAGAAGAGCATCTAAAGCAGTCTCTATCAAGCGACTAGCAGCCACTTATTTAGAGTCATGTAGAGAAAGAGGATATGACATGCTGCTAGATTATGCTACTATGTTGATAGCAAATTTTAACTGAATGATTCGAGCTATTACCCACTGTAAGTAAGCCGTCAAATACCCGCGCCGATTATGAAAATCATCTAGGAGCGCATGGTATGTTAGAGAAAAGGAAGGTAAGTATGACCAAGAACGATCTGCCTCTCTTCCTAAGAGCCATAATTATTTCTGTAGTTTTGCCCAAGTTAATGGGCTGGCTTTTTCCCCGCTTACTTAAGCTATTGAAAAAAGAAATCACGCCTCGCTTAGAAAACACCCTAGAACTTTTGACATCGGGAATTTTCTCACTAGTTTTAGGCGGATTCGTGCTATTTAATCCACCTGCCACGAAATTAAAATGCCAACTTCCCTTCAATATATTGCAAAACTTTATCCTCAAGGGATTGGGCGTAAGGGATTTTTTCTTTTTGACAAATTGCCTTAGCTTCCTTCGAAAATAGATCAAGCATTTTCTTGAAATTTTTCCCCAGATGCATAACCTCAGGAGCAGCAAAATAAGCTAGAATTTCGGCTTGCTGCTGAGCGCCTAAGGTTTTTGAAATACTTTCCGGCCACCACTCCCAGAGTCCATACTGCCCGGAAATTTTAAATAAACTAAAATGTACGTTCCGCATTTCTTCCCGAAGATAGAGCATTTTGAATAGGTCTTTACGCAAAAAATATTTTACAAAAATATAGGCGTAGAGCCAATACTTCTCCACCAAACGCCTTATCTGCTCTGGATTCAGCACCTCACAGGTCGTTCCCTGCGCAAGCTTATTAAGAGTGGTTTCCACTATTTTATCTTTATCGAAAATAATGTTTTCTTTTTTGCAGCCTTTAGAAAAGACCTCTGCCATGCCTTCTCCTACCTTTGATTCCTTAACAATGGTCAGATCATATTGATGTAAACCCTCAGTTTCAATCAAAATAGCATAATTTTTAATTGAGCTATCATTAAAATCTTCACCTAGCCATAGATGAATCTTAGGGCAAAAACGCGCAAAAATCCGAGGCAATTCCTGATCTATCTCTTCGAAATAATCGCTCTTAATTAGTAAAACAGGATCAACATCTGAGAATTGGTCAGCACAATTCTTGGCCAAGGAGCCAAAATGCCAAGCACCCAACACCCGAGGATCTTTTTTCAGAACTGCTATGGATTGATCAAAAATTTGCTTAAGTTCTTGATTCACTAGAAACACCTCGCAAAAAGCAATTCGAATAACCGGCAGATTATATTATAATGGATAGCCTAGCTAAAAGCAGAAAAATCTATGGCTTTCATATAGCAAACAATTGGCTTACATCTACCCGGTATACCCTCATTTTTCATTTGCTACCTTGGGTCTCATTAAAGCATTTACTTTCTCTGAACTGGCTACCATGATAATTAGGTATACCAGCAAGACGAAGGGAAAAATAAATAGGCCAACCTTTGGGGCTACTAGACCAAAGAGCGGCGGCAAAAAAGTTGCACCACAATAGGCCAAAGCCATCTGCAGTCCCATTATCCTCTGGGAGTGTTCTTGCCCAAAGCGATTGGGGGTCTCGTGAAGTAAGCAGGGAAAAATCGGTGCCAAACCCAAGCCAATTAGAATAAGTCCTACAAGATTAATATTGGAAATAGGTACAAAAAGTAGTAGTATACCTGCCAACACCACCAACTGACCAACCAGGATTACTCTCCTAGTCTTGATTCGTAGTAAAATAAAACCGGTAATTAACCGACCCACCGTAATCCCGGCAAAATACATAGCAATCCACAAAGCGGCAGTGGCAGCAGATACTTGTTGAACACTCACTAAGTAGCTACTTCCCCAGAGTCCAACGGTAACTTCAATACCACAATAGGTCAGAAAAACAATCAGCGTCGAAGGTAAACCCTTGGTGCGAAAAATGCGCCTTTTACCCGTTTCAGATGAGCCTTCCACCAAGGAGGACACTGAATCCTCCGGCCTGTCTGTCTTATGAGCCGGAGCCAAAGACTGCCGTTGTTTCCGCCACAAAGGTAAGGAAAGCAGAAGAATAAAAACCAGCACAAATTGAATCATACTAACGGTTAAATAGCCGCCGCGCCATTGGTTGTTATCACGAATAAATTGAGCCATAATTATGGGACCCAAGGTGGCACCAATCCCCCAAAAGCAGTGCAGCCAACTCATATGATGGGCATCGTAGTGCAGGGCAACAAAATTATTTAGTCCCGCATCCACGGCTCCAGCTCCAATACCAAGAGGAATTGCCAGCAGAATCAGCCAGTAAAAAGACGGAGCTAAGGCCACCCCCAATAGGGCAGTAGCGGTCAAAAATACGCTAAAAACCGTTATAACACCGGTTCCAAAGCGCTTAATCAAGCGATGGCTAAAGAGACTGGATACAATCGTCCCACCACTAACCACCATGGCAATCAAGCCTGCTCCACTTAAAGGAACCTGCAGATCCATTTTCATGACTGTCCAAGAAGAACCTAAGAGGGAATCCGGCAAACCAAGACTGATGAAAGACAAATAAATTATTAGTAAAAGAATTATTCTAGCCATAGCATTCTCCTATAATTTTAACTTTGTTATTTGAACGGGATAGGCCATAAAGTTTTTGGCCTGTTCATACAATCCAGTCAGGTAGGACTCCTTAATGGAAGAAAGAAAGCCAATATGAGGAACATGAGATAGAGGAATCATGGTACCAATATCCTCAGCCACTTGCTGCCGGACGGCCTGATCAATAAGATTACCAGCCAGAATAATTTCCGCCGGATCAAGAATCGCAATCATCGCTGCCACGGATTTAAGAATCAAAGGATAGGCTTCCTGAATATCCATAGCAAAATCATCCTGTATATTTCGCTCAAAGCCCACCGGAAGAAAAGATACTTCACCGGCAAAGTGCTTATGCCCCCTTAGTAGCTGGTTATGGACAATAATTCCGGCACCGGGAAACTGATTAGAAGTAAAAAGCAGAACAGCCAAGGAGCTATTGTCTTTATGGGTTCTTCTGGAGTGATAACCCAAAGCGACTGCGTTGAGATCATTTTCGACAATAATATTTTGCGAAAATTCTTGCCTCAACCGCTCTACTACGTTCATGTTTTCAAAAGCCTTAAAATCGCATAAACCAATGGAAGTATGATCTATAACCACTCCCGGAACCCCAAGGCTAATGACTTGGATTGCCGGGTACTTAGCCACCACTTCTGCAATACTTTTAGCTAAAAAAGCATAATCCATCTGAGGGGTAGTCAAACTGTCGCCAGCTATAACTTTTCCCAGCAAATTATACACGCCATAGGCTAAAACGGGCTGATCCACTGGCCCTTCTAGATATAAACAGAGAATATGATAGTAATCAGGGTTGTATTCATAGGTCTGGGTAGGTCGTCCACCGGTATTGTTGACTTTACCGACTTCTAAGACCTCACCGGCTTCAACCAATTGATTGAGTAAAGAGTTGCAGGTAGCTTGACTTAACCCTGTCCATGCGGTGATCGCCGCCTTACTACTATTGGGATGGTCTTTCACCGCACTACGAATCAACTCCAGATTCAGACTCTTAATCTGAGACGTATTTCCTGCTATAGACATTTTTACCTCCCAACGTCGATTTAATACACTAGTTATTATAAGTATTATAATAACTAGTTAGAAGAATGTCAATACAGGTTCAAAATAAAACCGCTGCCCTTAGCACCAGTTCTATTTCCCCGCAAGAAATCACTTCAATGTATCACCCGACTGCCCTGCAGCTAAAGCCCTCTGCTCACTTCGCCAGGCAACAGCATCAGATAGAGTTTCATAAATATCTCGAGTACTATACCCTAAGTCACCTGTCGCCCGAGCATGACTAAAATTCGAATTAGATACTAATGTGTAAAGGGAATAAGCCGTATAGAGGGGCGGCTTCTTTCGTAGGCGATAGTATATTTCCGCCAGAGGCGCAGTAAGCTTAGCAAACCACAAAGGCAAAACAGTTTTAATCGGTTTCTTGCCACTAATCTTCGCCAAGCCATCCAGTAATTCTTTAACCGAAACATAGCGATTAGACAAAATATAGCAAGCGCCCCTTTGCCCTTCATCCACGGCAGCAATAATACCAGCAGTCACATCTCTCACATCCACAAAATCATAGCCGCCTCTGACACAGGCGGTGAGTTTTCCGGTTAAATAATCATCAATCATCTGGGTCATATGGCTATTCCCATAATCCCCTGGTCCAATTATGCCGGAGGGATGAAGGATTACAGCATTTAGCCCTTTCTCTTTGACTTGGTCCAATACATACTGCGTGGCCTCTGCCTTAGTTTTAGCATAAGCCCCCGTAACGGACTGGGGTGAGAAAGCAGTTACCTCACGGATAATTCCCCCAGCATTTGTCTCTGGAATAGCATGCACCGAGCTAACATAGACTAAGCGCCGGACATGCTTTTCCACACATAAGTCAACAATATTTTTCGTGCCCATCACATTCACCCGATACAGCTGGGCATTATATTTAGAGGTAATAGAAACAATACCCGCCGTATGAATGACCACCACGGCTACCTCTTGGGGCACCTGGAAAAAATCAAGCAGTGACTCTTTGTCACAGACATCACCGTAAAATAGCTCAACCGCAAGACCATCTAAAGCACCGGTATGATCCGAGGGCAATACCAGTCCTCTAACAAGCTGACCCGCCTGCAGCAGCGCCCTAATCACTGTGTTACCCAAATGTCCAGTGGCTCCCGTTACAAGATAGATCGTGTTCATATATGTCCCTTCTTTCTACCTGATTGACCCATATGTAGAGTGTCGGGAACACCCACTATCATTATGCTCCTTTTTATCGAATAATAGAAGGATTGGCATAGTTTTAGGAGGCAGTTTTAAAAGGAAACCTGTTTCAAAGTATTTGCAGTGCCGCAATAAGCAGCAAGGAAAATAAAAGCCATAGTCCAAAAGTAAGCAAAGTAAAAAGAATAGATAAAAGAATTCTTGCCGGTAGCCGCAAAGAAGATCTGGCAACAGCAATACATGCCGCAGCACCACCAACCAGTTTATTATTCCACCTAGGTAAAGCATAGGAACTAATGCACAGATGAGAACAAATACCAACACCCAAATTGGACACTTATTATATTCTTTACCAGACCGAATAAAGCGCCCTTTATAGGCAATGTCAGGCTTCCCCGTATTTTTTCCTGCTATACTCTCACCCTCTGCGTATAATCACAATTGAGAATCATGCCCCTCCCGAAATACTAATTACCTCTTTAATAAGAGTAATTTAACACTTATTTTCTAGTAGTATCTGCAATATTCATTGATCGCATAGGAGTCTGTCATTCCCGAAATAAAATCTGCAATATTCCTTACCAAAATTTTTCGCTTAATCCGATACTCATTTTCGGAGATAGGTGCTCTAGATATTTTTCCCCATTCCTGTTGTACTAAGTCAGAACTTGCTTCTGTGAAGTCTATTACATTATCTGTATGCTTTCGTATGTCCCACATAATTCTACGGACTGTCCCTCTATGCAAAAGTCTAGGGTTTTGATAATAAATCCGAAATAATCCTTCAACAACAGTTGCCCCGTTATGATCAAACTGAGAGACTTCCAGACTATTAATTACTTTTTTTCGAATAATATTTTCTAAATATTCACAAAGCATTTTCCCCTCTTGTGAAAAATCAACTAATTTTTTGATAACCTTATGATCATTCTCCTCTCCAGAGAATTCGGTTCCATCCTTGATAAGATAATCCTCAATGCACTTTTTTGAATTCCGAATTACATCCTCAATAAAAAAATGTATTATTCTGGACGAAATCCTGCTGTATAGCAGCTCTTCCTCATTGGTTATACACCGATTACGAGCTTTTACCTTTTCAAACTCACACTCCAAATTAGTAACTTCAGTTTTAAGCTTATCCATTTTATTCAAAGATAGTGACTCTATTAACTCTCTATAAGTCAATATATCGGAAGAAAATGCATCTTCTAAGTCATGACTTCGCTGTGCAATTTCATCTGCCACAGCTACAATTTGCCCTTCTACTGTGAGAGGAAAAGACTTTTGCAGAATAAAATCTTGTGGCGCCTTTGAGATAAACTCATTTAAATTATACTTACTTTGGTCACATGTGGTATGTTTCAATATGCCATCTAAACATTGATATGAAAGATCTAGTCCATTAAACTCAATGTACTCTTCTTCGAGTTGAGACACAACACGCAGAGCTTGGTAATTGTGTTTAAATCCACCATAAGGATTTTGAGCAAAATGCTCTTCTCGAGATTTTCCCTCAATGTCACAATCAATAATTTGAATATTTCCATTAAGAATGTTCTGTAGTGTTCGTTCTCCTTGATGCCCAAATGGTGTATGACCAAGATCATGCCCTAAAGCAATTGCTTCGGTTAGATAAGTATTCATATTAAGAGATTTAGCTATGCCTCTAGCAATTTGTGTTACTGCTAATGTATGAGTCATTCGGGTTCTAAAATGATCCCCTTTTTTCGCAGAAAATATCTGAGCTTTATCCACAATTCTGCGAAAGGCTCTGGAGTGAATAATACGCTCGTAGTCTCTTTGAAACTCACTCCGATCCTCTTGAGGCGAAAGAATAGAGTATTCTCGCTGGCAGTATTGATTCTTTTGTGCCAATTCGTGGAGGGATTCTTCCTCTTGGAGTTTTTTATATACGACTTTCTTAGTTGATAAACTTAAATAACTATAGGGTGGATTTATGATAAAATTCATTTGCTTAAGTACACTAGAAGAAGATTCAAAAAATAGATACTCTCCCGCTTTAAAATCCTGCACAAGATTCAGCACCATATTGCGGCTAAAGTTGTCCATGACAAGCCTACTCTCGGTTCTGAAATTAATTTGATAAGTAAGAACTGGTGAACCATTTCTAGCTATTGATCTTTTGCAATTTCCGCTGTAGAGGCAAATAGGTTCTTGTCCTTCTTCTATAATTTTAAATTCCAGAATGAAAATTGAATATAGTTCCTCTTCTGCCATCTCTTCAATTACTTGTTTAGAATTTTCATTTACAACATAGTAGCGTTCCTTATTTGTGTCCAGACTCTGCTTAACCCAATTTAAAATATCCGTATCCGTTAAAACTTTAAGTATTATAAATGAATTTTTATGCATAATACGCCTCTTTCTTAAACAAATTTATGTCACTACATCACCCAATAATCATTTATTCAATTTTATTACTAAGGTTAATCGCTGTAAACAGATTGTGAATAACTCCACAATGAAATTTTATAAGTCACACGCCTTGAGCACTTCAGCTTAAAATTTTGCCATTGCACAAATAAGTCCACTGTGAAAATACTTCGCCAGTTAGCAAGAGACAATACCTAGTGCTACCAGTCAAAACGCCTCTAAGAAGGTCAGGCTGTGAAGACTTCGCATAGAATGTCAACAAAATGGCTATCCTAAAGCATTGCCGAGGGCAGAATGGAATCCAAGCGAAAATTATGTGGGTTAGGTCTCCCTTTAGAATAAGAGATTTTCTTCTAGGACTTTTTTCATTCTATTAACTTTTCCAATATCTTACGTTCCAAAAAGTATAACCTCAACACACTTATAACAACCAATAAATGTGGCAAAGGCAGCCAAAAGCCTTAGCAAACCCAATCGCCACAATACCCGACTCAGAACTAAACTCCAGCTTTACTAGGAGCTTAGCCCATAGTGCCATCCTTAATATGATACTGAATATTATTTTCCTCACAAAAGGTAATTACCTTCTCTGCTTGTAGCCGATAAAATTCCCGATGATTTTTATAAGAACTGATCTCTTTACTATAATTGGTGCGCCCAAAAATAATCTTATCCGCAAACATGGTCGCCTTCAATATAACCTCAATATCTTGCTCAATAATATTGGGTGTAGGATACGGCTCTATGCTAACCCAGGTCTTGCAACCCCTATCATGTAAGGCTCTTAATGCAGCGATTCGCTCCACATAAGGAGCCGCTCCCGGCTCAATCGATTCACGGTAAGATTCCGCCAAGGATACTAAAGTAATGCCATATTCATTGTCCGCTGAATACTCCGCCAACGAAGCTGGCAAAAGTCCCTTAGTAAGCACGGTACACTTAATTCCAGCTTGATTTAATTTCTGAATAGCCGCCAGACTCATGGCTTCAATCTCTGGAAACTGATACATAAATGGATCTGTAGTAAAACAAAGATGAACAGATGTAATCTTATTCTTAAGGCGAGGAATCTCACGATCTAAGAGCTCTAAGGTATTGCTGACTAGGTAGGGCTTTAGCCATGTCTCATAAGAATCCACTTGCCCAAAGCGCTTCTTCTGCAAAAAAGCATAGCAAGGGTACTTACACCCGTGAAAACAGCCCAGCACATGATTCATTGTATAGTCACCATACTCTACACCAGTAACGTAAAGCATAGATTTGCGTGTGATATGTCCTTCCACTGATTTCATATCTGCCTCCGGATGGTAACCGTTTGTTTTCCTTGACTTTTCTCAGTAAAAAAACTAGTTGGTTTACTTGTGTCCGTCAATGCCGGAAACCTAATAACTTGAATTTTATTCTTTTTCTCTAGCTCCGATAATACTGTACGCACATCTGCGAGTTTGCACAGCACACCATGATCTCTAAAAAACGTTGCAATTAATTTATTAACCCGTATGCTACCTTCTAGGCTATTAATCAAGTGCAACAACTTATCTTCAATTATAACATGGTCGACAAAATTATTATGAACATCTACGGGAAATAGACTGAGTTGACCACTATGTTGAACCTCAACAAATAATTCTCCATTGCGATCAAACATATTATCAGCCATAAGAATGCACCCATCCTCATGGTTGGTAACGTGTATCATGCGGTACTTCGGATGCTGGCTAGACTTAATACAAATAGGCATATCCAAAACGTATGTATATTTCTCTTTGAGTTTCTTCTTGTATGCTTCCGAAAAAAGCTTCTCCGCTTCATATCCAGAAATTTTTTCATCACGCTTTTTTTGAATAATTTCTTGCCAGTAATCACCACCAGCAATCTGATTTAAAAGTTCTATAGATTTACGGCTACTGTCAAATTTTGTAGGTTCATATTCAACTAGATCTTCAAATATACCATCCAGCTCAAAATCTACACTTAGTGCGCGACAAGCCGCTCTGACAAAGCCAAACGAATTCATATTAATCAAGATTTCAATACTAGCAAACTGATAGTCAGCAAACTTTGCAAATAGATTATGATCTAGTGCCTTAATGCCGTAAGGGTCTACATAAAGAAATATGTTATGATCTTTCTTATGAGCAAGAATCGACTCAATCTTCTCTTCATATTTTCCTGACACAACTGTCGACCTGCCATAAACACAGTCAAAGCCCGCTACATTATCTTGAAGTTCATCTGCATAATTTAAATCTATAAAGCATGCATCAATTCTTGGGTTTAGAGCTTTAGAATTATGAACAACAACATCTCTAATATTTAAAGCTATTCGCGGAGACCCATCCTTGCCATCATCAAATTTACCCTTCCCAGCAAAACAATCAACATAAAATATCGGTCTATTTGTTCTGATAACTTTTTGAAAATATGGTTTGAGATAATAGGCAAGAAGATTATCTTTTATCTCTGACCAATCTTTTTTGGTCACAAAGAAATCATTATTGTTTTTTGACATGACATTCTCCTCCGTACTCTAAAAACGTCCAGTATGCGAGGCATGTTTCACATCGACAATAAACTCACTAAAATAAACCACTGTAGTGTCCACGAAAAAGCCACACATTTGCTTATTTTGCCGATTGTTAGATTATTTTTAATGTCAAAACGAGTAAAATCAAATCAGTTAATTTAAGAAACAAGCATGTCAATCATTACTACGGCAACGAGTTAATAATACTTGTTTTTTCGGATGGTTGCAAGTCTTATTTTAGTCAATGATTTTGGCTTAATAAAGAATCTCTGCAAATAAAAAGATATCCAAAAGGTGCAGTCACCCCTCGGGGTAAAAAGATTACTCTTTTTGTTCAACACAAACATTATCGCCTGTTTTGTAGTAATATTTCCTATTTGCGTTTATATCCTATCGCATTAAATTTCGATAACTATTACAAATTTCATCACTGAATTTCCAACCCGTATCTACCAACTTTGGTGACTTGCAAGCTAACGCAAAGCGGGGCGATAGAAGTTCGAAGACCTCCACAGCTGCGAAGCGGCGAGGATAGTCGAGAACAGATAGAGACCCGCTTTTGGGGAACCTTTATCTTGGCTTTGCTCACCTATATTAATAGGACGAACAAACCCCAAAAGTAACGCCTACCTTGTGCTTTGACCGAGCTGAGTAGGCGCTTTGCTTATTTTGAGGTCAACCACCTTGTGTGGCGGTTGTTTTCTCTTACTTATAATTTATCACCTTTGCGCTGAATTTTCAACCCAGATCAGCCATCATCGGCGGCCTGAAAACTAACACAAGGCGGGGCGATAGCAGTTCGAAGACCTCCACAGCTGCGAAGCAGCGAGGACAGTTGAGAACAGATAGAGACCCGCTTTTTTGGAACCTTTATCTTGGCTTTGCTCACCTATATTAATAGGACGAACAGACCCAACAGGTAACGCCTACCTTGTGCTTGACGGCTAGGTAGGCGTTTCGCCAACTTTGAGGTCAACCACCTTGTGTGGCGGTTGTTTTCTCTTACTTATAATCTATCACCTTTGCGTCGAATTTTCACCCCGGATCAACCCTCTTCGGCGGCCTGCCAACTAACGCAGACTGCAGGAAAGCAGAAATAACTCTCAAGAAAAATTTATAAAAAGATGATGATATTTCCTACTTACGTTTATATCCTATCGCATTAAATTTCGATAGCCATTACAATAGAAATCGGAAAACAACCGTGCACAAGAAGTGACCTCTCTATACGAAGGGAGGTGAGGCTTATGGCGACATACGAAGCGTTATTTCTAATGCTAAGTTTTGGAACTTTTACTTTGGCTTTACTGTCTTGCATTTGTAAGATAATTAAACCCAAAAAGTAATGCCTACCTTGTGCTTTGCCCCGCCAAGGTAGGCGTTTCACTTACTTGGAGGTCAACCACCTTGTGTGGCGGTTGTTTTCTCTTACTTATAATTTATCACCTTTGAACCGACTTTTCAACCCAGATCAGCCATCTTCGGCGGCCTGCAAACTAACCCTAAAGCGGGGCGATAGCAGTTCGAAGACCTCCACAGCCACGAAGGGGCGAGGACAGTCGAGAACGGATATCGAACCGCTTTTAGTGAGGACAGTCAAGAACAGATAGAGACCCGCTTTTATTGACCCGCTTTCTGATGAGCTTTTATTTTTTTCATCGCCCAATCGTAGTGACTGGCGGTAGCCGAGGCGCAGTAGCTTCCTAGGGTTGAGGTGCCAGTCCAAGGTAGGTGCCCTTTGGCAAAGAGGTCTTCATTACTGAAGGTTTCGATGGTTTTCACTACTTGGGCGTGACTTTCCTGGAGCATTTTTTTGGCATCTTCTAGGGTGGTGTTTTGATGCTTCTCCCAGAATTCTACATTCATTTTGCCATAGGTCTTCCAGTTGTAGGGAGCGGGCAGGAAGGGTTTGGCTTCGCCTTTCTGGTTGGCGGCAATCCAGTTGAGTAGAAGTTGATGCCATTCGTAGAGGTGAATGAGTACATCCCGCAGATTTTTGTCTCTTTGCCAATGGGCTTCCTTTTGGACAAAGCTATCACCGAAGGCAAAGGGAGCTGCCTGTTTTTCGGCGGTCATGCTGTCTATCATCTGCCACATTTTTGTGAACTGGTCTTGGGCGCTTTTAAGTAAATCTGATTTGGTGGTTGGTCTTGGCATTTTTGATCCTCCTATTGGTCAGCCTTGGCGGTTTGTACTTTCATTATAAATGATGTAATGTGACTGCTGCATGTCACTTTATAGTTTTATTTTTAACCGCACCCTATCATCGGTGAAGCTATTGAGAGCGCCCTTAATTTTCACCAGCAGTAAGTTTTGCCATAATTGGATACACCGTCCTCTTCTTTGTTAGCGCTCCATTTCCAATACCTCTCCTCTTTCCACTTAGTCTTCACCACGATGATATTCACTGGGGGAGGCTCCGGTGACGGAGCGGAAAATACGGCTGAAATAGAATTGGTTACTATAGCCTACCAGGGCAGCTACATCTTTGATAAGCATGTCCGGATTTTCTTCCAGAAGTTGCTTGGCTTTTTCCATTCTTACCATGGTCAAATAGGCGTTGAAGGATTGTCCGGTGTATTTGCGAAATAGACGGCTTATGTAGGTTTGGGAAATGCCAAAGAAGCGGCAAAGGGTGTCTAGGGTTAGCGATTTGTCATAGGAGGAGGCCACGTAGGTCTCAATGGTACTAAAGAATTCCTTTGTGTCGATTTTGTAGTAGATGGAGGATTTGCCGGTTAACATGTGTTCACTGATTCCCGTCAGATTTTCGGCCAGTTGAGCGGCCGATTCCGCATAACAAAAAGCATCTTCCACCATGGTGTCGATTTGACTGTCATAGCGAAAGGCCTGAGATTCCATAGCTATTTGATAAAAAAGCTGTTTAACAGCACGTTCTAGACGCAGTTGCGGATAGTCTTGTTGCGACCAGCGGCTGAAAAGTTGCGCTAGGTGGGTTTTAAGTTCGTCCATATCTTGCTTATGTAAGTAATGGGAGATTTCTGTCAGGTTGGCGGCCGTCACAATGGGTGGTTGATTCTCTGATAAAGGTATCGGCGGGCTGCTATCTGCTAAAAGGATCACCTGATTTTTCCCAACAATTAGACCTTGATTTAGAGCTTGGTACAGACTTTGAATTTTTTCTGCCATGGATCTGGGGAAAAAGGGCTGTTGTTGAAGAATTAAACTATAGTAGCCCGCCATGGGTTTGGTCACACTCCGCTTGATCAACGTATGAAAATAGTCTATAGGAATGGCACTGGCCGGGCAAAGATACAGAGTCTCCATTTCATCACGGCCAAAGGTATGCATCACTTCATTCCCTAAGGAGGGTACCGCAGCCGCAGTGCCTCTAAAAAACCGTCCCGGCAAACCATTATTTCTTACCAATGCGGCCATATAGGCCTCTTCAGGAAAAAGGCCTTCGATCTCTTCAAGGGGTGGATTCCGTCCCCAGGTTATGCTTTGGATCAACTGATATTTTTTCTGATTATTGTCCTGCTGTATCCGCTTTGCCACAGCCTGCAAGGCTTTGTAGAGTCCCGCTGGGGAGATAGGCTTAAGCAGGTAGTCAAAAACCTGATTTTTGAGGGCTTCTCGGGCATATTCAAAGTCTTGGTAACCACTAACAATAATAGAATACACGGCGGGGTAGAGTCCGGCCAATTCTTTGGAGAGCTCTAATCCATTCATCACCGGCATGCGAATATCCATAATAACGATATCCGGCTTCAATTGCTTTATTATAGCCAGTGCTTCTTTGCCATTATCCGCCGTACCCACGATTCGGAAACCAGGGCAATGGAGTTCGACAATGGTACAAATGTGATTACGTGCCGATGGTTCATCTTCTACAACCAAAATTCCATACATACTATTGCTCCCTCTTAGTCTGCTTCCATGAGGGAACCAATGTGGATTAAGCTCCCTCTCCCCTTGCAATTCCGAATTTCAAAAATTAAATGTGTTTTATAAAAGTAGCGCAGTCGTGCATAGGTGTTAATGATGCCCATACCACCTATCTCCAATCCCTTGGGCTGAAAATCATCAGGACAACTGTCAATCTGCCGCATTTTTTCTTGCAATTCTGCTAAAACAATTGGATCAAAGCCTTGTCCGTCATCTCGAATTACCACATGCCAGTAACCGGCTTTCTGCCAGCCTAGAATCCGAATTCTCATACAACCAGACACCCTCTGGTAACCATGATTAATAGCATTCTCTACCATTTGTTGGATAACAATTTTAGGAATCTTCTGCTGCTCTATATTCGGGTCAACCTTAATACTACAGTCTAAGTTCTGTTGATAGCGGCTTTTTAATAAGACAATGTAGTCCTGGACGTAGGTAATTTCTTCCTTAATGGTGGCAAAGCGATTTCGGGTATTGGTGGAGTAGCGAAGCATGGCCGCTAGGCTATCGCAAATATCACAAATCGTCGAGTCTTCACTCAACACGCCACGATGAGAAAGAACATTTAGAATATTAAACATGAAATGAGGATTAATCTGAGCTTGCAGGGCATCAAATTGGGCTTGCATTTGCAGTGCCGATATTTTTGTTTCTCGGACAATGGCCTCCTGTAAACGCTGGGTTAGAGCATTATAGGCCGTTTCCAGACGATAAATTTCATCATTAGAACCACCCATGTTTACACTGTCGGCTAGATTTTCGATGTTGGTTTGTTCAATTTTGCGGCGCAAAATGCCCAGAGGGGCAGTTAAACGATTGGCTAAGAGAAAAATGAAGCAAAAAGATAAGAGACAGATGGCCAAGCATATCAAGCCCGTCATCACGGTAATGTAAGAAGTGGATTCAAACCAGATATTTTGGTTCTGAATCATAATAACCTGCATACCGGAGTAAGACGAGGCCGCACGTATCAGCATTTCCGGCGCCTGAAGTAAAGGATTTTCTTTGTAGGCTACCTGTGGAGTCTCTGCTACGTCTTTCTTTCTATCCAACTGGTTGGCTTGGCGATAATAGTTTTCTAACTCCACAGTCATTCCCACTGATGAATAGATCACCTGATCTTCCCACAAGACTAAAATTTTCACCCCCTCAGATTCACCCTGCCTAAAGATATCTGAAAAAATTTGGTAATCCTTTTGCACCTCAATATATCCCATCTGTTCTTTCCCCTGTATTCGATGAATCAAACTGATTACAGGAATTCCAGCTTCTTTGGCCCAAGGATCGGAAGCGAATCTTAAAAGGTGAAGAGTTCCATACGCTTGTTTTTCCGACTGATGTAGCCATTTGGCTCCAGTGATAGAAAAGCTGCCATCTGCCAAACTGGGTACCTGAAAGTTACTACTTAAAAAATCACCATTACTATTAAAGTAGTTAATGCGATAATAATTTTTTTGCAGGTAAAAGCTGTTAATAGCAGGAAGCATATTCTGTTTCGCTGTAAGTATAAGGGACTGTCCATGTTCAGTGTCACGATCCATGGTAGCTAAGGTGTGACAAGCCGCCAAAAAATTCTGATCCGATAACAAGTAAATAGGAATAAATTCCATAGTTTTTACTTGTTCGTCCACTTGTTGCAGTAAGCTAACACTGATAAATTGACCATTCTGACGTGCCTGTAGCTGCAACTGGTGAATGTTGTAGTAGCGAAAACCTGCACCGAATCCCACTGTAATCGCAAAAAGTAACAAGGAGTAGGTTAGAATAATTTTAGTTTTAAAACGCACAGACAACCTGCCTTTCCGCCTTGATCCTGTTCCGAGCCAAAATGGGCGGCTAATAGGGACATTATAGGAGTAGGCTTATGAGCTTTTCAAGGGTGTTACTCCTAAGAAAGATAACTCAAGTTAGAATGTACTGGATTTTCATGCTGTTTGTGTTGGATTGGATATGGAGAGTAGAACGAGGGGGCTGTTATGATCTAAATCATAAGAAATCCCTCAGCCGACGCATCTACCACAAGTTGGTGCTAACTGAAAGTTGGATTGTAGGAAGTAATGAGTGGAAAGAGGAGGAGAACATAAAATGAATGGCAAAAAAATTCTCAGTTTTGGTTTGGCATTAGTTCTATCTTTGTCTCTGTTGGCCGGATGTGGTGGAGGTAGCAGCAAAACCACTACCAAAGGTGGAAGTGCCACCGATAGCAGTGTAGCCGGAGCGGCTTTGGCTGGAGAGAGAGTAGAAATTTCTTTCCTTGTAGACAAGGATACCCCTATTGCAGGCCTAGAAGCAGTTGCTAAAAAAATTGAAGAAAAATATAACATCGTCACAAATTTCGAGCTGCGTATGGGTGGATCGGAAGGAGACAATATTGTGAAAACTCGTTTGGCTTCTGGCGATATGACTGATATTTTTTTATATAATACAGGAGCTCTGCTACAGGCTATCAGCCCCGATGATTATTTACTGGATCTTTCCAGCGAGGACTTCGCCTCAGTTCTGGATGATAATTTTGTTCAGGCAGCCAGTGTCAATAATAAGCTCTACGCTATCCCCTATAATTCCAGTCAGGCTGGAGCCTGGCTCTACAACAAGGCGGTTTATGCTGAGCTAGGCCTAAAAGTTCCCCAGACCTGGCAAGAACTGATGGATAATTGCAAGGTAATCAAAGAGGCCGGAAAAACCGCCATCATTGGCTCTTATAAAGATGACTGGACTTCACAACTAGTTTTTTTGTCAGACGAATATAATGTTTTGGCCGGTAGCCCTAACTTCCCAAAGGAATTTACCGAGAACAAGGCCAAGTATGCCACCGACCCGGCAGCTTTGCGAAGTTGGGAAAAACTGGCTGCCACCCACGAATATCTGAACTCAGATTATCTGGCTACCACCTATGACGTAGCCTTAGATATGCTGGTGAGCGGCGATGGCGTGCACTACCCCATGTTAACCCAAGCTTTAAGCAGCATATATCAACTCTATCCTGAAGATATTGATAATATCGGCGTTTTTGCCCAACCGGGAGATGACGCTTCGAATGTTGGACTGACCGTTTGGGCACCCTATGGCCTCTACGTTAACAAAAACAGTCCTCACGTTGAAGCCGTAAAAAAATGGATGGCCTTTTATGTTACCCAAGAAGCAGTTGATGTTTATGCCGCAGCTATTAAGCCTGATGGACCTTATGCTATAAAGGGTGTTAGTTTGCCGGAAGACGCCTATGCCGGAGTCAAAGAAATGCAAGCTTATTTTGATAACGGCAAAACAGCCTTAGCACTAGAATTCGAAACCCCGGTTAAAGGTTCTTCTGCTCCCCAAATCTGTGTATCCGTTGGTTCGGGAATATTAAGTCCTGAAGAAGGGGCTACTCAATACGACCAAGATGTACAAAAACAAGCTATTCAGCTTAATCTACCAGGTTGGAAATAAGTAAAACTGATTCAACAATCCCCCCGAGCATTATTCTCTGGGGGGATTTTATTTCATTCTGATACCAGGGATCTTTTTTATATTCCCTGGGCTTGCGTTTGTGGAAAGGAGTGCGTATTTTGGATAAAAAAATCTATTCACCCTGGTTTATGTTGCCAGCATTACTGGTTTTCAGTGTACTTTTCATTATCCCTACTATTATTTCCTTTTTTTTCAGCACCACTGTATGGACGTTAAATGATTTTCGCTTCGTGGGACTGCAGAACTTTGTTACCTTTTTTCAGGAGCCTTCCTTACGGATTGGTATCTCCAATACCTTGATCTATGCAGTACTTACTTCAGGAATTAAAGTCATACTCGGATTACTGCTTGGCTCATTGCTCACACTGGCTTTACTTAAAACCAAAAACGTTGTGCGTACCATTTTATTTTTTCCCAATTTGGTCAGTACCGTAGCTGTGGGTATCACTTTCAGTGCCTTGATGCATCCAACCAAAGGTGTTTTTAATACCGTCTTAGCGGCGATTGGGCTAAGCGGCCCTGACTGGCTGGGTAACCCTTCTATTGCTCTATACTCAGTCATTGCCACAGATGTCTGGAAAGGTGTCGGGGTCGCGACAGTGATCTACATTGCCGGAATCTCTGCCATTGATCGAAACTATTATGAAGCCGCCTCTATTGATGGCGCTACTGGCTTACGCCAGTTCATCCGAATCACCTTCCCCTTATGCCGACCGGCGATGAACTCAGTTATTATCCTATCCTTTATCGGTGGGCTTCGCACTTTTGATCTGATCTGGACTATGACCCGAGGCGGCCCTGGTTTCGCCACCGATACCATGGCTTCTATCGTTTATAAACAGTATGCTGCAGGCTATTATGGTCTTTCCACCGCCGGAAACGTACTGATGTTCTTACTCATCGCTTTGCTGGCTTTTCCCTTACAAAAATTCTTACTTAGTCGGGAGGCGGATACATGAAAAATCGAAAAATTTTCTATTGGCTTCTTGATGCCTTCTTACTGGTTTCCACCAGCATTGTTATTCTGACGCCCTTTGTTTTTATGCTCCTTAACTCCTTTAAAAATCGTAAAGAATCCGGAATGATGAATTTTACTTTCCCCACTGAATTTTTGATTGGAGACAACTATACGAAAGTTTTTAAAGAACAGAATTACATGTTGGTACGGGCGTTTTTTAATAGTACGGTAATTACTGTTGGCGCATTGATTCTATTGGTCTTGATCTGTTCTATGTCCGGTTATATTCTGCAGCGCCGCAGAGGAAAAGCCACGGGAGCGCTGAATTTGCTCTTTTTATCTGGGCTAATGCTGCCACCAGCCATCCTACCCACCATTTGGGTAATGCAAACCATTGGCATCTACCGCAGCCTCGCAGGGATGGTTTTAGTAGAGGTAGCTCTAAGTATACCTTTTGCGGTAATGCTTTATCGGGGTTTTATGTATTCCGTCCCAAAAGAAGTTGAGGAATCGGCTTACGTTGATGGCTGTGGTCGCTTACGAATGTTTTTCCAAATCGTTTTCCCCCTTCTAAAGCCGGTTACCGCCACCATTATTGTTCTCAATGCCGTTACAATTTTTAATGACTTTGTCAATCCGTTGTATTTTTTGCCAGGAGCAGAAAATGCTACCATCCAACTAACACTGTATAACTTTATTGGTCGCTATGGCAGTAGCTGGAATCTACTATTTGCCAATGTTATTTTGATTACCCTCCCCCCCTTCATTCTATTTATTTTCTTTAACAAAAAAATTGTAGTCGGCATGACTGCCGGTGCTGTAAAGGGCTAATAGTCCGCAAAAATGGAGGAATTTTTCATGTTAGCAGTATTTGATTTACGCTGTGAGTATCAAAGCAATCCCATTGGTATCAGCCGTCTCGCCCCCCGCTTTAGCTGGAAAATAACCAGTGACAAGTCGGCGGTACTACAAAAATCTTATGAACTGCAGGTAGCCACAGATTCTGGCTTCACGGCTATTCTTTGGGATAGTGGTGAAGTTCTTAGTGAGAATTCGGTTCTTATCCCCTATTCCGGTCACGCTCTGACTTCTGATTGCCGCTATTATTACCGGGTTCGAATCAAGGATAACTATAATCAGCAGAGTTCTTGGAGTGAAATCGGCTATTTTCATACCAGTCTTTTAGACCCCGCCCTTTGGAAGGCAAAATTCGTTACCGCAGAGTCAATGGAAGACGCCAAGTCCTCTGCCGGAACCCTCCTGCGCAAAAGTTTTTCACCGAGAGAAAAACCCGTCTCAGCCACCCTATTTGTCACGGCCAAGGGGCTTTATCGGATGAACCTGAATGGGCAGAGAGTCGGCCAAGACCTCTTAACGCCCGGTTGGACAGAGTATGGCAGTCGTATCCAATTTCAAACTTACGATGTTACGTCATTAGTCAAGCCCGATGCTAATGCTCTGGGAGCACTAATAGGAGCAGGCTGGTACAAGGGCGATTTGGCTGGTTGGGTTGGCACCAGAAATCACTATGGCTACCGCACCGCACTCTTGGCGCAACTGCAGCTTCACTATGAAGATGGTAGCTGTGAAATTATTTCTACCGATGAAACCTGGACCTGGGCACCTGCACCTGTTACTTTTTCAGAGCTTTACCATGGGGAAAACTACGACGCCCGCTTAGAACAAGTGGATTGGGATCAGGGAGATTTTGATGAGAGCACCTGGCAAAAAGTCCAAATAGAGAGTCTTGACCTTAGTACGGTAGTTCCTCAAGATGGTCCCATGGTCATCTATCACGAACAGATAGAACCGCAGTCCTTTTTTACCACGCCGGCCGGAGACCAGGTGATAGATTTTGGCCAGAACATGTCTGGCTTGGTACGCTTTCGAGTAACCGGAAAGACCGGAGATAAGGTTATACTGCGTCATGCCGAAACCTTAGATAGTGCGGGTAATTTTTACACCGAAAATTTACGCTCGGCTCGTCAGACCATAGAATATACCCTAAAGGGTGAAGATGAAGAATACTACGAACCCTACTTGACCTTCCAAGGCTTTCGCTATATTGCCATTGATAGTTTTCCCGGTGTGATTGACCCCACAGCCTTTGAAGCCGTGGCAATCTATTCTGAAATGCGCCCCACTGGAAGCTTTACCTGTTCTAATCCCCTATTAAATCGCCTGATTAAAAATGTCGAATGGGGTATGAAAAGTAATTTCGTCGATATTCCCACAGACTGCCCCCAGCGGGATGAGCGCTTGGGCTGGACGGGAGACGCTCAGGTCTTTGTTCGAGCCGCCTCCTATCTGATGGAAACTGCTCCTTTTTTTAGTAAATGGCTTAAAGATGTGGCACTCGCGCAATATCCCGATGGCAGTGTAACCCATGTTGTTCCTAATGTGTTAAAAAACGTTGCCGATTGCGACGATATGCTAAATACCGATACAGGCTCTTGCGGTTGGGGTGATGTGGCAGTAGTAGCACCCTGGGTAATTTATAATTATTTCCAAGACAAAGAGATTCTTAAAAGTCAATATGCCAGCATGGAAAATTGGCTAGCCTACATAAAAGCTCATTCTCAAGATGGGTTAATCTGGAATCAAGGTTTTCACTTTGGCGATTGGGTGGCCTTAGATGCTAAAGAAGGTAGCTACTTTGGCGCTACCCCTAATGACTTAACCGCTACCGCTTACTACGCCTATTCTACAAGTTTAATGATCAAAGCCGCCCAGGCGCTGGGAAAAGTTGAGGACGAAGCCTATTATACCGACTTGCTAGTCAAGATCAAAAAAGCCTATGCCGATGAGTTCTTCACCCCGGCAGGGCGGCTGGTGGCTCCTACCCAAACGGCTCACGTTCTCTCCCTAGTCTTTGACCTAACCCCAGAAGCCTATAAAGCCAGAACCGCCGCCGGATTAGTCGCACTGCTGGAAGAAAACCAAGGACATCTTACCACCGGATTTCTGGGAACGCCTTATATTCTCTATGCTTTAAGTGAAAACGGCTATTTAAAGGAAGCCTATGATTTGCTCCAAAAAACTGATTACCCTTCCTGGCTCTATCAGGTTACTCAAGGAGCTACCACGGTTTGGGAGCATTGGGATGGGCTCAAGCCTGACGGCACCATGTGGAGTGCCAATATGAATTCCTTTAATCACTATGCCTATGGCGCTGTGGCCGATTGGATATTCAGTGTAGCAGGTGGCCTTGACAGTGATAGCGACTACCCTGGCTACAAAAAAATCATGTTGGCACCACGCCCCGGCGGTGAACTTACTTGGGCAGAAACCACCTACGAAAGCCCTTATGGCCGAATATCTAGCCGTTGGGAAAAAGTCGACGGTAATTTAAAATTTGATTTTTCCATTCCGCCTAATACTATAGCAGAGCTAAGCCTACCTCTGGCTAAAGCAGAAATCCTAGGGGATAACTTCCGCCAAGAAGGGGAATTAGCCATTGCTGTTCTAGGTTCTGGCACTTACCGGTTTAGCTATCCATGGCAGTAAGGCAGAGAGAAATGGGGTACTGAGCCCCATTTCTCTTTCTATTTATAGTTGTCTTTTATCCTATCTATTATTATTTACTACCCCCTAATCAAAGAAAAATACGAGGAGTAATACATTATGAATGAGCCTTACTCAAACAAACCCCTTTCCCACTATACTTGCCGCAAAATTTTAAGTCCCCTCTTAATTAATGGTGATCTAACAAAAGAAGTTTGGCAAAAAGCTGAGAAATCACCCCGTTTTATTGATGTAATTGATGGAGCCCCCGGATTATATGATACCCACTCAGCCCTCCTATGGGATGATGATTATTTGTATATTGCCTTTTGGTGTGAAGAACCTTTTGTTCGTGCTTCCATAACCAAGCGGGATGATCTGGTCTTTAGTGAAAATGACGTGGAAGTCTTTATTGATGGTGGTGATACTTACTACGAATTTCAAATAAACGCCTTAAACACCCTTTATGAAGTTTTTTATATCTGGAAAGACGCCTATTCCCAAAGTGATAAGTACCATGTGCCTGAATTTGATATATTTCTCCATGATGCGCTGACTTTCGGCGGCAACCATGACCGCAAAAATGAAACCTTTTGGCAGGGATCTCACCCAAGAAAACAGCGTTGGGTTTTTCGTGATTGGGATTTCCCCGGCTTGAAAACAGCTGTTCAGGTGCAGGGGGAAATCAATCGGACAGATATACCCAGTAAGGGCTGGACAGTGGAATTGGCCTTCCCTTGGAAAGGGATGAAATGGTTGTCAGATGGCAAAATTTTCCCCCCTAAGGAAGGCGATACCATGAATATTTTCCTCGGCCGCTATGAAATTTGCCGTCTCAATGGTCAAGATATTCAGGTTGGATGGGCCTGGGATGAAATTGGCACCAACGATAATCATGCACCAGAGCGCTTTACCCAGATTAGATTTAGTGAAGAGGTCATGATATAACATAGATCCACTTTGGTGTGTTAACAGATTCATTGTCGCTTCGTTGACAACATTGAGATATTTCATTACTATTTTCACATTAGGGGTTCACATAGATGAACCAGTGGGGTGGAAAATTATGGCATTATCCTATCATTGTCAAAATTGCGGGGCAGATCTGGTCTTTGATGCTGACAGCCAGCAAATGTATTGCCAGCATTGTGGTAGTAAAATTGTTCTAGAATCAGTTGTACCTATTGATCCTGCCAATGCAGCTATCTATCATGCAGAAGATTGGCAAGAAGAGGAAGCCGTTCAATTTGTTTGCAGTAGCTGTGGGGCAGCTATAATCACAGATAAAAATACTACGGCAACGTTTTGCCTATTTTGTGGTAATAGCGCAGTTATTTCTGAGCGACTATCAGGGCTGGATCGACCTAATTTAGTCATCCCCTTCTCCTATGGACGAGAAGTAGCGGAAGAGAAATTTTTGCGTTGGTGTAAATCTGGGCGGATGACACCCAAGGACTTTGTCTCTAAAGCTAATATTGAGAAAATTACCGGCCTCTATGTCCCCTACTGGCTCTTTGATTGTCAGGTTCAAATGGATATGGAGGCCACGGGTACGATTGTTTCTAAAGAAACAGATCTTATCCAAACAAATCAAGTCACCACACAATACAAAATTATCCGAAAGCGCCAACTTTTTTGGGAAAAAATACCTCATGATGGCGCCAGTCAAATAGATGACCAAATTATGCATGTATTAGAACCCTTCAATTATGAGGAGAGTAAGGGTTTTGATATGAAATACTTGGCCGGTTTTTTTGCTGAAAAGTATGATATTACAAGCGAAACTTTGCAGCCTATCATTCAGGATCAAATAGAGGATTATCTCAAAGGCGTATTTAATGATTCTGTGGCAGAATATAGTAAGGTAAGCATCAAATCCGATCGCTCCGAAATTTCAAAGTTTACCAGCATCTACGCCCTTTTACCGGTCTGGTTTCTAACCTATCGCTATCATGGAAAAACTTATACCTTTGCCATGAATGGTCAAACCGGAAAAGTCGCTGGCCAGCCGCCCATTAGTCCTCCCAAAGTTTCGGGTAGTGCTGCATTGTCATTGGCAGCCTTTGCTCTGGTCGGTTATTTGCTATTCTTATTTCTTGCTGCCATTTTTTTCCCACCCTTAGATAAGGGTGTTAATGGAAAAAATTCAGGGGTTTATGATTACGCCAATCTTTTATCTATCTCAGAGATAGATAACCTAGAAACTCAGGCTCAAAAGCTTTCTTTAGCCCAAGACATTAATGTTTATTTTGTAACTACCGATTATAAAAGTAGAGGTAGCTACCCTAATACGAATAAAGGCAGCCAAGACTATGCCCAAAAGCTCTATAAAGATCTGATGGGTTATAACCCTAATGATCCCAAACAAGATTACGCGGGATTTTTAGTGTTACTAGATATGGAAACTCGTTATCTTTACATTTGCACCGCCCAGAGAATTCATCAAGTTGTTTCCGATAGAACTTGTACAACCATCACAAATTCAATGGTTAACTCTTTAAGAAAGGCCCAATATGCTCAGGTAGGAAAAAACGTTTTCTCTAAAATGGAAACTGCTATTCTTAACGGCACTGAAAGTTATGCTCGCAACCGCCAAATAACTTTTGTGATAACCACAATTATATTACCGCTACTTTTGACAGTAATCACAATTATCTGGTTAACCCATCACAAGAAAAGTCAGGTTACAGTGGATAGATACAGCTACTTAGGAAAAGAGGGTAGAAAAGGTAATCCCACAAACAATCAAGATGATGACGTCTTTATATCCAGAACCGTTATCCCCATTAGATCTTCTACTGGCGGTGGCTCTTGGGGGAGTGGCGGTGGCGGCTTTAGTAGTGGCGGTGGCGGAGGAAGCTTTGGCGGCGGCGGCAGTAATTTTTAGCTATTATTACTAGCCCCTTGGCATAAAAATCCGAGTATAATTTTTATTTGCAAGATATAAAAGCAGCCGATTAAATGCAGGCGTTACCCTTAGAATTTTACGTGCCCAAATGCTACTATATGCATTTTTCATAGCCACGAAGTGGCGAGGACAGTCGAGAACGGCTAGAAACCCGTTTCTCTCTATCATTAAGCAGAGCCTAGTCTCATAATAAAATTTATAAAAAGACAATGATATTTTCTATTTACGTTTATATCCTATCGCATTAAATTTTGATAGCTATTACAATAGAAATCGGAAAGCAACCGTGCACAAGAAGTGACCTCCCCAATATGAAGGGAGGTGAGGCGATGGTTACCTATGATGCATTATATTTGATGTTATCCTTCGGAACCTTACTCTTGGCCTTACTTACCTATGTAGATAGGAAGAATAGACCCAAGAAGTAACGCCTGCCTTGTGCTTTAGCGGGCCGAGTAGGCGTTACAACCACTTGGGGAGTTAACCACCTTGTGTGGCGGTTGTTTTCTCTTACTTATAATCTATCACCTTTAAACCGAATTTTCAACCCAGATCAGCCATCATCGGCGGCCTGCAAACTAACACAAAGCGGGGCAATAGCAGTTCGAAGACCTCCACAGCCACGAAGGGGCGAGGACAGTCGAGAACGGCTATGAACCCGCTTCTCTCGGTAAGAAAATAGAAATGAATCTCAGAAAAATTTATAAAAAGTGGTAATATTTCCTGTTTACGTTTATACCCTATCGCATTGAATCTCAATAGCTATTACAATAGAAATCGGAGAACAACCGTGCACAAGAAGTGACCTCCCCAATATGAAGGGAGGTGAGGCGATGGTTA
>CAZFHA010000001.1:92053-411967 GCA_964518595.1 uncultured Oscillospiraceae bacterium
GGAGTTAACCACCTTGTGTGGCGGTTGTTTTCTCTTACTTATAATCTATCACCTTCGCGTCGAATTTTCAACCCAGATCAGCCATCATCGGCGGCCTGCAAACTAACCTATCTCTCGGAAGAAAACAGAAATGAATCTCAGAAAAATTTATAAAAAGTGGTAATATTTTCTATTTACGTTTATATACTATCGCATTGAATCTTAATAGCTATTACAATAGAAATCGGAAAGCAACCGTGCACAAGAAGTGACCTCCCCAATATGAAGGGAGGTGAGGCGATGGTTACCTATGATGCATTATATTTGATGTTATCCTTCGGAACCTTACTCTTGGCCTTACTTACCTATGTAGATAGGAAGAATAGACCCAAGAAGTAACGCCTGCCTTGTGCTTTAGCGGGCCGAGTAGGCGTTACAACCACTTGGGGAGTTAACCACCTTGTGTGGCGGTTGTTTTCTCTTACTTATTAATCTATCACCTTTGCGTTGAACTTTCAACCCGGATCAGCCATCTTCGGCGGCCTACAAACTGACCCTAAAGCGGGGCGATAGCTGTTCTCGACTTTCCTCGCCACTTCGTGGCTGTGGAGGTCTTCGAACCGCTAAACCCGCTTTCTTCAACTTTTAAAGCAGTCTTTTTCCAGCAAGGCCACTTGTTCTTTGGCGCTGCAGAGCCATTCTTGCCGCCAGCTTTCTAAATCCTGGGTGAAAGCTGTTTCCATAAAGGCTTTGGTCATTTGAATCCCCAGCCAATCTGCTACCAACCAGCCTCCCATGCAAAGGATATTGGCATCATTTATGGCACGGCACATTTTGGCTGCATAGACACTCTCCACTACAGCAGCGGTTATGCCTTGGAATTTGTTAGCTACCACAGACATCCCCATCCCTGTGCCACAGCACAGGATTCCCCGTTCAGCTTCTCCCTGTTGAATTTTCTTGGCAGCCAAAGGTGCCACGGCGAAGAAGGGATTGGGCTTATCCATATCTTGGGTACCAATATCCTCCACTTGATGACCTTGTTCCACCAGATAGCTTTTTACTGCCTCTTTTAAAGGAAATCCTGACTTATCTGAACCAATTACAATCTTCATTTTTTAATCCTCTCTTTTCACTAATTTGGTAGCGGCAGCTACTAAAGCCTCTTCTGTAAGACCAAAGCGCTCTGCTAATTCCGGCAATTTACCAACTTCGCCAAACTGATCTTCAATACCGATTCGCTCCATGGGTACGGGAAGTTTTTGGGCGACTAATTCCGCAACAGCTGAATAAAGGCCACCGTATATGCTGGCATTTTCAGCCGTCAGTACCCGGCCGGTTTTCTGGATAGAGGCAAGAATCGTCGCTTCATCCAGAGGTTTTATGGTGTGAACATTAATAACTTCTGTCTCGATACCTTGTCCCGCTAGAACTTTGGCAGCCTCTAAGGCTTTTTTAACCATAATACCCGTGGCTAAAATCGTGAGGTCAGAACCTTCCCGGAGCAGATCAGCACGGAAAAGATCAAATTCATAATCTTCCGTAAAAACAGCTGGGGCTTCTTTTCTGAATAAGCGCAGATATACGGGGCCTTGATGGCTGACGATCTGCGGCATGGCCTTACGTACTTGAATTTCGTCCACCGGTTCAAACACTACCATGGTAGGAATGGTGCGCATGATACTAACATCTTCGAAAGCCATATGGGTACCACCATTAAGTTCTGCGCCAATTCCTGGGTCGGTGCCAACAATCTTGACGTTTTGTCGGGCGTAGGCAATTGAGATTGCCACTTGGTCGCAGCAGCGACGGCTGGCAAAGGGGGCAAAGGTGGTAATAAAGGGAATAAAATCATAGGAAGCCAAGCCTGCCGCTACGGAGGCCATGTTGGCTTCGGCTACTCCTACATCAAAGGCACGGTCAGGGAATTTTTTGCGTAGTCCAATAGTGGCAGAGGCTTTAGCTAAGTCTGCGTCCACTACACAAATATTAGGATTCTCTTCCATTAAGCGTTCCAGTTCTTGGGCAAAGGCCTGTCTCATCTCCATATTATTGTCCTCCTGTCAGTTCCATAAGAGCTTTGTTATAGTCCTCCATGGTAAAAGGCATATTGTGATTTCCGGCTCCGGCAGCCTCTACAAAGGAGACGCCTTTACCCTTGATTGTGTCCAGAATAATCATGGAGGGTTTTCCCTTAACCGTCTTAGCCCTTTCAATGGCCTCACGTAGCCCTTGGTAGTCATGTCCATTGATCTGTACCGTGTCCCAGCCGAAGGCTTCCCACTTTTCTTTTAAGTTGCCCAGAGAATTAATCTCATCGGTAGTACCATCAATTTGCAAGTGATTATAGTCGGTGAAAGCAATTACATTATCGAGTTTCATATGAGCCCCAAACATAGCCGCTTCCCAGATCTGACCTTCTTGGGATTCCCCATCGCCGATGATGGTATAGATATAGGCGCCGTCTTTTCTGGTTTTCGAGCCTAAGGCCACACCCATAGCGCAGGAAAAACCCTGTCCCAGAGA
This sequence comes from uncultured Oscillospiraceae bacterium, assembly GCA_964518595.1. Lineage (GTDB taxonomy): Bacteria > Bacillota > Clostridia > Saccharofermentanales > Saccharofermentanaceae > CAZFHA01. The sequence goes on from CAZFHA010000001.1 coordinate 94,559, forward strand.
ACCGGTAGTCATATCAATCCCCGGGGTTCGGTTCATATCACAATGACTGGGCAAATTTGTTCCGATCTGATTAAGTGTCAATAATTTCTCTTCCGGGAAATAGCCTTTGGATGCTAAAGCAGCGTATACCGCCGGGCCGGAATGACCTTTGGAAACCACCAAGCGGTCACGACCGGGCAATTTGGGATTTTGGGGATCAATATTCATTACCCCACCGTGATAGAGCAAGGCAAGCAAATCCACGATGGATAAACATCCTCCCACATGACCCACACCTAAATGGCCAATGCACTGCAAAGTAAGACGGCGAATCTCAGTACTTTTTTCTGCTAAATCTGTCATTTTTCTTTCCTCCTCTTGTTTTTTGACAAACCTGAAGCCAAGGGCTTCAAAAACTTGAAGTTACCGTGTTTCCCTCCTATTCTTATTTCAAAATAAAATCCTCTTTGTGCCAGGTAGAATTATGGGCAAGGCTCCAGCCCGCAGAATATATCTGCCGCCCAACTGTCTGCTTTATAAAAAACTGCCGGCCGCCCCAGGGGCGCTTCGATCTGGTAGTGTCCACTTTCGTAGGTGGCACCTGTCCAACATTGGCGCCAGCTCCCCTCGGGTAAATAAACCGAGACTATATCCATGTCTTCCTCATAGCAAGGCGCCACCATCAGATCTGCACCTAATAGATATTGATATTTCAAATCATAGGTATGAGGATCATCTTCGTAATGCAGGACTAAGGGACGCATAATGGGTAGTCCCTTCTGAGAATTTTCCTGCGCTAAAGTTTTCATGTAAGGTAAAAGCTGACTATGAACCCGGCTGCACCAGGCCACCATAGCTAAGGTCTCCTGATCAGAATCGAACTGCCAGCAATCATAGGGACGGTTACCCTCATGGCTGCGTAAAATCGGAGTAAAAATACAAAACTCCGCCCAACGCAGCAATAATTTCTTACTGCGTTTCATCCCAAAGAGGCTGGTATAACCACCTATATCACTGGTATGAATACCATGTCCGGTCATCCCCATAGACAAGGCCGCCACCACCACCGAGATTAAGCCATCATCTAGGCTCCAATCCACGTTCTGGTCTCCTGCCCACATAGCTAAGGCGTATTTTTGACTGCCCGGTCCACCGGAACGATGAAAGGAAATATATTTCCCCAGACCGTTTTTCTCTGCGATAGCTTCATAATTTACTTTAGCCCATAGCACCGGCCAAAGATTATGCATTTGCTTTGCCTCGCCCTGAAATAGAACTGCATCCGTGGGCAAGTACTCACCGAAGTCGGCCATCCAACCGGCTAAGCCAAAATCAATCATATTTCCCTTAATAACCTCTTTATACCAGGTAAAAGCCGCCGGATTGGTCAGATCAACGATACCGCTATCAAATTCTCCGCAGTCAACCCGATAGGTCTCGCCCCTTTGGTTTTTAACCAAAAAACCTAGGGACTCAGCCTGATTAAATAGACTTTCTTCCGCCAGAAGGTAAGGATTGATATAACCTAGAAAATGAATTCCCTCTTGCTTCCACTCTTGAATCTGTTCTTTAAGCCCAGGATAGAGCTTCTCATCATGCTGCCAATTCCAGTGTAGCCGCTTACCGAAACTGGTGGTCTTTATTCCCACCCAGTCCTGACACCAGATACCACTGATTTCCATACCCTGCGCTTTAGCTGCGGCAATCTTCTCCCGGCAAAGTGCAGTGCCGCCCTGAATACCCAGCCAAATTCCTTCCATGCACCAGTCCGGCAAAAGTTCTTGGCGACCTAAGGTTTTCGTCAAAGAAACTAATGTCTCTTGTAAGCTGGGGGCAAAGGCCATCCTAAAACTGATAGTATCTTCCCAGAGCAGAACCTGATGAAAGGCTTCATGACTAAAGTCCAATTCGGCGTAGCAGGTATTCTCTATATGGCAATAGTAACGACGGCTGGAAATAAAAGTCGCCTCCGGAAAGAAGGTAGTATAGTAATCTCCTCCGGCACCTTCCGTGCTGTCAGCCATAAAGGTTACATAACTGTTTTTGTTTCGACCGACCCCTTGCTCGGAAGTCCAAATGGGGAATCTTTTGCCCCGAAGGTTAAAATAACTAAACTGCTCACCGCCGCCATAAACCCGCTCATCGGAATCAGCAGGTAAGCAGAGCCAAAGTCGGTTGCTACCCGTTCCTAGAGCTTCGCCCCTAAGTTGGTAATAGTCATCCTTCCGCTCAACCGTGAGTAAAAAGGCCTTATCCAACGAAATATTATGTAGGCGAATTTGGATAAAGTTTTCCTGTATCACCAGAGGTGTAAAAAGAGGCAGGGGAATTTTCGCTTCCCATTCATCCCTGATCGTAAAATTCCCCCGGAACATCTTGACCAGCTCTTGACCTTTACCAAGATACACCATCGGCTGCTCTATACTATGGGCTAACAGCAGTTCATCCTGCTCTTTAATAACAAAACCATTTCCTATTGTCTGAAAAAACATAACTGCCTCCTTACACGCCCTCGACCTGCCAATTCACGCCCTCAATCCCAACATAGGCACCCTTTTGGGCAGCGGGTCCGTCCTTATGGCTAATAAGCCATTTGTTTTTGGCAAATAAGAGCTGATCTTCCCCTCGTTGACCTAAACAACTTTCACCGTTCAAAGGCTGATTGGTCTCTTTCAGTAAACCAATCGCCGCCCGAAAGGGCTCTTGATTCACCCGGCAAGGGGCAAAATGCAGGGTAGTACTATAAAGTTCCAACAGGGTATTTTCTGGAACAAAAAAGGCCTGAACCCGCCTTGAATCTAAGCGGTTATGCTTGATATCCTTGACTTGGGCTAAAAACAATAATAAAGGAGTGGCCGCAATGAAGAGCTCCGAACATTTATGATATTCAAGGCTATTCATAGCCTGACCATAGCCGCAGCAGTAGCCCAACTGCATAGGTAATCCACCATAAAAGGTCTCCATTAAACGGCGCCCTGTCTGGGTAGCCTCTAGTACTTCCCAAGTCGGGACATAGACATTTCCCTGTGGAGGTAGTTCCAAACCCTTTAAAACGGCCAGGATTTCCTCCAAATCAAGGTTTTCTTCCACACGTCCAAAAGCTCTAAACTCTGGATCATCGAGAGAAAAAATCTGCAATTGGGGATTTTTCTGGGCCAAGTCACTCTGCTTCATACCGACATCCTCTTCCATTATTCTATGATTTCAAAATCCATCATCCGAGCAAAGGCCTTAAAGCTTTTCGCGTGATCGCCATAGACCATGGCTACGTGATGAGCAATACCTGTACTGGTAACCGTCTCTAAAAGGTCTTCAATTTTCTGATTAAAACGCACCTTGGCATAAGTACCTTTTAATTCTTTTTCCATAGCAATAGCCTCGCCCGTCTGAATAAAGACCCGTACTTTGCCCCGTGCCGAATCAATCCGGAAAAGGGTGACAGTACCGGACTTAAGAACACAATCCACGGTTACCCCTTTTCCACCGGCAAAATAGCTATCTAAAGTACAAGGCGAGACTTGATCCCAGAGTCCGGGAGAAGCCACACCGCAGTGCCACATCAGAGCATAGTTTTCTTTGAAATTCACTTGAGACAAATCCGCAAAGAATGGTTCTTCCTGGCTTACTGCCCGACAGGCCAAGAGGGAAATGGCACCTTCCACGTCACCTTCACAGGCAATGGTATGTCCCTTTTGCGTAAGTAAACTTATAGCTGCACAGGGGGAAATACCATAGACAGAAGCGAATTCCGGCCAGCAACGCAGAGCCACTGCATCCAGGGCATTTTCACGTATAAAAGCCTCGGCGGTTTCTGCCAGAGAAGCAACTTTTTCCACTTGCTTTTGGCTGACCTCAGCACAATCATAGGTCTGCTTTACTTTTTCTACGCCTTGGTCTAACTTATCTGGAGTTTTTGCAAACAATTCATTAATTTCATAATGATCCACCAGAATCCCCAAGCGGCGATATAATTCTAAATCCCCTACAGATAGGTTGAAAAAGCCATGGGCACGATAGCCTACCAATCCCACATGGGCTTGTTTCAGTGTTACTTTAATCCCTACCGCCCGAAGCCAAGTCTGGTCAATATCATCTCCCACGGTACAACTATACTGATCAAAACCGGCTTTATAGAGATTAGAAGCATTAAGGTTAATCCCGCAAACTGAATTGAGGCGAATTTTACCACCGTTATAGGGCAGCTCGCTGAAAGCCCATAATAAAATCGGACAGTCCGGTAACTCCCGGTGCAGAATCAAGGCCAGATGGCCTAAGTGGAAAGTTCCACTGATGATAACCAACCCATCAATTTTTTGAGCAGCCAAAGTAGTAGCCGCCTGCTCAGCCTCTTCCGGAGAAATCACCAGGTTGTCGATTAATATCCACTCATATTCCGGCTGGCTTTTCAGCTTTACCTTTTGCCCATCGTAAATCTCTTTAGCCGCCGCAAAATCAAAGGTTTCACGTGCTAAACAAACTACGCCGATTTTAGCTTTCTTTATCATATTTCTTCTCCTTATACTGCTTTATTTCTGGTTGCCACTGCTATTAGCAGTCTTATTGTTCATGTTTTTAGTTCAGCTGGTTACTTTGACCCAATTGTCGCACCACTCAAAAAGAAATGGCGGATAGACAAGAGGCAGGCACATTTTCCTTCCAGTTGCAGATTAAAGGGGCATTTCTCAATGGGCTGTGCTTCTTCCGCTACTTCCGGCTGTAACGCCAGCACTTGCTGCCGGACTAAATCTAAAAAATACTCTTCTTCAAAAATTGATCCATACAGAATGATTTTTTTAGGATCTAAGAGACTAATCACCGTAGAGATAGCGGCGGCAAAATAATATACTGCTCGTTTTAAGGCCGCTTCCATTTGATCATCCCCTTGCCGCGCCGCTTCCACAATGGCTGTTAGGGTTATTTTCTTTTCATCACCGCGGCAAAGTTGATATAAAATCGGGGTTTCCTTTACCGAGAAATGCTCCCTCCCTAACCGTAGCAGTGCTCCTCCGGAAGAGATATCTTCCAGCTTGAGCCAAGAGGCTTCTGAAGGAGAGAAGGTTTCAGTCACTGGAATCTTGCCTATCTCCGAGCATTGATAGCGGCTGCCGGCAATAGGGCCAAAATTAATAGTCAGAGCGCCACCAATACCAACCTCATTTCTAATAAAGTACATATTATCCAGTTGTTTGTCTCGAGCCATAAAGAGATGGGCATTGGCCAAGGCGCGAACATTGTTATCAATGGTAACAGGGAAGCTATATTCTTTTTCCAATCTAACTTTTAGGGGGAAATTTTTTTCCGGCCAAACACCCCGAGAGTCCATGACAACGCCAGTTTCCAAGTTAACGGCCCCCCGCATAGCCACACCTAAGCCAATGACTTTAGCCTTGTTTATCTTGTGATCTCGTAGTAGTCCATTCAGTTCCCGCAAGACCAACTCAAGGGTGTCTTCGGCCGCCATCCCCTGAGGTGGCGGCAAAGCTTTTTCAAATACCAGACTGCCATCTAAATAGGCAGCCGCTAGGATAATTTCATTGATGTTAATAGAGATTCCTAAGGAATAGGAGCTTTTGCCTTCAATCGCCAGTAAGACTTCCCGGCGTCCGGGGCCTAGATTCTCGATTTGCTCGCCCCCTTCAATCTCACGGATCAGCCGCCGTTTTTTCAAATCATTTACGATGGAGGTAACTGCCGCAGGTGTAAGTGACAAGGCAATTGCCAAATTTTTCCGCGACATTTGCCCCTCTTCATGCAAAAGATTTAGAATGGAGCTACGATTGGATTTTTTAACATAACCCATATTTTTGCCTTTAAGAGCCACACCTTCACATCCTTTCTATTATCCCAGCTGGAAATTAGCACATTTCTACATACAAGCTCTTCAGCATGGGCTCTGTGATATCCACAGGACTATTAAGCATATTAGGATGATAACTATCTGCCACTAATTTATCAATCGCCCCACTGTCTAAAGCCAGATCTTTTAGGTCTATACGAAGACCTAATTCGACTTTTAGCTTGCGAATTTCCTCTGCCATGGCTCTAGGGCTGGAAAAACCTACTGCCTGAGCCAGTCTATCCATTCGTCCCCCATCACCCTGACTGATAATCTCCAGAAAATAATCCAGAGTCAGAGCACAGGCCTCCCCGTGGGGAATACCGTAACGATTGGTTAAAACAAAGGAACAGGCGTGAGATGGTCCGGTTTTGGGTAGATTAAAACCTAGGCCGGCTAGTAAAGAAGCCTCTGCCATAGCCGCTTTTGCCTCCGGATTCACCGGTGTAGAACAGGCTCTACGAATATTCGTAAATACCAGTTTGGCAGCCTCAACACAAAAGAGATCACAGATAGGCTGATGATTTTTACTCTGATAGCCTTCAATCGCATGTGCTAAAACATCCAGCCCAGTAATAGCTGCCACCTTAGCCGGTAAACTATAGGTCAATACCGGATCAATAATCGCCGCTACCGCATACAGGGAGTCTGAAGCAATTGGAGCTTTAAAACCTTTTTCTTCATTGGTCAGCACACTGACCGCTGTGACTTCGCTACCAGTACCGGCAGTGGTGGGTATCTGAATTACTGGTAATACCTTTGCCGGCAATGCTACTCCAGTGCCATGATAGACAGAAATAGAGTCCTTTGTTAAGGCAATGGCTGCAGCGGCCTTGGCGCAGTCCATACTACTTCCTCCGCCTAAAGCCACTACAAAATCAGCCCCGGTTTCCCGTAGCAGCCGGGCACAATCATCAACATTTTTAACGGTGGGGTTTGGCTTTATATCTGTAAAAGTCTCACTTAGTAGACCATCGCAGGCCTTTACTAATTCGGCCACGGCGCCATTTTTTACCAGTGCCTGGTCGCAGACCAGCACACCCCGGCGGTAGCCCTTTTCCTTAGCCAGCTCCGGCAAAATAAAACGTTTATCTTTTCCAAAGTAAATGGCTACCGGTTGTTTGTATAACCACTGCATATTCTTACCTCTTTCTTTCTTGCTATTCTGCTGCAAAGTGTTGTCTTTATAAACTGATTTTTCGACCCTCGGCAATGGATTGTTCAGCGGCAAAGGCAATCTGATGGGCATCTCTCACCCCTTGAAGAGTAGAGAAAGTCTGTCCTTGTCCCTGAAGAGCACTGGCTAAAGCCAGATGCTGTTCTACCTCCCCTTCGTGGTCAAATCTTCCTCGAATAGGTGTCCGAGAGAACTCCCGCACCTCCCGAAAAGCCTCTGTTGTCAGGGTAAGCCGTTCCGGTGGAACTTCCATATCAATCCGCCCCTTTGCCCCCAGGAAACCTAGTTCTAAAGAGAAAGCCGCCTGATAGAAAAGCCCCAGTATCAAAGAGGCTCGTTGACCACTTTCATACTCAATATCCACAATGGCATTATCCAAGACCTTTTCTTTTTGATATACCACATCAGCTCCGCCAATGGCCGACACCTGTACCGGTCGACAGCCAAAAAACCAGTTAAACAAATCAAAATGATGGATGTTTTTTTCCAGCAGTGAGCCCCCTGAACGTGGCCCTAACCGCCAGTCTTCTTCACCGGGCCAAAAGGGCGGCCTCAGTTCTCGACACCACAGTAGCTGCGGGCGGCCAATGGTATCACTATCCAATAAGCTTTTGGCATAATTCATCATCGGCGAGTAACGTAATTCCACACCCACATGAAAAATTTTGCCTTGCCGCTCTACCAATGCCTGTAAATCCAATACTTCTTTATCCGAAAAAGCCACGGGCTTTTCACAAAAAACATGATAGCCTTTTTCCAGAGCCCCTTTAGCCAAAGCATAGTGCAAGTCATTAGGCGTAGCAATCACTACTACATCAACCAACCCACTCTCCAGCATCCTGCCATAGTCGCTGTAAAAGACCGCCTCCGGATACTCCTGCTCTGCCAAGCTCTGAATATCAGATCGGGAATCACAAATAGCACCAATAGAAATTAGCCCGGTTTTGACCGCGGCCGCTGCCAAAGCTTGTCCCCTTGCGCCGAAACCTACTAAACCATAGACAATCTTAGTCATTTTCGCCTCCCATTAGCCTTAAAGCATTCCCCGAAAAAAAACTTTCCATAAGGTTGTTGTCCAGTTTTAGGGCTACCAATAAATTTCGCTGCTCCTCCAGGGCTGCCGCCATATCCTTTGGCAAAACATCTGTACCGAAAACCAGTTTGGAAAAACTACCCTCCCAGTACAAAAGCCGCTTAAATTCTTCTGGACTTACTTGGCTGCGCCAGCCCTTAGCCGCAGCTGTAATATCTAAGTAGACGTTGGGATGAAAGCGCGCCATTGCCGCCGCTTCCTGAAGCCAAGGTGAGCCCATATGGGCTAGAACCATGGCTAAATCAGGAAAAAGTCTGGCGATTCGATCCAATTTCATTGGTCGCATCCGCTCGGAAGAAACATCATCTTCTTGGTCATAAGGCGTGGGCAGAATCATGCCAGTATGGAAAAGAATAGGTAACTTCTGTTTCTCTGCCTCCCGGTAGATCGGTAAAAAAGCATCTGCATCATAATCTGCCGGTGGCCGGGTGATTTTCAGTCCTCGAAAGCCTTGTGCCTTTAGCTCTCCAACCATTGAAGCTTGATCTTTTCCTAGCCGAATTACTCCAAAGGGAATAATCTGCTCCGGATACAGGTTATAGGCCTTTAGCACAGCTTCATTGTCGTAAGCCAAATTGCCCAGATTAAAAGCCCCATAATCGCCGGCTACTATCTTTGAATCTTTCCCAATGCCCAAGCCAGATAAGCAGACTTTTTCAATCCCCAAATCGGTCATGGTCTTTCGTAGCTGCTCCAGATAGTCTTCTCCGCCCATAAGATGATGATGGAAATCAATACTCCTCATAAGCTTAGGCCTCCACCGGGGGCAAAGCCGTCGCTCTGTCGGAATAAATTTTTATGTCCCCATGACTCTGCAAAAGTGTGACCGGGTAGTCCAAGGTTTCTGCTCCCAAGAGTGCCACCCGTAGCACATAGCGCTGCCAAGCTCCGCCCTCACAATAGAGCCGTATTTTAGGGGCGGAAAGGATATCCTTCATACCCACGGTGATAGCCATGAAAGGAAAATCACCGTAGAAACCGCCATTTCCACGAATACTGTTAAGTACAATGGTTTCCGGCAGTAAAGGTACAACTCGTGTTAAAGAATTTTTAAACTCGGTCAAGCTAACTCGCCCCAAATTACGATTAGGAGGTTCGTTGAAAGCCACATGACCGTGACTACCAATCCCGCCAAAACAAGCATCCAGTCCCCCCAAATCTTTTATAGCTTTGCTATAGCCATCAATATCCAGAGGGTCGGGACAAAAGAGTTGCTCCAAATTGGGTCTTAACTCTTCATGAATATGAGCTAAAACCTCCCGCTGAAAATACCCCCGAAAGCTTAGGGGATCAGATTCCGCCACCATGCGCCCCTGCCAGTCCAAATATTCATCCATCAGAAAAATATAGGTATTTTTTAGGGATATGCCTTGGTTGTTAATCATTTCAACCAAATATGGGTATTGCCCCTTGGGACCTACCGGAAGAATCAGTTTTGTCTTTTCTTTTTTCTGGTTCTTCTCTTTAATAATGTCCAAGATATCTTGAGCAAAGCGTTGGTATAAGGCTATAGGCTCCTGACAGATTTCATAAGGAACTAATGCCCATGTCGAAAGCTCTTCCGGGGAAGAGGTAAGCTGATCTCGAGTTAATAGTTTCTGACTCATCTTAAGCCTCCTTCTTAGCCCTTCACGGCACCACTAGTAAGCCCAGAAATAATTTGATTCTGAAAAACCACATAGGCCACAATACTGGGAACAATACTAATGATGATAGCTGCATACATAGAAACAAAATCGGTAGAAAACTGATTAGTAAAGTAACGAATCCCCACCTGAATGGTGCGAATTTTTTCGGAAGAGGTTAACAAATTAGCGTAGACAAACTCATTCCAGCAGGTGAGAAATTGAAAAGTAGCCGCCGTCACAATCCCGGTTCTGGAAAGGGGAAAGATAATATGGCGAAAGCGACCGATAAATCCAGCCCCGTCCATCCAAGCGGATTCCTCCAGCTCTTTTGGTACCGACTTCATAAAGCCCACCATGATAAAAGTAGAAATAGGAATACCAATAGCGGTATAGACCAATATCAAGCCAACAAGCTTATTATTTAGCCCCACGGCGCTAATCATCTTAAAATAAGGCAGCATTAGGGCATTTAGCGGAACGAGTATCCCGGCAGACAGCCCTACCTGAATCACCCGATTGCCGGAAAAGGCAAAGCGGGAAATAGCATAGGCGGCCATCGCGGCCAAAATAACATTTAAGGTAGTGGCTACCAAAGCGATAAATACGCTATTTAGCAACATTCGCCCCAATCCCGCCGCCGCAAAGGCATTTTTATAATTCACAAATTGGAAGCTTTCCGGCAGAGAAAAAGGGTTCGCAACCAATTCCTGATTGGTTTTTAATGAGGATAAAAATAGCCAAACCATAGGGAGTAATGCGTAGAGAGCCAGAAAAATTAGAAAAGCCCAAACTAAAACTTTAAAAATTATTCCCAGAGCCTTTTTGCTTCCGGCAGGCTTTTGCAGTGGTAAGACTGAAGAATTTGCAGATTTCATAGCCAGCCTCCTTTACTTATTTTCGCGGCCGGCAGTTAGCCTAAGCCCAACTATGACAATAACACCCAGAATGATAAGCAAAATTGCCGCAGCACTGGAGGTATTGTACTCGAACTTTTGCATCTCATTATAGAGATACAAAACCATCACCATAGTACGGTTAGCCGGACCGCCATTGGTCAAGAGGTAGACTTGCTCGAATTGACGCAGTCCGAAAATAGCCGCTAAGGTCATACACATCACAAGAGACTCTCGAATCAAGGGGATAGTAACTCGAAAGGCTGTACGTAATTTGCCCGCCCCATCAATGGCAGCCGCCTCAAAAATATCCTCAGGAATACTTTGGATATCCGCCAGCATAATTACCATATAGTAGCCCACATAAAAGACCCAGTAGATTAATATGGAAGCAAAGGCTGTCTCCAGAGTACCTAACCAGTTACGGGTAAGGGACTCAAGCCCCACGGAACGTAGGATTCCATTAAGCAGGCCATATTCAGCATTGTAAACCGCCGCCCACATGGTTGCTAAGGCCACGCCGGAAATTACTTGAGGCAAGAAATAGACCGTTCGGAAAAATTTCCACCCCCGCATTTTGTATGATAAAAGAATAGCAACAAACATGGCTAAAGGAACTTGAATCAAGCTGGCTGTAAGAGCCCAGACAATATTATTGCCAATGGCCCGCTGAAAAATAGGGTCCCCAAGAACTTTGGCATAGTTAGCCAGTCCAGAAAACTCTCCGGCTTTGGTGAAACTATTGGCACTCAGGTCAATAATTGGATAGATGAAAAAGGCGGCAAATAGGAAAATTGTAGGAAAAAGAAAGAGTATAATGCCGGCTCTTGTTTTACCGGTAACCTTCACGTGCATCCCTCCTAACAAAATTGAATTTTGTCAGGTTTTCTTTTTGAGGCAATCACCAAGAAAACCTGTGGCCAATTCACTATCATTTCCATAGAAGCAAAGAACTTCTACAGTAAAACTACCTTATCTAAGAGCGTTGAGAGCATCCACAAATTGCTGAGGGGTATACTCCCCTAACACTAAGGAACCTAATGCGCCGGGGAAAGCTTGAACCACTGCTGGAGGAGAACTGGCTTGAAAATGAGTAACCAAATAGGGCGCCTCATCAACTAAGGTAACAATCTCACTTCTGATTCTTTCTTTATTGGCGGAATCTGCCTTGACAAAAAACAGCGCACCGGAAGCATCAGCCATTTTGGTCACATTTTCAGGCTTGGTCATAAATTTAATAAACTCAATAGCCGCCTGTTCTTTCGCCGCATCACCGGATTTGCCCACCGCTAAGTAGGCTTGCACCGCACCAATCATGTACCCAGCTTCACCTTTTCCCCCGGTTACAGTGGGGCCGGTAGCCACATTAACATTCTCATAAAGACCATCAGCTCCTTCTTTTTCCAGACGTGGGATATACCAAGGGCCATTCATAAAAATGGCTGTTTCATTTTTTAGAAAATGTCCACCTGAAACTGCTGCACCTGCGCCTACCGCATCCGTAGTAGTATTATCACCATACATTTTTAAAAGGGCCTCTGCTGCCTTTACCCAAGCCGGATCATCGGGGTTTTGCATAATATCCTTGCCACCATAGGCAACTAAAAGTTGAGAAAACCAGAGCATGGAGGTATAAGCATTTTCTCCGGTCATTTGTGAAAAGGGCTTAATACCTTTAGCTTTTAAATCCTCCGCGCACTGCATAAGTTCTTCTAAAGTTTTAGGAAATTCCTTCCACCCTGCATCGGCCAGTAGTTTTTTGTTATACATAACAGGAGTAACAGCCATTTCATAGGGTACAGCCAGTAGCGCTCCGTCAAAGGTACCTCGCTCCAAGGCACCCTCCTGAAAATCTTTTTTCCAGGTGTCGTCCATAGCCGTTGTCAAATCCAAAACCTTACCACTCTTTAAAATAATTTCTACATCCGTATCCACCGTAAAAATATCCGGCGCAGTTCCGGCCACTAAGCTGGTTCTAACCTTGTCTCGGTAGGCTTGATAATCGGAAGACTCTTCAATCACCACTTCAATACTGTCCTTATGACTCTCATTGAACTCCTTAACTAAAGCCGCCACCGTAGAGGCTTTAGAGTCAGTTCCCACCCATATACAGGGCCAAGTCAGGGTAACCTTCTTGCCTGTATTGGCACCAGCCACGCTATTACCGGAGGCTCCCGTACTGTCTCCACCGCAAGCAGTAGCAATACCGGAGAGTAGGATAAGGCTTAGAAATACGGATACGATTTTTTTCATAAAAAACTCCTTTCTGATTAAGCCAAAAAATAGTAAATGCCTTTGTTATGACGCTACTCATGATTTTGTAAAATGCAGTGAATCCCTCCTTTTTATGCTCTTTCCCCTTGTTCCTTTGCCCTAGATAACAAAACTTCGTCTCCCCGCTTTTTTTCATGGCTCACAATCATAGCCGCAGCCGCAAGAATTACCAGAACAGTCCCTAAAAGCTGACTGATACCAGGTATCTTGTCCTTGAAAAAAAGATCAAAGAGTAGGGTGAAAACCGGAATAAGAAGCAGAATAGCTTTTACCAGCCAGACCGGAAGCTCACTAAGACTTTTATAGTAAAAAATATAAATAAAGAACTGTCCCATACCGGCCAGTAGTACCCAGGTTAAAAGTCCGGGATCACTACTCAAACGTAAAGCTCCATTTAAAGTAGATCCCAGTAAAGAAATTAAGAAAAACACGATCATAGTCACAAAGTTATTGTAGTAGGCAATCACCAGATTGGAAATTTTCGGTGCTTTGTTAGCCTGCACACGCTTAATCACAAAAGCATTACAGGAAACAAAGAAAGCCGATAAGACAAAAAACAAATCGGTGACCTTAAAGTCTAAATCAAAGGGATTTATTCCTAAGACCATAGCTACCCCTACAAGAAGCAGGCCGGTTAAAAGCCAATCAAACCAGCCAAAGCGTTCCTTTAAGATAAAAATTGACATAAGGTTAACCATCAAAATATCGGTTTTCAGCAAAATGGTTCCCACAGAAGCTGAACCCATTTGAAAGCCTAAAAAAGAGGTAATGTCTAAGCTAAAACCAAAGATACCAATAAGTAGTAGTAGGGGCAAAGCCCCTTGAACCCGAAATAGGCTCTTCATCTCCTTACGTGCCACCATCACAATGGTGAGCAATACGAAAGTAATGCTTCTTACCAGTACACCGGTAGTAAAAGGATTCATAGCATAATCGTGATTAATTTGACTCACCGAGACATAGAAAACTGACCAAATAAAAGCCAGCGAAAAAACCGTCAGGTAACGTCTCATTATGCCCTCCTAATTAATTAATTAACTTGATTAATTAATTGTCTAATAAAAAATGGCTTGCACCACGACTCACATTATAGGCTCTGCCTTTCTTTGGGGTAAAGGGACATTCTTATCCAATTGTTTGTATGATTTTACTATCAAATCGGATTTTATTCTTTTCTTTTTGTTTAGATATACCTGTATAACTGCCTTGTCGCCGGTATTCTGTAGGGGTTAGGCTGATAAACTTTTTGAAAGTTCGGATAAAATAACTGGGGTCCTCCCAACCTACCTCCTGAGAAATAGCCGCAATCGGCAAATTACTATTTTCCAGTAAATTACAGGCCCGCTCGACCCGACACCGATTAATATACTCCGGCAGATGACAGCCGGTCGCCTCATTAAAGAGCTTACTGAAATAGCTGGTACTTACGCTGCAAAGTTTACCCATATCCCGTAAAGTAATCCCTTCAAAATAGTGTTTCTGAATATAATCAAGGGCAGGCTGAACCAGCGCGGCTGCTTCTGATTTTGACCAGTGTTCTTTAGTTTTTGAACCGGCATCTTCAGGCAAAACTGCTGCCGGAAGTTGAATCGAGCAACAGGGGCTGTCCTCCATCCTCTTTGATTTATTCTTGGCAGCAGGTGCTTCCGGCTGAACCTGTCGGGTGTTCTTTAAGGCCGATTCCGTAAGTAAGTATGTAATCATCTGCCGAATCATCTCTGAAAATTGATAAATCTTCTCCAGCTCCAGACGGGGAAGAGCTTGACTTTGATCAGCCAATAAACGAGCGGGGATCTCATAAGGGAGTCGCCCCAAGATATATTCCGGTTTCTTCTGTGCCTCTGCCTCTATCAATCTAACCTGACCGAGTACCACAGTACCTAATAAAAGACCGGAAACAATAATCGGAATAGCCACTTCAACTAGACCGGCATGGCAATAATAGACCAAGGGCTTTTGTTGCCTGGCAGCTTCCAGTCCCCCATGGGCCATAGAGCGTTGACATAATTCTCCGCAATCTGTCTCTGTTTGTAGCTGACGGCAGAAACTGCTGCAACCGCTATGTTCCGTAATAGGAGTACCGTAGCTGTTAACTACCACTATAGCCATTTCCGTGGCTACAGATATGGCTGCTTGTAAATTCGTAAAAGCCTTATTGTTGACGATTCCATGTAAATCCAACCCTGACAAAGACATAGGCACCTCCTGTTTTGCCTTCCCACAAAGCCGATAACCAGTATCTAATCAATAACCATAGTTGAAATTGTATTATAAAGCCCTTTAAATTTACACAATTCATAGATAAATGTCATCATTTTTCTTTAAATTAACCAAAAATTATTTAAACTGCCCGGATGGGTAGCCGAATCTGAGAGAACTTAAATTTTTATGAAGCTGAAAAACTGACCATGCCACAACATACATCTCTTGGGCTAGGTGAAACGAATAAAAAGGGTAGTCACAGTGTCTCGCTGCAACTACCCTATACCTAAGCAAATTTATCCCTTGATTATGGCTTATTCTTCCGAGGACTCAGTCTTATCTTTATTCTCTGCGGCCTTATCCTTCGCTTTTCCTCGGGGCTTTCTAGGTGCAGGTTTAGTTTTGTTCTGAACCTCTTCCACTAACTGGTCAGCCTCAGCCACTACGGCTCGATCCGCTGAGCGGCCGCCACTCTCGCCACCGACCTTGCGGCGAATGGTAATCTCACCTTCCTGAGCATCCACAATAGCCACATCGCCACTGGAAATTACTTGATCCAGAAGAGCCTCTGAAAATTTGTCCTCCACCAAAGACTGAATGGTACGACGTAAGGGTCTGGCACCATACTGCGGATCATAGCCCTTTTGAGCTAGCAATTCTTTAGCCGCTGCCGTTACTTCCATGCCAATGCCCATATCAGAAATCCGCTTCGACAATTTATTAATCAGAAGATCCACAATCTCCAGTAAGGCACTACGATTCAGCATTCTAAAGAAAATAATATCATCTACCCGGTTAATGAACTCCGGATTAAAAGCTTTCTTTAGTTCATCCATCACCAAAGCTTTGGCATCGGCGTAAGATTTTCCGCCATACAGCCTTTCATCAGAAGCTTCATCAATGGTAACAAAATTTTTGCCGGTTAATTCGTCGGTCTTAGTAGTAGGTAGGCTAAAGCCAATCTTTCTTCCCGCCGAAGTCGTTAAGAGCCGAGCGCCGATGTTTGAGGTCATGATGATAATAGTATTTTTAAAATCAACCCTACGGCCTTGTCCGTCCGTCATATGACCATCATCTAAAATCTGAAGCAAGGCACCAAATATTTCCGGGTGAGCCTTTTCGATCTCATCAAACAATACCACCGAATAGGGTTTCCTTCTGACCTTTTCCGTTAGCTGTCCGCCTTCATCATAACCCACATAACCTGGGGGGGAACCAATCAACTTCGATACATCATGTTTTTCCATGTACTCCGACATGTCAACCCGAATCATCGAATTCTCATTGCCAAACATAACCTCAGCTAAGGCCCGCGCCAACTCAGTTTTACCCACACCGGTAGTTCCTAAGAAGATAAAAGAACCCGAGGGTCGATTAGGATCTTTAAGACCTAATCGGCTACGGCGAATAGCTTTTGCAATCGCCTTAACGGCCTCATCCTGACCAATAACCCGGCGGCGCAATTCTGTCTCTAAATTCTTCAGACGCTCCGCATCGCTCTCGTTGATCTTCGCTACCGGAATTCCCGTCCAGCTGGCCACAATATCGGCAATATCATCAGCGGTAAGAGAGTATGGATTGCTTTCATTTTCCCGATGAACCGCATCACGAAGTTCTCCCAAACGTTTTTCAATATCTAATTCTTCATCTCTGAGCTTTTGGGCAGTCTCAAAATCCTGCTGCTCAACAGCCTGCTGCTTCAGACGCACCAACTCATGAATCTGCTCACTCAAAAGCTTACTCTCAGCAGGCTCTTCCGTCTTACGTAGTCTGGCCTTAGAAGCGGCTTCATCAATTAGGTCAATGGCCTTGTCCGGTAAAAAACGGTCGGTAATATAGCGGCTGGATAAGATAACGGCAGCATCAATGGCAGCATCAGGAATTTTAATCTTATGGTGAGCCTCATACTTATCTTTGATACCCTTCAAAATTAGCACTGCATCAGAGGTGTTAGGCTCATTCACCATAACCTGCTGGAAGCGTCTTTCTAAGGCTGAATCCTTTTCAATATGCTTTCTATACTCGTCTAAAGTGGTTGCACCAATGACTTGAAGCTCACCCCGGCTAAGCAGGGGTTTTAGAATATTGGCGGCATCCATAGCCCCCTCAGCGTTACCGGCACCAATAATGGTGTGCAGCTCATCAATAAATAAAATAACATTCCCCGCATTTTGAGCTTCTTCCAAGCTTTTCTTTAGACGCTCCTCAAATTCACCGCGATATTTAGAACCGGCCAACATTGAAGCCAAGTCTAAGGATAGTAACCGCTTATCCCGAAGTAGATCCGGAACCGACTGGTCGACAATTTTCTGTGCCAAACCCTCGGCAATGGCAGTTTTACCCACCCCAGGCTCACCTATGAGACAGGGATTATTCTTGGTGCGGCGCGCCAAAATCTGCATCACTCTGGCAATTTCTTCATCTCTGCCAATGATGGGGTCAAATTTATTTTCCCGGGCTAAGGCCGTAAGGTCTCGTGAAAAGTTATCAAGAGCCGAGGTCTTACCTTTGCCTCTTCGCTCCGCCTCATCGGCCAGGTTCTCATTCGCACCATTGTCTAAGGGCTGACCGTCCATGTCGGTATCCCCATCAGAGAAGTCTTCCCCATTACCGGTGTGCTTAAGCAGTCCCTTAATAACTTCATTACTGGATATACCTGCGGATGCCAGAATACGGTAGGCCGTACACTGTCCATCCTTCATAATTGCCATTAAGATGTGCTCCGGCTCGACAATCATCTGTCCGATTCGCTTAGCCAAGGCTTCCGCCAGGTAAATAATACGCTTGGTTCGGTTGGTACACATAGCAAAAAGCTCATTAGGGTTTACCGCCCGCTCAGTAAATTCACTGGGTTCTCTTCCGGCAATCTTGGCAATTTCTAAGAGTACATCTGTCTTTTCCAGACCATAATCTCTTAAAATGCGGCCTGCCATGCCGTCCCCTTCCAAAAGCGCAAATAAGATTTCTTCCGTCCCGATATAATCGAGACCAAATGCGGAGGAACACAAATGCGCTCTGTACAAGGTTTTAATCGTTCTCTCTGAAATATTCATAGAATCCTCCATTCCCGGCCATGCCGGAGTATAAAATTTATTCTTCGGTTTTCTTCTTACGGCTAGTGCCGGTTTTTTTAACTTTAATAGGGGCTAAAAGGTCTCTTATAACGGTAGCCCGTTCTATCCCCTGCTGGCTCTCACTTACTTCCTGCCCCAAAAGCTTTTGAATGCTGGCAGCGCCCACAGCAGCAGATAATTGGGCCATCTGGCTTTCATCATGTTCTTTAAAAAAACCCAGAGCAATTCCCAGCCGCAAATCACTGATTCGCCTTCTGGCCTCACCTTCAGGCATGATTTTAGCAAACTTAAGCTCTCCATAAGACCGATAAACCCGATCCTCCACTAGCTCAGGACTATTCTCATACCATTGCTGTCTTAAATTACGTTCCATAGTCATCACTTCACGCACCATGCGCTGAAAGCCTTTAAGAATATCCTCTTCGGATATGCCTAAAGTGATCTGATTGGAAAGCTGATATACATTACCCTCAGCCTGGCTTCTCTCACCTAAATAGCCCCGTACGGTAAATCCAGCCTGTCCCAGACCCTCAACTAAATCACGCATTTTACCGCTCTGGGTGAGGAGTGGCAAATGTACCATAACTGAGGCACGCATACCAGTACCCACATTAGAGGGACATGCCGTAAGAAAACCATAATGCTCACTGTAAGCAATGGGAAGCCGCTGCTCAAGAGCTATTGCTAAGGTTTCTGCCTTCTGATAAATATCTTCCAGAGAAAATCCCGCCGCCATCACTTGAATTCGCAAATGATCTTCTTCGTTGATAAGCATACTTTCAGACTCATCTTCAGAAATACACAGGCTCTGACCGGCTTCACCTTTAGTCATATCCTCGCTAACCAAATGCTTCTCCATCAAAGCGATTCGATCCGGTTCCGGTAAAAGTTCCATGTTCAAAGCAATAAACTTTCTGCCACTCTGCCTTTCATAATCCCGAAGAGCAGCTAAAATCTCTTCCCTTAAAGCAATGCGCTGAGCGGTTTTCAGTTTATGGGGAAAAGCCTGGTTCGAAAGATTTCTGGCCAAGCGGATACGACTGGAGATTACCACATCCCAATCTTGACCTTTCCCTAAATACCAACTCATATTATGTCTCCTTCTCCAAACCAGCAATCTCATCCCGAAGCTCTGCAGCTAATCGGTAGTTTTCTTCTTTCACAGCGGCAGCCAACTGGACTTTCTTCAATTCTATCAACTGCTTCTTCTGCTCAGCTTCCAATTGGATTAAATTTTCGGTTTCCTTGGCTTTGCTGGCCTTATTCACTGGCAGTCTCTCTGGCGGTGTGGAAAGTTGGGCTAATTTTCGACCCACATGCCGTTGTCCCACTTGCGTCCTTAGTAAAAGCGGCTCAAGCTCTCTACTTAGGCTGTGGTAACAGTCAGGGCAACCCAGAAGCCCTGTCTTCTTAAACTCTGCAAAGGTTGTGTTACAAGTACTACAAGTAGTCTCACTCTGGGATGCGGCACTCAGCTCCTGGGCATTCTTAAACATGGCACCCATTTCTAGAAATGGATTCGATACTAACTTGCCTGGATTTCCCAGTTTCGGTACGGCTATTCCAAGCTCTCTAGCGCAAATCTCGCATAAAAACAAATTCTGCGGCTTCTTACCGGCAATTTGTTGCAGCACCTGAATGTTTGCTTCTCTCTGGTTACATCGTTGGCATTTCATACTTTATTCCCTCTCTCAAAAATTCTCTGGAGTGAGAAGGTTAATAAGCAAGTTCTTAAAAATATCCATCCTCACTAAAGGTTTCTTATCTGGTTCAATCCTAGCCAAGGCTTTTTCAGAAATCGCTGATTTAATCAACCTGGCTATTTTATAATCAATAATCTTATAATCGACAAAATTTTGCAAGTAGACCTCGGCTTGATGATTAGACAAATCCTCGCTGAGAGAATTGATGGTATGCATCAAATATTCCGCCTCAGAGGCCTGCTTAATCCGGGCGATGCGAATCTGACCGCCACCACCACGCCTACTCTCCACTACATAGCCTTGTCCATTGGTAAAACGCGTAGACAGTACATAGGTTATCTGCGAAGGGACGCAGTTGACCTGCTCAGCCAGTTCACTCCGGCTGATAACCGCTGCTCCATTATTTGCATCAATCATTTCTTTGATTAGAATCTCAATTATGTCACTTAATCTGGCCATTTTGTCTCCTTCCCATATTCGCTCTCATTTTTTGTTTCGCAGGTTACGGTTCTGACTTTGACTTTCTTTGACCTACTAATTCAATTATATCGACTCTCAAAAATAAATCAAGTCTCCCACATGAATAATTTGTGAATAAAATTCGTTTCTGCAATTAAATTATCTTTGACTTTCAAATCACTTCTCAGGTAGACTATAGGTAAAAAGATAATTTATCCGTGAAAGAGAGGAAAATACTATGGCAATTACCTTAGCTGCAGCCACTTCTTTGCAAGAAGAGATCATCCATATGCGTCGTCATATTCATCAACTTGCAGAAACAGGCATGGATCTACCCCAAACCTCTGCCTATGTTTTCGAAAGACTGTCCGCCTTTGGCTATACCCCAACTTATGTGGCTGGAAGCGGCGTCACAGCTATTGTTGGTAAGGCAACTCCCGGGAGCAAAACCATTCTACTGCGTGCGGATATGGATGCTTTACCAACACCAGAGCAGACGGATGTAGACTATAAATCAGAGAATGGTAACATGCACGCCTGTGGTCACGATCTTCACACAGCCATGCTTTTAGGTGCCGCCAAATTACTCAAAGAGCAGGAAGATGCTCTAGCCGGAACTGTCAAATTGATGTTCCAACCGGCTGAAGAAACCCTACAGGGAGCTAAGGCCATGGTGGAAGCCGGAATCCTCGAGAATCCTAAGGTAGATGCTGCCATTATGTTTCATGTCTTTGCCAGTATACCTATCCCCGCAGGACAATTTATTTTCCTTCCCTCAGGCCCGGTAAGTTCGGCTTCCGACTGGTTTGAGATCCACATTCAAGGTCAAGGCGGCCATGGGAGTATGCCTGAGACAACCGTTGATCCCTTAAACGTTGCTGCCCATACTCATATTGCACTTCAGGCTATCAACAGTCGAGAAATACCTTCAGGAGCAAATGCCGTTCTTACTGTAGGTGAAATGCATGGCGGAACCACAAGTAATGTTATTCCCGATTCTGCCTATCTCAAGGGCACTATTCGCACTTTTGATACCAAAATTCAGGAATTAATCCACCAACGCATTCCCCAGATCAGCCAAGGTATTGCCAGCAGCTTCCGGGCGCAGGCTGAAACCAACATTAGAATTGGCTGCCCCTCTGTGATAAATGATGCCGCCTTATTGCAAAGCATAAAAACTATTTTGAGGGATAGCTTTGGCAGTGAAAAAATTCTGGATTCTGCCCAGCTCGGTATGGAAAAAATGTCTGGTTCCGAAGATTTTTCCTTCGTAAGTCAAAAAGTTCCTAGTCTCATGATGGCAATTTCGGCCGGCAACAGTGCAGAAAATCCCATTTATCAATATCCTCAGCATCACCCTAAGGTTCAATTTGATGAAGAAGTGCTCTGGCAAGGAGCAGCGGCCTATGCGATTGCCGCTGAAAACTGGCTAGCTACCGCTGCCCCTGGAAAAGCATTGTAAGGAGAGATAAAATGAATTTTTTTACCATTGCCAACAGCCCATTACTTTTCATTTTAGTAATTATTGGGCTACTGATTATTTTAGCCTATTCCGTAATTTTCCTGATAAAAGGTTATCGCCGCTGCTTAGAATTAGGTATATCCAAGAGCGGTGTAAATAACGTAATTCGTTCCAGCTTGGCTTTCTCCTTTGTGCC
This sequence comes from uncultured Oscillospiraceae bacterium, assembly GCA_964518595.1. Classification (GTDB taxonomy): domain Bacteria; phylum Bacillota; class Clostridia; order Saccharofermentanales; family Saccharofermentanaceae; genus CAZFHA01. The sequence goes on from CAZFHA010000001.1 coordinate 116,535, forward strand.
TAGCCTTTCAATCGTTGTGGGCTTCTTTGCCTTAGCAGCAGCACTAGGAACTCCATGGCCCTGGTGGCGCTTGTCCATTCTCGGTTCTGTCATTTATGAAACCATGGCAGCCTCTACGGCAGCATCTGGAATGGGATATGCTGATCTGCACGCCATGTCAGAATCAAATGATCCTCGGGTTTTCGGAGCCGTTATGTTAGTAATGACTTTAGGTATCATTGCTGGTCTGGTCTTTGTACTCATTCCATTTGGAAAGAAACTTACTACTGGTTTGATAACCTCTTCATCAACAGAGAATACCTGGAAAGTTGTTCGCAACAGCTGCTTCATGCTTACTCTAGCGGCGGTATTTCTTCCTATTATGGTGCTAAGCGATCCGGTAAATCTGGCCACCCTATTGACCAGTGCAGCTATAACCATTTTATTAGCCTTTCTAGCCAAAAAACTTAAGGCAGCTTGGCTTAATAATTTTATTTTAGCTTTCAGCTTAATTTTATCAATGGCTGCAGCTTTGCTGTGGAAATCTTTATTGGTATAAAAGAAAGGAATTTTCATGGAAAAAACATCGAAAACCAAAGCTGTTAAAGAAAAGCCCGTTCTTAGTCCCTATTTAAACTGGGTGCATCGATTTGGACGTATTGGTCTAATTGTGTTGGTTCTTTATATGATTGCTATCCCAATTATCCTTTGTACTGTTTATAATGCCTTTCCACCTTTAGACAGCTTTATTAAAGGCGGAATTGGAGTTTGGGCTATGTTTGTGCCTTTAACCATATCTGAATGTATTAGTTATTCTCCACTTCTGGGTTCCTCTTCCTACTTGGCTTTTTTAACCGGTAATGTACTAAACCTTAAACTTCCGGCAGCACTTAATGCCGCCAAACTTACAAATACAGAAGTCACAACGGAGGAAGGTGACGCTATAGCCATGGTTGCTGTAGCATCCAGCAGTATCTTAACAATTATTGTCATTGCCATCGGGGTTGTTCTCTTAGTACCACTGCGCCCTGTACTTGATTTACCCCAAGTAAAAACAGCTACAGCCTACATGCTACCAGCTCTATTTGGTAGTCTCTTTATCGGCCTTCTAGGCAAGGATAGTGGAAAACATATTATCCGGGGAAAGCTCCTCATACCAATTATCCCAACGTTAATCATTTTTGCCTTAACCGTGTTTGGAGTCATTCGATCAGGTTTTGAAGGTATTGCTATTCTAGTTATGCTACCAATAACAATGCTCTGTGCTTGGATTCTTTATCGCAAGGGACTGGTTAAGGTCGAAGCAAAATCAGCTTCAAAAGAAGAAGCCTAAAATAAAATTTTACTTACACACAAAAAATCCTCGAGATTTACTTTTCTCGAGGATTTTATTTTGTAATGAAATACTGGTGACAGAACTAATAAATATTGGGGCAGAGCCTACATTATAATGATGCGAAGTAAAACTCTTGCTACCAAAAGACCCCTTTATTGGATAACTCTGCGAATTGAAATAATCGGCAACATATCAACACTGCCATAGACTACTTGACCAAGTCTGGAAGAGGCATGGATAACCTGACCACCACCAACATAAATACCGGCATGTTCAGAAGTACTGCCATTACCGTCTGTATCCCAAAGAAGAATATCGCCAGCTACCAAGTCAGCATAACTAACACCAACACCAGAGGATAATAGGGAATTGGTCTGATGTGGCAGACTGTACCCTGTTACCTGACGATAAGCGTAAACAACCAACCCAGAACAGTCCACACCGCCTCTTGTCTCACCGGCCCAAACATAAGGGACGCCAAGGAGAGACTGACAGACACTAACAATACTTTCACCGTTAACACCGGTAATTGTGGGTAATGAAGCCACATTCCCTGTAGAACCACCCTTACTGCTCTTTGAAGCAGATCGGACAGCCGCAGCCGGTTTAGGCGTGGGCGTAGGAGTTGGGGTTGGAGTAGCAGGTGGGGTAGTTGAGGTATAGGACATATAAACGTAGCCTACAAGTCCACCTGGGGTCTTAACCTTATACCACTTATCAGAAACAGCTAAGCATTGTAGCTGCGTCTCAGCATTTAAGGTAGCTAGAACTTCACTACTAGTATTGGCTTGAGCACGTAATTTTAGATCAGCGGTTGTCGTCCATACAGTACGGTCGATATCAATAAAAACCATCTCATAAGACAGACAATATGTCGGAACAAAGCCTTCGATACCGTCCTCAGTTCTGATCTTCGACCAAGTATCACCAATGCCGATCCGAGTAACGGCTTTACCCATGCTAATTGAAGACACTGTTTCAGAACTCATGATCGGTTCTTTCTTTATGATGGTGTCAGCCGTCTTAATGTAGTAGGTCGTATCATCAGATAGAAAAACACTGGGGTCGATAATCTCCACCGGAATGTTATCTTCATCTGTATGGCTCACAATAGTAGCTGTAACCACATTATTATAAGAGCTTGGCTTATTGTCTGAATTGGTTGCTTCTAAAGTCTGCCCAGCACCTAACTGAACTAAGCCTGAATCATCAACCTTACCGTCTTCACCAGTTCCTGCTTCGGCGGTAGTGTCTGCTACTTCGGCTGTTGGCTTCTTAGCATAATCTTCCACCAAAACCCCGTCCTGGCTAGGATCATAAGGATAGGTAGCCGCATAGGCGCGGTTCACCAGAATATAAGCGGGTGCACCGTTTCGGATACCAATTGGCAATAAAAGAACAGGCAACGCGACCATTGCACTAATAGCAATGGTCAACGCTGCCGTAAATTTTCTACGTTTCCACGTGAAATGAATACCCATTAAACCTCCTGCAAATCTGCCGGATTATTCAAAATCCGCTGCAATACTCTGCATAATGATCTCATCTTCACTTAAAGGAAGCTCAGCGGTAGTCAATCCTAACAAATCCCTATTCTCAGGAATTACAGGAACAGCTGTAACATTACGATACCTTGCCATACCCGTTCCGGCAGGAATTAACTTACCGATAATAACGTTCTCTTTAAGTCCGTACAATGGGTCTATTTTACCCTTTACAGCTGCATCTGTCAAAACACGAGTGGTTTCTTGGAAGGATGCGGCAGAAAGGAAAGAGTCGGTAGCCAGAGATGCTTTGGTAATTCCCAGTAGGGTACGCTTACCCTTTGCCGGAATTTTTTCCTCAGCTTCGGCTTCAATATTGGCCTTCTCAAAGTCAAAAATATCTACCAAGCTTCCGGTCATGAGATCGGTATCACCCGGATCATCAATTCTAACTTTGCGCATCATTTGACGGGTAATAACCTCAATGTGTTTGTCATTGATGGTAACACCACCGCTCTTATAAACCTTAACAACTTCGCTGATTATGTACTTCTGTACTCCACGAACACCCTTGATCTTCATAATCTCTTGCGGACTTACCGTACCATCAGTAAGAAGATCGCCAGCCTCCACAATATCACCTTCTGTAACTTTAGCTGTAGCTGAGTAAGGAATAGGATATCTCTTTTCTTCAATGAGCCCATCCTCAGAGGTGGTTGCAGGCGTTACAACGATTTCACGCTTACGCTTGCTACCTTCCTCAATACGAACTACACCATCAACTTCAGAAATGATAGCTTGACCCTTTGGCTTTCTAGCTTCGAAAAGCTCTTCCACACGAGGGAGACCTTGAGTAATATCGTCACCTGATGCAATACCACCGGTATGGAAGGTACGCATGGTAAGCTGTGTTCCCGGCTCACCGATGGATTGAGCTGCCATAATACCAACGGCTTCACCACCGATAGTCGGCTCACCGGTAGCAAGGTTAACACCGTAACAACGAGAGCACACGCCATGGGAAGAGCGGCAGTCAAAGACAGAACGGATAGCAACTTTAAGCAGGCCGGACTCTTCAATAGCCGTAGCGATATCTTGAGTAATCAGTTCATTTGGTCCAACCAAAACGGCACCGGTCTTAGGATGAACAATTTCAAAAGCGCTATAACGTCCAGCTAAGCGGTCTGACAAGGATTTGATTACATCCTTCTTATCATTAGCTACAACAGCCAGTTCTGTTACATAGGTGAATTCCGTGGTTCCACAATCCTCGTCTAAGATAATTACATCCTGAGCTACGTCAACCAATCTTCTGGTCAAATAACCGGAGTCAGCGGTCTTCAGAGCCGTGTCAGACAGAGCCTTTCTAGCACCGTGAGAAGAAATAAAGAACTCTAACACGTTCATACCTTCACGCAGGTTAGACTTAATCGGAATTTCAATGGTCCTACCAGAAGTATCCGCCATGTTACCACGCATACCAGCCAGCTGCTTAATCTGGTTAATCTGACCACGAGCTCCTGAATCAGACATCATCTTAATTGGGTTATATTTACCCAGATTCTTCTTAAGCTCTTCGGTAATAGCATCAGTAGTTTCATTCCAAATTCCGATTACCGCCTTATAACGACCATCTTCGTTCAGCATACCTCTCTGATACATCCGGTTGATATGTTCAACCTTATCCTCAGCCTCGCGAATCATCTTCTCCTTGACATCGGGAACAATCATGTCCTCAATACCAATAGAGATTCCACCACGCGTCGAGTACTTAAAGCCTAAGGCTTTAATGTTATCCAAAAGCTTAGCTGTTGTGCCAATACCATGAATTCTGATAGCACGGCTAATCAAATCTTCAAGGGTCTTCTTACCTACCAGGAAGTCACACTCCAAAATAACTTCGTTACCGGGAATGGAACGATCCACATAGCCCAGATCCTGAGGAATGATTTCGTTAAAGATGAATCTACCTAGTGTAGACTTAACCAAACCTGACTTCTCTTCACCATTGATCATTCGTGTAACACGAATTTTAATGGGAGCATGAAGTTCTAACTCATGTTGATCGTAAGCCATAATGGCTTCGTCCAAAGAAGCGAACACCATGTTTTCGCCCTTTTCGCCCTCTTTATCAATGGTCAAGTAATAGCAGCCCAAAATCATATCCTGAGTAGGAACCGTTACGGGTTTACCATCCTGAGGTTTGAGCAAGTTATTGGAGGAAAGCATTAGAAAGCGGGCTTCGGCCTGAGCTTCTGCTGATAAGGGAACGTGAACAGCCATCTGGTCACCATCAAAGTCAGCATTAAAAGCTGTACAGACCAATGGATGAAGCTTAATGGCACGACCTTCTACCAGAACCGGTTCAAAAGCCTGAATTCCCAAACGGTGCAAAGTAGGAGCACGGTTCAGCATAACAGGATGATCCTTGATAACATCTTCCAAAATATCCCAAACTACATCCGTAGCTCGGTCTACCAAACGCTTGGCAGTCTTAATATGCTGGGCATGGCCATCATTTACTAAGCGTTTCATGACGAAAGGCTTAAATAATTCAAGAGCCATTTCTTTAGGCAGACCACACTGATGCATCTTAAGTTCTGGTCCAACAACAATAACAGAACGGCCTGAGTAGTCAACACGCTTACCTAGTAGGTTCTGACGGAAACGACCTTGCTTACCCTTAAGCATATCAGAAAGAGACTTTAGGGCACGGCTGGAAGCTCCGGTTACAGGACGTCCACGACGACCGTTGTCAATCAATGCGTCCACAGCTTCTTGGAGCATCCGCTTTTCGTTTCTAACGATGATCTCTGGAGCACCCAGCTGAAGCAGCTTGCTTAAACGGTTGTTACGGTTAATTACACGGCGGTATAAGTCATTAAGATCAGAGGTCGCAAAGCGTCCGCCATCCAGTTGCACCATTGGGCGAAGCTCCGGTGGTAAAACAGGCAGCACATCTAAAATCATCCACTCCGGCTTGTTTTTAGATTTTTTGAAGGCTTCAACCACTTCCAAACGTTTAATAATCCGAGCTTTCTTCTGTCCGCTGGCGGATTTGAAATCTTCATGCAAATTAGCCGCTAACTCATCTACATTGATCTCATGAAGCAAAGTCTTAATAGCCTCTGCACCCATGCGGGCAGTAAATGCACTTCTACCATACTTTTCAATGGTCTCACGATACTCCCGCTCCTCAATAATAGCGTTCTTAGCTAAATTTGTGGTTCCGGGATCTAATACAATGTAGGCTCCGAAATAGAGTACCCGCTCTAAATTACGAGGGGTAATATCCAGAATAAGACCCATACGGCTTGGAATACCACGAAAATACCAGATGTGAGAAACCGGTGCTGCCAATTCAATATGGCCAAGGCGCTCACGGCGAACCTTAGAACGGGTTACCTCAACACCACAACGATCGCAAATAATACCTTTGTAGCGAATCTTTTTATATTTTCCGCAATGACATTCCCAGTCCTTCTGTGGCCCAAAGATTCTCTCGCAGAACAATCCGTCACGTTCAGGCTTGAGCGTTCGGTAATTAATTGTCTCCGGCTTTTTTACTTCACCGTGTGACCACTCTTTAATAACTTCCGGTGACGCCAGCTTGATGCCGATGGACTCGAAATTATTCATTTCAAACATAGTAATGAAGTCTCCTTCCAATTACGAAACATGTAGCATTTATGATCAGGCCTTATTCTTCCTCTTCGTCAATACCCGAAGCTGGAAATTCCAACTCGTCCAAGGAATCACCTGAAAAAGACTCATCTGCTACAAATGAACCGTCCTCGGTTAATTCACCTTCTTGGAAACCTGCACCTACCAACTCACCTTCACCTGGTTGTGCCCCAAAGCGAGACAGCAATTCCGGATCTGGGGTCGGAAGATCGGCATCCTCTTCAGCGGAATCCTTTAGCTTAAATTCCTCATGGCTCTCAGAGTAAATATGTACATCTAAAGCCAAGGACTGAAGTTCGCGCACCAAAACCTTAAAGGATTCAGGAATACCTGACTCAGGCACACTCTGCCCCTTAACGATGGATTCGTAAGTTTTTGTACGACCGGTAATATCATCGGACTTAACAGTCAGGATTTCTTGCAAGGTGTAAGCAGCACCATAAGCCTCAAGAGCCCAAACTTCCATCTCTCCGAAACGCTGCCCGCCAAACTGTGCTTTACCACCGAGAGGCTGCTGAGTTACAAGAGAGTAAGGTCCGATAGAACGAGCATGAATCTTATCATCAACCAAGTGATGTAGCTTCAAGTAGTACATAACGCCAACGGTAATCCGGTTCTCGAAAGGCTCTCCGGTACGACCATCATACAAAATTGTCTTACCATCATCATCAATGCCAGCTTCGCGGAAAGCTTCCACGATATCCGCTTCATTAGCACCGTCAAAAACAGGAGTAGCAACTTTCCAGCCCAAAGCTCTGGCTGCCATGCCCAAATGAACCTCTAACAACTGACCGATATTCATACGAGAAGGAACGCCTAGGGGATTCAGAACAATATCCAGAGGGGTACCGTCCGGCAAGAATGGCATATCCTCTTCAGGAAGAATTCTGGAAACAACACCCTTGTTACCATGACGACCAGCCATCTTATCACCTACAGACAGCTTACGCTTCTGGGCAATATAGACACGGACAAGCTTATTGACACTGCCCTTTAAGACATCGTCATTCTCTTTGGTGAAGGTCTTTACATCAACAATGATACCTGACTCACCATGGGGAACACGAACAGAAGTATCTCTAACTTCTCTGATCTTTTCGCCGAAAATGGCACGATAGAGTCGTTCCTCTGCTGTCAGCTCGGTTTCACCCTTAGGTGTTACTTTACCAACCAGGATATCTCCAGCCCGAACCTCGGCACCAACCCGGATAACACCAAATTCGTCCAAATCCTTAAGAGCCTCATCACTGACATTAGGAATTTCACGGGTAATTTCTTCCGCACCAAGCTTGGTATCCCGAGCTTCACACTCGTATTCTTCAATATGAATAGAAGTATAAACATCTTCTCTAACCAAGCGTTCGTTAATCAAAACGGCGTCTTCGTAATTGTAACCTTCCCAAGTCATAAAACCAATCAAGACATTTTTACCTAAGGCCAATTCACCATTTTGGGTGGAAGGTCCATCAGCAATAATATCTCCGGCCTTAACCAATTCACCTTGACGTACCAAAGGTCGTTGGTTAATGCAAGTACTCTGATTGGAGCGCTGATATTTGGTTAGATTATAGGTATCATCCTTACCGGAATTAGTCTTAACTACAATGCGATCCGCTGATACAAAAGCTACCACACCGTCATTCTTGGCAACCTTACATACACCGGAGTCCTTAGCAGCACGGTATTCCATACCGGTACCAATAATAGGAGACTCCGTCCGAATCAAAGGAACAGCCTGACGTTGCATGTTAGAACCCATCAGAGCTCGGTTAGCATCGTCGTTGCCTAAGAAGGGAATTAATGCAGTAGCAACGGAAACAAGCTGTCTAGGAGTAACGTCCATCAGATCAACCTTCTCTGGATCAACCTCAATAAACTTATCCAAGTAACGGCAGACAACACGCTTATCAAGGAAGGCACCATTCTCATCGATTGGCTCATTAGCCTGAGCAATGTTAAAGTAGTCTTCCTGATCTGCCGTCATGTAGCAAACCTGTCTGGTAACAACCTTGTTCTTCTTATCATAAATACGATAAGGCGTCTCAATAAAGCCATACTCATTAACACGTGCATAGGTTGCCAAGGAGTTAATCAAACCAATGTTAGGACCTTCCGGGGTCTCAATGGGGCACATTCTTCCGTAATGGGAAGTATGAACGTCACGGACTTCAAAGTTAGCCCGTTCTCTTGACAGACCACCCGGTCCCAAGGCTGACAAACGACGCTTATGGGTAAGCTCGGCTAAGGGATTAGGCTGATCCATAAATTGTGACAGCTGAGAGGAACCAAAGAATTCCTTAACTGCAGCACTTACCGGACGTGTGTTAACCAGTTGCAAAGGAGTAACCGTTGAAATATCAGGTACTGCTCCCATACGCTCACGAATATTACGCTCCATTCTGGAGAAACCAATACGAATCTGGTTCTGGAGAAGTTCTCCAACAGAACGAACACGACGATTCCCTAAGTGATCAATATCATCAATATGGCCAACACCATATTCAAGACCGATTAAGTAACTGACGGTAGCCACAATATCCTCAACAGTAAGATGCTTTGGCATTAACTCTGCAGCAGTAGCCGCTAACATCTCCATCAAGGCAGCGCCACAGTCTTTTCTACCGCTCTGGCGAACTTCTGATACCACAGAACGTAAAATAACGGTTCTGACCTTCTCATTAATAGGAGTCTTACGGATATTGAAGCCTTGAAGCTCATCTTCCGAAAAGCTAGCCCGGATAAAAGTATCAGCATCAACACGACCGTTACCTTGCACTCTAAGAACGTTTTCTGCTACGGTAACCGTATCACCAATGGTGGTAATCGGATAGATATCAACTTCATTGATACCAGAAGCAGCAATTCCCTCAGCGAGCTCCTGAGTGAGGATTGTTCCTGCCGAAGCTAGTAACTCACCATCTTCAGTAATAATATCCACAGCTGCTTTATGCCCACTGATCCGGCTGGCTAAAGACAATTTCTTGTTCAGCTTATAAATACCAACCCGTGCCAAATCGTAACGCTTTGGATCGAAGAACATACTGTTCAAGAGGCTTTCTGCACCTTCAACAGACGCCGGCTCGCCGGGACGTAGTTTATGATACAGTTCAGACAAACCTTCTTCACGAGTATGAGTAGAGTCTTTCTTGATTGTTTCATTAAGACAGCGCTCATCGCCAAAAGCATTGCGCAAATCTTCGTCTGTTCCGTAACCCAGTGAACGTAAAAAGACCGTCAAGGGAAACTTTCTAGCTCTATCAACACGAACATAAATAACGCCATTAGCATCCGTCTCGTATTCAAGCCATGCTCCACGGTTAGGAATAATCTGGGTGGCAAAAAGCGGGCTGTCTGACTTATCCATAGACATGGAGAAATATGCACCTGGTGAACGCACCAACTGGCTGATAATAACTCGCTCTGCACCATTAATAATAAAGGTACCTGTCTCTGTCATAATCGGAAAATCGCCAATAAAGACTGACTGGTCTTTAATGACGTTGTCACGCTTATTATTAAGACGCACGGTTACCCGGAGAGGGGCAGCGTAATTACAGTCCTTTTCCTTGCACTCTTCTATACTATTAGGAGGGTTGTTAATATCGAATTCTTTCTCTATAAAGGAAAGTTCAATATCTCCCGTATAGTCCATTACCGGTGATACTTCTCGAAGTACCTCCATTAATCCTTCGTCCAGAAACCATTGGTATGAATTCTTTTGGATTTCAATCAAATCCGGCATTTCTATGACTTCATCGATATGAGAATAAGACATTCTCTCCGCTCTTCCCTGCTTAACGGGACGCACCATTACACATCACCTCACGAAGTTTCCGGCATAACGCCTGTACTGCACGCCATATAAATGACCGGCGTATTCAACTGTTGCCAACAAAATAGGCTATTCTGCGGCGCCTAAAAAGCAACAAGCAAAAAGCCGCCACCTTATCGACACGTTATAAGATGATAGCACGACTTTTGTCAAGTGTCAACGGTAAAAATTAACAATCAGGCTCTGGAATTTGCTTCAGAGCCTGATTGCTTATAATCAACTGTTTTGAGATCTTATCTACCTTAGTAATCAGCAAAATCCAGATTATCATAAAGGAGCGTAAATGAATTTTCCGGTTTCTCTAAGAGTGGATCAAACCAATCATTAAAGCCTGTAGTGATATTGGTAGAGAGCAGGCTTGCCTGCCAAGCTGGCATACTGTTACGGAAATAGTACAAAGATACACTCTCAGCACCGGAGATGATAATCATGTCACCGGGCTTACGGCTTGAGTCAAAGAGCCATGCACTTAGCAATGCTTCCTCTTCAGTAGCATTGGTAAAAGATGCCTGAGTCTTGCCTGATACTAATCCTCCGGTATAGGAGTTGCTGGTATTGTCAGAATGTAGAAGTGCCAAGCTGGTAAAGGATGCTTCATCAGTCACTTGACCTTTATACTCTTCAAGTTTCTTTTGCACGTCTTCCATAGCTGCCTTGGTCTTCTCATTCATTGGAACAGCCGTTGGGCTTGGTGTCGCAGTAGGAGTAGGTGTTGCTGTGTTCTCCGCAGCGGTGGTAGCCGCTGGATCTGCGCTTGTAGTTTCGCTACTTCCTGTAGCACTCGTCTCTTGAGCTGACTCAGAGGCGACCGGTGTAGGTGTAACTTCATCTTTAAAAACTTCAAAGTCTAGCGAAATTTGACGATAGGAAACATTTTCTTCTACATCTAAATCTCTAGAAGTAAACAGTACTGCATAGGCACCAGCCTCGCCTGTAATGACAGTGGCCTCACCGCCCTTGCGCTCTCTGGCAAATAGCCAAGTCGCCACTTCCTCACTTTGGAAAGCTTCTACATTACTCTTCGTGTAACCTTCGAATTTCGTGGGATCAGCACCATCAGCAAATTGCGATTCACCGGCGGCTCCTAAAGTAACTTTAACAGCATCGCGAAAACTTTCCGGGCTCTTTGCCAAATCCACTACGCTTTGAGCTAATTTGGTAGCAGCTTCTAAAGCAGTCGCTTTTTCTTCCTCAGTTGCGCCTTCGGCTATGTCAGCAGGAAATAGGAAAGCATTGTACGTTGCTTTTTCATAGTCCTCTGGAGCCTCATTATACTTGGCTTCCATTTCTTCTGGGGTTAAGTTCCATTTAGTCTGTTGCAAATGTGCCTGATATTCTTGGGCAGTCAGCTCTCGGTTCAAAATATTCTTATAAATAGAAACCGACATTCCCCGGCCATAATTTCGTTCCAAAACTTGGTCGGCGGTTAAGTTATTCGTCTTTGCACTGCTTCTAATCTGACTTACATAAGTGTCTATCAGTCTTTGTACTCCCTGAGGAACAAAACCATTAGCCTTAGCATCCTGCCCCAGAACGATCTGGCGCTGCAAGGTTTCGGCAGCTTCGTTCAAAAAGAACTGGCGGTAGGTCTGGCCGGTAGTCGCATCTTTTATCTTATCCAAATCCTTAATAGAGGTAAAGTTAGCGTCTTGGTTGAAATAGGAGTAGTAGGTTAGGGACTGGTACATGTAATAGTTGACCTCTGCGACAGATACTTTCTCCCCAGCAATTACTGCTCCTGGAAGCACCTTGGCAGGAACATTAATTGCATAGGCAAAAGCAACACCGATAATCAGCACAATCGCCGCAATAATACCACCGGTCAAAATTTTCCGCTTGGTAGAAGACTTTAGTCTTGCCTTTTTGAGATTCTTTTTGCCGGAACCGGCCGTTTTCGTTTTTGCCATATTCAGAAACCTTCCTTCTTACTCTTCTATTAAGAGAGCTATTTTATAAAAGATAGCACGCCTATTATAATTCTGTCCCTTGGAGAATGCAAGAAATCTCCATTGGTTCATTAATCCAGAAGGCGGGACTTGCCTCTCTGAGTTGGTCTTTAGGCATAGCTGTCCAGTCTACCGCCACAGCCGGAATGCCTGCATTAGACGCACATATAAGATCATGGATACTATCCCCTACATATAGAATACGGGAATAATCAGATAAACCTAATTTTTCTGCCGCCAACCAAAGTGGCTCCGGATTTGGCTTATGCTGCTGGGTATCTTCCCGGCATACTATCAAATCGAAGTATGAAGTAAAACCTAATTTTTCTAAAGCAAAACTGGCGGGCTCTCTGCGTTTGGAAGTAACAATACCTTGAGTGATGCCCAAAGCTTGTATCTTGCGTAAAGCCGCTTCCATACCCGGAAAGGTCTTTGCTGTTAAGGGTAACAAATCCCCATTATGCCGAAGGTAAGCCTCATGCAGAGCCTCACGAACCTTCTGCGGCTCATAGGGCGCAAAAGCAGCACCCAAAGGTAGGCCAATAGTCGATAACAAATACTCTTGCGGAGCTTCTTCGCCCAGAACTTCGATAAAAGCTCGCCGGAAAGACTCTAATATTGCCGGTACAGAGTCAATTATTGTACCGTCTAAGTCATATAGGACACAATCATACTGCATGGCTATCCTCTTTTCTCACTAGCGGCTAATTACTACCGATAATCTTCGCCGGTAGACTATTTGTTTTCCGTCTTATCCAAGGCTTCAGGTATTACATGAATTCTTATTTTTGAAATCCACTTATCTTCCACCGCTTCAACTCTGGCAATAATATTGCCGAAAGAAACTTCTGGATTCTCTTTCGGTTCTGGAATTCGATCCAACAAATGAATAACAAATCCCGCTATGGTGTCATAATCCTCATCGGGTAAATCAATATCTAGAGCATCTTCAATATCACCAAGAGGGGTATCTCCAGACACCAGCCAATCACCATCAGGCAAGTGAACCATCTGATGCTCTTCTTCATCAAACTCATCAGTAATATTGCCAACAATTTCCTCAAGCATATCTTCAATGGTGGCAATACCGGCCGTGCCGCCATATTCATCCACAACCACCGCCAATTGCATTCGTCCTTTTTGCATCTCCCGAAATAGAGCTGATAAATTTTTTGTTTCCGGAACAACAAGGGGAGGACGCAACAAGCTCACCAGCGAAAAATTCCCCTTGTTGGCTGATTCCAGAGAATAACCTAAAAGATCCTTGATATGCAAAATACCAACAATGTCATCAATGGTGTCACGATAGACAGGAATCCGGGTAAAACGCTCATTCTTTGCTACATCTATCACTTCATCATAATCAGCATCTATTGCCAAGGAAACAATCTTAGTACGATGGGTCATGATTTCGGATACTTCTTTGTCATTAAACTCAAAAATATTCTCAATCATCTCTTTTTCACCGTCTTCAATGCTGCCGGATTCGCTGCCGACATCTACCATCATACGGATCTCTTCTTCGGTGACTGAGCGGTCATTCATGTGTGGGTCAATGCCCAGCACACGTAAAATACCATTGGTAGAAAGGGTCAGCAACTTAACAAAGGGTGCCATGATTGCCCCAAATCCGCGGACAATCCCGGCAGAAAAGAAAGCCACGCGCTCAGGGTGCCGTTGGGCAAAACGCTTGGGAACTAATTCCCCCAGCACCAAAGAAAAATATGCCAATATCGCTGTAACCGCAACCATGCTAAAAGGCTGTATAAAGGAGTAATTTCCGTAAGGGTCAATGATTTGCGTAAGACGCCGGGAAAACTTATCCGCAGCAAAGGCAGAGGACAGAAAGCCAGCAAAGGTCACCCCTACTTGAATAATCGCCAGGAATTGCGCCGGACTATCAAGAAAACGTAAAATTTTCTTAGCTGATTTATGTCCCTCTTCCGCCATTTTGCGAATCTTATTATCGTTAAGCGTAATTACCGCCATCTCCGTGGCGGAAAAAAATGCATTGATTAGTACAAAAATAAAAACAATTAGTAAATCAACAAATATTTGGCCTATACTGTCATCCGGCACGATGCTCTCTGCCCATCCTTTCTTTAGGAAGTAGCCACTTCCCAGAATCCCAGACTCTGCTCTGCCTGAGATTCAATTCTATCCATGATAGAAAATATAGCAGAAATCACATTCTTTCTCAAGCCTACTGCTTTTTTTCAGCCAACTGCTGAGCCAAAACTTCACGAACGACTTGCGGATCAGCCTTGCCCTTTAAGGCTTTCATTGACTGACCAATTAGAAATTGGAAGTTCTTTTCATTACCGCTTAGATACTCCTGAACAGCCTTCTCATTATCATCTAAAACAACTTTAATGGCAGCTGAAATAGCTCCGCTATCTGAGACCTGAATGAGACCTTTCTCTTCCACATACTTCAGCGGCTCCACATCTTGAGCAAAAACTTCGGCAAAAACTTTTCGTCCGGTTCCGCGGTTGATCTTGCCTTCCGAAACCATAAGCAAAATTTTGCCCAAAGAATCCAATGAAAATTTCATGTCCTCCGGCTGCATTTGGGCATCATTTAAGAGCTTAAGCAAGTCAGTCATAATCCAGTTGGAGGCATCTTTCGGGTTTGGGCAGATTTCTACGGTTCGTTCAAATACCTGTACCAGATACTTTGAGCCGGTTAATATATCCGCATCGTACTCCGGCAGGCCAAAGTCATGAATATAACGCTGCTTTTTAGCTTCCGGCAACTCGGGTAGGCCTGCTAATAAAGAATCAATATGGGATTGCTCGATCTCAATAGGCAGTAAATCCGGCTCCGGAAAATATTTATAGTCATGGGCATTTTCTTTGCTACGCATAGCATAGGACATGCCTTTATTGTCATCCCAGCGTCTGGTCTCTTGCAAGACTTTTCCGCCGGCCTCCAGAATTTCTATCTGACGCTTTGACTCTCCGGCAATAGCTCTGGCGATGGCCTTCAAAGAAGCCATGTTCTTCATCTCTGTGCGGGTTCCAAAAGCTTCTTGACCTACATGGCGCATAGACAAGTTGATATCGGCACGCATAGAGCCTTCTTCCATCTTACAATCAGAAACCCCTAAGTATTGTAGTATTGCCTTTAGCTTTTCTAGGTAGGCCACCACTTCCTCAGCGGAACGGAAGTCAGGTTCAGAAACAATCTCGATCAAAGGAACTCCACCGCGATTGTAATCCACCAAGGTACAATCATCCCAGGGATCATGAACCAACTTACCAGCATCCTCTTCCATATGTATTTCGTGAATGCCAATTTTTTTGCTTACTCCATCCACAGAGACTTCAACACTGCCATTGCGGCAGATCGGTAAATAGAGCTGGGAAACTTGGTAGGCCTTGGGCAAATCTGGATAAAAATAGTTTTTCCGATCAAACTTTGTGTATCGAGTAATTTGACAATTGGTGGCTAATCCCGCCATAACAGCAAACTCAACTACTTGCCGATTTAAGGTGGGAAGTGTCCCCGGCATTCCTGTGCATACAGGGCAAACATGTGTATTGGGAGCCCCTCCAAAGGCAGTTGTACAACCGCAGAATATCTTGGACTTGGTAGCCAGCTCTACATGAACCTCCAGTCCGATTACCATTTCATAATTACTCATGCCGCTCACCTCGTTACCGGACGTTGCCGGTGATAGTCAGTTACTCGTTGGAATGCCGCTGCCGCACCTACAATGGTCTGCTCCTGATTATGTCCACCAATAAGCTGAAGACCTACCGGAAGACCATTATCAGACAATCCGCAGGGAATCGAAGCCGCAGGCAGCCCAGCTATATTAATCAGGGCTGTGCAAATATCGCCTAAATACATCTTGAGTGGGTCCACCAAACTCTCACCCAGACGCGGTGCTGTAGTGGGGGTTGTAGGCCCAATAATTAAGTCATAGTTCTCAAAGGCACTGGAAAAAGAGTCTTTGATGAGTGACTTAGCTTGCAAAGCTTTCTTGTAGTAGGCATCATAATAGCCCGAAGACAACACAAAATTCCCCAGCATGATCCGGCGCTTAGCTTCAAAGCCAAAACCTTCGCTGCGGGTCTTAAAGTAAATATCAAGCAGATCTTCTGCCTCTTTATTTCGGTAACCATATTTAATGCCGTCAAACCGCGCCAAATTAGAACAGGCTTCTGCTGAAGCAATGATGTAATAGGTCGGTATCGCATATTCCACTACAGGCATATGAAACCACTCTACCAGAGCGCCCTGTTCCTGCAAGGCTGTAATCGCCTCTTCTACTCTTGCCTTAACACCAGGTTCCAGACCTTCTCCAAAATATTCTTGAGGCACGCCAATTTTAAGCCCTTTAAGAGAAAAATTCTTAGCCGCTTCCAGATCTATATTTTCGGAAGGGATGCTAGTTTGATCCCGCTCGTCTTGGCCACTTACCAGATTTAAAGCCGCAGCACAATCTAAAATATCTTTTCCCAACGGCCCAATCTGGTCTAGGGAAGAGGCATAGGCAACAAGACCAAATCTTGAGACTTTACCATAGGTAGGCTTTAATCCGCTAACACCGCAAAAGGCACTGGGCTGACGAACAGATCCCCCCGTGTCAGAACCAAAAGTATAGAGAGCCATCCCTCCAGCTATCGCCGCTGCCGCTCCACCGGAAGAGCCGCCGGAGACATGCTCCGTATTCCATGGATTCTTGCAGGGTCCAAAATAAGAGGTTTCGGTGGTAGAACCCATGGCAAACTCATCCATATTCAATTTGCCCACAATGACCCCTCCCGCCGCCTTGAGGCGTGAAACCATGGTTGCTGAATAGGGGGGTCTAAAGTTCTCCAGCATCTTAGAACCGCAGGTAGTAAGTTGTCCCTTTACACAAAGATTATCTTTTAGTGCTACAGGAACACCCGCCAAAGGCGAATCTATTACACCTTCATCAATAGCTTTTTGCACAGAATGCGCCTGCTCCATGGCATCCTCGGCAAAGATGTTGATAAAGCAATTATATTGTGAATTTCTAGCTTCAATGGCCTCTAAAACAGCCTTAGTCAAAGTCGGACTTGTTGTTTTCTTTTGTTTAATTGCCTGACCAGCTTCCAAGGCTGTCAAGGAAAGTAATTGCTCTTTATCCATAACCCAGATCTCTCTTTCTTAGCATCGCCTAAAAACTTACTCCACTGTTTTAGGGACTTTAAAGGCACCGTCTTTTTGGTCGGGAGCATTAGCCAAAATGGCATCACGCTCATCTTGGTTCGTTACCTTGTCTTCGCGTAAAACATTAGTAATTTGAAAGGTATGGGATAGCGGCTCTACAGAGCTTGTATCCAACTCTTCCAATTTATTAATATACCCAAGAATATCACCTAAGTCTTTACTGGCTTGCTCCCGCTCTTTTGGGGATAAACGGATACGTCCCAGCTCTTCTAAATAAGAAATTAATTCCGCTGTAATCTCCATTGTTCAGCCTCCTTATGGTTCTAAGCGATTCAAATCCCGAGGGAAAAGGGCACTGAATCGGATATTATTATCATCAAACAACTTCATACAGAGTCTCTCCAGACCAAAGCCGAGACCGCCATGAGGAGGCATTCCATATTTATGAATCATCAAAAAGTTCTCAAACCCTTCTGGATCAAGTCCCTTAGCAATCATCTTATCCACTTGCTCTTGATAATCATGGATACGCTGCCCACCGGTAGTCACTTCCATTCCCCGGAACAATAAGTCAAAGGACAAAGTAAAACGATTGTCCTCCGGATCGTCCTTTGCATAAAAGGGTCGTTTTTTGGAGGGGTAATGGGTAACAAACACAAAGTCCTGATCATACTTCTCTTTAAAGTAGCGGCTGATAAGCTGCTCTTCAATGGGTTCAAGATCATAAGGATCCTTAATTTTATGGCCATATTCTGCCGCAATCAGTTCTTTGGCATCTCTAAAGCGAACCATAGGTATCTTTTCGATAACAGGCAATTTCACACCCAGAACATCACACTCCCGGCTATACTCCCGCCGTAAGAGGTCAAAAACATAAATCAGACAGGCGGTCTCCATATCCATAATATCTGTAAAATTATGAATATAGCCCATCTCAAAATCAATACTGATGTATTCGTTTAGATGACGAACCGTGCTATGTTTCTCTGCCCTAAACACCGGACCAATTTCATAAACCCGCTCAAAAACACCTACCATAGTTTGTTTATAGAACTGAGGGCTCTGCGCTAAAAAGCCCTTTTTACCAAAATAATCCAGCCGGAATACATTGGTTCCACCCTCTGCATTCCCCCCTACGATCTTAGGTGTGCGGATATCGGTAAAATTATTCTTATCTAAAAATTCTCGAAAAGCTCTTACAATGGCTGACTGAATACGAAAGCGCGCCCGCATAGCACCTGTACGCAGAGTAATTGGGCGATTATTCAAATCTGTATCTAGATTTATGCCTAACTTACGCTTAGAAAGGTTGATGGGAAAAGGTTCTGCCGGAAGAGACAGGATCTTAATAGCCGTGAGCTTAACTTCAACGCCACCAGGAGCTCTTGGTTCTTCGTGTGCTTCCCCACTAAATTCTGCGGTAGCCTCAGAGCAAAGTTGGTCAAAGGCGGTCTGGTCACCATGAGCTTTATCCCAAACACACTGCACTAAGCCCGTAGGAATTCTTACGATTACAAAAGCAAACTCGCCCATATCACGGATATTGTGAACGGCGCCATGTAGCGTAGCTACCTGATGCTGATGTACAGATTCTAGTAAATTTTCATAGGTGGTAACCTTTAATGTATTTTCACCCGATGCATATTCCATAGGCTTTATCCTCTCATTCAAACAATGCCGATTCTACTGATTCGGCAAGAAAATTACTCAAAAAATTCTAACATGTAGCGGCATTTCATGCAAGGCAATTTACAAGA
The DNA here is from genome assembly GCA_964518595.1 of uncultured Oscillospiraceae bacterium. Classification (GTDB taxonomy): domain Bacteria; phylum Bacillota; class Clostridia; order Saccharofermentanales; family Saccharofermentanaceae; genus CAZFHA01. The sequence continues at coordinate 135,698 of CAZFHA010000001.1, forward strand.
TAGCCTAGGACTACCATGCCCGGTTTCCTGAATTATCAATTAACCGGCCGAGCTTCTTTATGCTAAGAAAGATTCTCTTTTTGCTCGTGCTCTCCAGGAAAGTGGAGCCCGGCATTTTTATACTTGCTCACCGCATCCGCCGTCCTTGTCACACCCATCTTATGTAGGATGCTACGAATTTGAGTTTTAATCGTGTGCTCAGACTTATTTAAACTTTTAGGTAGCTGAGAGCTTTTAACATCTTCCAACAAAAGTTGTAAAATTTCATTCTCTTGCTCTGTTAGAGACTTGGTAATATTTTCTTTTCGCAGTGTTGCGTAATAGTTAACCAAGATTCTGCGTGGATTGAATCCTCCCTGAGACCATTTAAGAATAGCCGGAAGTAAAAGCTCACCATCGCTCTTGGGTAAAAAATCTATCGCACCTGCGGCGGCAGCATCGGCAACATCTTTGCTCTCTTCCCTGCAGGTCAAAATAATCACATCTGTCTGTGGCGAAACCTCTCTTATGGCCAGAGTTGCCGATATTCCTGTTTGCCAGCGATGTTTCAAATCAATATCAACTAAAAATAAATCCGGGTGTTGTTCTTGCGCAACTTCGACAGCTTCTTGCTGGTTACTCGCTCTGCCAACTACTTCAATTCGCTCCGATCGACGTAGCAGGAGTGTCAGAGCTTCAATCCACATGGGCTGATCATCAAGAATTGCCACCCTGTAACTAGACTTTACCAGAACAATCGCTCCTCTCACTAGTCCGTGCTTAAGGAAAGCTTCTTTTAACCAAAAGACCTGATTTTATATCACAATTATACCCAATCAGCAAAACAAATTGCTGATTTTACTTTATGGAAGATTGTCCTATTATTCCGAGAACCAAGGGGAAAAAGAGGTTTTTTGAAGCCTCATCTTCCCCTTACTTTGCAGTCTCGTCTCTTATTTCTTAAGCATAAGATGGTAGATGTCAACAATATCTGCAGTAGATAATGGAACGTAGCTTCCCAGTTTAGCTCCCCCAGTGAGCCCTACATGTTCAGCTAAATAGGGTATATCTTCAGCCTTTCCACCCAGATCCTCTAAGCGAACAGGCAGACCGATAGATGTCCAAAATTTTTCTAAACGACCAATCCCCTCCAGAGCTGTTCTCTCGGGATCATGAAAATCCATATCACAAGAAAAGACCCGAGAAGCCAGTTGTGCTGAACGCATGACATTATGCTTTAGGGTAAACTTCATCCAAGCAGGAAAAACCACTGCCAGTCCGGCTCCATGAGTAACGCCATACAGTGCAGAAAGCTCATGCTCAATCATGTGGCTACTCCAATCTTGATCGCGCCCTACCCCTACCATATTATTGTGAGCAATCATACCTGCCCACATAATATTCGCTCTGGCTTCATAATTATTAGGATTCTTAATAGCTCTGGGAACCTCACGGATCATAGTTAAGAGAACGGCCTCACAAAGTCGGTCGGTAATCTCTACATCCTTCGTATTCGTAAAATAACGTTCAAATACATGTGCCATAATATCCGCAGCACCGGCCGCTGTCTGAAAAGCAGGTAAGGTCTGGGTCAATTCCGGATTTAGAATTGAAAATACCGGACGCATTAATTCTTCGGAGTAGCCACGCTTAAATCCACCCTCTTCCTTGGTGATAACCGTGCTCTCTGAACCTTCCGATCCGGCGGCAGCAATCGTTAGAATTGTTCCTACCGGCAGGGTGCTCTGAGCCTGCGCTTTGCCAGAAAAGAAATCCCAAAAATCACCTTGATAGGGTACGCCTACACCGATGGCCTTAGCTGAGTCAATAGTAGAACCACCGCCTACAGCCAGAATGAAATCTACCTGTTCTTTACGGCAGAGGTCAATCCCCTCATAGACTTTACTGTCTACAGGGTTAGGCAGTACACCTCCAAGTTCAACCATTTCAATCTGAGCATTCTTTATAGACTTTTTCACGCGATCCAAGAGCCCTGACTTTATAACAGAGCCTCCGCCGTAGTGAACTAATACCTTATTGACTTTACACTCCTTTAAGAGATCTCCAACTTGATTCTCCGTTCCTTTGCCAAAAACAAACTTTGTCGGACTGTGAAAAACAAAATTATTCATTTCTACATCCTTTCTCCAGGCATAATCTAGAATTCTATGTCTCTCATGATGCAAAAAAATTGCAACTGCAAGACATATTGTCTCACAATTGCAATCGTAAGGAAAGACCAATTTCACTCTGCAACCCTTATAAGAGAACCACCAGTGAAACTAGAAGCTTCTGTCCTGAATGGATATGTCAGCAGCAGCTTCCCGCTAGAAGTATCGTTACGGTCAAGCAGCTGAACTTGTAGCGGCAGTCTCTGCGGCAGTAGATTCGGAAACAGTCTCCGCAGGCTTGTCTTCCGGAGCCGGAATGATCGGCACAAAAACTTCACCATCGATAGTAATATCAAATTGTTTGCTTGCTCTCTTCGCGTCAATCATGCCGTTTAAACGATCTTCTGCCAGAGATGTCTTGGCATCTTCCATCCAGTCAGGCTGTGTGCCGATAAAATACATAATGTGAAATCCGTACATAGTCTGAACAATACCTTTATCTCCGGGTTTTCTGGCCGGGTCAAAACACCAGTCCTCAAACTCTTTGACCATTTGGTCTTTATTCACAACATATTCCGCTGACTCTGTCACCGTGCCGTCCGCCATTAATTCATCACCAATCCGCACCATATCTTCTGCTGATGCGATTTGACCCAGAACTTCTTCTGCCTTAGCCTTAGCTTTGGCCATATCTTCCTCGGAAGCATCTTCCTGATTGGCAGCACCCTTTGGAGCAAGGAAGAGCATGTGACGTACTACAGGCAATTCTTCGTTCTTATAGTTGGCCTTATTCGTCTCATAAAAAGCTTTCAACTCTTCATCACTAAAAGTAAAGCTGTCCATCAAAGCATAATAAATGTCGTTATTTGCCAAAAAGTAACGCTCAATTACAGGCGTTAAAGTATCAACTGTGGCTGTTTCACCGTAAGTAGAAGCTAAAAACTGATCTAAAGTGCCGCCCGCTTGTGCCGCATACTGCTCCATATTGGCGAACAAAGACGCAACTTGAAGTTTGCTATCCTCGGTAAGGGCTGTGATGGATTGCTCTTTCCCCAACGCCAACAGGATGTAAGTCTTCTGCAACATCGCCCTGGTAATGTCATGAATGTATTCGCCCCAAGTCAAACTCTCATAACCGGTCATAGTGCAAGCGGCTTCTAAATCAAGTCCTCCGGCAGCTAATGTGGGACCCACTGAACCATAGGCAACATATTGCTGAAGCTGTTGATAATTCAGGTAATAATACAGGTCATATTCGGTTGCAGATATCTTATCCTTACCAATGCTAACTTCCTTGGGCGCAACGGAAGGCAAGGGCTTTGGTGGCTCTTGGGTAGTACCACCTGAATCAGTTGGAAGGCTGATTGTCGGTGCGGCGCTAGAAACTGAAGCAGAAGCTCCTGTTAGACTGTCAAACAAGGAACAAGAGGACAGGGCTACAGCACTAGAAACACCTAGGCTAAGGGTAAGTAATACAACCAGAGCTTTTTTAATGGCTTTATTCATCAGATTCTCCTTCTAAAATCCTGCACGGAAACTGTAAGCACAGAAAACCTTTCTTCATTGCAGGCAAGAAAAATCTGCTGTACCCTTCTACTAAAAGGCATTATATCATACTTATTTGCCCTAGATAATAAAAAAATAGCGGCAAAGACAAGGCAAAGGAAACGAATAATTGAAGTGGTTATCTGACTCAACCATAATTAAATGTTTTATTATAGTACCCGATCAATGCTCTGACCGGAAGTATTTTTGATTACCCGCAAGTAGTAGTCACAAAAATTAAAGCTTGGGTATGGGCTATTTTCTCTGGTAGAATAATAGTATCAGGCACTTGGCTTTGGGAGGTATTGTATGACAAATGAAGAAGCAGCTCAATATTACAGCGAAAATCCCCTTGATATCGCTATTATCGGTGGTGGACCGGCTGGTCTTTCTGCCGCCATTAACGGTCGGGTTCGCGGCCGAAGCACAGCTATCATTTCCGTAGCTTATGAAAATAGTCCACTCTTCAAAGCGCAAGTAGTGGATAATATGCCCGGCCATCCGGCCATCTCCGGAGCTAACCTGCTGGAACTCTATACGGCACATGCCCTAACCTTGGGCGCATACATTTTTAAGGGGACTGCACTTTTAATTAATGCGACTACAGATTCTGAAGGTCGCCCGCTTTTTCAGATTGCTTATGATACCAATTTTCTCCAAGCCAAGACCTTAATATTGGCAACTGGAGTGGCCGTAGGGAAACCCTACCAAGGTGAAGATCTTTTTCTGGGACGTGGCGTGAGCTACTGTGCCACTTGTGATGGCATGTTATATCGGGGTAAGACAGTTGCCGTTATTGCCAAATCCAAAGAAGCGGTGGAAGAGGCTATTCATCTTCAAAAAATTGGTTGCAAGGTAATTCTGTTCGTAAATCCTAATGATCTGCTTCGTTGGGATATTACTTTACCGGAAAACTTCTTCGAAGCGGTACGAAAAGAGCAACGCTTTCAGATTGAAGGCCAGGATACGGTAGAGTTCCTACTTGCCGATGGAGATCGGATTCCTTTAAGTGGCGTCTTTATTCTTCGCCCAACCATCGCCCCTTCAACCTTATTAAATGGCTTGGCTCTCGAGGGTCCGTTCATCCAAACAGATCGCTCCCAAAGCACCAATATTCCGGGAGTTTTCGCCGCCGGAGATTGTACCGGCAAACCTTTACAAATCGCTAAAGCAGTAGGAGAAGGCTTAATAGCAGCTCTGTCTTCCGATGCCTTCATTAGCGCTCAGGAGAAGATATGAACAGTACCGAGCCGTTGCACATACTAATGATTTTTACCGGTGGAACAATTTCCAGCCGTACAGACCAAAGGGCAATTGCTTTAGATCAGCCGCCTTACCGATTACTTGAAGACTACGTGGATCAGAACTTTGTTTTTGATGTTCATGAACCCTTTAGCATTCTAAGTGAGAACATGACACCTCAGCGGCTACATAGTCTCTTTATCTATATTCAAAAAGAGAGCCTGCGGCGAAAATATGATGGGATTATTATCACTCACGGCACAGATACACTAGCCTTCACAGCTCAGATGGCATATCTTCTTTTAGCTGAAAAAGCCGAAGCGGGAACACCTACTGTTCTTTTAGGTAGCAAGTTCCCTCTGGATAATCCTCGAAATGATGGCCAGAAAAATTTTAAGAACGCCCTTGAACTCATTGCTCAAGTGCGATTAGGTAACTATCCCAGCGGGGTCTATGTGGTGGGAGAGGATGACTCTGGGCAATCCTGCCTCCATTCCGCCGGATTGGTTATTCAAGCAGACGAGGAATGTGATGATGTAAGAAGTTTTAAAGGTCAGGTTCTCCAAGTCATCCCACCATCGCCGCAGCCATGGGTTTTCCCCAGAGGAAACTCTTCCTTGCCCAGATTTCCGAAAAAATTATTAGAAAAATTGCAAAATCAGCCTTTAAAAGAAATTTCCTCGGTACTCATCCTTCCCGCATATGTGGGTCTGGACTACAGAAATATAAATTTCCAAAATTCGAATTTCCAATTCGTTTTACAACGTTTATATCATTCAGGCACTACTTGCACACCGCCCCCAGAAGAAAATGCTTCTTTTTATTCTTTGTCTTTTTTACAAGAACAGTGTCATCAATATAATAAAAAGCTCTTTCTTGTTCCTATGGACTCTAAACGTCTGCCCTATGAAAGTACCGCTGCCTTGTTAGAGTCGGGGATTACCCCACTCTATGACCTTCCGATGGAAGCAGCTTGGGCGCGTTTGCTTCTGGCAGACTGGCTAAATTTACCTTGGCAAGAGCTATTTCTATAATCTTTAGAATCGCTCCAATTTGCGCAAGTCCCCCCCTTTTGCTACAATTATAAGCAGAATTTGCTCTAAAACACTTGCTCCGGCAAAGCTTTTAAGGGAGTTTTTCATGAAGAAAAATCAAAAGCCCACCTCTAACCCAGCTTCGGGAAATTTTTATAAAGAATTTGATTCACCTGCACCGAGTGCCCCCAGAAGAGAGCCGTCACATGGTCAGGTCTACTATAGCCAGCCCCCACAGGGACAGCCGGCTCAGCCCGCTCCTTCTTGGAATCCCTACACACAAGATCCGAGAATGTCTTCCGGTGGCACTCCGCCACCCCCAAAAAGAAAAAAGCGTCGTGGACGAAAGGTGTTGGCTGTTTTACTGATCTTATTTCTTTTGATTGGTCTAGGATTATTCTATATCTTCGGCGGATTAACAATAAGTCCAATTAATTCCGATCCAAAGGCCCTAGGTATTGATCCTGCCATTGCAGAAAAGTACAAACTCTCCGGGGTTACCAATATTGCTTTATTTGGGGTGGATAGTCGTGATTTCAACTCAGATTCTGGACGTTCTGATTCTGTAATGATTTTATCTATTGACCGCAAAAACAACCAAATGAAACTTACCTCTGTCTTAAGGGACAGTTACGTAGCTATAGAGGGACATGGTTCTGAAAAGATAGCCCACGCCTACGCCTATGGCGGTCCGGAGCTAGCTATCAAAACCCTTAATCAGAATTTCCAGCTAGATATTAAGAGTTACGTAACCGTTAATTTTAGTCAGTTAGCTTCTGTAGTAGATGCAGTAGGGGGGATTGATATGGAGATCACCGAAGAGGAGAGGGTGCAGATCAATGCCCTAGCCAATTCGGAAGGGATGTCCGCACCGGAAATCCCTGCCCCCGGCCTAGTTCATTTGACAGGTGGTCAAGCCACTGCTTTTGCCCGTATCCGTAAAATTGACAGTGACAATGCCCGCGCCGATCGGCAAAAGAAAGTTATAGAAGGTATTTTAGGCCAAGTCAAAAAGACTCCCGTTTGGAAGTACCCTGAACTAGCCAAAACTGTTTTTCCCATGACTGAGACTTCTATGAATTATTGGGAACTGGGCGGCCTATCTCCGGCAGTTATTTTCGGGGATGCCAGCCTAGTTCAGAATACCCTTCCTACACCGGAAGATAATCCCATTGGCGGAGAGTATAATGGTGCCTGGGTCTGGCGTTTTGATATTCCTTCTGCCACTGAGCGCTTGCACCGCTTTATTTATGGCTAAGCATTTCAAATAGAATTTAAGAAATCTGGCAGAGCGAGGGCGATTATATGTCTAAAAAAAACGAGGCAGAGATTCGCATTTTACGACTTTCCATTTGGGGACTCTTTACCTTTTCCCTCATCGGTATAGGGTTTGGTTTGTTTTTCTCCTCCGATGTAATCCTCTTTGACGGACTGTTTTCGCTGTTTTTTGTAGTGACCAGCTTCTTCACGCTGAAAATTAGCCGATTTATACATAAAAACGATCCCTTTAACTTTCCTTTTGGCAAGGAAAACTTAGAACCTATCGTGGTTCTGATTCAATACCTTATTCTTAGCTTCTTTTTAGTGGTTGCTCTCCTTGACGCAATCTCTGTCATCTGGGCTGGGGGAAGCAAGGTTAATTTGTTCGGCTCAATCACTTACTTAGCTGTATCTATTTTGGTATTATTGGTTATTGTAAATCGGATGTCTAAAATAGCCAAAGAAGCAAGTTCCCCCTTAATCGACTCTGAGATATTGCAGTGGAGAATATCCATTAAACAAAGTTTTTACGCCCTCATTGGCTATATAATATCTGCCATACTGACCTTCTTTTCTATTAATCAATTCATCCCCTATATTGACCCTATTATGGTTATTATTTTCGTCATTCTGACCTTTGCTACGGTATTACGTGAAGTAATTCGATCATCTAAAGAGATAATCGGAATGCGGTCTATTAGTAAAGAATTGACTGAGGAAGTGGAAAAGATCATTGTAGATATAGTAAAAAAATACCAAATCAATGATTATTTTATTCGTATTAATAAAGTTGGTAGTTCCCTTACCCTTGAAGTTGATTTTTTAGTTCAAAAGGATTTTCCCTTCGGCAAAGTGCATCAGCAAGATATCATTCGAGAGGAGATTGAAGACAAGCTCAAAGTTAAGGATTATGACCTTTGGCTCACCATTGCCTTTACCACCCAGTATAAGTGGATTGCATAACAAAACCAGCCCCTAGAATATCTACACTAAAGGGCTGGTTTTTCATTGTCTTTTATTTGATTTCTTATGCTTTAAAACGCCTCAATCGCAGTGCATTACTGATAACTGATACTGAACTTAAAGCCATAGCGGCGGCGGCAAAGATTGGGTTGAGTAAGGGGCCACCCAGGGCATAGACTAAACCAGCGGCTAAAGGTATTCCGGCAACATTGTAGGCAAAGGCCCAGAATAGATTTTGTTTAATGTTGCGAATGGTACTTTTGGAGAGTCTTATAGCTGTTACTACATCGCCTAAGTTACTATGCATCAGTACGATATCAGCTGATTCAATAGCTACATCTGTCCCGGAACCAATAGCGATACCAATATCCGCCTGAGCCAGCGCCGGAGCATCATTGATTCCGTCTCCCACCATAGCAACTTTACGTCCTTCTTCTTGAATTTTCTTTACTTCGTTAGCCTTATCTTGTGGGAAAACTTCTGCTAATACACGCTGAATCCCCACTTCCTCGGCGATAGCTTGAGCCGTTCGCTTATTATCACCGGTAATCATGACCACTTCAATACCCATAGATTTTAATTTAGCAATGGCCTCAATACTGCCTGGCTTAACTACATCAGCAACAGCAATAATTCCAGCTAATTTTTGATCTACGGCGATATACATAGGTGTTTTACCTTGAGAGGCCAGTTGGTCAGCTGCGGCTTTGTATTCTTCGCCCTGTATTCCTGCCAACTCCATAAGAGCCCAGTTACCGGCCTTTATCCAGTGCCCCTCTACCTGACCTTCAATACCTTTACCCGTTATGGACTGGAAGTCTGTCACTGAAAGAACGGAGAGATTTTCTTTCTCGCCTTCTCGAACAATAGCTTCACCCAAAGGATGTTCTGAAGCCTTCTCAACCGAGGCTGTCCACTGTAGGAGTTCCCTTTTGCTGATTTCACCAAAAGTTATAATATCTGTCACTTCTGGCTTTCCGGCAGTAATTGTGCCTGTTTTGTCAAAAATAATGGTCTGAATTTTGTGCGTGCCTTCAAGAGCCTCACCGCCTTTTATGAGAATACCATTCTCAGCGCCTTTTCCTGTTCCCACCATAATAGCTGTGGGTGTAGCCAAGCCTAGAGCACAAGGACAAGCAATTACCAGTACAGCTATCATATTGGTCAGAGCAAAGATGAAGCTTTGTCCTGCTAAGAGCCAGGCAATCAAGGTTACAAGGGCTATCCCCATAACAATAGGTACAAAATAGCTGGAAACAATATCTGCCATTTGAGCAATAGGTGCCTTACTGCCTTGTGCCTCTTCTACCATCTTGATAATTTGTGCCAATGCTGTTTCACTGCCCACTTTAGTGGCCTGAAAGCGGATGACACCGTTCTTATTGATCGTTGCAGCAAAAACTTTATCCCCTGTCTTCTTACTTACCGGCATGCTTTCACCGGTCAACATCGATTCATCTACCGTCGAACTACCGTCCTTCACAATACCATCAACGGGAAATTTCCCACCAGGCTTAACCACAATAATGTCGCCCACCAGCACTTGATCAATCGGAATTTCTATCTCTTTTTCATCGCGTAAAACCAGTGCCGTCTTAGGGGATAGACCCATGAGCTTTTTAATGGCGTCGCCAGTTTTGCCTTTAGAAACAGCTTCCAGCGTTTTGCCTAAAAGGATGAGGGTGATAATAATTCCTGCGGTTTCAAAGTATAACCCTTCTACAGCATGTTCGTTGCCTTGAATGATTAAATATGTGGAATACAGACTATAAAGAATAGCTGCTGCAGAACCTAAAGCGATCAAACTATCCATATTCGGGGAGCGCCGTACCAGCGCTTTAAAGCCCACAGTATAAAACTTATTACCCGCTATAACAATGGGAATCGTTAAAATAATTTGAGCAATAGCAAAGGCGAGAGGGGCATGCATAGGATCTAGCCAGGTTGGTAAAGGAAGTTTAACGGGAAGCATGTGCCCCATGGCAAGGTAGAGTAGCGGCAAAGAAAAAATAGCAGCAGTAATAAATTTTCGTTTAAGTGTCTTGATATGCTTCTCTTTTCTTATTTGATCATCATCTTGGGGTTTAGCACTATTCTCAATAGGCTGCCATTGATAGCCAATCTTCTCCACGGCTTGCTGTGCCTTAGCTAAGATTTCCGAAGAGGGTGCCGCTTTAAAAACCAGGGTTTCCGTTGCCAGATTGACAGAAGGATCAGAAATCCCTTCCACCTTAGACAAAACTTTTTCAATTCGAGCAGAACAAGAGGCACAGGTCATTCCCCCAATTTTTACCCGATAGGTTTGTAAGTCGCCACCCATTTCCTCAGCTTGGTATCCCAGCTTCTCTACAATAGCAATAATCTTTTCCAGACTAATTTGCTCGCTTTCATATTCTACTGTCATTTTTTCTGTAGCTAGGTTAACAGTTACACTTTTTACCCCAGATGCTTTTGCTACCATTTTTTCAATTCGAGATGAGCAGGAGGCACAAGTCATCCCCGTTATTCGAAATACTGTCTTCATATTATTTGCCTTTCTTTTTTAGTTATGCTATTTGGAAAGTTTATCAACAATTGCAATAATTTCACTGATTTTATCTTGAACATCTTCTTTCTTGCCCGTTAGCGAATTAAATACACAAGAATTTAAATGATCCTCTAAAATTTGCTTATTTATATTTTTAAGGATAGCAATGGTGGCCAAAAGTTGATTGGAAATATCAATACAATAACGATCTTCTTCCAACATCTTTAAAAGTCCATCCATTTGGCCTCTGGCTGTCTTCATTTTACGGATTAAGGCTGTTTTATCATTTTTCATACTCGACCTCCTTATATACATACACCCCGGTGGGGGTGTTATTTTCATATTACGATTACAGCGTAGCTTTGTCAACAACATTTTTTGAACATACAGCTGGGGGATCTACAAGTTTAAGTAAGAGTCTCTACAAGGAGTCTACTTAGCAGCAGTTTTTCTTCACCGGCTACGCTGGCAGATTTTTGTCTTGACTCTCCTCTGGATTGGCTTAAGCCTATAGCTAAAAAAGACCGAATCACCCTTTCGGGATCATTCGGTCTCTTGTAGCAGATAGCATTTATCTATAGGGCAATTGGTTTAGACTTGGCGATTTCTTTTCTTTCTTACCACAATTGTTGTGCCTGCCAAAGTAAGTAGAGCCCAACCACCGACTCCCATAAGTGTTTCTTTTTCACCGGTCTTGGGAAGATCGCTCTTGCGGTAAATATAAATTGCCTCCTGCGTCACTGAAGTAAAAGTCCCACTGGCATTGGCCGGAGTCTTAAGCAAGGTGTAACCGGAAATCTTCTTTGGTTCTGTCTTAAAGGGTGTGCCGGGGAAACCTTCTAGGGTTTGTGCCTCAGCAATGTCTTTACCCTGCTCATTTTGAAATTTAACAACGACTTTCGTCCTAGCATTCGGTGTATATACAAAGGTTACAGTCTGAGGAGAATCAGTAAAGGTTCCTTGAGCATTAGCCGGAAACTCTAAAATATAGAGTCCAGGCCTGGAGAGTGGTTCTGCCTTAAAAGGATCACCAAGATTCCCCATAAGCACTTGATCCTCTCCAACAGCTTCGCCTGCAGCATCCAGGTGTCTCACTGTTACAGGCGCTCCCGTATAAGTGGCACGATAGATGTAGTCAACAGTCTGAGGATCAGCGGTAAAGACACCACTAGCATTGCTGGGGGTAGTAATTAGTGTATAGTTCGGTATAGATTGAGGGAGCGTACTGAAGGTCTCTCCTTGCAATCCATTTATGACTTGAGCGGGAGCTAACTCTCTAGCGCTTTCATCTAAGAACCGTACGGTTACAGCTCCACCGGCTAAACGAATGGTAAAGTTGGCAGTAGCCGTACCTGCAGATCGCATATAACTACCAGTATGATCTGGCGTCGTCTCTCTAAAAAAACTTAAACTATAGTCTCCTTGAGGAAGCTGAAGCGCTGCAATATCAAGGCGTACACCTTGACCGGCAGCCAGAGCAGTACTCTCTGGAATTGTACCTTGAGCCACCACGGTTCCTTGGGAATTCTTAATCTGCCAGTTAGCTTGTACAGGAATGCTTCCCTGTTGAAAAGGCCCTAAAAAGGCAGCTGTAGGATTCTGGCCAGTTCCTTCAAAGGTTGGAGTTACCGGATCAAGAACGTACTCTACAGGTGGCAAAGTTGCTGCGGCTGTAGTAAGTGGCGGCAAAGGAGAACCCTCTTGAGTTAATACCCCATTACTAGCCACAACGTCACCATTAATACTATGCAGTTGATCCCCAATTAAATATAAACCTGAACTGAGATTGTCAAGGAACCAAGAAGGATAAACGCCTATGGTAAGGATACGAGCTTGTTCAATGCCGGAGATATAGATAGACATATCCACATAATCAGTGCTACTCAGCCCTGTGTTAGCACCATAAGCATCTAAGAGTGTGGCACCCACATAAATGTGCCCGTCACTCTTTCGAATATTAGGCATATCATTATGCACTACCGGAGCGTAGTAAGGGAGAAATTCTGTTACATCTGAGATAGAAGTAAATTCCAGCACATCAGGGCTTGGTGTATTGATATTACCTAAGACCGGATCATCAAAATAGCTAGCAAACATTACCCGACCGTCAGTGGTCAAGAAGAAAGCTTCTCTGATCATCACCATGGACTTAATTGTTACGGGCTCAGGGGTAGTTGTAAGTACCCAATTAATCGGATTGGTAATTGGATCATCCACAAAGCTATACCAATTATCCGCTAGCCAAACTCGACCGACACTATCCAGAAGATAGAGGTAAGAGCCAGACATTCCTGCCATGGTCTGTACCGGAGTCACCAAACCACTGCCATCATTAGGAAGAGGAACTTCCTGAGGAATATAATCACCATTGGCCCAGGCTCTCGGTGAGCTATAAAGTTTCCCATCAGCGGTTTGGAGTATTTCAAAAAACACATTGCGGAAAATCTTCGTTACAGGTGAATTACCAAAAAGTGCCGGATCAACCGCTTGATAGGTCAAAATATAGTTATAGTCAACATCATATCCACCCGTATAATAGACACGACCACTTTCTGTTAATAAAGTCGTTCGCATCATACCTGAAACAATGTCTTTAACCGGAGAATCCAGAAAACTGGTGTCAATAGCCGTGAAACCGGTGTGAAGGTCATTTTGGGCACCACCATCACCAAACACACCATATTCCTCCTGACCGGTTACCAGTATTTGTCCATCCGAGGTGGCAACAATACTGCCATTACCCATGCCGCCCCCAATGCCAAAATCTACATCTACCACCGTAGCCGGCCGAGTGCCAGTAGCCTCTAAGGAACTCCCCCGTGACGACCAAACTGAGGTCACCAACAAAAGTGCACCCAAAGACACTGCGAGGACTTTATAAATTCTATTTCTTTTCATACTAACCACCCTAACTTTTCACACTTGGAAGTGAACTTTATTGAGCCAAAGCCCACCTGTACAACATTATTATAGCACAATGCCATATTTTTTTCTTTTTCGACCCCGAAATACAATTAAAATGTAATAAAAAACAGTTGGCATTCGTTTTTAGAAGCTAAGAATCTAGGTTGTAAGCAGAGGAGCCACTCTCACCAAAGCCTAATTGAGAAAAGTGCCTTATCTACCTAGAAAAAGCTCCCCTCACAATCAATTGCAAAGGGAGCTTTTTCGGTAAATAATAAAATTTTGGAAAATCTTTTGTCGGCAAGGTCAGTCGCTTCGACTTACTCTGTCATACTTTCTGCCAAAATCGTAAAAATAGCGCCTAAAGCAAAGGCTCCAGCATCGGGGTAACCGATACTCTTTTCACCGGCATTCTCGGCACGTCCCATATGAGCGGCGAAAGTTTTTGTGTTTTCCGCACCTTCTACAGCCGCTTTCGCACCTGCTACCAGAGCAGCTTTGATAGAAATACCTTCTGCCGCACTGCGAGTCCAAGTATCAGCGCAAGGAATTAAGGCGTCCAGCAGAGTTTTGTCTCCTACGACAGCACCGCGGCCAAAGGAGCGTTCCCCAGTGTCTTGAATTCCTTTTACCGCAGCCTGAAGCACCTCCGCCATTTCAGCTACGGTTAAGAAGGACTTTTCTTCGGCTACTTGCCCTGCATTAAAGAAAGCAAAGCCCCAGAGCGGCCCCGAAGCACCACCACAATATTCCATGAATATCCTGGCACAGGCCTTTAGAAGTGCACCGATATTTGATCCGGAAGCCGGTACAATTTCTGACCAATGGCGCTTAAGCTGTCTAAATCCTTTAGCAATACTCATGCCAAAATCACCGTCACCAGCATGAGAATCCAGCTCGCAAAAGTACTGTTCCTTTTCAATGATTGTCTGGCTCATTACGTCTAGCAAGTAGACCATGTTGTCAAAGGATAGGCGGTCTTGGGCAATTTTGCTATGTGCTGCCGAGGTTTCTACCGTAAAACTAGCTTCCATGGTTTCAGCACTATCAGCCAGAATATCTACAAATTCTACCTTTTCCACCGCACCTTTCACGGTAAAAGCAGGAGCATCCGAAGGGTAATCCAACAAAGCTTCAAGTTCTGGATCCATTTTCAGCAGCGAAACGGAGGCACCAGCCATATCAATACTGGTCATATAATTACCAACAAAACTACGATAGCAGTGAATGCCCTTTTTGGCTAATACAGATTGCACCGCATTATTTAACAGGTATAACTCCATCAGGGGTGTAGCGCCAAATCCATTAATCAAGACTGTAACAGCATCGGAAGAAGCAGTAATCTGTAGATCTTTCAGAAGAGCATCGGTCATACGCTCAGCTAGGGCGTTTGCATCAGAAAGAATCTCCCGGCTACTGCCCGGTTCCCCGTGAATCCCCACTCCATATTCCATTTCATTGCCTTCCAAGTGAAAAGTAGGACTTCCTTTGGCCGGAACGGTACAGGAGGTCAAGGCAAAGCCAATGCTGCGAACCCTGTCGGCAGCTTTTTGAGCCAGACGTTTCACCTCGCCCAAATCCTTACCTTGTTCTGCCGCCGCTCCGGCGATTTTGTGCACCAATACTGTTCCGGCAACGCCTCTTCTACCGACGGTGTATAAGCTGTCCTCAACGGCAATATCGTCATTTACTCGAACAAAGTCTACCGGAATTCCTTCTAAAGAAGCCAGATGAGCGGCATTCTTAAAATTCATCATGTCACCGCTATAGTTCTTAATGATGAGCAGGGTTCCTTTTTTGTTTTGGGTCGCTTTTATGGCTTGATAGACTTGAATCTGGGAGGGCGAAGCAAATACATCACCACAGATAGCACCATCCAGCATCCCTTTACCGATATAGCCTCCGTGAGCGGGTTCGTGGCCGGAACCACCGCCGCTTAGCAGATTAACCTTATTTTGATCCGGCACTTTCTTAGTAAGAATTTTGTATTTTTTGTCTAGTTTTAACTCAGGATTAGCCTGAACCAGGCCATTACACATTTCTAAAACCAGAGTCTCACTCTTATTTAGAATCTTCTTCATGTTGATAATACCTCTTTCTTATAGACAATGCGCTTCTTTATACTCAGCACCCATTCTATCAGCCGCAAGGATAGCCGCAGCCACGGCCTCTACGGTAATTGGAAAAGGCATGGCATGAATAGACTCTTCAGGGATACAGGACTTAGCGGCAACAGCCATAAGTTCTTCCTGAGAAATGGAATCCACCCCTATGTCATGTAAACATACAGGTAAACCCACAGCTAAGCAAAAATCCATTACTTCATAAATCTCTTCTGAAGAGGCATTTTCTAGTACTAACTGACAAAGTGTACCAAAGGCCACTTTCTCACCATGGAAATAATGATGACAACCCGGCAGTAAGGTTAAACCATCGTGGATTGCATGAGCCGCTGCCAGTCCGCCGCTTTCAAATCCCAGACCGGATAGAAGAATATTCGCTTCGATAATATTTTCCAGAGCAGGGGTAACCACACTGGATTCACTGGCTTGAACAGCCTTTTCACCATCTGCCAGCAAAGTTTCGTAGCAGAGTTCAGCTAAGGCAAAAGCCGCTTTAGTTCCTCTGGCCTTGGGAGCCAGGCCTTCACGCACTCCAGCTGGCAAGCCGGCGTTTACAGCCGAAAAAGATTGTACATTGGCTCTGGCCTCAAAATAAGTAGACAGAGCATCGCCCATGCCTGACACTAAGAAGCGAGTGGGAGCTTTGGCAATAACAGTGGTATCAATCAGAACTACACTGGGACTCTGCTTGAAATAAGCATAGTCATCAAAGGAACCATCTGGCGTATAGAGTACGGCCGAATGACTGGTAGGGGCATCCGTTGCAGCAATGGTAGGAACAATAATCAGAGCATCTCCTTCAGCCACACATTTAGCTGTGTCAATAGCTTTTCCACCACCAAGACCCACGGTACAAGCACAGCCTTGTTCTTTGGCAACTTGCTGCAGACGGGCTACTTCTTGGCGGGAGCATTCACCGCCAAAATCTCCCACTACAAAGGAAATGCCAAAGCGCTCCGCTGTAGTATTGAGCTTATCCTGAACCCGTGCCACATCATCTTTATGGGCAATTAGCAAAGCAGACTCACCAAAGGTCTTGACAAAGTAACCCAGATTCAATAATTCATCTTCACCCTGCACATACTTACTTGGACAAATAAAAGCTTTTCTCATGGAACTTTCCTCCTTAAATGGTAATAATCTCTGCCTAAGGGATAGCCTCTAACCTTCGAAAACGAAGTCGAAATTTCCCTGATTCAGGCAAATACATTTGTGCACTATGCACTAATGATAACAATCTTTCGTCTCTTTATCAGCCCTCAAAAATGACAAAATATTACAATTTCCGATGATAAAATATTGACATCAAAGAGAGAAATAGGAAAATATTGCACAGGTGCAAAATTTTCCTATATTCATTAGGTAATACTATCTACTTCGCGGCTAGGATAATATTTCCGATAAATTGATGGTGTAACCCCATGATAACGTTTAAATATTTTAATGAAGTAGCTAGGTTCACCATAGCCCAAAGCCTCGGAAACCGCTGTAATACTTAATCGGCTGGAAACTAACATTTCCTTCCCCCACTGACTTTTCAAATAGCCCAAATAAGCAGCATAACCCATGCCGACTTCTTTTTTAAACAAGCGGCAAAAATAACTGGGGCTAATGTGGCATAGTGCGGCCATGGCTCGTAGTGGCGGATTCTGTCCTTTATACTCGTTAATATAGGCAAAGGCCGGGCGCAAGACTTCTGATTCTGATGGCGGTGGCTGCGTGTCTATAGCTGAGAGCTGCTGCTCTTGTATACGTTTTTGTCTGAGCTGTTCCGCATAAACTTCCGGATCTTCCGGCAAAACAAAGTTTTCTCTTCTACTAGAATTTGATTGGGGCATAAGCAGCTCAATAGCCCCCTGCCGCTCTAACGCTTCTTCCACAATATAGCAAGCGGCCTGCTCAATCATGGTAACCACTGCCTCAAAAGCCTCTTGCTCCATCCGCGGAATATTACGATAGAGTGAGGAAAGCTCACGATCCGATGCCAATTTTTCTAAAAGGGAGCTGTCACTATAGATTTTTTCCAGATTGGTCACAGCAAAGTTATCCCCCGGCAAGGCCTGCCCCACCATAATAGCACCAACGTACTTATCCTCAATGGTAATGGGAATCGCTGCGTCAATGATTTGAAAGTGGCAGAGGTAGATATAGGGACGGCTAATCCTAACAGCCTCCACTCCACCGCGAGCATCACATTTTTGGCAGATTCGATTAAGTGCCGGGTCTTGTCGAACCGCTTGGCAAAAGTCTCGGCAACCACTGTGCCGGGTCAATGGAATCCCCTTATAATCCACAGTAATAATGGCTAGGCCACAGGCTTTCGCCATGGCATCCTGTAAACTTTGCCACTTATCAATCTTTAAAAGCTTACGTAAATTCAAATAGTCATTTTTCATGAATCTCCCCCCGCTTTTTGTACCCCAAAACATATAGCTTTATTTTAGCAGAAAAAAGGGCTTCTGCTTGCGGGAATAATCCCCTTAACTTATATGCACTTCTTACATAAATTTTCATATTTCTCGTTGACTTTTTGTAAAAAACGTGTTTTGATATAGGAAAAGTTCCACATTAAAAAACAAGGTTGTTTATTACGCAACTAACAGGAGGTACGTACATGAAATTTTCAGGTGGCGAAATAGTAATGAAAAGCCTGATTGCCGAATCTGTCCCCTACATTTTAGGCATACCCGGACATGGCTGCCTTGGTCTTTTTGATGCCATTCGACGTGCGGAGGCCGCCAGTGACATCAAATATATCCAAGTCAAGCACGAGCAGACATCCGCTCATATTGCCGACGCCTACTACCGCATCTCCGGCCGCCCCTTAGCTGTTTTTGCATCCATTGGACCTGGCTCATTAAATACAGCTATCGGCATCGCCACCAGCTATGTAGACTCCACCGCCATGATTATGCTCTCTGGTGATACTCACGTTCATATGAAAGGCGTGGGCGTGCTCCAGGAAATAGAGCGCTATCAAGACTCAAACTTTATTCGGGCGATGGAACCGATTGCCAAGCGTACTTGGAGAGTTGAGTCTGTTACTCAGCTGCCCAGAACCATGCGCCGCGCTTTTAGCCAAGCCCTAAGCGGACGTCCCGGCCCCGTGGTGTTGGCTCTGCCCATGGATGTTCAGTCCGCCACCTTTGAAAGCGAAGCATCTTTTCCTGCCGCTGGAAGTACGCCTGCTTTTCCGGCACCGGAAAGAACTTTGCTCAAAGACGCAGTTCATCTCATGAAAGAGGCAAAAAGACCTGTCATTCTATTGGGGGGCGGTGCCCTGCGGGCTAGAGCAGCGGAAGAATTAGTTGCCTTAGCCGAAAAATGGGGTGCCGCTGTAATAACCACAATGGCCGGAAAAAGTGCCTTTCCGGAAGATCATCCTCTTTATTGTTTTCATACCGGCTCTAAGGGAACACCTATAGGCTTGCACATCAGCCGAAGTGCCGATGTGGTTTTAGCCTTAGGTACACGTTTTGCCGATGAGACCACCTGCTCCTACCGCAAGGGAACAGCCTTTTCTTTTCCGGATACAAAGCTGATTCATATTGATATTGACCCAGTGGAAATCGGGAAAAATTATCCTTGTGATCTGGGTATCGTTGCGGATCTGAAGCAGAGCATTAATACTTTACTGGAACTGATAGAAGAGGGAATCGATTTCCCTAACCGCCAAGAGTATCATCAAGAAATTACTGAACAGCAGAACCTATGGCAACAATATCTAAGCAGTATTCGCGCTTCTACCTATGACAAAATAACCATTTCCCAGCTGATTGGTACCCTGAACCAGTGTCTTCCAGCGGAAACAATCATTGCCACCTCCTCTGGAAATACCCAAGCTCAGCTTTTCCAAGAATATTGTTTTAAAAAGCCCTATAAACATCTTACTACCGGCGGTTTCTCTACCATGGGCTGGGCAGTCCCAGCAGCTATAGGCGCTCATTTGGCAGAACCACAAACACCGGTAGTTGCTCTGCTGGGTGATGGGGATTTTATGATGATTATGCAAGAACTTTCTACCATTGCCCAATACAATTTCCCCGTTGTGATTCTTCTTGCTAATAATAATGGCTGGATGGCTATTGCCGATCTTCAATCTGATGTACTAGGTGTAGATAAGGTTTTCGGTACGCTTTGGGAGCGCGATGGCCAAAGCTATACGCCGGACTTTGTTCAAATTGCTAAAAGTTTTGGTTTGGAAGGATTAAAAGTAACCGATCTGGATCAATTAGCCCCTACTATTTCCCAAGCTCTCGCGGGCAATGCTCCAGTCTTAATAGAGATCGAGGTGACCGATCACTACCCCGAATCCGGAGGAAAAGCCTTTGGCTGGTGGGACGTACCGATCCCCGAATATATTGAAGATAAAATCGAGCCTTATCGTCAAGGCAGAAAGGAGGAGAGTATTTAAATAATATCCCTTTACATACGGAGTCTATTCGTTAGTCGCCCAACTTTATTTTTACAAGCAAATGCAGAGACACCTAAAATAAGGAGGTTCAATATAATGAAAAAAACACGGAAATACCTGGCTCTGTTTCTTACCATATGTCTCCTCGTCCTTATACCTGCTTGTAGCCAAGACGCCTCTTCCAACGAAAAACAATCCACAGCTTCTGGTGAATCCGTTCTGGGAGAGACAGCTAAAAATATAACCGAAGCTGGAGACAAAATTAAAATCGGCGTTTCAGTACAAGGCTTTAAAGGGATCTTTGTTCAATACATTGTAGCGGGAATCTATGATTATCTGGATACAAACTCTTTACGAGACAAAGTGGAAGTGATTGTAGTCGATGCAGAGGATAAAGCCGATAAGCAGGTCAGTCAGGTAGAGACCCTTATCGCTGACGGGGTACAAGCAATCATTATCAATCCGGTGGACAGCGTAGGCTCATCTCCGGCGGTTGATGCTGCGGTTACTGCCGGAATTCCGGTAATTACCGTAAACACCACCACCGAAAATCAATCCGAAGCTAACGCCTATGTAGGTTCTGATGACGTGGAAGCTGGTCGAATCCAAATGGAAGCCTTGGCTAAGATGATCGACTATAAAGGAGCTGTTGCTGTCATTCATGGAGCCATGGGTCACTCCGCTCAGATTGGCCGCTGGACCGGTTACCAAGAAGTAATTGCTAAGTATCCGGATATGTCTATTGCAATCGATCAGACCGCTGATTGGCAAACAGACAAAGCTCAGTCTTTAGTAGAAAACTGGCTGCAAGCCGGAACGGATATTAAAGCGATTGCGGCCAATTGCGATACCATGGCAATTGGTGCCCAGAATGCGATTGATGGCGCAGGTCTTCTGGGAAAAATTAAAGTTGGCGGTATGGATGCTATTTCGGACGCCATGAAGTCTATTAAAGATGATGAGCTGGCTTGTACCATCTGGCAAGATGGCATTGCCCAAGGTGCTAACGCCTTGCGTTTAGCCATTGATGCCGCGGAAGGCAAAACTATTGAAGACTATTTCATCCCTTATGAACTAATCACCAAGGACAATCTTGCTGAATATGAGGCCAAAGCAGCTACTCGCGATGCGCTGAACATGAAATATAACGGCTAAACCCTTATGGCATGAGCTAGGGAGGTAAACCTTGGACGCTTACATTCTCGAAATGAAAAATATCAAAAAAATGTTTGCCGGAATTGTCGCCCTTAATCAAGTTTCACTCCAAGTAAAACCGGGAGAAATCCATGGTCTGTTAGGAGAAAATGGTGCGGGTAAGTCAACCCTTATGAAAATTCTTCTGGGTGTTCACCGCCCAGACCAGGGAGATATTTTCATTAAAGGTGAGAAAGTCGATATCCGGACACCCAAAGATGCCCTTAACTACCATGTTGCCATGATCTATCAAGAACTTAACCCCATTCCGCATTTAAGTGTTGCCGAGAATATTTACTTGGGGCGTGAGCCCATCCATCCCCGCAGCCGAATGGTGGATTTTCGTACTATGTACCAAAAGGCTCAAGAGTTGTTCCAAAAAATCGGCATTGATATCGATGTAAGGAAGCCTGCTAAAAGCCTAAGTGTAGCTAAATTACAACTTATGGAGATTGCTAAAGCCATTTCCTATGAAGCTGACATTATTATCATGGACGAGCCCACCTCTGCGCTAAGCGAAACGGAAATCCAAAAATTGATGGAAGTGGTATTGGGACTGAAAGCGCAGGGGATTTCTATCATCTATATTTCCCACAAATTAGAGGAAGTCTATCGGCTTTGCGATCGGGTTACCGTACTGCGGGACGGTAATTTTATCGGCAGTGAAGAAACCAAAACTCTAGAGACCAGCCGCCTGATTGCCATGATGGTGGGACGGGAGGTTACGCAAATTTTCCCCGAAAAAACGCCCCACTTCGGAGAGGTTATTTTAGAAGTAAAGGACGTCTCCTCTCACCCTCTGCTCCACAACATTAGTTTTCAATTATGCCGCGGAGAGGTTCTGGGGCTATCCGGCCTAATGGGAGCGGGGCGTACGGAGCTGGCTGAGGTAATCTTTGGCGTACGCCCTATGGATAGCGGCAGGATTTATGTCCAGGGAAAACCGGTCAAAATCAATCATCCTCAAGAGGCCATCCGTCAAAAAATCGCCATGGTACCCGAGGACCGTAAAAATACCGGACTGGTGCTGAAACTGCCCATTGGTGAAAACTTGATCATGATGAAGCTGGAGAAGTGTTTAGGAAAAGTCTTTTTGCGACGAAAAAAAGAACAGGCATGTATTACCGCCGCCCTAAAAACCTTTCAAATCAAAGCCGCTAATCCCAAGCTACCCGTAGCCTCTTTAAGCGGCGGTAATCAACAAAAAGTCGTTATCTCTAAATGCCTATTCAGTGATCCGGATATTATTATTCTGGACGAACCCACTCGTGGAATTGATGTAAAAACCAAAGCCGAAATATACCGGCTTATCAATCAATTAGCTGCAGAAGGAAAGGCTGTGCTGGTGATTTCCTCCGAAATTCCAGAAATACTTGGCCTTTGTGACCGAATTATTGTGTTACACGAAGGTAAGTCCATGGGAGAACTTAAGAGGGAACAGGCAACCCCGGAAAAAATTTTGGCCATGGCCTTTGCAGAAGGAGTAGGAGTATGAAAAACCCTGAAATCACAGCCAACAAAGTCTCTTTTGCCAGACTTGTGGGAAAAAACGGCATCATCATTGCTTTCATTCTGATTTTTATTTTATTATCCGTAACTACCGATAGCTTTTTAAAACTCAACAATATTATGACCATCTTACGCCAGTCCTCAATTATTGGCATTGTGTCTCTAGGTATGGCAGCGGTAATCATTAGTAATAATATTGATCTGTCTGTGGGGCCTAATTTGGCCATCTCCGGTATTGTCGCCGCCTTAGCCATGACTTCTTGGGGACTGCCTATCTGGATCGCTTGTGCCCTGGGTATTTTAACCGGAGTATGTGTCGGTCTCATCAACGGAACGGTGATTGCCAAAGGTAAAATCCCTCCATTTATCGTTACCTTAGGTATGATGACCAGCCTTAGGGGTTTATGTATGATTGTTGCCAACGGCACGCCCATCGGCGGTCTTCCCAAATCCTTTGCGGTTCTGGGAGGTGGTAGTTTTATCGGTCTACCCGTTCCGGTTTTGATTTATGCCGTAGCCATTGCTGGAGTAACAATTTTAATGCGCAAGACCCGTTTCGGACGGCACACCTATGCCGTGGGCGGCAACGAGCAAGCGGCGCTTTTTTCCGGTATCAATGTAACCCGGCTGAAAATCAAAGTTTACATCCTCATGGGCTTCCTCTGCGGTGTGAGTGGTATTGTTTTGGCCTCCCGAATTAAGTCCGGCCAGCCTAATGTTGCCCAAGGTTATGAGCTTGACGCCATTGCCGCCTGTATTATCGGCGGGATTAGTTTTAACGGTGGCGTAGGTAAAGTTTGGAATGCGGTACTGGGAACACTGATGATCGGGATTTTAAATAACGGGCTGGATCTTCTGGCTGTCCAATCTTATTATCAGCAAATTCTAAAGGGCATTATTATCGTAGCTGCCGTACTGATTGATCGAAAAAGAACTGTCTAAAAAAGGAGCATAGCATGAAGAAAATTAAAGTTTGTATTGTGGGTTGTGGACGAATTGCCACCCTCAATGTTCAGGGTTATCTAAATCATCCCGACGCATCACTTTACGCCGTATGCGACAAAAACCCTCAAGTAGCCGAGGACTTTAAGAAGCTCTATCAGGCCGAGAAAGTTTATACCGACTATGAAGATGTCCTAAATGATCCTGAAATTGACGCCATTGAACTTCTCGTCCCCCATCACCTTCACTGCCTTATGACAGTGGCCGCTTGTAATGCCAAAAAGCATGTGTCGGTTCAAAAACCTATGGCTATGAACCTACAAGAGTGTGACCAAATGATCGAAGCCGCCCAGAAAAATAACGTAAAGCTAAAGGTATACGAAAACTTCATTTTCTATCCCCCCTATGTAAAAGCCAAAGAACTGATTGACCAAGGGGTTATCGGCACACCCATTACCATGCGTTATAAGATGAATGCCGGAAGGCAGGATCTGGGCTGGAAAGTTAATCCGGAAACCTGGGGCTGGCGGATGCAAGAAGAAGCCTGCGGTGGCGGCCCTCTGGTCTTTGATGATGGGTACCATAAGTTCTCCATCGCCCGTTATTTGATGGGGGATATTGAAAAAGTTTTTGCTTGGATTGACCGGACCGAAGTAGTTCCCGGACGTTTTTATGAAGACGCCCCAGCCATGATTACTTGGAAATACAAAGATGCTAAAAAATACGGTTTTCTGGATATTACTTACTCTGAGGATTTGTTTATAAACACAGACTACTATTCCTGTGATGAGCGGGTTGAAGTCACCGGCAGTAAGGGCGTTCTTTGGGTGACACGCTGTACCGCCAAAATGCTGCAGATCCCTTCCTTGATTGTTTATCGGGATGGTCAAACCAATAGCTATGATTGTCTACGGGATGATTGGAGTGATTCTTTTGTTGATTCAACCAAAGATTTTATCGCCGCAATCAAGGAAGATCGCGAACCGGCTTTAAGCGGCTATGAAGGGCGCGAAGTCCTTCGTTTCGCCTTAGCCGCCATTGCCTCTTCTCAGCAACATCAAGAAATTCTTTTAGAGAATTTCGGATAGGAGCTTACTACTATGAAGACAAAGGAACTTGAAGAGTTAGCCGGAAAGATTCGAATGGCTACCATCGAAAGCATGGCCTCCATTGGTTTTGGGCATATTGGCGGAGCGATGTCTATCTGTGATATCTTGGCGGTCCTCTATGGCTCTGTACTCAAATACGACTCCCATAACCCTGACTGGGAAGAGCGTGATCAGTTGATCTTATCAAAGGGTCACTGCGGGCCAGCTTTATATGCAACCCTTGCTTTATCTGGTTTTTTCCCTCTGGAAGAACTTAGAACCCTGAATCGTCTAGGAACTCGCTTGCCCAGTCATTGTGATCGCCAAAAAACCCCCGGCATTGATATGACCACCGGCTCCTTGGGACAAGGAATGTCTACCGCCGCCGGAATCGCTCTAGGCAATCGCCTTAAGGGGATTGATAGCTACACCTATGTAATCGTCGGGGATGGGGAATGCCAAGAAGGTCAGGTCTGGGAAGGGATTATGTTTGCTGCCCAGCAAAAACTCAGCCACTTCATTATGTTGATTGATTTTAATCAACAGCAATTAGATGGTGCTACCGCCGATATATGTGATCTGTCTAATCTTGACGAGCGTCTTCGTGCTTTTGGCTTTTATACCCAAAAAGTCAATGGACATGATGTGGAAGCTCTTTACCAAGGACTGCAAAAGGCCAAAGCACAAGCGGAAAAGCCCTCAGCCATCATTGCCCTTACAAAAAAAGGTCATGGTTGTTCTTTTGCTGAAAGTACGCCCTTCAATCATTATATGAACATAACTCCGGCTCTGGCTGCCGAAGCTCAAACTACAATTATTCACCGGCACAGGGAAAAGTACCCAGCTGAGGAGGTTCTTATATGTCCACTTACCTAACAGATCATGTTTTAGACACGGAAGCCATGCGGGATGCTTACTGTAAGGCTTTGATTAAAGAGGCACACAGCAATGATAGAATCATTGCCTTAGAAACAGATGTTATGAATTCCATGGGTACAGTGCCTTTTGCCAAAACTTTTCCAGCACGCTCCTTCAACTGCGGGATCATGGAGGCCAATGCCATAGGTGTTGCCGCCGGACTATCCGCCACTGGATTCGTGCCTTTTTTTCACGCCTTCGGCATCTTTGCCACCCGCCGCTGTTTTGACCAAATTTTTGTTTCCGGCGCTTATGCCGGTAGCACTATAAAGATTATCGGTGGAGATTCTGGGGTTACCGCGGCCTATAATGGCGGAACCCACATGCCTTTTGAGGATATGGGCATTATGCGCTGTATCCCTGAGGTTACGATTATTGAGCCTGCCGATGCCGAAGCGACCCGTAAACTCTTACCCCAAATTGCCAAAGCCAAGGGTATTCACTATATGCGCTCTAGCCGCAAAAACGTGATAAAAATCTACGCCCCGGAACAAGATTTTCAAATTGGTCAAGCCAATCTGGTTCGCGAGGGCAGTGATCTTACCCTTATTGCCTGCGGGATTATGGTGGCAGAAGCCTTAAAAGCCGCGGAAATACTGGCTGCCCAAGGCATTCAGGCTCGAGTAGCCGATATGTTTACCATTAAACCCATTGATCGAAATTTCATTCTGCAAGCCGCGGCAGAAACCGGTGCGATTGTAACCGTTGAGAATCACAATATTTTTAACGGTTTAGGCTCGGCGGTTTGCGAGGTGGTGGCGGAAGCCTTTCCGATTCCGGTAGAACGTGTAGGTATAAAGGATCGGTTTGGGCAAGTGGGTTCTATGGAAGAGTTAATGGCGGAATATGATTTAACCCCAGAAGAAATTGTCAAAAAAAGCGTATTGGCTCTGAAACGCAAGGCAGCTAAGGAGGTAAATTTTGAAAATTGCAGTCATAAATGAAGTCAGCACAGCTACCAAAAACAAAGATATTTTATCGGCACTGAGACCCTGGAGTACGGAACATGAAATATATAACTTAGGTATGTCCGCTGCTGAAGGCGAAAAGGAATTAACCTATATCAACACCGCTTTCATGAGCGGGCTACTTCTGGAAACCGGCCAGATTGATCTAATCATCGGGGGCTGCGGCACCGGGCAAGGCTATCTAAATGCGGTACTGAAATATCCCCATGTGGTAGCCGGACTCGTTCTTGATCCACTGGATGCTTGGCTTTTTCGGCAGATTAATGACGGCAACTGCCTTTCCTTGGCTCTGAACAAAGGCTATGGTTGGGCCGGAGACATTAACCTCGCCTATATATTTTCTAAATTTCTGGATAGTCCAGGCGGTCAAGGCTATCCCTCCGCTCGTAGCAGCAGCCAGCAAAATAGTCGAAATCTCCTCTCTACTGTGGATCGTGCAGTTCATCGCTCTTGGTCGGACATCCTCTCCTCTCTTGATGAGGCGGTTTTACTCCCTTCATTTAAACACCCGGATTTCGCTGATTTTATTCGCCGCTACCTGAATAACCCAGGTCTGAAAACAGTCCTAATGGAAAGGGGGGTGATATGAGCAGGTTTTAGCTTATTATAGATAAGATACTTGCCCAAAATAACAGAATAACTTTCCCATGAGGTATAATAAGTAAATAGTCTATGCCAGCTTACTGGTAGTAGTCTGATAATCGTAATCTTTGTAGGTTAGAAGTGAGGTATAGTATGGTACAGTCTCTCAGTCGGGGCATCCAAATCCTTGAATATCTTGTGGACAACAAGCTGGCCGGCTGTACAGAAATTGCGGCTATATTAGGGGTTAATAAGAGTTCGGCCTTCCGGCTGCTGCAAACGCTGATGCAACATGATTTAGTACAGCAAGACGAACTCACGGGGAAATATATGCTGGGAGTAGGAGCCTTGCGTATCAGTGAAGGTTTACTTAAAAATACCGACATCATTGAAACCGCTAAACCACTGATGCAACAGCTAGTTAAGGATCTAGAGGAGAGCGCACATTTATGTATGTTTTCTAATGGCCGAGCCTTAATCATTTTTGATAGTAAAAGTGACGCCAAGATCAACGTGTCTGCTAAAGTCGGTGCTTCTGAGCCTATGCACTGTTCTTCTGTGGGCAAATGTCTGCTAGCCTTTCTTGATGAGGAAACCAGAAATACCGTTATGAAAAAGTTGGATTTTGCCACCTATACCCCCTACACAATTTCTAACGAAGCAGACCTCTACAAAGATTTGGATAAAATTCGCCAAAACGGCTATGCCGTGGATAATGAAGAGCTTAATTTAGGTATCCGCTGCATCGCCGCTCCCATCTATAACTATAAGGGAGAGATTCGCTATTGCCTTGCCATTTCTAACACCACTGAGAGACTGCCGAAAGAGCAAATTGACTTTCATGGCAAAGCAGTTATGAGATGTGCCGACGAAATTTCCGCCAAATTAGGCTATACCAGTATCTAGCCCTTCTCCTTTTAATAGCTTCTTCCCCCAAGGCTAGTAGGTCAAGGGGAAATTTTTTATCCTTTAAAAGAAACAGCGTTCTTTAATAAGAAACGGAGGAATATACTTATGACGAATCAAATTCCCACACTCCAGTTCTACATCAACGGTTCTTGGCAGGACTCTAAGACCGAGAGCTTTCAAGAAATCTTCAATCCCAGTACAGGAGAAGTAATTGCCAAATCACCTTGCTGTACAAAAAGCGAAGTCGAAGCTGCTATCGCCAGCGCCGCTAAAGCCTATCCCGGTTGGACCCAGACCCCCATTGCCAATCGCATGAATATTTTATTGAAATTTCGACAATTAATTGATGAGCACTTGGATGATCTGACCCTGACCTTATGTACCGAACATGGTAAAGTCTGGGAGGAAGCCCGGGGCGATGTGCTTAAGGCCAGAGAAGGGGTTGATTTCTCCCTCTCTACACCAACACTAATGATGGGAGAATCCCTGATGAATGTTACCCGTGGCTATGATACGGTACTCTATCGGGAATCCCTGGGCGTTTTTGCCGGAATTATTCCTTTCAACTTCCCGGCAATGATTCCCTTTGGCTGGATGACACCCCTCTGCATTGCCGCCGGAAACACCATTGTACTTAAGTCCTCCAGCGCCACCCCGCTGACCTCCATAAAAATGATCCAACTGCTGGAGGAAGCCGGCCTACCTAAAGGTGTGGTAAATCTGGTAACTTGCCGTCGTCAGGAGGCTGATCTCTTTTTGACAGATCCAAGAGTCAAAGGTATCAGTTTTGTTGGCTCTACATCTGTGGGCAAACATATTTATCAAACCGCTGCCGCCCATGGCAAACGGGTTCAAGCCCTTTGTGAAGCTAAGAACCACGCTTTGGTACTGGAGGATGCTATTTTAGAACGGACTGCCCGAGGAATTATTAATGCCGCTTTTGGTTGTGCCGGGGAACGCTGCATGGCACTGCCTGTAGTTGTGGTTCAAGACACCGTTGCCGACCCTTTAATCCAATTACTGGTACGCTATGCCCAGGAACTCAAAATCGGACCAGCCTATGATAAGACGTCCCAAATGGGTCCTCTCATCAGTGAAAGTCACCGTAACTTTGTATCTGATTATATTGATCGGGGTGTAAAAGAAGGAGCGAAGTTACTCTTAGATGGCCGTAATCTCCAGGTGGAGGGTCATAGCGGCGGCTTTTATCTTGGGCCGACTATTTTTGACCAAGTCACAGAAGGTATGACCATTGGAAGTGAAGAAATCTTTGGACCTGTGCTCTGTATCAAGCGCGTGCCTGACTTTAGAACCGGCTTAGAAATTATGAACCAGAGTCCCTTTGCCAACGGTTCTGTCATCTACACCCAGAGTGGTTTTTATGCTCGTGAATTTGCCAGTGCTACTCATGGGGGCATGGTTGGAATCAATGTGGGCATACCGGTGCCTATGGGCGTATTTCCCTTTACCGGGCACAAGGATTCCTTTTTTGGCGATCTCCATTGTCTGGGTAAAGATGGTCTGCGTTTTTACACAGAGACGAAAGCGGTAACCAGCACTTGGTTTCAAGATGAAGACAGAAATGCTCAGGTAAGTACCTGGGATGGAATGCTGTAAGGCTTAGGTTTAGGGGCGGTCAGAGGACTACCACAATAACAGCTAATCAAAACCTGTATTTCAGTGTTGCGGTAGTCCTCTTTATTTAGGTTAGGCCTTATCAGCAATCCTTTTCATAGTTCACTTAAATTTGCTTTCCAATATGGCAGAACTTGCCCGCACTATTCTTCCTTATAGCACCAAAAAGAATTCTTCCTCCGTTAGGGAATATATCTTCTCCTCCACGCAAATCTTTACCGGAGAACCGCCCCATTCCAAGAGTTCTACCTTCAGCTTAGCGTCCTGATAGGTAACTTGGAGCAGCGATGCCTGAAAATAAAAACAAACTTGGAATCCAATCCACTGAGCAGGTAATTGCGGTTTTACATGAATCATACCGCCCTGCTCTGTAATTCCGGCAAAGCCATGGAAGGCAATCTGCCAAGTACCGCCAAAGTTTGCATAATGCAAACCACTAATACTGTTGAGCTGCCGGTCTTCTACCTCCAGGAGGGCACATTTTTCAAAATAGCTATAGGCATACTCTTGACGATTTAAGATAGCAGCCATGAGCCCATAGGGAGCATAGCTCAGCGAACTATCATGAGCGGTTCTTGGCTCGTAATAGTCAAAAGCCAAGGCCTTTTGTGCCACCGAGTAATTTTCGCCAAACAGACACATGAGCAAGACTACATCTGCTTGCTTAGTTACTTGATAAAGCGGAAGCGCCTCATAGGGCAAGGTAGAGTCAATTATCCGCTTGGCTGTAGGTTTGGCTTTGGCCAAAGGCAGTGGACGCCGTAGGTGGTAGCGATTATCTTCCAAAATAAGATTTGATCCCGGTAAGTAGGGTATGGCTAGATTCTCCGCCACCGCTTTACATAACTGATACTCTTCTTCGGTAAATCGAATGTTTTCTTGAAGCTCTTCCCAAGGCTTTGGCCACTGGGACCTGAGAAGATCCACCGCTTTACTGGCTAAAGTGAGATTATAAGCGGCCATAGTATTAGTATAGGCATTATCATCCACATAGACATCATATTCGTTGGGACCCCGAACAGCCCGAATATGATATTTCTGGTCGTTTTCATCGTAGTCACAACGGCTTAGCCAAAAGCGAGCCGTCTCTAGGAGTATCTCCCCACCTCCCTGAGGCAAAAATGACCAGTCGCCGGTAATTTGCATATATTTGCCAATACTGTAAGCAATGTCTGCCACAATATGAATAGCATAAAAAGCCCCACCTTCTTCAATGGTCTGTTCTCTCCCTTTCCTGTCGACCTGCCAAGGATAGAGCGCCCCCCGAAACCAGAGTTCAGCCGCTCGTTTCCTTGCTTCATCTAGGGTTTGGTAGCGAAAGGACAAGAGTCTTTTGGCTGATAGAGGCTCACTCCAACAGAAGAAGGGCAGCTGAAATATTTCATTGTCCCAAAAGACACAGCCCTCATACATTTCGCCGCTCAGTCCCCGGGCACCGATGGAAGCTTTCACCTGATGGAGCGGGCAAGCTGCTAACAGTTCGAAGATATTGTATCGTAAAGCGCCCTGATCTCGCTCCAATCCTTGAATGCGAAAATCAGCCGTTTTCCATCGTTTATTCCAACAGGCACTATGACTAGAAAGAGCAGCGTTATAGTCAACTGGCCTTTGCACCAAAGAACTCTGTTCCAGTGCTAACTCTGAAGTTTCAAAATCAGCATAGATATGAACTACCTTTTCCAGAGTTAGTTGATCTCCGGATTGTAGTAATACTTGAGCGCCCTCCCCTATAGCCAAAGGTGTACGTACAGCCTCCCCATAAACAGTTCTTTGATTTTTGAGCCAGCGCAGTTTTTGAGCCAAAAACAACCGTGTTTTCTCTTGGTTATCCAGTTCTAACTCCATGGCATAGGCTGTGGAGCTATTAGGTAGTGAAAAATGCTTTCTACCGGGCTGAATAGGCAAGGGCTCACAGCTTTGCCAATTCAGATTACTCACATCCGTATCGATCATAGCCATCATGCCTAATTGACAGTGGCCTTCCAAACAAGTGATAGTAACGGACTGCCAGATCTGATGTAGTGTATCTAAGTCTGCAAACCGCCGAAAGGTTAGGGATAGAAGAGCCCCTTCCACCGGTAATTGATAGGATCTACTATATTCACCATTTTGCAAGTTAAGCTCTTGGGTAAAATTCTGAACAAAATCCGTTGAGGGTGCTCTGCGTTTTCCATCAACAGTTAAATCAAGCCGTAAGACCTGAGGGAGATTGCAAAGTTCACTGCTGGGGCCACTACAAACCTCGCTATAGCCTTGGCCAAAAACACCGGCCATATATATGCCTCCCAGTCGGCCAATACCCTCTGTCTCTTCTTCAAAAAAGCCACGGATACCAAATACCCCATTACCGGTAGTGAAAAGGGCATCTCGACTAAATCTTTTCACCTGATCTAATTCTTTTGAAACAATTTTCCATGCAGAAATTTCCATATTTTACTCCTTTAAACCGGAAGTGGCCACGCCTTGGATGAAGTGTTTTTGTAAAACCAAAAACAATACCAACATCGGAATGGTGATGACGACTACTCCTGCCATGGTTAGGTTGGTACGGTTAAAGTAGGTATCTTTTAGGGTATTTAACCCCACAACCAAGGTGAAGTATTCTTCCGAAGTGGTAAAAGTCGCCGGTACGAGATAGGCATTCCAAGACTGGGTAAAGTTAAAAATAGTAATGGTAATAATAATTGGCTTGGCTAAAGGCATGACAATATGAAAAAACGTCCCCCGATGACTAAGTCCGTCAATTCGGGCAGCTTCCAAAAGATCATTGGGTATGGTGACGAAAAACTGCCGCGCCATGAATATGTAGAGTGAATTCATCAGGAAGGGAACTGTCAGACCGGCCATGGTATTGATCCATCCTAGACGTGCCACCGTAATATAAAGTGGCGTTAATAAAACCTGAAAGGGAATCATCAAAGTGATTAATACCAATAAGTACGCCAAACCACGTCCTCTAAAACGTAACTTAGCCAAAGCATAGCCGGCCAGTAGACTGGTAAAAAGTTGGCCCAGCAGGGTAATACTGGCCATAATAAAGGTATTGGAAAACCATCGTCCCACAGGCCGTGAGGAAAAAAGCTGTCCATAAACATCCAAGGTAAAAACATTGGGAGAAACCAGCTTATTCACTTGATCCAAAGGCAGTAAGGAATTATAGATAGCATAGAATAGTGGCAGACAAAACACTACTGCCAAGAGTAACAGAACAATATAAAAAATCGGCTTTTTAATTTGTTGTCTTATCTTCATCTTTCTCCCCCTAGGTATTATCCTCACCGGCGATTTTTTTCTGCACCACGGTGACCAGTAAAATCAGCAAAAACAAAACCACGGCAATGGCACTGCCATAACCCATTTTGTAATAACGGAAAGAATTCATATAGAAATACGTCAGCATGGTACTGGTAGCACCGGCCGGAGAGCCTAGTTCTGTGCCACTATTAACGGCGGCAATTTGATCAAAGAGTTGAAAGCACTGGATAATAGAGTAAGTGATAACTAAAAAAGATGTAGGTTTAAGCATGGGGAGAACCACAAAACGAAACTTTTGCCAACCGGTGGCACCGTCGATATCCGCCGCTTCATAAACCGTTACCGGAATATTTTGCAGCCCGGCAATGTAGTAAACCATGTAGAAGCCAACCAGCTGCCAAACAAACATCATTCCGATCAAGGGCATAGCTAACCTAACGTTAGCATTCCAAGTAGCATTGGGAAGCCCAAATAGGGTAAAGAAGCGAGTAAGTAGACCATTTTTAACAAATAGATACATAAAAACCGTAGCTACGGCAATGGGAGCAATGATATAGGGCAAGTAATAGATTGTCCGAAAGATTCCCCGCCCTTTAAATTTGTTATTTAGAGCGTAAGCCATGGTCAAGGAGATAAGGGTTAATATCGGCACTACAATGATTACAAAAAGAACCGTATTCCAAAGGGCACCATTTTTAAAACCAATAAATTTGGGGTCTTGAAAAAGGCGAATATAGTTCCCTAGTCCAACAAAGCGCTTAGCCGCCTCATTAGCAAAATTATAGTCAAAAAAACTAATGTAAATAGCTTGTCCAAAGGGTACTACAAACCAGATTAGCCAAAGCAGTGCCGCCGGAAGGATAAATAAATACCCTGTTAGCTTTTCGTCTTTGCTGACTTGTTTGTAATACGCCCGATTAGATAAAAGGCGTTTTTTCATTATATCTCTCCTAGAAAATCGTTATAAAAAAAGCTAAAAGCAGGGAAAGATTTCCCTCTCCCTGCTCGCATCTGAAGTCAGTAAAAAAATTATTGTTTGCCGTAGGTAGCAGCTAAATTATCAAGAATTTCCTTAGGTGTGGTGGTTTCTCCACCATAAATTACACCTTCTAAGGCAGTAATAAAATCCGTTTGGAAGGCAGCATCTGCGGGGTAGTTAAAACCGGTTGAATACTGCTCATATTCACTAAGCACGGCCAGCTTGGGATTAAGTTCTAAGAAAGTACTCATAACTTCCGGATTGCTGGGGCGGCCTCCGGTGATCTCGGCATTAGCCTGCTGATATTCAGGACGAGCCATAAATTCTGCTACTTTGCCAGCCAATTCAGGATTCTCGGTTCCCTTTACCACTGCATAAGCATAGGAGTGTAACGTACTGCCTTGCTTACCGTTACCACCGGGCATGGGAATAAAACTAAAGTTTACATTTGGAGCAGTTTCTTTCATAGTACCTACATACCAAGTACCGCCTGTGGACATAGCGCACAATTCAGAAGCGAAAACTTCTCCATCCCAACTCTTCCCAGCATCTTTTGCTGTAGTAGCCAGACCCTCATTAAACATTTTAAAAATATAGGTCAGAGCTTCAATGTTCTCTGGGCTATTGATGGTCTGGCCACCGTTCCAGCCGCCACCAAAGGAATTCATATACTGTGTAGGATGGAAGATATTGCCGATATCTAGACAAAGGCCGACTACATCATCTTTTGTCAGCACCTTAGAAGCTTCATACACTTCTTCCCAAGTTTTAGGATATTCTTTCAGTCCGGCGGCTTTCCACATATCATCATTAACAGCAAATGTGGCAGGAGCGGCAGTGGTAGGAATACCATATTGTTTTCCGTCGATATTCCACACCTTCACTGAGCTATCGGAAAATTGCTTCATATCCAAGCTATAGTCATCTAAAGGTAGAAGCAAACCCTGATCAATAAGTTGTAAATGCTGTTCGTTAGTTAGATTCACGATGTCAGGAGCTGTTCCGGCAGCAATTTCTCCAGGAAGACGCTGATAAAATTCGGCTACACCTGGATACTGTTGTAAACGGACTTCTTTAACTTCAGGGAACTTTTCTTTAATACCTTCAATAGCCACAGCAAAGGCCTTGTCTTCTCCTGAAGAACCCCAATAACCTAAGGTCAGGGTGACACCATCCCCAGACATACTTGGCGAGGCAGTTGTTGCGCCAGAAGTATCCCCGGCCTTGGTGGTAGAACTGTCCTTGCTGTCAGTCGACGCTGCTGGAGCACAGGCGGCCAGCACAGATAGACTTAACAGGCCGGCTAATCCCACACTAAGTAAACTCTTTAATTTCATTAAAATTCCCTCCCACATATTAGATAGTTGTAAAATCTACTTATCCATATTTTAGTGGAGCTTTTTCCTTCAGATAGTCTAATTATTTGTCACTTCTATAAGGATCAAGTCCTATAGACTACTCTGTCAGACTGCCAAGCTTAATTTCACCACCACCCAAAGGAGAAAATAGCATTTTTTTGTTTTTTCTTCTATTTTCTTGTCCTATAGGTGTTTCGGTATTGATTAGGGGTCAGACCTGTCCCCTTTTTGAATACACTGGTAAAGTAGGCAGCAGAATTAAGACCGCAAGCCTCAGCAATCTCATAATTCTTCAAGTTGGTGGTGGCTAATAACTCTTTGGCATGAGAAAGCCTCTTATTCATGATATAAACACTGATATTTTGTTTTACATTCCGGGAAAAAATACGGCTCAGATAGCTACTGCTAACGCCAATTTTTTCTGCGATACTTTCTAAGGAAAGATCTTCCATATAATGTTCTTCAATGTAGAGTAAAGCCCTTGAGGCAATGTGATTTTGGGGATTGACGGAAAATAAACCACCCTCAAATAAGGGGCGAATCTTTCCAACAATATCTATATATTTATCTTCTGGACTAATGTCAGGAGCCGCAATACCATAAGAGGCACTAAGTTGCTTTAAAAAATCTTGGACCAAATAAATAAAAGCGTTTTTGTCAGGAACAATCCAAGGTGGGCGGCAACTTTCATGAAAATCCGAAAATATTTCTTCCAGACTAAAGGCAATATGGTTCTCCTTTAGAATTTCATACAGGGTAAGTTTAAGCCGTTCTAAAGCTTGATAGAAACCATTTTCGTCCTGAAGGGAAGACTCCCAAATGGTTAGCTCTTCTGGAAAGAAAAAATTGCGTTGCATCAGTTGGGTTAACTTATTAAAAGTCCCATGCAATAGTTTTATCTGCTCAATTTTTTCAGACACTCCGATTATCACGGAAGTGTCCAAAAACACATTAATGTTTTGATGTAAAGCCGAAACCGCCTCAGTTAAAACACCCCGTTCCTGATGAGCCCGCAAATGGGGCAAGGAATAAAGAATGATATAGGTCTCCGGTGCAAAGCGAAATACCAAATGCGAAAATTTTTTATTTAGGCTTTCTGAAGCAATAACAGTCATAGCACCAAGCAGGACATCCTGCTCTTGCCTTTCATAGCGCATAATGAAGTGGCTATAATCTGGAATTCTTAAGAGAAAAAACCGTAAACCTGTACGAGTCAGTGGTATGGCATACTCTCGGCAAGAACTGTCAAAGCCTTCATCATCCATGGTATTAGTTAAAAACAGATTGCTTAAAAAGGCTTGGCGCTTTTCTGCCAAGTCCACTGACTTTCCCTGGTTTGCCTCTCTAGTCCGGGAGGGCAGGGGAATTTTATCCAGATAATCAAATAAATCTCTAGCATCTAGTTCGCTTTTCAAGACATAATCATTGGCACCATATCGAATCGCCTGACGAGCCAACTCAAAATTCTCATGGCAAGTCAGCATCATTACATAACCGTCAAAACCGGCCTGACGAATTTCTTTTAATACTTCCATCCCATTTTTTCCGGGAATAGTTATATCTAGCAGGACAATCTCCGGCTGCTTTTGCAAAATTAACTCAATAGCCTTATTTCCATCCTCGCTTTCTCCCACAACAGCATATTCTGTCCCCCGCTGTGCCAGCATGGTACAGATGCCTAAGCGTACTAAAGATTCGTCTTCAACCACCAGCACTCGTTTCACTCTCAATCCCCCCTATGTCATATTCCGCCGGAATCATAATCTGCACCTGAGTATAAACACCCACAGCACTGTGGATTTCTATCCCATACTGATTCCCATAAACTAATCTGATTCTTTCCTTGACATTTTTTACACCAATCCGGTTCATTTTGCCAGCCTCACTACCGCCGAGCCCGGCAAGCATACCTTCAATTTGATTCTGCTCCATGCCGCAGCCATTATCCCAAATTTCATAACATATACAGCTATTTTCCAGCCCTATAGATATCTTTAAAAGTCCCTTGCCTTCCATCCCATTAAAACCGTGGAAAATACTATTTTCCAGAAAGGGCTGAACCATGTATTTAAGGGTATAACAATCTAAAACCACCGGGTGAACATCAAACTCTACCTCAAATCGATTAGGATAGCGCATAGATAAAATATTAATATAATGCTCCAGCTGCTCAATTTCAGTACTAATTTTTATCTTGTTACAAGTGTCACGAAAGGTAAAACTTAAGACCTTGGCCAAGTCACTGAGAGAACTCTCAATGGCCGTATTCCCCTGCAAAAAAGCCATCCATTTAATAGAGTTAAGAGTGTTAAGTAAAAAATGAGGCGAGATCTGAGCTTGCAATGCCAGAAATTCTGCTTTTCGTTTATCCTCCTGTTCCTGAAGAATATCTTGAAATAATTTCTGCATGTGCTCAGCCATGCTATTAAATAGCTCGCAAATTTCACCGAATTCTCCACCCACGGCTACTTTGGCTCTAACACTTAAATCCCCATCCCTTGCTAACTTCATACAACGATTCAGTTGGCGCACCGGAATCATCGTACGATCACTCAGTATTTCTGCTAAAACAAAAGCAGCGCCGATAAGCAGAATAGCAGCAATGGTAATAACGATAAAGGTTCCTGTTGCCGACTGGTAAATAGTTGATAAGGGCAGTTGTGACGTCAGCTGATAATGGTAAGTTTCGTTCTGCTGCACACTGGTAAGCCATGGCAGATTGTTCTGAAAAGGAACTTCGGTAAAACTCCCCTTCCCGGTAACATATATCTGCTGTCCAAAGGAGTCGGAGAAAGTAATACTTCCCTGCTGGGTAATCAGGGCATTTTCCCAAACATAATCCAGATCCTTAATATTAATATCCACCCGAACAACGCCTAATACCTTGTCGGTACCAGCGTCAATTAGCAATCTGGCTAAACAAAGCTTAGCTTCATTCTGAGGATAGAGTTGATCCTCTTCTAAAGCAAAGACACAGACTTCCCGCTTGGACTTTAGTAAATTCACATACCAATCTTGCTGTTCCCAATCCTTAAGATTAGGAGATCGGCTCTGACGGTTTTTGTAGCTGGCTAACTGAGAATTCTGGGCGATTAAAGTAATTCCTCCAATCACTTGATTGCGGTAAAAAACACTGTTATAGAGTTGCCCGGCAATAGTATCTTGATCTTGATAAATAGTTTGGCGGTTATCCGCTTTGCTATAATCTTTTTTTAAAATATTGTAGGTTTTGGGATCTAGTACCGGGGTCAAAGAGGCTTCATCCATAAAGTCAATTATGCCGTCAAAAGTTAGCATCATTTGTTGATTAACTGCATTCAAGGACAGTTGCGCTCCCGACTTTAAAGAAGTGAAGGAATACCAAATCATAGCGCTATAGCTAGCTAAAACAATAGCAATGCCCATGCTGAGGCAAATCATTTTAATACGAGTTTTAAGTTTAATGTTCCATCCGCCTTCCATCGCTCCCAAGAAATATGTGACCCTACCGGCATGTAACGTCTAAAGTATAGCATAGTCTGAAAACCCTTGGCTTTGCGTCAACTGTTGAGCCGACTGCATTTTGAAAAGAGGTGCAGCAAAGCTTCTGACCAGACAGAAAACTTGCTGCACCCATACATTACCAGATCACTTACTTAGAGATGATTTTCTTAGCATCATGCTTTCTTTTTATGCCATAAAGCAGAGCTGCTACGCCTAAACCTAAGACTAAGCCTAAAACCATTGCTACAGGCCAAGGCACTTGTTTGACCCCCAAGACGTCACTTTCTGTCAGAATTATTTCTTTTCCGGAAATATCTGTCTTAAGCTCTGAATCAGTCTTATTTTCCAGCACATTTTGTGGCTGCTTGTCCAGTCCACCACTACCGGAAGAACTGTTGTCCCCGTTGTCTGGAATAATTTGAGCCGGGCGGTAGTTATGAGTAATTTCTTCTTCCGTATTACGCTTCGGCGCAGTTCGGTTTGCCACTGTTTGGGGTAAAAGCAAACCTAATCCATTCCAAGCGTCCATAATCCTGTCAATACAGCTATTTATTTCCTCTTGGGAGACAGTCTCTGACAACATATAGGCTTTACCTAAGTCCCGCACCTCATCTAATTGCCGCAAACTGTCTGCTGTATATTGAGTCCGATCAAGGCTACCAGTTTGGGAAAGAATCGCTCCTAAGCGTTCTTTATCAACTTTAGAAACAGGTGGTTGCACTCTATGTTCTAAGTTGGCTAAAACTGACTTGATCAAGGCAACACCTTCATCCACTTCTCCTTGGGTAGCT
Organism: uncultured Oscillospiraceae bacterium; assembly: GCA_964518595.1. Taxonomy (GTDB): domain Bacteria; phylum Bacillota; class Clostridia; order Saccharofermentanales; family Saccharofermentanaceae; genus CAZFHA01. The sequence goes on from CAZFHA010000001.1 coordinate 175,411, forward strand.
GTTGTGCTTGCCAAGAGAGCCTGTCCTTGTAAGATAGCCACTGATAATCGATCAGCACTGGCTGGGGTATAAAGATTCATATCTATTGCTAAAGCCTGCTGCATTACCTCTTCTAGGGCATCTTTTTGGGTCTTATAACGAGCCGCCGCCGTTACACTTAGCAATCTTTCCGTCATCTGGTTCACTGTATCCTGAGAACTATTAAGATTAGCTTTGACCAACTTAGCTTCTTGAAGAGTGGTTTCAAGGTTCTGAATTGAAGAAGGCTCGTAGCGATCCTTGTTCTGCCAGATATTTTCTGCCACACCAATAGCGCTAAGGAGACGATTAAAATTAGCCCTTAAAATTAGTTGGTTTATAGCAAGACTTAGCTCTTGCCAAGCTTGGTCGATTTCAGTCTGCTCACTTTCATTTAGAGCAATTCTCTGAGCCTCCTGCAGTGCCGGTGGCAAATTACTCCAAGTATCTGGGGTAAAACGGGTTTCCTGTAACCGTTCAGCCGCTCGAACTAAGGCTTTCAAGGCTGTATTGTTGCCTTTTTCAAACATAGAAGCCAGTGCTTGATTTAAGCGAATTGCCATATCCATAACATCTTGATCGGTTATTTCAGGATTGGCCAGTAGCTCGCCCGCTTCCGAAACCACAAGGCGTAGATTATCTACCCAACTGGTAATATAAATGCTGGTATCACCATCCAGAATAACCATGGCCTCTTCAAGCAGCACCTCAACAGGGGTCTTATCTACGGCCAATTGTAAATTCTCTACAGCTGCTTCTAGGGCTTCTTCGGCGGCTAGGGCATCCTCAGCCGATACATTTTCCGGATCAGAACAGAGGCTTTGAGCAGTAGTATATGCCGCAGAAAAAGTCTGCCAGCTCGCTGCCGTATATTGGGATTCCTGGCTCAAAAGCTGTGCATAAAGGTTTACAAGTATATTTAAAACTGTAGTATCACCTCTAGTGAGTAAGCCGTCAGCAGCTTCTACCATTCTGTCGTAGGCTTGATTCACTTCCGTCTGACTGGGAGCAGGTGCAAGAAGAACCGTTTCTGCACTAGCCAAAGTAGCCTCTAGAGTTGCCCAAGTATCACGGGTATAATCTTCAGCGTCTAGGAGAACCAGACTGTCATAGTACTGACGTAACTGCTGAATACTAACCGGTTCTCTGGGAATAAGTCCATCGAGTGCCTGCCACAAACTGTCCATTGCAGTGGCAATCTGGGTAGTAGAGGGATCAGATTCACTTAATACAGTTTTCGCACTTGCCAGTGCAGTCGCCAGATTTTGCCAGGCTTCAAGATTATATTCAGATTGCTCCAAAGCCTCGCTGCGATCTATAAGCGTCTGCAGAGATTGTGTAGAAATTCCCAGCACGTAGGCAAATTTATCAATCATTACTCCGTTGCTCTCACCCAAAGGAATGGTGAAGCGAAGCTGATCACCTTTTTTAAGTGTAAGAGGAATGATAGTCTCAGCACAGACAATGTTGTTTCCTGTTTTAGCAAAAGCCAAACCATCAATTACAGTATCACCGTTCACCTGAATTGAAAGCAGTCGATCCACACTTAATTGATTAGCGTATCTTAGTACAATGCCATCCGCATCCTGAAGTGCCGTATACGACCAATAACTATATTCAGCTACTCCTGTATTCCAATTTCTAGAATTCATCCAAACTAAAGTTTCACCAATCGCACTAGAAGTTCTGCCTGCCACATAGCTATTAATGCCGGAAGTGCCACTCTCAGCTTCGATCCAGCTACCCTGATGAGGCAAGGCCTTTACCTCTACTTTGCAGCTGGCCGTGCTTTTTCCACTGCTCAAGGTCACACGAACATTAGTAGTTCCCAAGCCTACCGGTATTACTTCTCCGTCTCTAACAATTGCAACCTGAGGGTCATCAGACTTCCAACTCACTGACTTAATTTCAGCGGTTTCTGGTGAAATTATAGCTGTCAATTTTTGACTAACTTCGCCATCAAAGACTAAATTCCCTTGATCTAGTTCTACCTTTTGCGCTATTTTTGTCTCATCCAAATTAGTCATCACACAGTCAATTAAAGTAACTTTAGACTCTCCTACCGGAGCCCGTAATTCTAAGACATCTCCCGCTCCCAGAGATATGGGGAAACTTTTTTCTGCAAAAACAAAGTTAGCACCTCTGGGTCCAGTGTAAGGAAATACTACATTAGTCGCTATGGGTTGACCATTGACATAAATATCTAAGAGTCGATCCCAGGTTTGTTCATTTGCATAACGGATTGTTAAGGTAGTAGCATCAGCGACCATAGTAAAGCTCAGCTTGGTATTGTTTCTATTTTGATCGTTGAGCCAGACTAAACGACCACCGGAAGCCGCCGTGTCGGTTATCTGCCCTGTCCAACCACTGGCAGTTGCATTTTCAGCTTCATAAATAGGCGAAAGCTCTAGTAGATCTAAGAACAGGCTTTCTGCTGAAATGGCTTTAAGCACCACAGTACAGGCAGTCGGCAAGCTGATATCGAAAGAGATATTTTTGTATTCTCCATCAGTAGCCGGTAGCTCTAAAATAGTACGTTCTTCTCCGTTTACAATAAGCTGGAGCTGCTGAATTTGGGTGCTTCTATATCTTAGTCTGATTCTCTGGGCAGAGCTAAGATAGTTGAATTGTATCGTATCCCCCTCTTGGAAACTACCTACAGCATAACCACCGGAGGCAGCTGCGTCTTGTACCGCCATTGCACTACCGCGAATAATACCGGCTTCGGCTTCTACTAGTACGGCTTCTTTTTCTTTGTAGTCGTCCGGCATAAGCTCCGGATTTACAGCCGCTGGGTTCAGATCAAGAGTAATATCGTCAAAGGCTAGATCCGACTCGCTGGTAGCTCGAGCAAAGGCATTGGTAAATACTAAAATATAATCCGTGTTTTCATCGGTTTTGAAGGATATTGTCTCGTTGACCACTTGACCTTCGTAACCGGAAAGATATTGGTTTACAAGCTTTTTCCCCGTGCTGGGAGAAATAATGGTGTACTTCCAACCATTGGCCGGTCCATAACTTGATTTAAAGGTAAAATGCAGATCATAACCGGTATTAGGTAAGATTTTAAGGCTTCCAGGAGTGGTTTTGATAATCGTATCATAACGTCCGCTCATCAGAATACTTCTTTGTCCATCAAGTTGAACTGCCTGATTAACCCCATTATTAGCGTAGGCTAAACGCCCCATCTCGCCATTCTCGTGGACAAAGGCGCCCATCATATGGCTGGTTTCTAAATCATCATAGTAGTAGTGACCTTCAGCTCCGTAGGGATTGGTTTCTTCATAGAAGCGTAGGTCATCAAAATATACTGCGCCACTGCCGGCGAGGCCTCTAAGTGTGACTGTCGCCCTATCTGATTCGGCAGTAAAATGAGCTTTAAGCAGCGTCCAGTTATTAAAGCAATTCCCCATGATAGTGCGGTAGTTGGCACCGGTAAAAACAGCCTCACTAGTTAACGAGCCATTCTGAACTTCTAAACTACCGCTACGGCTATCAGGAGTATAGGTTAGAGCAGTAATCAAGTACTCCTTACCTGCCTCAAGTCCCTGGATCTCTTGACTGGCAGAGGCCTCTTCACTGATATTCAGGTAGAGATTGTCATTGGCAGGATTTCTTTCCACCGAAACGCTCTCCGGTGTATCAGAAGACCAATATTCTATCCCGGCACTATTAAAATTACCATCTGCAATGGGGCTACCATCACCCCAAACCATAGCCGGTTGTTCCACTGTGGTTTTAGTTAGTACATACCCTTGACCGGCTTGATAGCTAATGGTTACTTGACCATCAATAACAGGTAACGACTCTACCAAGGTCTTACCATTCACCTGATCTAAGGCATATAAAGATACCTCAGTTACAGCCGCCCAACTCTCCGGTAGCTTCCAAGTCCGACTTCCGCCCGCACTGCGGTAGGTATAAATTTTGTCTTCCGTGCGTGCTTCCCAAGGGATGAAAATATCTTGTTCACTGTCATTTAATTCAGCATAAACAATTCCGTTCTTAGCAATAATTCTCTTACTACCATTAAATACAGAAGTGACACCGTCTTCAAAGCGGGCTGTGAGATAGCCGTTATTAGCGGCATCGGTACCAATGCTTAAGATAGGAAAGTTCTTCAAATAGGTATCGGCCAGAGTATGTTGCCAAAACTCCTTTACAGCACCTGATACTGTTGTCTGGGCTTCACTCCATCCCAAATAACCATAAGATTTCTGATAACCAGACCCTAAAACATTCTGATATTCCTGGGTACCGGCCTCGTATATGGCTTGATCGTTAATGATAAAACGGCGAATATTAGAATTTCCGTGATTTCCCCCATTACTTTCACCACCGAAAAAGTAGGTGTGACACCAGTTCACATATTTGGGACTGAGGGCTTTGGTAGTTGTGTCATTAAGAGTATAATTTACATAGCCAAGATACATTTCTGTGAAATAGGTCCAATCTAGCTCTTGAAACTTTTTCAAAGTTTTCCAGGTAGTCCAACGAGCCTCCTTGCCATCCCAGCGTCCGGCAGAAACATCTAAATATTGGAATTTCATTTTCTCAAATTCAGATTTATGAGCTTCATAGCGTTGATCTAATAGGCCGGAAGACCAGTATTCAATGTCATCAACGGCGGTTCCACCACGATCTACAAAATCCCAGACCCCGCCATTATACTTTGGCGTTTCCTCATAGAAAGGTGATTCGGGGTATGCCTCTACTGAATTGGTGTGGGTACCTACATAGACATTATATTTTTCTGCTTCAGAAATTAAACGCCGTAAAGCATCGTTACCACCCAGAAGCGGATTAGCATCGCCGTAGGAAGGCCACCCGTCGCCGAACTGATTGTGCGCGCCCTTAACAAGCATAATCTGGGGGAAATTGTCCGTGGCCTGAGCCTGACGTTTCACATAATCCAGACCATTTTCCCAAGTCCAGGATTGACGTCCCCAATAATTGAGCAAAATATTAACCGCAATGGTTTTTCTGGCTAAATTCTCACCACTGAGAGGATCCATGATTTGGCGGTAAGCCACTGCAGCATCCTGCCAATTCACCTGACCATCTTCATTCTTGTCATCAGTAATAGTAATCTTGCACCAAGGCAGTTCGGTTACTGTCTTGTCCGGACCACGGTACATAAAATCTGTAGTCCAGACCCCGGTTTCTTTATAATCACCTTTATCAACAGTCTGTATGTAGTTATATTGGCAGGTCATATCTGATTCAATAGCCGCCGCCAACTCGTTCGTTGACAAAAAAACGTGACCTATTTTCTTGGGACTGCTATCCAGCGGAGCTGCTGCCACAGTCTGGAAGGTATCCCCGTTGGCAAAGTTGGCATTGTAGGCCATCGCTGCTCCCGGTTGAGAACTACGAACTGAAATTAGACTCTGGCTGGGGAACTCAATATAGCGTACCTGCTTGGCAGGATCAAGGATCTCCGTCATCTTCATTTCCAAAATATTGTCCTGCAAGGTGAAACGTAATTTCATCTCTACCCCGTTTAGACCCGCGGAAGTAAAATCTAAATGATATTCAACACTACTGCCCCATTTTTCAATGGTCACAGTGGGTTGGTAGCGAATCTGATTAATCATAATTTCCGTTAAAGTCGACGATTGGCCATACAGTACTTTTCCTGTATCCCCCCATTGATACTCAATAACCCGGGGGAAATTCTCATCCATTACCACCGTCATCTGATTCCCGATAAGTTCCATCTGCCCTACCTCGACGGGGGCTGCCCTAACAGTTCTGGGCATAACACTCATGGTCATAGTAAATGCCATGCCTAGAGCCAGTAGTCCCGATACGATTCTTAGCTTGGGTAGTCTTTTCATATTCCCTCCTCCTAAGCAGCATCCTCCTAAGATCTATCCAGACCAGAGGATAATAAAAATACACCAAAAACAAAAGCCGAATTTGCCTTAATCATAGCAATCTGCCCTAAAGTGGTCATTCAAGTTTCTTGTCATTTATATTAAAATGATGTGGAAACAGTTTTAAAACAGCCATAGATTCTGGATTTCCGATAGGGCTATGCACCGGGGGGACGATTATGCAGCCGTATTCTTTTCGCCAGAAACGCCAAAGACCTTCTGCTCAAAACCGCATCGTTTTTCTACTTAGCTTAACTTTATTACTGGGAATGATCATTCTTGGCCTCTATATGGCCTACACCCTGTATCACCAAGCCTATGAAGGAACCCTCACCAAAATGCAAATTTATACCGAAAGGACAGCAGAAAATTTAGACCAATCCTTTGCCTACGTTACTAATACCGCTTTGGCAGTTGCCACTTCCGAGACCGTGCTAGACTGGTTTTATGATCCTGAATTATTCAGCGAAATTAACCCAGATTATTATAAAAATGTCTACCGCTTAAAAAAAGAAGTCAATCATATTCTGACTTACAGTAACGCTTGGCGGATTGACTATATCCGCTACATAGCGGTTTTCTCTAATGAAAAGCCCCTAGTCTACGCTTATCGGCGCCCTATTGCCGAAAATCAGATCTGGGAAGAGGCTTTGACCGCAATTGCCTATGCCGCTGAAAACCAGCAACCTTTCGTATCCTTTATTCGCCCGGAAAACCAAAGGAATCAGATTTATCATATCCGCGAAATGAAACATAACTTTGCCAAGCAAGATGCCCTGCGAATTGTTATCGTCACGGACGAGGAAGCTCTGCGCCGTCAGTACGAAGCCGCCTTAGGTGAATCCTTCATGTCAGCCGGATTAATAAATGAGCAAGGCCACGTCTTCTCAGCCTATGGTAACGTCGATGATATGAACACCCATAACCAGCTTATTTTAGCAGCGGCTCAAGAACAGAAACATCAGGTCACTCTCTCTGGGGAAAGCTATCTGTTTATCCATCAAAGGTTAGAAAGTGCCCCTTTAACCTTAATCAGTCTCGTACCACAAAAAGCGATTATCAATCAAACTCTCTCCAGTCTCTCCGGTTATATTATTATCTCCCTGATACTTTGCTTGGGGCTCCTACTCATTGGCATTTTCATCTCCTTTCGCAGTACCCGTTTTATACGCCAGTTAGCTTTCTGTATGGAAAAGATAAAAAACAAAGATTATGATGCCCGCATGCCCAATTATCACACCTCAGCCGTTAACGAACTAGGGCAGAGCTTTAATCAAATGGCGGAAGCAATGAAATTACTGATTCGAGATACTTACGAGTCTCGTCTTCGCTTACAGGCTACGGAGCTGGAATTTTTACAGCAGCAGATGAATCCCCATTTTTTGTTTAATATCTTACTTACCATGCAAATCAAAGCCAAGCTATCCCAAGATGAGACCATGTATCAGATGTTAACTTCCTTATCCGGCTTTTTGCGAGCTGGCCTCTATGCCAATGATAATCCCTTTACTAGTCTGGGCGAAGAACTGCGTTGTACCGGTTTTTATTTGTATTTGCAAAAGCAACGCTTTGGCGAAAACTTGCACTATCAGATTGCTGTGGAGGAAAAATACCATCAGGTGAAGATTCCCCGTTTAAGTCTGCAGCCCTTGGTAGAAAATGCGGTAGTTCATGGTGGCGAGGGGCTGAAAGAGCCCCTTCAGATTAAGATTTACGCTGAAGCCCAGGCGAATAAACTCTTGCTACTAATTAGCGATAATGGGGTGGGATTTGACAGTCAGAGCTTTTCGCTGGAAAGCGAAAATGTCCGAAACCGTGTGGGTCTCTATAACACCCATCAACGGTTTTTGCTCTTGTATGGAGCAGATCATGGTTTAAGAATCGAAAGCCAGCCCGGTCATGGGACAATGGTTCAAATAGTACTACCTTTAGTCTCTACTCCCCAGACTGAGCAATAAATAAAAGGAGAAAGCATTTATGTATAAAGTTCTGTTAGCCGATGATGAGGCCATCATACGTAAAGGTATTATCCAGTTGATTCCTTGGCAGAGTCTTTCTTGCCAGCTGGTATATGACTGTGGCTCAGGTCAAGAAGCGCTGGATTTTCTAGCTAATAATGCTGTTGATATTGTTATTACTGATATTAAAATGCCTCATACCAATGGCCTGGACTTATTGGAGCAACTCCAAACCCACTACCCCCAAATTAAGACAATCATGTTGACTGCCTATTCAGATTTCACTTACGCACAAAAGGCGCTCCGTTGGGGCGCAGTAGACTTTATTGTCAAAAATGATTTTCTCACTGAATTGCCCCGCTCTCTGAAAGCCGTAACGGCTAGTCTGGATGCTTTATCACGAGCAGGAACAGCCCAAGAAAATGCCACTACAGATCCAGATGCGAGTCTTTTACAGGCGCAGCTTTTCAGCACCGAAAAAATCTCGCTTTCCTCCGGTGAGACTAATCGCTGGTCAGGCTTTACTTATTTGGTCGTAGCCTGCGAGATTCTAGCTGCTGAAAAAATATATTCTCCTGCGGAGTGCCTAAAAAAGCTCCAGCAGTTTTTACAGATTCCACTCCAAAGCTTTGGTTATCGCTTGTTTCTTCTGCAACCACAGCCCTGGCTTATCCTGCTTTTTCGCCCCTCTGAAGAAAAATTTTCCGTAGAAGAAGGCCAAAAAGTTATGGAAGATGCCAGCCGCATAGTGGAAGAATTCATGGGAGTACAACTTTACATGGGCTTTAGTTCCGGCTGCTATCCCTTCCACCGACTCCAAGAGGCTCGAATTCAGGCTCAAACCGCCTTAGGGCAAATTGCTGACAAAGATCATAAATTTCAGGTGTTTGAAGCCAAGACCATAAGCGTCAAAGAATATCCCTCCCTCTCACAGCTAAGCCAACGACTCTGCCAAATGGTATTGAACAACCAGCCCACCGAGGCATTGATAGCTTTAAAAGAATGGGAAAACTGTCTGATGCACTGTCAGCGACCTTTGACCAATTCTCGCTTACGCTTAATCAACCTATTTGCGGACATTTTTCATCAGCTGGGCGAGTCTTATCTCTTACCTGAGGTAGGCTCCTTGGAACAAGCCTTCCATGAAACGTTGGAAAATTGCTGTAGTCTCTATTCCCTCTTTTTGTCTGCCGAAAAACAGCTTCAAGACATTCATCTTTTACTGGGCAGCTTAACAGCCGAAAAACATTATTTAATCCAAGCAACCCAGCGCTACCTTCGTGACCATTATCGTGAAAATCTAACCCTAACCACCCTAAGTCAGCAGGTTCATGTTAGTCCCAGCTATTTAAGCCGTCTCTATAAGAACAAGACAGGAGAATCTTTAACCACAGCGGTTAACCGCCTACGGATAGAAAAAGCCCAAGAATTACTGGCCGATCCGGCACTGAAAATATACCAGGTTGCCCGTCTGATCGGCTTTGAGGATGCAGGCTATTTTGCCAATCTCTTTTATAAAATGTCCGGAGTTACCCCTAGTGAGTATCGCTTCCATTTGGGGGAAATTGAGAATAATTTACATAGGATTATAGTACAGGATTAGCCAAAGGAGAGGGTTTTGATTTAATCTAAATCCGGTTAAACTTATTTAAATTTATTTACAGAGACTACTTTCCATGCTATATTAAGAGTAACAGGAAGGCTAGGTCTTCCCCAATAATAATCGTTTATTAATTAAATAATAACCGTTCGGGTTCGAGCCGAGCGGTTATTGCTTTGTGGGTGTAACTGGTATTGCCTTAAGGATTACAATAATCAAAAAGATCATCACCAGATATTCCATTAGCACCACCCCCTTTTTGGGGGTATAGTAACCGCGAGCCTTCCTGCTGACATCAAAATATATGATATGCTTTTTTGGCGCAAGCCTATATTTCTTCCATTGGCAGTAGATTATCTATCCAAAGCCGCAAAGGGCTGCCACAGTTTAGTCTGCAAGCCCCCATTAGGAAAAAACAGCAAAATAACCCTTAAAAGAACAAAATTTTCGCAGCCGGTTCTCTTGTATCTTCAACGTGTTAAAAACATAGCTATTTGCCCGTAGAAAAAGCGGCTTTTTCTCTTTCTCTGCCCTTACAAATAGGGTAAAACATAAGCAAAGAAAAATTGTGGAGGTTTTGTTTATGAAAAGAATGCCCAAAATCCTTTTGACCCTATGTCTTGGTACCGCTCTGCTTTTGCCCGGACTCACAGCTTGTAATGGTAGTCCTGATACTTCTAGTTCCAGCGAAAAAACCACTGGCTCTTCAGCTCTATCCTCCGGTCAAGTCTCTTCCGCCGGAGAAATACCGGCATCGGTAGAACTGAATATTGCCACTTTTCGAGTGGGAACACACAATGCCGCTGCCGCCGAAGCCCGCTATTTCAAAGAATTTCAAGAGCACTATAATGGGATTGATCGACAGAAAATCACCCTAAATGTTGTAGAGTATCCCAGTGACGAGGAATATTATAACCAAATGAAAGTGCGCGTTACATCCAATGATTTGCCGGAGGTTTTTGAAGGCAATGGCGGCGTTTTGGAATTAGCCATTGAAAATGGTATTGCCCTAGATATGAAAAAATTTGTAGATGCCGATCCTGCCTATAAGGAAGAATTAGGCGAGGGTGCCATAGCAGCCGGGACTTGGGAAGACGGCGGACTTTATAATATTTCTTACGGCTTACAGGCTATCGGCTATTTCTATAATAAAGAAATGTTTACAGCAGCAGGCATCACCGTACCCAAAACCTGGGAAGAATGGATGAGCAATTTAGAAAAGCTAAAGACTTCCGGCGTCTGCAGCGCCCCCCTTTCTCTCATGACCGGTGAAAATGCTTGGACAACAAATTTGCTTTTAGCCTCCATTGTTGGAACCGACGGAGAAGCCGGCAATACTTTTATGAATACCAAGTATGTAAAAACCTACCAAACCCCAGAGTTCATTCATGGACTTAGTCTGACGCAGACCATGCTAAAGGATTACGCTCTGCCTGACGCAGTAGGTTCTGACTACGCCACCGCCGCCAATCACTTTTTAAATGGCGAGACAGCTATCATTGCCAACGGCCCCTGGATGGTGCCGGATTTCTCTAACCCTGAAAAAGCGATTGAAGGTTTTGCCAATCAGGTAGGTGTCGCTCTCTATCCCCAAAACGGCTCCGTTTCCCAATTTGAGCGGGGGTATTCCATTGCCAAAAGCACTCCGGAAAAAGAAGCGGCGGCTTTCGCTTTTATCAAATTTAAAACCGACGCCTATGGTCAAGCCATTCACTTAGAGGAAGCCGGTGTCTTGCCCCTGACCTCTAATGTAGAAATGAGTGCCGAATTTAAGGCGGCTAACCCTCTGGTAGTAGAATTTGTCAGCCTTCTCAATCAAATTGAGTATAAGTATAAGACCATCGATACTATTAGCTATAATACTGCCGTGAACGCTTTTACCACCTTATACCCTGAACTGGCAAGCGGCAATCTCACTTCGGAAGATATGGCTAAGAAACTGGATGAAGCTGCCGCCAAAGATGCTCTCTACGAGGGCTCATGAGGTAAGCCATGAAGATAAAAAAACTTTGGCTTTGGCTGTTTTTGTTGCCGGCAAGTCTTCTGTTTCTCTACATTTATGCGGTTCCACTAAGCGTTCTTTTAGGTAGCTCTTTTAGCCACTGGGTAGTGGCTTCACCGCCCAAATTTGCGGGTCTCGCTAATTATATAGAACTCTTTACTCAGGATAACCAATTTAAAAGAGCCCTACTAAATACCGTAGTGTGGATGATCTTGCAAGGGACGCTACATGTGGCTCTCGGCGTCTTCACGGCCTTACTGCTGGCTCGGCAGAAATTCTACTGGAAATTTACCCGAACGGTTTACATGTTTCCCAATATTATTTCCAGTGCGGCTCTAGGCATGATGTTTGTCATGCTTCTGAATCCCTCCTTTGGTGTGGTCAACAAGCTTTTGCAACAATGGGGAATTAAGAATCCACCAAATTGGTTTATGGATTCCGGTACAGCCTTTGCTTCCGTCACCATGACTTGGCTATTATTTGCCGCCACAGTAACCATATTGGTTATGGCGGAAATGACCTCGCTAGACAAAAATTTATTGGAAGCCGCTACCATTGACGGTGCCTCAGAATTCCAGAAAAACCGCTACATCATCATTCCGCTGATGAAAAACATCATTGGTACAACGACGATTTTAGCCACTACCAGTATGCTCCAAAAGCTAGATATCTTAATGATGACCACCAAAGGCGGGCCGGGAGATACCACCCTTAACTTGCCGCTCTATGTCTATAACACCGCTTTTGTGTCTAACAAATTTGGTTTAGCCAATGCTGTTGGCGTGGTAATGATTGGGCTGGGGCTAGTTTTTGTCCTCTTGATTCAGCGGCTTTACGGTATGCACAAACGAGAAATATGAAGGAGAACCCATGAAAGGCCAATCGTTATTTTCTGTCATAATTAAGCTCTTGATCTTCTGCTTTATTGGCGGAATTCTCATCATCTCACTACTCCCTCTGCTATGGGTACTACTATCTTCCTTTAAGATGAACAAAGAAATTTTAAGCGGTAGTTTGGGACTGCCGCAGAGCTTTAGCCTAAAGAACTATCAAGATGCATTAAAGATCGCTCCCATCCCACAATTCTATCTAAACAGCATTAGTCTAAGCCTGATCTCGACCCTAGTTAGTCTGTTTACTTTAAGTATGGCCGCCTATGTCTTGGCACGTTTTACCTGGCGGGGGCGCCGCTTTTTCCGAATTATCTTTTCCCTTGGGCTCTTGATACCCGGGGCTGCTTTACTGCAGCCCCTTTTTCAGACAGTTAGCCGAACGGGGATGAAGGATTCACTTCTCGGTTTGGGCCTAGTCTATATTGCCTTTGGACTACCTACTACCATATACATTATGAGCAGCTATTTTATGACTATTCCTCGGGAACTGGAGGAGTCTGCCTACCTTGACGGCGCCGGATTTTTTCGCACCTTTGCTACGATTATTCTACCTTTAGCCAAACCAGCCTTAGGTACCGCAGCAGTTCTGCAGTTTCTTCTGTCCTGGAACGAATTTCAATTTGCCTTAACCCTATTAAGTTCCAACAGCAAGCGTACTTTACCAATTGCACTCTATTATTTTAAAAGCCAGTTTGCCAGTAATTACGGCGCAATGTTTGCCGCTGTGATTATGGTAATTATTCCCAGTATAATCGCTTATATTGCCTTGCAGGAACAAGTCGTTTCTGGACTTTCCGCCGGAGCGGTTAAGGGGTAGAATAAAGGCAAATGTCCCACTGGCAATTATAGTTTGTCAGAGAAAGGAAGCGAATATGAGTCGATTTCTATCCGACCTATCACGTTTAGGCCATTGTGAAAGCCGTTCCATCAGCGCTGAAAACCCTACCGGAGAAAGAGCCGGTGGTGCCAGAGACATTCCAGAAGATCCCACCCATCCGGCCGCCCGGTTAGGTCAGGGCTGGAAAGTCAGTCCTAATCGTTTTGTGGAGCCAGGGGAGGTAGCGGAGCTTGCACTGATTGAGGGACCGGGAACCCTACGTAGCCTTTGGATGACTTGCCTACCAGAGACTCTGCGGTTCTTTATTTTGCGCTGTTACTGGGATGACGAAGAAACACCTTCTGTCGAAAGCCCCTTGGGCGATTTCTTTTGCTGCGGTTGGTCTCAACCCTCTTATGTTGCTGCTCTGCCCATTAATGTCAATCCGGCTGGGGGATATAACGCCTATTTTCCCATGCCCTTTGCTCGCCAAGCCCGAATCACCATTGAGAATATCGGTCTTACAAGACAAATGCTTTTCTATCAGATTAACTATGAATTAGGGGCAATTCCCGAAGACAGCGCCTATTTCCATGCCCACTTCCGTCGCACCAACCCTTTAGTCTATAAAGAATCTTATGTTTTAGCCGACAACATCAAAGGTCATGGCCATTACGTAGGTACCTTTATGGGCTGGCAACCCAATAATAACTATTGGTGGGGTGAAGGTGAAATTAAGTTTTATCTGGATGGTGACGAAGAATTTCCTACTATCTGCGGAACCGGAACGGAAGATTATTTTGGTGGTGCTTGGAGCTTTGAGGAACCTAAGGGGGTCTATAAGAGCTATACCAATCTTTATTGCGGTCTGAATCAAGTGATTAATCCGGGCGGAGCTTATCAGCTGAATCAGCGCTTTGGCATGTACCGCTTTCACATTACCGATCCCATCTACTTTAAAGACGAACTGAGAATTACCATGCAGGCCTTGGGCTGGCGCACTGGTTTTAAAGAATTCCTGCCCTTGAAGGATGATATTTCTTCTGTGGTTTACTGGTATCAGGCAGAACCCCATAACCCTCTGCCGCCTTTACCTTCCCGGGATGATCTTGAAGTCATATAAAGATTAGTTGTCGGGAGTTTTTCCGTTTGGAATTTGCATTTGCAAATTTTTATTCCCCACGTTATTTTATTATTTAGAATAAATCACTGTGAGTGCCAGTTCTGATTAAGTACAAAATTAATTCATCCTCAGAGATCTCATAAATCAAAAGCCAGTCGGGAGTGATATGACACTCCCGACAACCCGCATAATTACCTTTCAAATCATGGTCATGATACTTCTCGGGCAGTGCCTTCCCCTCTACAAGGATAGCAATCACCTCATCCAGAAGGGATATCTTGTATCCACGCCTTATAGCAAGTTTTAATTCTTTTTTAAATTTGGAGGAAGCGAAAATTTTATACATCCGCTTGCAACTCACTTAACAGTTCAGAAAAACTGGTATACAGCTTTTTGTCCGGGTCGTGTTTCATACGCTGCACTTCTTCAATAGCTGCTATGGTTCCAGCATTGGGGACATCCATGGTAACTTCGAACGGAATCCTTTGTTGCCTCACCATCGTTTTAGCAAAAACATTAAATGCGGCTGTCATAGTCAAACCCAAATCACTGCAAAGGTCATCAAATTCTCTCTTTAAATTTGCATCCATACGGATATTTATATTAGTTTGTGCCATACGAATCACCTCATTTCTTACTATCTCAATTATATGTAATTTTATTTACAATGTCAATAAATGTATTTAAAATTCATATAAGACCGGGTAAAGAGACTTCTTCCCCTCTTAACACGGCTTGCACTCGCCCAAAAAGCTCTGTGAACTCCGCCAATTCCTCTGTGGAAAGAATTCTTTTAGGTATCACGTGAGCAATATTCCCGCCACTAAGAAAAACAAAGAAATCTCGATTCTCTTTGGCACCGTTTAATTCATTCCAGTGAAAAGCGGCACTTAAGTAGGCGGATTGAATCATGAAATACTCCTGATAAAAGCGGTACAGTGTTGGTTCTTTCATCATTCGATCCAATGATAAGGTACGCTTACTTTCCGGGCCTAATAAGATTACAGGAATAATAGAAAGGATCAGGCCAAGGATACCAAAAATAAGGATAACCGGCTCAAGTCTGGGAGAAATCTGCTCTCCCAAGAAACGTACAGCCACAATCAGACCCACAAATAGCGTAACAGCCAAAAGTTGCCAAATCCATCCTAAACCAGAAAAGTATTTTTGATACATATAGCTAACACTATCCTCTACAGTAAGGAGCACTTTTATCTTCATCAAAGGAGGATCAGATTCGGCTGCAATCTCTTCTAAATCTTTTAATTCAGGTAAAATATCCGCACTATGGGAGGGGAAAGCATCCCAGGCAATTTGATAGCCCACCAGCTTTCTGCGTTTCTCAGGTATTGTACGGTTTAGCAGATTAATGAAACGTTGACAATCAGCTAAATTACGGAAGCAGCGCCGGGGAATCATCACATACTTCCCCAAAGAGAACCAGATCACGAAGCAAGCCTTATATTCTTCAACCAAAACCACATCATACCAAAAGTATTGGATGCAATTACCAGAAAAATGAATCTTAAAACCATCTTCTTCTAAGGAATAATAGGTTGGTTCGCGAAGTAAAGCAGAACGTCTCATGTGAAAACGTTTGGACAGATATTCTAGAAAAAAGATTACGCTGTTAATAATGAAAAATAAAATAATCACGGTAAAAAGAACTAAGGACATCACAAAGAAAGGTGTCTGCAGTATATCCACGCGTAAAGGAAAACTAATAATAATTCCCAGAATAATTATAATCAGAAGGAAGGCTGTAATTGCCGACAAAACCCAAGTCAAAGGACGGCGACAAAAACGCTCAACCAGGTAGCTTCGAATATCTTTGTATGTAAGTTCAACCTGCAAATATAATGGTAACATGGTTTATCACTCACTTTCGCTAGTTTCATACCTACCCACCTACCCATTCTTCTGTCCAGTCAAATCTTCCATCCTACGTATTCACTATACAAAGATTTCTTGTCGCAAATTACACCCTAAGTCGAATTTTTTAAACAAAATCCCTAATAAACAAAAAATAACATGAATACTTTTTGCCTAAAGGTTCAGAACAATCCCGAAAACCACAAAAGAGTAAACCGTTCCCTAACCAACGGTGCCAAGGCCAAAGAGTCTTCTAATATAGAAGAAGGTAAGCCAATCTCCGCCAGAGTTACCGGACAGCCCGCCGCTGACATCACCTTCTCTAACTTCTCCGGCTGAGGTAAATCCTCTATCAAGGTCAAAAGGCTGGAACGCACTGCTTCCCAGCCCTCTGGAGTAAGTTCTTTCAAAACCAGCAAGTTAGTCTGAGCAGAAAGCCGCTCCTTCAAAGGGGAAGGAGAAATTCCAGCTAACCGCTCTGCAAAATCCGGTTTCTCTCGTAAGGGTTTATGCCCCTTCTCGATTCTATTACCCAATTCCTTATATAAACGTAAAGAGGCTAAGAGCCCCACTCCTACCTTAGCTCCATGGTAGGCCGCCGGTTCCGGATACAAAACACCCATTTCCCACAGATGCGACAAGTGATGCTCAGCCCCCGAGGCCGGACGAGAATTACCGATCATCTGCATGGCAAGCCCTGAAAGCAACAGCGCATTCATAAGGGTTTCATACGCTGACTCTTGCCGGTTCTGCAAAGCCGGAATAGCAGCCAAGGTCTCAGCTAAAGCCTTTTGCTCTAGCTCATACACCTGGGGACAAAAGTATTCTCCTGTCAACAGCTGAGCCGCTTTCCAATCAGCTAGAGCCGTATATTTCCCCAAAAGATCACTAATACCTGCAGCAGTCAAAGAAAAGGGCGCCGCAGCTAATATTTTCGTATCCGCAAAAACATACAGCGGCGAAACCGCCGCTGAAGTTTCTTTAAAGCCTCCCCGGCTAATAGCTGCCACAGTGGAAACAAAACCATCTACACTGGCGGCGGTGGGCACCGAAATAAAGGGTAAATTTCTCTGAAAGGCCGCCATCCTCACCAAATCGTGAATCGTACCACTGCCAACAGCTAAAAGCAGGTCAGTCTCCAGCTCTAATCCAGCCATGACAGTCCCCAGGGCTACTTCA
This sequence comes from uncultured Oscillospiraceae bacterium, assembly GCA_964518595.1. GTDB lineage: Bacteria > Bacillota > Clostridia > Saccharofermentanales > Saccharofermentanaceae > CAZFHA01. The sequence continues at coordinate 192,752 of CAZFHA010000001.1, forward strand.
TCACTATGAAGCGACTCTGCCGGTAAACATAGCAGGAAAGCGCCCGGCAGCCCCTCTTGCAGAAAGGCTGCCGCAGCGGTAAAGGTGTTAGAATCACAAATAATAGTCGGATTCTGATAGCCCGCCCCCAAGGGGTCTGCCAGGAAATTCCGTAGCTCTAATAAGGCATCCGGAGCCACCACAATTCTTTTCAGCTGAAGCTGATGGCTTTGACCACAAGAACAAGTCCGAGATAAAGCTTCCAGATCCAATTCCATGAAACACCTCACTAAATACTATCTCGGCGGATTGTTTCAATAAAACTATCCGACCGCAGTTGACGCCGGGAATATAAAATAGCAGTCAGCATGACTATAGCTAAACTTATAACACAAATGAGTAACCCACGCCAGGGAAATAATAGCCCTAAATTAGCTTGGCGATACTGAAAAATCTTGGTCAAAAAATAATTCAGTAGTAAAACCACCGGCAAGGCATACACGAAAGCCTTAAAAGCATAGAGGGCGCACTCTAAATATTGAATCCGATGGAGCATCTTTCTGCCCATCCCCACACTCTGAAAGATAGCGAACTCCCTTTGGCGCAAGGCCATGTTGGTAGTAATGGTACTAAAAATATTGGCAGCCGCAATCAGTGCGATCATGATAGCAAAGCCTGTGGAGAGAATATCCAGGATTTTAGCTGCAGCTAAGTTACTCTGAAAACTATCATAGACAGAATAAGCATCACCATTTCGCCCCACAGCTAGAAAGGCTCCATAAATACCTTTCGTAGCAGCTTCCGACCCGTCAGTGGCAAAGGATAAATACGGATCTTGACTGTTAGCCAGTTCTTCCGCATTATAACCCACCAATGTCGGGGCGGCTGAGTAAGGCACAAAAAGTAGCATCTTACTCTGTAAACTACTAAAAAGCAGCGAACGATAAGCGGATGAGATCGAGGGATTCTGCCGAATAAGTTGGGAAGATAATAGTGGCTGTAAGGGCTCTACCTCACTGTCATCCAATACCGGATCATATAATATTTTTTGTGCCCCGGCGGTATCACTTACTGCTTCATCTGTCTCAGCGGAAACCGGCGTTCCTGTTGCCTCTGAACCAGTTTCTGATTCCACCACCGGCTCAGCTTGCTGCCCAAGAGGGAGCTGATCTTCTAACAGACCAAAAGGTTCTACCCCATCTACTATTAATCCGGCCGAAGACTTTAAAATCGTGCTTCTGATATAACCAAAGTCTTCCCGATTAAACTGCACCTGATCGTCAATTAAGACCTCGGCATCCCCCAGCTTACCAGAAACACCACCAGCCAGATCCTTTAGCCGCTGAAAACTTTTATCATCCAGAAAGACCAGTCTGCCCTCCATCTGTAAACTGCCATCAGGCTTCTTAGCCGCCATCAGGCTATAATCAGATATATAGTCTAAGAACTCTGGAGCAATATCCTGTTCCGGAACGGAGTAGAAAAGCGGCAAAGCGAACATAGCAGCCACCTGACTCACTTCCGGTATTTTCTTGGTCTCGGCAATAAATGCATCAATATCCAGTGGTTTATTCTCATAGAGAGGGTAAATCATTCCCATTGTATCAAAGCCGCCTAGGTTAGTATCATACTGGGAAAAATAGCTGATATAGCCCATGATACTTTGAGCCGACAGAAAAAGTACCAGACACATGAACAAGGAAATTACAGTGGCACGATACTGTTTGCGATTCCGTTTATAGTTTCGTGCCGCACTTAAGCCGGCAAATCCAAAGAGGCGTCCCAGAAGCTTACCGGCACGAGCGCTCTTATGCTCTAATTTTATGTCACGGTTTTGCCGCAAGGCATCCAGAATCGACAACCGTATCATCCGAGCCGCCGGAATATAGGCCGAAATAAAAACAGTAGCCAGAGACAATCCCAAGGCAATTCCTAGGCTCTTAGGAGAAAGGTAAAGTTGTAGCAGGTCGCCACTTCCGGGGCTTTGGATATGCAGCCAGGGCACAATTAAAGAAACCGCCAGATACCCTAGGCCAAAGCCCGCCAGAAGTCCCAAGGGTACGCTGATCAAACATAGGCTAATACCCTCAAAGAGCAGACTCTTTAGTATTTTGCGATTACCGGCACCCACAGAGCCCAAGAGCCCTAGTTCTCTGGTTCTTTGGCTGATAGAAATAGCAAAAGCATTATGGATGAGGGAAATTGAGCCAATCATCACCAAGGCAAGAACAAAAATAGTCATTAAATTCTGCATCAATTTGATGGATATGGAGCTGCCTAAATCACTCACAGCATCTTCTGTGATTCCCGGAGTTCTTATCGATATATCTCCCTCTATCATAAGCAAGGAAGAATTGAATTGCACCGTATTGGAAGTATAATTTTCATACTCCGCCATAATGGCAAAAATCTGATTGGGGTCTTTGGCTTTAATAAGCAAAGAGGCGGAAGAATCGGAGGAATTTGGCAACATAAGAACAGGAGAGTAGTAAATGAAATTTGAGTCCGACAAACTATCAGAGGAATTAGATAGCGATGAACTCGCAAGGGAAGAAGTAATTTCTGACATTAAGGTAGTGTAATTAATTTTCTCTTTATACAGCCCTACTACTTTATAATTCTTGGTTTCTTCGGCATAAAAAGTATTAGTAACTACAGTGCCCTCATCGGTGCTTGTAGTTTCACTAATGACTTTCCCCATAGCTACTGAAAAATTCTCTCCCGGACGGTAGACTCGATCCCCCCCCATCCAACTCAAATTATTAGAAGGGAGTAGAATTTCATCTGCGGCCTTAGGAAAAGTTCCGACCACGATTTCCACCAACGGGGGCATATCCTCTGTTTTGAGCCCTATAAATTGATCAAGAATCATAGGCATGTCCTGCTCACCACTGTCCTCCTCAGGAGAAGTCTGTGTAAAAACAGAAGTCACTGTCTCTCCCGGTGCTAGAATAGAATCGTCCGCACCCCCTCTTTGTAAAAGTGCCGCCCCTTGATCCTTAAGTACGGTCACGGAACTGAGCCGCTGATCCTGAAGAATTTTATCCAGCCCTTCCGGTTCAATTTTCGTCACCAGAGCATGATAATCCCCAAACGAGTCTCTAGCAAAACGAATCATGTACTGATCAAAACTATCAAAACATGCCATAACTCCGGTAATTAAGGTTACTGCCAGTACAATCCCTAAGAGAGTAAGTAGTGTTCTGGTTCGATTCTGCTTTAAGTTACGAAGGGTAAAAGTATAAATAATATTCATAGTCTTCCCCCCACTAACCCTTAACCGCAGTGGCAACAGCTGTATTTTGGTAATCTTTAATAATTTTGCCGTCACTAATCACCAGCACCCGTCCGGCCGCCGCTGCAATGGACTCATCATGGGTAATTACCAAAAGCGTCTGCCCGAATTCTTCATTCGCCTGCTTTAAAAGAGCCAAAATTTCTTTCCCGGTAGCCGAATCCAAATTCCCCGTAGGTTCATCCGCTAGAATCACCGCTGGGCGGTTCATCAAAGCCCGGCCAATAGACACCCTTTGCTGCTGTCCACCAGATAGTTGGTTCGGTAAATGTTGCTGACGGTCGGCCAGTAACAAAGTATCCATCAAATGGTTAAGGCGTGCTTCCTCTACTTTCTGCCCATCCAACAGTACCGGCAAGGCAATATTCTCCCTTACCGTCATCACAGGAATCAAATTGTAAAACTGATAAATTAGCCCGATTCGACGACGGCGCAGGGCGGCTAACTCCTCATTGCCCTTCTGGTAAAGATCCTCCCCTTCTAGAAAAACCTTTCCGGAGCTAGGTCGATCTACCCCACCCAAGATATGCAGCAGCGTGGATTTTCCCGAACCGGAAGAACCAATAACAGCTACGAATTCGCCCTCTTCCACCCCGAAAGACACTTGATCCAAAGCCTTTACCTGACTGTCACCTTTACCATAGATCTTAGATAAATTTTCAACACGTAAAATTTCCATAGCAACCTCCCCTTGTATGGATCATACACTTCTAAAATATCAACCTATGTAAATCTAACAAGAAATTGATAAAAAAGCTAGTGCAATGTATCAAAATAACAAGAAAATGCTATGGTTTTAGTATAAAAATTTAGTCAGATAGTCATTTATGCTTATGTTCGAGGTTTTCAGAGCATCGGTCTGTGGTTCAGGAGTTAAGATTGTTGCCCAAGATAAAGCTGATTGAACTACAAAAGCAGATCGAGTTGAAAAGAAAACACACAGAGAATTTAGCTTTTGGGGATTAAGAAAGGAAAGAAGTTGATTTTTATCCCAAAAAGTCTCTACATCATCTATCAGTATCACACTATTGGGATTTTGTTCAGCTCTTCTCAAATACAACTCAGCTAGAACCAGTTTCTTCTGTCCTGCCGAAAGCTCTACAAAACCATTGTTTTCAGGGTTATTGCCCGGTAGTCCCAAAAATGACGCCTCTATTTTCAGAGCTTTTTTCCAGTCCAACTGTGCATCAAATTTCCAAAAAGAACTGTAGGAAAAGCCCTCACTAATTTGTTTAAAAGCTGATTCAAATTCATAGGTATAAGGCTGTAAAAACTCAATAAGTGCCTGCTCTAATGACAATTCTGAATCACGAATTTCTTGGCTTTTTAGGTCAAAACAACGATCTGCCCTTATAGAAAAAACCTGTAATTTTTCCAGTGCTAATACCTGTGCGGCTGTGGGTTGCGGAGTATAAGAAATCTTGGACTGGAGAACTTTGTTCCGTGCTGTCTTAAGGTCTTTAGAAATGAAAAGCCTCTCACCATTAATTTCAACTTCACCGGAAATGTATGCCTGCTCTGCACAAATTGCACTGGGTAATAGAGCAGTTTCAGCATCGTGAAAATTAAAAAAACTCTCAATACAAGCCAACAGTATACTCTTGCCCGAAGCCATCTTGCCCGCCAAAAGCAACGGCTTCCCTCCGATATCCAACCTGAAGGGAGTACAATAGGGCATAATACCATAGACTTCCAAATAATTAATTTGAATCATCTTCCACCTCTCAAATTGTTTGCCAATGAATGTCAGAGAACTAAAACATACCTCCAAATTCTTCGGCCGCACTTATCGTCTTTGTTTGCCAATGAACGTCAGAGAACTAAAACACGTAGTCTTTTGCGTCTTGCCCGAGGTGCGTCTTTGTTTGCCAATGAACGTCAGAGAACTAAAACAGCACCTCACAATTGTTCCCAAAAGTAAACGTCTTTGTTTGCCAATGAACGTCAGAGAACTAAAACCTACCATCCAAGCCACTGGCGCAGAAGCTTGTCTTTGTTTGCCAATGAACGTCAGAGAACTAAAACCCGCTGCAGGTCCTACCCTTAAAGTGATTGGTCTTTGTTTGCCAATGAACGTCAGAGAACTAAAACCGGCTTCCTTGCTTAACATATCCGGTAATGGTCTTTGTTTGCCAATGAACGTCAGAGAACTAAAACAATAGGCTTATCGAAATAGGTTCAAATTTAGTCTTTGTTTGCCAATGAACGTCAGAGAACTAAAACATTACCACGATGGCACAAAAAAAGGAGAAAGTCTTTGTTTGCCAATGAACGTCAGAGAACTAAAACACAACAGCAAAATAGTAAAGTCCAAAATGGGTCTTTGTTTGCCAATGAACGTCAGAGAACTAAAACATAATTCCGGTGGGGTAAGCGGTTTCGAGGTCTTTGTTTGCCAATGAACGTCAGAGAACTAAAACTAGTGATATCAGGTCAAGCAAGACCGGACGGTCTTTGTTTGCCAATGAACGTCAGAGAACTAAAACTCAATATGCTGTGTGGGTCTAGCATCTTTTGTCTTTGTTTGCCAATGAACGTCAGAGAACTAAAACATTGTTATTTGTTGGCAAGATTTTGATTTTGTCTTTGTTTGCCAATGAACGTCAGAGAACTAAAACAAATAACCAAAAGTTAAAGGAGAAGCCAGAGTCTTTGTTTGCCAATGAACGTCAGAGAACTAAAACCTCATCATTAATTGGGGCTGCTGCTTGCTTGTCTTTGTTTGCCAATGAACGTCAGAGAACTAAAACTCTGTAACTTCCTGATCTACCCAAGCTGGGGTCTTTGTTTGCCAATGAACGTCAGAGAACTAAAACCTGAGGGCGGCCGGTGGCAATAAAACATAAGTCTTTGTTTGCCAATGAACGTCAGAGAACTAAAACCCTTCCCATAGCGATTATATTCAAGTTGGCGTCTTTGTTTGCCAATGAACGTCAGAGAACTAAAACATAGTTATAATGGGGCGCCAGTGCAGATACGTCTTTGTTTGCCAATGAACGTCAGAGAACTAAAACTAGGGCGTAATCCTGTACGTCCGTAAGCCAGTCTTTGTTTGCCAATGAACGTCAGAGAACTAAAACGACGAAAAGTTTTAAACCACTAGATTACTTGTCTTTGTTTGCCAATGAACGTCAGAGAACTAAAACTACAGCAGCTTATCCATAAACCTGTCTGCAGTCTTTGTTTGCCAATGAACGTCAGAGAACTAAAACAATCGACCAGTATGAAGCTTTTAAGGCTAGGTCTTTGTTTGCCAATGAACGTCAGAGAACTAAAACGCTCGCCCCACCACTCAATAGCGGGTGTGAGTCTTTGTTTGCCAATGAACGTCAGAGAACTAAAACGTCTCGTACTCTAGTTCACGGTGCAGACAGTCTTTGTTTGCCAATGAACGTCAGAGAACTAAAACCTTAAACGAGCTAATTTTATCACATAAAAGACTCTAATATACAGATTTCCGCAAACAAACTTTATAGAAAATCACCACTCCACCAGATCTTCAGTACCGTAATCGGGAATATTCTCCTGATCGCCAATAATCAAACGGATACCGGCATATTGCTTTTCCGTAATTTTCAAGCAGCGAACATCCCCCTTAGGCGGTCGGCGATGCTCAATAATCTTAATATACTTTTCCAAATCGTCATGATTTCTGGTAATTCGCACATATACGGAGAATTGCAGCATGGCAAAGCCATGCTGAATCAGCATTTTTCTAAAGACAGCATAGTCTTTTCTTTCTCGTTTTGTTTTCGTTGGCAAGTCAAAAAGTACCAGTAAACGCATCGTTCGATTTACCATTCTATTGCTCTACTTTCACCACATCAATCTTGGGCAATAGCAAGCGGCTAGGATTCTGGCTCTCTATAGCTGAAACTAGACTTCGTATCATCATATCTATGGCATAGCGAACCTTCATGCGCTTGCCATCAAAGGTAATATCTTGATTCACTAAGTCGATTAACTGAGTCTTAGCTGTCCGGCTTAACCCTTCCTCCAGTAAGTCAATGTTTTCAATAACCCAGGCATCCACGATTGGCCGCAAGGGTTCCATAAAATCATCAGCTAGATTAAAAGCATTGGTTTCCGAAATATGATGAATACCAATAACACAATTAAAGCCATAGGCTACAAGACTCTTTGCCACTCCTGAACGCAAAATAGCGTAACCATAGTCAAGCCCGGCATTGATTTTATCATCCGATGAACGTATAAAGGTAGCACCATAAAGATTACGAAAAAACATCTTAGCCGCAATACCTTCTCGATTCCCTAAATCGTGCAGGAGCACTTCCATAGCTAGCTCCTTCAGCCGTTCTACCACCCCTTCAGCTGTAGTGGCATTAGCCACCACCGCCGCTTGATTATGAATCTTAGCCGAGATAATCTTCTGCCAGAGGCAGCCCTTAAAATCGGCCGACATCTCCACTTGCTGTTTAATGACTTTATAACAGCGATAGTGAGTATTAAGTGGGAAGGTCTCGGAAATGGGCATATGCTTCTCATCTGTGGTAATCAGATGAATCTGATAACTGGCTAATTTAGCCAGTAAGGGTACAGTAATAGACATCTGTGGATTGTCTACCACAATGCTGTACAAGTCGGCTAAGGGCATTTCCTTTTTCTGCCCATCTTCCATTTCCAGTACCAGCCATTCTTGACGAGTGCTTAATCGTTCGCCCTGATGAATAATGATTGATCGCCACATCTTACTTCCCCCAGAATATGTCCTAGCAGAGAAATTTCTACCTTTTTTACTGGTGCAGCTACCTTAATGACTCGATCACGCCCGTTCAGCCCATAATTAGAGAACAGTCGAATTTTCGCAGTATTTTGATTTACATTTTCGATACTCCGATAGGCACCAAAACCATTATTCTTAACCTTACCCTTTTTATCAAAAACCTTGATATACTCATTATTAAAGAGGTAAGCTACGTGCTGATAACCCTCCGGCAGGGGTTTCCGCAACACCAGTTTTCCGTCTTTTTTATACAGGTCTACGTAGCGAATACCGCGAATTTCATAGTTCTGTTTTGGGTTTAGAAAGATTTCCAAACAATAATAGCACCGAGCTTCATAAACAGTAAAATTACCCAGTTCACCGATGCCTTTATTGAAACGCACATAGTAAGGACAACGTAAGTCCGTCTTCATAGCAGCTTCTAATTCAAGAAAAGTCTTATAGCCGGTTTTTTCCAAAGATACCGGATTATCACTGGAAAGCATTCCGCCTCTAAACCGCCGATCAATCTTAAAGGAAACATAGGGTATTTTGATCTTTTCCGCAAAATCCTGATCTCGATAGAATTCTTCCACCCGCTGCTGATAGGTCTCCTCCGGGCAAATCTCCAGACTATCAATAAAATCACTCAAAGGTCGTTCAGCTAACTTGGCAAATACATCTAGCAGCAGGACTTTCTTGTCCTTATCTGTCTCTTCTTGAGGAAAGAGCATACCTTGTCTATCAATCGCACAGTACTTGGGATAGACCTGACTTAAGCCTTGATTAATTTCTTCAACTAATTCATCCGGTAGAGAAAAACTCTCTGCCCCAGCAGCTTTTTGTGTTCGTAGTTCCACCACCGCTGCCAAGAGGTATGGTCGCAGATTTCGGCTAGCTAAGAGATAGTCTTGGTAGCCCTTGGCTTGCCAGTCAACCAGAAGAGGAATCCTTGCCTCAACTTCTTTACGCAAACAAGTGCAAATACTAGGCACCCAGCCCTGTTCAAGTAATTCTCTGGTGCGTGATGGACTGAAACCATAATATTTCTGCATTTTCCCGATGCTATTCTCGAGTTCGTAATGAATCCCTTGATTAATCCGCTGCACTTCAACAGCACAGCCGCAGTTGGCCATGCGATCTCTTTCTCTAGTTAGACCGGTAATTTTTAAATAGTCCTGAGCGATCTCAATATATGCCCGTTTCAAATTAGCCAAAACTACGGCGTCAACAGTATGATGATAGTAGTGTAAATCTCTGCCCTTATCCCCTAAACCATAAAAGCAAAGTAAGGGTTGCTCTTTATTTCGATCTAGCCAGACTCTCCTGAAGCGGCTGGTAATACTGCCCCGAATCATCATAATCTCAACCTTACCTTCGTATGCCTTTTTGAGAAAATTTGACACATATTTGCAGATATAACGTGTGTCATTAAGATTACGCTCCACAAAGCCAGAAATGGCGGTTTGTCCATCTTCCGAATCCAAAGAATCCAGCAAAAGATAGCGTTCTTTAATAGCGCTAATAAGAGAATTTCGCTTTAGATTAGCCACCCGATTTTTAAAGTCTTCCCCTTGCTGCTGTGACATATATTCTAAGGGTAAACGATTCCCTTTATGCTGATTTTCAACGGTCTTAACCAGTACCTTATTATTAATGGTCTCATCCAGCACGATAGACTGGGGAATAATATGGTCAACCTGAACTTCATTAGTCAATAGCTCTTCAAAGGAAATCGCTGCACCGGAGTAGAGACAATGTTTTTGTTGGCTCATCCATAGGCGGTACTTTGTGAGTAGCTTATCCGATAGTCCGACCTCTTTGTAAGACTTTTCTAGTTCTTGAATTAAGTCTTCTCTAATCTTTTGATTATCTCGTTCTCGGTCTTTTTGCCTCTTGCTTACAGCCGCTCGCTCCTCAAAAGATTGTCCGACATCACGAGCCACCTCAATATTAATCTGGGTTATTCCCGGATATGTTTTTTGAATTACATTAATAAGCTTACGAGCTTCATTGAGAGTACGGTAAACCACCGGATTACGAATTAAATCTGGATCAGCAATGGGTCTGATCTTCCCTTTGGATACCAGAGCTTTCCCCTCAAAACTATTTTCTGACTGCTTAAGTAGAATCTCGGCTTGAAAATCACCATAAAGTTGGCCATTTCTATAGGCATCCACCGCTTTAAGCATATAAGTATCGGAGACCGACGCTGCTCCTGGCATCCTCTGCACCTTTAGTTTAGAAAGATTCCCTGTCCCCATTGCTTCCTTAGAAAGCAATGCCTTGATTTCACTTTCCCGGCGGCTGGGGGTGGCGAAGCGAGTTAAGATAATGCCTAGTCTCCAAGATATACTCTGAGCATCATCATAGGCCTCCTCCCGAAAGTGCTGAATCTGCTCTGGGGGGAAAATATCTGGATTGCATAGAAATTGAATATATTTGCAGACAACAAAGTTAGTTTTACCCTTAAAGCCCTCGGACTTAATTAGCTCGATCTGCTTCTGCTTACAGAATTTATCCAGTTCCTTAAAGGTTATCGTACCCTTTTTTTCAAAGGCTATTTGACGTAATTCTTCCAAGTAGGAACCAGAAAAGAAAATTTCTTTTTGGTCTTTGAAAAAGTGTAGCTGCGAAAGGCTATTAATCAGCATAAACATGTCAAATAATTGACTATTACGGCTACCCCTCTTCTCCGCGGGAAAAAAGGGACATTGGCCAATCAACTCCTCAAAGCCACTATAGACTTGCCTACCCTTTGAGGCTTTTAGCATAGCCTGTCTTTGTGATAAACTCTTTTCCTTATTTGGCCCCGGCCCCTCTTCAAAACAGCGTTGGCTAAAAATAGCCGCTAGAATCAAACCACAATTATCCGGCGATAAGCAGGAATAATACTCAGCTTGACGGTTAAGTAGTATTTCTGCCTCTTTGTAGAGATATTCTCTGGGAATTAAATTGCGGTACTGGGTCTTTTTCTTTCCTGAACTATCCTTCTGCCCATTGTTTCTAATGGACAAATGACCGTTATAGCGAAACTCTGGTGAAAGATAAATCATTTGTCCCACCGTCTCATAGTGACTTTCCTCAAAAAGACGGCACACTCTTGATTGAGCTTCTTTTAACTGACTCTCCTTACCCTCTTCAGCACCTTCGCCCTCATAAAAATCTTTATAACCACGATAATTGGCCAGATTAATTAGTATGGCAGTGATTTCAATAGGACTTAGTTTTTCCGTCAGGCCTTTATTACGCCAAGCAAATACCTCTGGATTAAATCCTTTGCTACGGTAAGCCTCGTGAATAGCCTCCTTTGAAATCAGCCCAATTCCCTCAAGAACCGCCTTAAGACGCTCTTTACGCTGACGTCGTCTACGGGTCTGACGATGGATGCTTCGCTTTTGCCGCCGCTGCTGACTGGCACGATCAGCGGCCTTCGATGCGCCTTCTTCGCCACTCTCAAAAATTCTGACCCCCAGATCAAGAATTCGTTCCAAATCCTCATCTACTACTGCCCAACCAATTGATCCAATACCCAAGTCTAAACCTAAAATCCGATTGCCCATAGCCGGTTCCCCCTTCATAACAACTAAAATAGTCGATGCACTATAGACAAATATATGCAAATAAAGCTTGATAAAATAGTCTGATATCACAAAATTTACAATTTGTTAATATTTGCACCTATTAATCATTATGAATTTGTTCTATCATATAAGTGCTTGGATTTCATGTTTGCCAATGAACGTTAGAGAACCGTTCACCTTAAACACAAGCATTGATGTTTGCCAATGAACGTCAGAGAAGTCTAAGATAAAGCTATATGCTGTGGGGTTGCGTATCCCCAATATCACGTACTAGGCGGGTTCACCCGCCTTTTTATTATTCAAAAGTCCTGTCGAAAAGCACCTAGATAAGGCCGAGCTCTCCGAAGCCCCTTCCCTTATCTTAGCATGAGCGTCTTGGGTAGGCCGGGTCTCTATCAACTGTCGGTACTCCTCACCATATTTGGAAAAACTTTTCGGAAAAATCTGATGTTCGGACAGTAGGCGGCTTAGCCATAAAGGAATGCTTTGCGCCACCTTAATTTCCATCAGCCAGTACTCTTCCTTCAGCAGAGCTTCACCATAATCCCCAGCTTCCAGGGCTAAATCATAGCGTCTCGTGCGGATGTTAGTGTCGAAAGAGATTCGCAAATCTTCCTGCCCCCGGCCGAAGTAGGCTTTTCGGTCGTAGGCTAGATAAAGTGCGGGTGACAGGGGGTTGGCTTCCAACATGGCAGAGAGCTCATGAAGTACTTGTCGATTCTGATAGGGCTGCTCTTCCGGAATATGATTTGACGCCAAAAAGCTATAGGCCTCTTCTAATTTTAAGGCACTACGGCGCTTATTCACCAAACCGTTAAACTTCTTTTTCATCTCCACGTAGACCTTAGTGTCTTTATCAGGCACGCCATAGGCGCGCAGGCGCAACTTTTCTTTATATTTTGGTTTCTGTAGCGAAGTTCGGATGAGATGATGATCGGGAGTATCATAATAGAGATTGGAAATAGTATAGATATTCCCATCTTTGTTGTATTGATCCGGCTCCATATAGAGAGAAAGTTGGCTTTGAATTTTGGCAAAAGTATCCGGATCGAGTCTGTACTTATTTTCGTAGCGATTAAAAACTTCAATAGCCATATTTCTATCCTCTTTTCAGCTTTGTAGTACACTTTTAGTTTAACAAAATGGTCTTTTCACTTCCCCGAAAAGACGGAGAATTTCACACGCAAAACTTACACGAAAGTTTACTATGAGAGGGGAAACTGAATCCTAAAGCGAGTCTCTTCTCCAGATTCTACAAATACCTTGCCGCCATGAAGCTCTACCGCTGACTTTACAATAGAAAGGCCAATGCCGTGCTTTCCATCCTTACCCTTATAAAACCGTTCAAAAATATGCGGCAGATCCTCCAGAGAGATGGCAGCGCCATCATTACTTACAGCGATTTCTATCCCGGTCGGCCCTTGACTACAACAAAGGGTAACTTTGTGTTGAGCATAGCGTAAGGCATTGGAGATAAGGTTGGAAAAGGCTCGGTAGATATGTTTTTCATTATAAGTAAACAAAACCGGTTCATCATCGAATTCATATACCAGCTGGATACCGTTCTTTTTCGCCAGGGCTTTCTGTGCCTCAGCGCTGTGGGCGAGGGTGTCACGCAAATCATTTTCACGCTTTTCAAACTGCCCGGAAATACTGTCAATCCGAGAGATATAGAGTAAATCCTCTACCAATTCACTCAGCCGATCCGTTTCGGAGACAATAGTTGTGCCCGCTTTTTTAGCATCCATCAAACCATACTCCAGACCTTCACCGTAGCAACGAATGGATTGAAGCGGTGTGCGTAACTCATGGGAAACATTTTGGAAAAAAGTTCGCTGATCCTTGTCATATAAGTCGAGCTTCTCCGCCGATTGGTTCATAGCTTCCCCCAGTTCCTCAAACTCAATATCTTTAAAGGCAAACTGTTGCCGTTCAAAGTGCCCCTGCCCCAGAGCCTCTGCGAAGGTAGAAAGCTTTCTTAAAGGTCGAGTTACGGATTCCGCTATAAGATTGGCTATAAGAAAACAGATAATCAGCGCCGCTGCCATAATCGCCAGCATGGCCAAGTTGATGGTATCCACCAGATGATAAATGCCCGTAACACTGATATAGAAAACAAAATAATTTCCTGGTCTATTACTGTCCTCAATAGAAGAGATAAAGTACTTGCCTTCTGAAGTAACCACTTTCATGTTCCTGATAGCGGTTAAAGAAATTTCTTGTTCCCTTAAATAGGCAGCAATTTGAGTCGCCTCATCTGAACTGGTACTACTATTTAATGGATTAGTACCTCTAACCACATAATCTGAATCTAAGAGAATAACTTCACCCCAGGCACCAATCTTGTTTCTGGGCTGAGTGGATAAATCCGGCACGGGAAAATTATCCGTCGAGCTAACAGGTGGTCGTTCCATAATCTTACCAAAATTGTCCACCAGCTCCGTTAACTGACTCTCGACATTTCTCTGTATATAACCGTTAATGAATAAATTAAAGGCAATGAAAATACTGGAAAATACGACCAGCAATAGAAGTAAGAGCATTACAAAAACCCGTGGCTTGATGTGCCATTTTTGATAAAATTTACTCTTAGTCATGAACATCACGCACCTTTAAGCGAAAGCCAAAGCCCCAGACCGTTTCTATTGCCACTTGACTGCTTTCCAGTTTTTTCCTCAGTCGCCGCACAGTGTCATCTGTTGCCCGGGTTTCGATTTCGGTATTGTAGCCCCAAATATTTTTCAGCAGTTCATCTCGGGATACCGCCTGATCATTATGCTCCACCAGATAGGACAACAGGTCAAATTCATTAGGTGTCAAAAGCAGCTCTTGCCCTCCGGCGGTTACAAACTTGCTCTTACTATCGATTACAATATCGCCAAATTCCAGCTGCCGGGCATCGGCTGTCTGCACCCGCCCCTGTTTTTCAAATTCAATCCGGCGAAAAATAGCCTTCACGCGCATCACTAATGCCATGGCCGAAAAGGGCTTAGTGAAATAATCGTCACTGCCTAAGCTAAGACCGGTAGCATAGTCCAAGTCTGAATCTCTGGCCGTTAACATAATAATCGGAACAGTGCTGATTTTTCTTATTTCCGAGCAAATGATAAAGCCATTCGATCCCGGCATCATCACATCCAGAATTACCAAATCAGCCGGAGTTCTTTTAAAACACTCCAGCATGAGATCACCATTTTCAAAGGTGGAAACCAAATAGCCGTCACTTTCCAAAAAAGTTTTAATCGCCTCACGGATATTGGCTTCATCATCGGCAATATAGATTCTTTTTTTTGTTTCCATCTTGCTTGCTCCTTTTTAAAAATTCATGACCCGGCCAAAGTATATTTTTCTGCCAATATCTTTAGCGCCTCAGCATTAAGTCCCATTTCTACAGCCAGATAGGAATCTATATTACCATAATTAGCGTTGATTAGTTCACGGTAGTATCTTAGATTCGCCAAGTTAACACTTCCGGCAGCATAAAGATTAGAAAGTAGGTACTCTTCCTCAATTTGTTCCCAATCTACTTGAAGAGCACTTAGAATGAGAGTTATGGCAATTCCTGTCCGGTCATTACCATGATAACAATGCAGTAAAAAACTTCCCGCATCCTTTTCGAGTAACAAGGCAAACATCTCTTTATAGGCAGATATGGCGGAGGGATCTAATGCAAAGGCTTCATAGTAGCTTTGGGTATAGGCGGCAGAATCAAAGCCTTGACTTGTAGTACACTGGGCAATCAGTGCGTCTCTTACCTCACGAGGCCAGGCATTTAGATGGTGATAACCCACGCCCTCTACAGAAGCATCCGGTGCTTCTTCTACCTCTACCTCATCACGGAAGTCGATTATATCGGTCAAGTTAGCAGCCTCCTGTATGGCAATAATTTCCTCAGCAGTCAGCCCAACCGGGGCTCCCGACCGCCAAAGTAAATTAGCCCTAACTACTCGGTTATCCTTCGTTCTGTAGCCAGCTACCTGCCGGGCATTGGTCATTTCCGTTACAGGCGGTTGTGCCCCTGATGTTACATTAGTAGCCGTATTGCGTTGACTATCCCCAGCAGAAGGCGAAGGCGCATCCACTTGCAGAGCCGTACACCCTATGGCTTCTAATCCAAGACTTAAAACCATGATAATAACGATAATAGTTGTTTGTAACTGCCGCCGCTTTATGCTCACACGCCTTTACCCTTTCTTACGTCGAAAAAATTTCTGCTGCCAGTAGCCAAGGCATGGCTGCCTTGGCTACTGCTCTACCATCTACATCAAGGGAAGAAATCTGTAAAAAGCTCTCTCTCCAGATTCTTCTTTATCACTTGCTGGTATGATCTTTACTCTGTCGCTCCCCGGTCACCAAAGTTTCCACCCCCTGGGCCGGCCATAGGCAGAGTCAGAAGTTCTTCAATTTGCTCATCAGTTAACCCAAGTTCATGGAGTTGCGTGCGCTGTTCTTCGGTAAGTTGTCCATCCTGCGCTGCTCTGAGAATATCCATAGCTTTCTGCATGGTTTCCATACTTACGCCCTCCGGTAGTCCCGGCATTCCAGCGCCGCCGGGAGCGCGCCCGCCCATGTCTACACCCATACCACCGCCCATGCTACCCAAGGCAGACATGTTCACAGAAGAAGCATCAATCAGGGTTTCTGGTGCAGCCTCCTGACCTTGGGAAGTAGATGGAATCGTGCCATTTAATTGCCCCTCAATACTTTCAGCCCGGAGAGTGCCGAGTTTTATTAGCTCAGTAACCGCGGCTTGGTATTCTTCGTAAGTCGAAAAAGCGGTGGGATCATTTTTTATAGACGTGGAAATAAGGTCATTTAGTCCATTAACAGTCTGTTCAAATTTTCCATTTGCAAAATAGCCGTCAATAATTTCCTGTAAATACTTGTGGTAAGTTTCCAAGTATTCCGGCACTTCCAAAAGCTTAGCAATCATCGGCCTATCCTCCATGCTCACACCAGACACCGGTGTATCAATGGGGAAGTTCACCACAGCGGAGGCATCACCAGATTGAAAACCGCCAAAAGCCATGTTATAGTCCCAAGGCAAGATACTGAGTTGACCATTATTCTCATAAAGATAGTAGTTATGTCCCATATTCCCGGAGTAGCTATCCAGATTGACCACCACGGTATGAGCGGCTAAGTATCTAAGTACCTCATCCACATCCACATACTTCTCTAAATCAGTTCCGCTGTTTAAATTTTTTAATGCCTCAATCACTTGCTGATGGTCGGCCGTATCTGTCTTTGTTTCCGCGTTATCAAAAATCGCCGAATAACTGGATTCATTATCATCAGTATAGAGTAAGGAGACGCCACCACTGGCACCCATACCGCCAAAGCCACCCTGCCCCCGATCACCTACAGCTTTAGGTGATTGGACTCCGGCTTCTTCCGTAGTAGGTGTAGGCGTTACGGTAGCAGCTGTACTTTGCGTGGTTTTTGTTGCTGCGATTTCTGTAGCTTCTGTTGTACCAGCCGCACTTTCGGTTGGACTGACTGTAGCAGTATCTCCTGCGGCCAAATTATTCGTTCGGTCAGGCATACCGCCTTGCATGTCCATGCTTTCCGGTTTATATAACTCACCTTCGCCGTTTTTAGTTCTATCCAGATAGGCACTATCTACTTCCTCAACCGCCAGATAAAATCCCCAACTTTCATTATTTACTTGAATATCGGCATAACTATAAAGAGGAGAATCAACGCCAATAAAGCTCATGATATCGTAGCTTAGATATTCTTTCATTGAAGAGGCATCCGAGTAGTTATTATTTAGTACCAAGGTGTCTAATCCCAGCCAAGTCTGCCCCTGAACATATTCATCAAATTTGACTTTAAAACTATAGCGGTTGCTGTCCTCATCCCTGGCAATAGAATTCAGGCTGGAATTACCTTTGGGTCTGATTCCAACATTTTTGATAGTTGTTCCGTTAATCGTAATATCAGCAGAAATATACTCTTCATTTATTGCATTATCGAGCATGGACTGCCAAGCGCTGGCATCGGCACTAATTTCTACGGATAGAATCTTACTTTTATCCATTTGATTAACGTAATCAAGGGCAGCAGCAGACTGACTTGTACTACTATTTGTCTGCGCTTCTTCTGTAACAGCTCCCACTGCTGAACTTTGGTTCGGTAGGGTAACATCACAGGCCGAGGCCAAGATGGAACATAGTACTACGGCTGATGCTAAAGACATTATTTTTCTATTTTTCATGCAATATATCTCCTACGAATTATTTTTGCAGCTATTTTCTGAGGGTAAGAACAGCATAACAGCTTTGCCTTTAGCCATCCCCGAAAAGAAAATGCAGTTTACACGCAAAATCTACGCACCATGACATTTGTCACCATAAAAACCAGCATCTGTCACTTCTACCTCGGCTCTGGCTGCAGTAAGATTAAATTGTAAGAGAAATAAGAGGAGGAATATTCCATGGAAGATTATGTGGTAGTAAAAGAACTAACAAAAAAATACGGTGAATTGATTGCCGTAGATAATTTAAGTTTTTCCGTCAAAGAAGGTGAGATTTTTGGTTTTTTAGGCCCTAACGGCGCCGGGAAATCAACTACGCTGAATATTCTTTGTACTTTAATTGACTATAACAAAGGTAAAATCACCGTTAATGGATTATCCTTTGAAGAAGATGAACGAAAAATCAAAGGTCTTATTGGTCTCGTGCCTCAAGATATTGCCCTTTACCCCACTTTAACAGCCCGGGAAAATGTCGCTTTTTTTGCTTCCCTTTATGGGCTTAAGGGGCATAAACTTAAATTAGCGGTAAATGACGCTCTCGCTTTTGTAGGTTTAGAAGATCAAGCCAAAAAGCGAGCCGGAAAAATGAGCGGCGGCATGCAGAGGCGGCTGAATATTGCCTGTGGTATCGCTCACCGCCCTAAGCTTATCGTTATGGATGAACCTACCGTGGGGGTGGATGCTCAAAGCCGCGAGCATATTATGAACTCCATCAAGAGCTTGAAAAAGAAAGGCGCAACCATTATTTACACCTCACACTACATGCCGGAAGTGCAAGAAATCTGTGATCGAATTGCCATCATTGATCATGGCCGCCTGGTAGCCATGGGAACAGAAGCGGAGCTTTTACAGGTGGTTACAGATATTAAATCAATCATCATCGAGACCGAATTGCCTGAGGGTGCCCTTCAGGCAGCACTACTGGAAAAAATCCGCTTAATCCCGGATGTGCGGCACGCCAGCTACCAAGAAGATACCGGTCGCTTACAGGTTGATGTGGCTCTTAGCTTTGGAGCGGTAACACCGGTGCTACAAATTATGATGGATTCCGCCCTTCCCATTTACCGTCTCAGTACCGAAACCCCTAATCTGGAAACCACTTTTCTGGCTCTCACCGGCCGGGAATTACGTTAAGGGGGAAGCATATGTTTGCCATTATAAAACGCGACATTTTGATTTTGTTCCGAGATCGGGGAAATCTGTTCTTTGTCCTAATTTTTCCCGCTTTGCTCGTTTTTCTCTTAGGGAATCTACTGGCTCAGTTAGACAATGCCGACCGTCCTATTAAGCCCTTTACTATTGCCTATACCATAGAAACTAAAGATCAATTCTCTCGTCACGCCATTGATGCTTTACTGGTGGCACTGGATGAAAATGCCAGTATTGATGTGAAAGCCAATACTGATTTTAATGAGGCAAAAAAGCAAGTTGAAACAAATCAGGCCGCTGCCGCTGTTCGCTTTGAAGAACCCTTTTCTATCAGTATCTATGAAGGTTTTGATAATATCCAGAACCGTGCTGTTCTGTCTATTTTTCAGTCTTTTGCCAGAGAAACCGCTGCCATGTCCACTTTGGCCGAAAATCACCCGGAAAAACTCCAAGCTGCAGCACAACAAAGGACTCAAGATCTGGTTAAACAACAAGATTTCCCCTATAACCGCACCATGCTGGATTATTATGGGGTTGCCATGCTGGTAATGATCCTCTTTATGGCCGGGGGTATTGGCGGTGCCAGTAGCCTTTACGATAGCCGCAAGGATGGCACGTTACGCCGAACCTTAGCCTCGCCCAAAAGTCGATTAAGCCTTTATATTCAGTCGGTTTTGGCGGCGACTCCACAAGCTATTGCTCAGGTGCTTTGCGTCATGATTCCCAGTATGATTTTTTTCCAGGTTCATTATGCCGGGACTTTATGGGACAACTTCATCTTATTTAGTGCTTTTTTCGTGATTGGCCTCACCATTAATGCCCTTTTCATGGTAATTGGTCTATTTCTCAAAGTTAATCCTACCCTAGTAGTCATGCCAATTATGTGGGCTCTGATGTTTATTTCCGGAACCTTCTCAAAAGAAATTTATCTGCCCGGCATCACCGAATTGTCCCCCATCTGGCAAATTCAAAATGCCGCTTTTGATCTAACCGTTTTTGGACGACCGGAAAAAATTCTCACCGCCATGGCTATCAGTGCTGTTCTTTTAGTTATTTTTATTGGGGTAGGCGGATTGCTATTTAGACGAAAAGAGGTAACCATGAAATGAAAAAGACATTTTTACTTTTTGCTAATAATCTTCGTCGCTCCAGAGGAATCACCTTCGCAGCAATCCTTGGCGGCATTGCCCTCTGTTTGATCTTTAATACAATGATTTCTATCATTACCAGCTATGATAGTGTTCCGGTAGGTCTTCTGGCACAAGAAGAAACGCCCGTTAGTGAAGATTTACGTCAATATCTTACCCAAGAACTAGGAATGACGATCACGGAAGGTGAAAGTCGAGAAGAACTCAGTAATACCCTAGTGGAAAGACGAATTGCCGCTATCATTGAAATTCCAGAGGGTTATCAGGCCGCTTTGTTAGACGGAGAACCCAAGGCAATTTTAGTAAGTTTTTTAGATGATTATGCCAACGGTATGTTTATTCGCAGTTATTTAGAGAGCTATACCAGTAGCCTCATGACCCTTAGTTTGGGAGCTCAAGGTCAGCCTGCTGAACTGGCTACGTTACTAGAAGAAACGCGCAAAAACAGCCCCACTATCGAAACCTCACGAATGGAAATGTCCTCTCTACTAGAAGAAAAACAGCAAGACGCTTTTCAGCAAGTAATAGGCTTCTACATGGTATTTAGTTTCTTACTGGGATTTGGTGTATCTTTCCAAATATTCGATGACCGCAAAGGCGGTGTCTATGGTCGAGTAAAAGTCTCCAGCGTCCGTTCTATCCAGTATGTTTTGAGTCTATGTTTAGTAGGTCTATTAAATAGTCTATTGCTACTGGGTATTTTCTTTATCTACCTGTTGGTCACGGGCTCTGTCATTGGTATTGCCCTATTTATTCCTTTGCTGCTGGCACTATTGTTCTCTATGTTTGTCGTTGGTCTGTCCCTCCTACTGGCTCTTTACCTCAATAGCCGAAATGCCATAGTCGCCGGGATTATTGGTATCTCTACCATTATGAGTCTACTGGGCGGTGCTTACTTTCCTATTAATACCGCTCCAGAATTCATGCAAAAACTGGCTCGATTAACGCCTCACTACTGGATGGCTGATGCCATTCGCAGGCTTCAGGTTGATCCCACAGCCTCTTGGTGGCTTAATGCCCTAATATTGGCACTTTTTGCCCTGATCTGTTTTGTTCTGGCTGGCGTACGCTTTGTCAGTAGCCAAGGAAAAAAACCGGGATAAGCTAGGGTTACTATCTATTGAATATAGGTGAAGGGGGGCTTGTCTCAGAAGATCTGAGACAAGCCCCCCTATTTTCAATCCCAACAAAGAATATTTTTATACTTTATACCATCACGGATTTACTCCATAAAAGGGTCAGTAAATTTTTTGCTAACAAGTTTTGGGTATGTCCTTGCTCCATGTGTTTCTGCATATCTGCTTCTTTTTCCCAGACTTCCCACAGCATAATTTCACCTTGATCCACGGAAGCGGGAGCCGCAAAAAATTCAATGCAGCCGTCTTCATTCACCGTTTCTTTTACAAAAGCGGTAAGTTCAGCATAGACCTGAGCAAAGCTATTTCCATCTGTAATTTTTAAGCAAGCTGTATTATAAAAATAAGAGTCTTGGGGCAGATTTTCCATTCGGTTTACAAGTTTGTTGTTCATGTTTTTCTCCTAGATAATAAAATAAATTACGCTTATGTTTCTTGGCAAATTTGCTAATAGACTTATTCTATATTAAAATAACAAATTAGTAAGTACGCACTTTTTTGTGCCCTAGATAACGAGGTATTTTATGGAACAGTCTAGCCTATATCAACCCCTTTGCCCCGTGCTTGCTGCACTTAATGTTATTGGCGGAAAATGGCGTATTCCTATTCTTTGGAAGTTGGCGGATACGCCTCTGCGCTATAATGAACTGAAGCGCCAACTGGCAGGTATCACCAATATTATGTTAACCCGCTCGCTAAAAGAGTTGGAAGAATACGGACTGATTTACCGTCAGCAGCTTTCAGACATCCCGCCCCACGTGGAATATTCCCTCACCCCTCAGGGAGAAAAGCTTATTCCCGCCATGCAAATAATTAAAGAGTGGGGTCTTCTTCTATCCACAGAAAAGACGTAGCCCCGGGAGGTCTTATGAAAGAAAAACAGCTCTTTTACTTTGGCTATGCTACATTGGCTGGATTTGTAGGTCTTTACTTGGGAGCAGAGGCACAGCCCCTGGTTGCACTTTTGATCGGGGGACTAACCGGTACCAGCCTCCTGGGAATTGCACTGCTTTTAAATTTATTAAAAAAAGGTCAAATTCTCGCTAAGCTTTTACTGGTTTCTACAGCCGTTGCTGCCATTGCTTTCTTCGGTGTTACCTTACTGCCTTTTTGTGCCATTATAGCGGCTCAAGTCGCCGAAGATATAACGGAGAAATATTTTTCTTGGATAAGCGGACTTATTACCCTATTACTCTGGCTTCTATTGGAAGCCTCACCTCTGCTGTTATTCATAAGTATTCTAACGCTGGTCGGGCTGTTTTTCGGTATTTTCTTAGAACACCGCCTTTCCATTTGTCATCAAATTATTGAAGACCGTAGTGAAGAAATTTTGGAACTTCAGCAGCGTCTTAGTAATCAGAAACGACTTTCGCAAACCATGGAACACGGGGCTAAGATTCAAGAACGCAATCGTTTAGCCGCTAGAATTCATGATCAGATCGGGCACGGAGTTTCCGGTAGTATTATTCTTTTAGAAGGAGCCATGCTAACCCTGGATGAAAATCCCACCCAAGCCAAGGAAGCTCTGCAGATGGCTACGGAGAACTTGCGGACGGCGGTTAATGATGTCCGCCATGCCTTAAGAGAAGAACGGAGTAGTCGGCAAGAGGCAGGTTTAGCAGACATTTCATCCCTTTTAGCTCGCTTCGAAAAAGAACATCCTCAGAAAGAAACCCACATAGAAACCCTAGGAAATATAAGCCTTATTTCCAGCGAAATCTGGGTTTGCTTACGGGACAATTTGGTGGAGGCCTTAACCAATTTTCTAAAGCATAGCAGTGGCAATCGCTTTAATGTGGACATTCGCTCCGAAAATAAATTAATTCATGTCCACTATTATGACAATGGTAAGCTGCAGAACTTTACACCGGGATTAGGACTGCAAGCTTTAGAGGAACGCTGTGCCCGTTATCAGGGGCGCTGTTTTTTTCAAGGCAATGAGAATGGTTTTTCCATTGTTATGATTTTTACACCTTTCCAATCCATCTCAATTTAAAGTAAAACTACCCCAAGAATTATCTTTGAATAAATCGATACATGGAGGACAACGTTGTGATTACACTTATTCTGGCAGATGATGATGCAATTATTCTTCACGGACTACAAATGATTATTGGTACGCAGAAGGACATGACTTTGCTAGGTAGTGCTCAAAATGGCTTAGAAGCCGTTGAGCTCTGCCGCCAACACAAGCCCCAGGTAGCTTTAATGGATATTCGAATGCCGGTAATGGATGGAATAGCCGCGGCAGCCGAAATCTTACGGGAAGACTTGGCGGTACCCCTGCTGTTGACCACCTTTGATGAACCGGAGCTAATTGGGCGGGCGTTGGATGTAGGTGCCAGAGGCTATATCTTGAAGAATACTCCTGCCGAGGGTATTTTGTCCTCCATCAGAACGGTAGCCGGAGGCGGAACCGTTTTTGCCCCCGACATCATCAACTACATTCGCTCCATTGCCCGTGTTCCTGTGAGCCAGGCCTTTAATCATTTAACCCCCAGAGAATACGAAATTGTAGAACTGATTGCCCAAGGTCTGTCTAACAACCAGATAGCTGAAAAACTGCACCTTTCCCACGGTACGGTGCGTAATCATATTTCAGTGATTTTGGAAAAGACCGCCTTGGAGCACCGCACACAGATTGCCGTAAGGTTTTATGCTGGTGGTGGTAAAGAATTGTAGGTGAACCCCAAAAAAGATGTATGACGCTGCTACTATTCCTACAGATGAAAAATTATTAGCGCTGAAAGCCAAACTACTAAAGGAACTAGACAAATTTGATCTATCATGAGCTATACATGAACAACAGGAGGGATACCGATGCAACACTTAGGTACGAAGAGGCTTGAAACCGAGAGGCTGATATTACGTCAATTCTCTGTTAGCGACGCCGAAGCCATGTATACCAATTGGGCTCATGACCCCCAGGTAACTAAACATTTAACCTGGCCATGCCACGAAACCATGGCGGATAGCAAGGCTATCTTGGAAGACTGGACGAAGCAGTACGGCAAAAATAACTTTTATCAGTGGGCTATTGTTCTGAAAGAAGAAAGTAATAATCCCATCGGCAGTATTGCAGTCGTCTACGAAGATACGAGGGTTGAAAAGGTCGAGATGGGATATTGCATTGGCCAAGCATGGTGGGGGCAAGGTATTACCGCTGAAGCCTTAGCCGCCCTCGTTACCTTCTTTTTTGAAGAAGTTGGAGTAAATCGCATTGAAGCGCGTCATGATCCTCATAATCCCAACTCCGGCAAGGTAATGCTAAAATCCGGCCTCCAATATGAAGGTACCCATAGAGATTCAGGTTGGAGCAACCAAGGAAGATGCGACTATTCTATGTACGCAATTTTAGCCAAGGACTACTCTGACCTAAAAAAGAACCGCTGAAATAGCTACCAGACTTATCCCTCCCCAAAAAACAGATTTTGCCATTCTTGTCCTGACCATTTTGCATGATAAGACTGGCAAAATTTCATATTTACCAAATGAAGAAATCAGAAAACAGACAGGTTTATATAGGAAAAACCCCTCAAATTTCAGGCATTTCCCCCGAATCTACCTTGACAGCAGAATATGCAAAACCTATAATAAAAATACAATTTTCGCAAATAAGATAGCATAATTGTGCCTCCCAAGGCTTTTGGAGATAAGTAACCGCCCTTTAGAAAACAGGAGAACCTGCTCATGTTAAAGTTTGTGATCAAGCGTCTGTTCTATATGTTACTAGCGTTGTTTACCATTGCTACCATCACCTTTTTTATGATGCATGCCATTCCTGGTGGCCCTTTTACCTCTGATCGGAATTTGCCTCCCAGTGTAGAAGCGGCTTTACAAGAGAAATATAATTTAAATGATCCTTTAATTGTGCAGTACTTTACCTATATGAAAGGCTTAATTCGCCTTGATCTGGGGCCTTCCTTTAAATATGAAGGCGTACAGGTCAATCAGTTCATAACTGAAGGTTTTCCGATCTCGGCACAATTAGGATTGCTTACTATTGGTTTTGCCCTGCTTGTGTCTGTCCCTCTGGGCATATGGTCGGCACTGAAAAATGGCCGTTGGCAGGATATGCTGACGATGTTTATCGCCACAATTGGCATTACCATTCCTTCCTTTGTCATCGCTACCCTGCTTATGTATATATTCTCGCTACGCCTAAGTATTCTACCCAGCTATGGTTTAGATAGCTGGCAGAGCTATATTATGCCGGTAATTGCCGGGGCAGGCTACGCCTTGGCCTTTCTAACGCGGCTGGTACGTTCCAGTCTATTAGAAGTAATGGGCGAAGATTATATCCGTACAGCCAGAGCCAAAGGACTAAGCGAGTTTAAGGTGGTATTTCGCCATGCGCTGCGGAATGCGCTGATACCGGTGCTTACTATTTTAGGACCTACCATAGCCGCTCTGATTACCGGTTCTTTTGTTATCGAAAAGATTTTTGCTATTCCCGGTTTAGGTCAGCAATTTGTAAACTCAATTAGCAATCGTGACTATACGGCCATCATGGGTGTAACCGTATTCTATGCTGCAATCTTAATTGCAATGACCTTTCTGGTGGACATTTTATATAGTCTGGTTGATCCCAGAATCAAGTTATCTTAAGGAGGAATCATGGAGAACGAAAGTACGAATAAAGCTCTTTGGGAGCTTTTACCGGCAGGAACTGGCGAACAAGAGAAGATCGCCCGGCCGGCTTC
Source organism: uncultured Oscillospiraceae bacterium (assembly GCA_964518595.1). Lineage (GTDB taxonomy): Bacteria > Bacillota > Clostridia > Saccharofermentanales > Saccharofermentanaceae > CAZFHA01. The sequence goes on from CAZFHA010000001.1 coordinate 218,728, forward strand.
CTCCTTTGCCCAAGACGTTTGGTATCGCTTTAGACATAAGCCCACAGCGATTATTGGTCTTGTGATTATTGTTTTGCTAACACTATTTTGTATACTGGGGCCCTTTTTCAGTCCCCACCAATATGACGAGCAGAATTTGGATTTTGTAAACATCCCACCGGTTTTTACGGCTTATGAACTGAACGGACGTTATTTTTTTCTGACCCAGAATTTAAAAGTTATCGAGGTAGGGGCAGACGGTAGCTTGATCGGCTCACTTTCCCGCCCCAAGGATGATGGCGTCAAAAAAAGAATGACCTTCACCTTGGAAGATGGTAGTAAATTAATCGTCAATTACAAGAAAAAGCCACCAGTCTTAACCGATGCGAAAGGCGAGGTGCTAACCAGTTCGGTTCAAATGAGAAATGCCACTTACCCACTGGGAACTGATGCTTTGGGTCGGGATATCCTGACTCGGCTGATGTTTGGTATGCGAATCTCCTTACTAATTGCCTTGATTGCTGCCTTTGTTAATTTAGTTATCGGTGTTCTTTATGGCGGGATTTCAGCCTATATCGGTGGCACTACCGACGTGGTTATGATGCGCTTCGTAGATGTAATTAGTACCATTCCCCTAACATTATACGTAATTCTGATCCAGGTGCTGCTCCAAAGCAGCAGCGGTATTGTCAGCATTGTTATCGCTCTTGGAACGGTCTACTGGGTAAATATGGCTCGCGTTGTTCGGGGGCAGATTCTCAGCCTTAAGGAGCAGGAATATGTCTACGCAGCAAAGACAATGGGAACTAAAACCAGTCGAATTCTACTGAACCATTTAATTCCCAACGCCATGGGGCCAATTATTGTTACCGTAACCATGCTGATTCCTTCAGCCATATTTATTGAAGCCTTTATGAGTTTTATCGGTTTAGGTGTGGCGCCGCCGATGGCCAGCTTAGGAACTATGGCCAACGATGCCCTCGCCACCCTCCGTTCCGCTCCTTACCAATTGTTTATTCCTTCTCTGGCTATCTGTCTGTTGATGTTCGCCTTTAACTTTGTCGGTGACGGACTGAGAGATGCCCTAGATCCCAAAATGCGAAAGTAGGTCAAAATGATGGAACCGCTCTTAGAAGTACAAGATCTACAAACTACCTTCACCACCAGAGCCGGTCAAGTTCAGTCGGTTCGGGGCATCAGCTTTGCAGTAGCTCCCGGGGAGTCTTTAGGTATTGTAGGTGAGTCCGGTAGTGGCAAAAGTGTTACTTCCATGTCGATTATGCGCCTATTACCTTCAAATGGTCGGATTTCCGGCGGCAAAGTGCTTTTTCGGGGAGAAGATTTGGCTACACAGTCGCTGAAAAGAATGCGTGACATACGCGGGGCTGAAATCGCCATGATTTTCCAAGACCCTATGTCCTCGCTGAATCCGCTGATTCCCGTAGGCAAACAAATCCAGGAAATGATCACCGAACATAATAAAATCTCCGGTAAAGAGGCCTATCAGAGAACCTTAGAGCTTTTGGAAATGGTTAGAGTACCTGAACCCGAAAAACGCTACAGTGCCTATCCCCATGAATTCTCCGGCGGTATGCGGCAGCGTGCCATGATTGCTATGGCACTGGCCTGTAAGCCCGCTCTACTGATTGCCGATGAGCCCACTACCGCTTTAGATGTGACCATTCAATCGCAAATCCTAAAATTAATGGCTGGGCTCCAGAAAGAGATGGGCATGTCCATTATGTTTATCACCCACGACCTGGGTGTGGTAGCCGAACTCTGTACCCGGGTAGTGGTTATGTATGGTGGCATGGTGATGGAAGAAGCGCTCCTTGATGAGCTATTTTATCAGACAGCTCACCCCTATACCCTAGGTCTACTGGCTTCCGTCCCCCGGGTGAACATTGATAAATCTGAACGTCTGGTACCCATTCCCGGTTCACCGCCGGATATGATATCCCCACCACTGGGTTGCCCCTTTGCGCCTCGTTGCGCTTACGCCCGGAGAATTTGTCATGAGCAGATGCCGCCTTACTATCAATTGTCTCCCACCCACCGCTCTATGTGTCATTTATTATCAAAAGAGGCACCAGCAGAGCAGAATCCCCTTATGGAGGTGCGTCAGACATGCTTGAAGTAAAAAATCTAGTGAAACACTTCCCTGTTAAAGGTAAGAAAAACGCCGTGGTTCACGCCGTTGACGATATCTCCTTCAAGATAAAAAAGGGTGAAACCTTAGGTATTGTAGGTGAGTCCGGTTGCGGAAAATCCACCGCCGCCAGAACGATTATCCGCATTTATGACCCTACCTCCGGACAAATTTTTCTGGATGGAGATGAGATTGGTAGCTTAAGTCAAAAACAACTGCGCCCCTATCGGCCCAAGATTCAGATGATTTTCCAAGACCCCTACTCCTCACTAAATGCTCGAATGGTAGTACGAGATATCATAGCCGAGCCTTTAATAGCCCATGGCATAATCAAGAATGCCAAACAAGGGGCTGATTTGATTGGTGAGATGCTGCAAAAAGTCGGTCTATCCGCTGAACATGCCGGACGTTATCCCCATGAGTTTTCCGGAGGACAGCGTCAGCGGATTGGTATCGCTCGAGCCTTGGTTATTCAGCCCAAAGTCGTTATTTGTGACGAGCCAATTTCTGCTCTCGATGTATCTATTCAGGCACAGGTGGTTAATTTACTGCGAGATTTTCAGCAGGAGCTGGAACTAACCTACATGTTTATTGCTCATGATCTATCCATGGTTCGCTATGTATCTGATCGGGTGGGCGTTATGTATTTAGGTAAGATGGTCGAGCTTTGTGAAAGCGAAGAAATTTACAAAACCCCCTTGCACCCCTATACCCAGGGACTGTTGAAAGCGGTACCTGTGGCCGACCCGGCCTTCAATCGCGAGCGGGAGCGTGTTCCAGTGGAGGGAGATATTCCCAGCCCCATAAATCCGCCTTCCGGTTGTAGGTTCCATACCCGTTGCCCTAAAGCTCAAGAGATTTGTTCCCGAGAAGAACCGGTCTTTCGAGATGTAGGCGGTGAGCACTTTGTGGCTTGCCACTTTATAGAGTAAAACACGATACGAAAATAAAAAGGAGAAAAATCATGAAAAAAAGTCTGATTTCCGTGCTACTGGCTACGATGCTGCTAGCCACCACCCTGACGGCTTGTAATACAGGCGGTCAAACCACCCCCACTACCAGTAAGACTGGTAACGCTACCGAAGCCAGTGGCGATGAAAGCGCAACAGAGGGCAGCGGCGATGCCTCTAATGCCGATCAAAAAATCATCTGGGCCGTTCATAATGAAGCTGACAGCCTCGATCCGGGCTTTACCAGCAATACCTTTGCTGCACCGGTTTTAATCAATGCTTTTGAACCTCTGGTTACCTATGATTCAGAGAATAATCTGATTCCCGGATTAGCCGAAAGCTGGGACATTAGCGAAGATGGCTTGACCTATACCTTTAAGCTGCGTCCTGATCTGAAATGGTCTGATGGAAGTCCTCTCACCGCCGAGGATTTTGCCTACTCTTGGTTTAGAGTACTAGATCCAGCTCTGGCTGCTCAGTACTCCAACATACTCACCGACTATATCGTTGGTGCTAAAGAGTTCTTTGAGGGTACTGGTAAGAAAGAGGATGTGGGCATTAAAGTAATTGATCCTCAGACCATCAGCCTTAACATCATGATACCTACGCCCTTTTATCTTGATCTACTGAGCATGTATCCATACAACGCAGTAAAAAAGGATGTGGTTGAAGGTAACGCTGATACATGGGCCAAAGATGCCGCTACCTATGTTTCTAATGGACCTTTCAAAGTCAGCAAGATTAAGCTGGGCGAAGGGGTAACCTTAGTCAAGAATGAGAACTACTGGAATGCTGAGAATGTAAAGTTAGAAGAAATTCAATTCCGTTACATTCCAGAACAGTCCACCGCTCTAACCGCTTTTGAATCCGGAGAGATTGATGGTATCTATGAAGTACCCACCGATGATATTCCTCGTCTCAAGACAGAGAGCGAAGACATGTATGTGATTCCCCAGTTTGCTACTACTTACTTTATTATGAATCTGGACAAAGAGCCTTTTAATGATCCAAAAGTGAGAAAGGCGCTGTCTTTAGCTATTGATAGGGATTCACTCATCCAAAATGTTCTGCAGAACTCTGACCTGCCTGCTACTGGAATTGTAGCTCCCGGATACATGGTTGAGGGAGAAGATTTTATTGATAGCCGCCCTGACTTTGACATTTTACCTGAAGGTAATCTGGAAATGGCTAAGCAGCTCTTAGCCGAAGCCGGTTACCCTAACGGAGAAGGTTTTCCTCAAGTAACCTTGTCCTACTACACCAATCCCATTGTCAAGAAGTACACTGAAGCTCTCCAGCAGATGTGGAAAAAGAACTTGGGCATTGACATGAAAATCGCTACCGAAGAGTGGAAAGTCTACTATGATGGTATCAAAGCCGGAAACTATGACATTGCCGCTATGGGCTGGGGCGGGGACTATCTCCATCCTATGACATTCCTTGCCGGTTTTGCCAGCGATTCCGAGCTTAACAATTCCAAGTACAATAATCCTGCCTATGATGAACTCTTGAAGAAAATCAACGCGGAAATTGATCCTGTCAAAGGGGCAGACCTGATGCATCAGGCCGAAAGCATCTTAATCGGTGACGACCATGCGGTAATTAATCTGTTCTATCGTTCACGTTATGTTATGTTTGCTCCTACCGTCGAAGGTTGGTTCTTAACACCTCTCAATAACATCTACTTTAAAGATGCTGTTGAATTAGGATAAGTAATTTAGGAAAATCATACCTAAGAGATCAGATAGCAATATCTGGTCTCTTTTTTATGTGAAAATTCGGCTCTCACCTGTTTATCTTTGGCTTTGACTGCCTCTTTTTCAGCTCTTTATTTACCCGATAGATGTATTTATTTCGTAAATCTTTTACCATGTAACCCTTTTATATACCTTTACGGCTTAACAATCATTTCTTAAGCCAATTCAGGCCATATAGAAACTACTACTACTACTAAATAGCAGCAGTTTACAATCTGTTCACCAAAACTTAAACAATAGCGGCTAAGAATACATACCAAACCTTTCAAATATGGTATTATATTCTTAGTGCTAAAATTTTTGCTTAAGCCACCGAGAAAACTCATCCAGGTCATCTATCGGAAGAATCACCAAGGAGATTTACATGAATAAAAACTTTAAAAAGAAGGCCATATTGGCATTGGCCTTAGGTATGCTGTTTATTGTCAGCACATTTTCCTTCGGCCTGAGTTTTATTAATGCCACTGAATCAGGCATTAATAATTCTGAAACAGCTTTTTCCTCTGCGACTGAAAGTGAAACAAATCTCAATTCAGAAGCTGAACAGAGCAGTTTAGGGATTGAAGAAAGTTCTGAACCCACCTCACCGGTTGCCCCCGCAGCTAATTTTGAAATGATTAGCCCAGCAATTGATCAGTCGAGAAATGACTTAGGTATTCTAGATTCCTTGCGGATTGAGGATCAGTTCGGTTCCGTTATTGATCGTAATGGAGCTGAAATGATCAATGGCTCCGTCTATACCCTCACATATCAGTGGTCTTTAGATGAACCCACCGGAGATTATCAAAACAAGATCGCTACCTTCCCAATCCCCTCAGTTTTTGATGCTACTACTATTTTGCCCTCCAGTATGCCACTTTATTACAATGATAATGGAGTAAATGTTGAGATTGGTACCATCACTGCCGATACTTCCAGCGGACTTATTTCCGTAGCCTTCAATAATAGCCCCCTTTTGGGAACAAAATCCAATATTCACGGTTGGCTATCTCTAACCGCTGAAGTTAATACAACCTTGGACAGTACCGAAGTTACTATCGGCTGGGATGGCAATAACGAAGAGAAAATAACCGTTAATATTGTTGAAGAAGGTGTAGGTGATAATAAGATAGCTACTTTAAACAAATATGTCAAAAGTGGAATGACAGGTAGCCAGCCTACTGTAAAGCAGGACGGAAACGGACGTTTCTATATTACCTTCAATGTAGAAGTTCTTCTAAGTCAAAGTTATTCCGAACTTACCATTCAAGACATTATTTATGCCGGAATGGAGATTGACCCAGCCTCTTTTATAGTGCAATCTCGCCCCATGGACAGTTCTGAGTATTATTCAGGCAATAACAGTACCTACAAGGATAATTATGATCTTTGGAATGCAGCTAACCCCACAGGAGAGCGATCTCTCAGATATAATATAGCACCTAACTTGCAGAGTATTAACGCCATAACCACTACCGCCAGCGGTTTTGAAATCAAACTGACAAATGTTGATTTTGATAGTCAACTGACTTCCAGACAATTAACAACCACGCCTCTCCAGATGCGTTATAAAATTGAATACAACACGTTTTTGACGGGAATTGACCCTATGGCAACGCTGGCCGAAGCACAAACAATGTTTGAATCACAAAATGCCAAAAATAGCGTAGTGCTCAAGTCAGATGAGACCATAATTACCCAAACCAATTGGAATAAAGGTATTCTTGGAGGCGGAGCACAGGGTGAAGTACGAGATGTTCTAGTAAATAAAGTTGATAGTCTCACCTTGGAAGAACTTTCCGGTGCTCATTTTAATCTTTACAAGCAAAATGCCTTCAATACAAATCTCTGGGAATTGTACAAAGCTGATATTGTAATCGCAAGTGGAGCATCTTTAGTGGAGGATTTAACCTTCGGCACTTACCGCTTAGAGGAGACTATTGCACCGGTAGGCTATCTTCTCCCTGATTCACCCTTTGACCCTTTTATCATTGATGGCAATACGCCCACCGCTGACTTTACCCTTACCCTAACCAATGTTAAGGAAACCCAACCTACCGAAACTACCAATCCTACCGAGACTACTAATCCTACAGAGCCCACGGGAGCTACCGAATCTACGACTTCTACTGAAACAACTTCCTCTACTGAAAGTACGGCTTCTAGTGAAAGTACAGTAGCAAAAGAAACTAGTGCAGCCGTAAATTCATCAGGAGAAGAAACCAGTCAAGGTCAAGTAAAAGGCATTGCCAAAACCGGTGAAACCAATCAGCAACTGGCGGCTAACTTCGCAATCATAGCCCTAATATCTTCTGGGATTGTTTTGGTTGTCTTAAAGGCTCCTCGTAAAATAGGGAATCAAGAAGCTTAGAATAATACGTGAACAAAGTAGCTTATGCTTAAGAATAAGGTGTAACTTCAGCCATGAGGTTACACCTTTTATTATGCAAGGCAAAAGAGTAATTGAAGAATTTATTCAAAGCAAGATCACGCCTGTATAAACAGACAATTAATCTTATATAAGCGAGAAGATATTACGCTAATAGATCTGCAAATGAGTTGATTTATCTTCGATACCATTCTTCAAAATATATTAGATAAACTTTAGAAACCAAGTTGCCACTGAAAGTCTCGGCTCAATTTATGTATCGGTTTCTTCCGAAGCCCTCTCTTTCATGGCTTTATAGGATTTTCCCCATAAGATTAAGGCCTCTAATACCGGTTCTAAACTAAGGCCTAATTCTGTCAGCGCATATTCAACACGGGGAGGTACTTCAGCGTAGACCGTCCGTGTTAAGAGGCCATTCTTTTCCATAGTACGTAAATTAGTGGTAAGCACCTTTTGGGTGATTCCCGGTAGCAGACGTCTTATTTCTACAAAGCGCTTCGGCCCGTCCAATAAATTTTTAATAATAACCATTTTCCAGCGATCACCCATAAGTTGTAGGGTAATTTCCACCGGGCACTCCGGTAAATCAACTGACATCTAAGCCACCTCTTCTACAATAGTATCTCAAAGGATACAGAAGCACTTTAAAGTGCCTTGTTTACAAAAGAAACAATTGAATATACTATAACATTACAACCAAAACAAAACAAGCTAAGGAGGAGAATGATGGCAGGAAATAGAATCATATGTGTAAAAAACAAAGTAGACTATATTACCATTCGTATGGCCATGTGTGAAAATGCCCGAACAAAAGCCGAGCTTCGTCAGCTGGCAGGTGTTTGTCTGGAATGCGAGGGTTGCCAAACAGAACTAGACAAGATCTTGCATTCTGTCTGCAGTTGTAAAGAAGTTTCTCTGCAAACTGTTGTAGATGCAGTACTTGACGGTGCAGATACAGTAGAGAAGGTTGGTCTAGCCACCCAGGCAGGTACCGGTGAAGACTGTGGCAGATGCAAAATCTTAATCGAGAATATCATTGCTCTCGGAAGATAGTCCGAGAGCGCTACCCTCTCCATAGGAACGCTACCTTTGGAGCAGGTTTCAAAGAAAGGAGCGTCTCATGTCAAAAAGACCCATTAAAATTGAATTTTTCCATGATGTTATTTGTAGCTTTTGTTTTCCCATGTCGTATCGGATGCGGCAATTGAAAGCCGCTTTCCCCGAAATCGAAATTATTCATCGATCTTTCGCTCTTGTCAGAGATGAAAGTGACTTTGTACGGATGTTTGGGTCTCGAAAAAATGCTAAAGCAGAAATCATGTCCCACTGGGCAAGCGCTAACAGAAATGATGATCTGCACCGATTTAATATTGAAGGGATGCGTCAGCAGAATTTCCTCTTCCCCATGTCAATGCATCCCCTTTGGGCCGCCAAGGCAGCTTATTATGTAGGTGGAGAAGAGGCTTACTGGGATTTGTTTGATGCCCTACAGTTTTCTTTCTTCAGCCAAAATAAGAATATTGAACTAGAGGAAGTGATTTTTGAAAACGTAGTTGAAGCAGGCATTGATTTAGCCAAATGGAAAAAATACTATTTGTCCGATACTGTTAAAGAGGCAGTAGAAGCAGATTTACAACTCGCTCAGAAGTACGGTTTACACGGGGTTCCAGCACTGGTCATTAACCAAGAAAAAATTGTTAGTGGTGCAGTCTCCCTTGAACAACTCAAAAAGGCCATCGGTGCAGTAGCAGAACTTACGGAGATAGATTTTTCCTCAGATGCTGCCTGTGAAAATGATGGATCAAAGTAAAATTGGAGGATGGCACCTGGCTCTACGTGATTGATCATCCTTTTGGAGCATTGCAACAATAACCTTTTACTTATATAGATCAAGTGGCTTCTGAAAGTAAATCATTTTTATTTTCAGGAGTCACTTTTATGTCCCAGTTGCCTTATAATATAGAGAAGGTGGCTCATTTCTATTCTGCCACTCTTCATTCTAAGATTCATCGAGGTAGCTTATGGAAAATATACATCCGCTTTTGACTATTGAAATGGCCGATGGCCAACAAATGCAGTTTCATCTCTATCCCGAATATGCCCCCAATACCTGCGCCAACTTTATTGATTTGGCTCAGCATGGCTACTTTGATGGCTTAACCTTTCATCGTGTAGTCAAAGACTATGTCATTCAGGGTGGGTCTTCCACCAACCAATGTATCGGTGATGAGCCCGGCTTTACAATTGTCGGTGAATTTTCCACTAATAATATTTCTAATCCTCTTTCTCATAAACGTGGAGCCCTATCTATGGCAAGAGATGATCAGCCCGATTCCGCAGCGACCCAATTCTTTGTGGTGCACCAGGACGCCTTGCAGCTGGATGGTCGCTACGCCGCTTTTGGTCAGCTGGTTTCCGGTTTTGAAACCCTGGATGCTATTGCTACGGTTCCCACGCTCCCCAAAGAGCAAGAGAACCGTCCTCTCCAACCGCAGATCATTCGTAAAATTACTGTGGATTTAAATGGTTATGCACCACCCAAACCACTTCGGATAAAAACAGACTAATTTACACTACGAAAAACCTGTAGGGAGGGTTACTTATGACTGGTAAAGAGCGTATCTCTAATATTCTAGCCCATAAACCTGTAGATCGAATTGGTGTTTTCGAGCATTTCTGGAACGATACACTATCCTTTTGGGAAGCCGAGGGTCATTTACTGCCCGGCGAACTACCAGAAGATCATTTTGGCTTTGACATTCAGGAATGCTGGTCTTTTAACTTAATGGCGGATTTAGCCTTTACCCCAGTAGTGGTGGCAGAAACTGAGGAAACGATTACCTTTTTGGACGGAAATGGTGCCACCCTCAGACGTCACAAGCTTCATGATACGACTCCTGAGCACGTGGATTTTTACGTCAAAACCCGAAAAGAGTGGGAGGAGCGAATTAAGCCACTGCTTAAGCCTGACCCGGCTCGCATTCATTTTGAAGCCTACCGGAAGGCCAAGGCAGAAGCCGCTGCCGCTGGACGCTTTTTTGTCTGGAGCGGGGTTAATGTTTTTGAAAGCATCCATCCGGTTTGCGGACATGAACACATGTTAGCTGGCATGGCTCTGGACCCTGATTGGGTCAAAGATATGGCAGATACTTATGCTTATCTGACTGTCGAACTGCAAAAAATACTTTTTGAACAAGAGGGCTATCCCGACGGCATCTGGTATTACGAGGATATGGGTTATAAGGGTAGTCCCTTTATGTCCCCTACCATGTACAGAGAATTGATTCAGCCAGCTCACCGTTACACCATTAATTACGCTAAAAGTCATAATCTTCCTGTAATCATGCACTCCTGCGGCTATATTGAACCCCTGCTGCCCGATATGATTGCGGCCGGTATCGACTGCTTACAGGTGATTGAAATCAAAGCCGGGATGGATCTTATACGCCTCCATGAAAAGTACGGAGAGCAGATTGCTCTCATGGGTGGCATTGACGTTAGAGTACTCTATACCAATGATAAGACGCAAATCGATCAAGAACTAGAGAGCAAGATCCCCTTAGTCAAGGAGGGCTTTGGCTTTGTACTCCATAGCGATCACTCTATTCCTAAGACTGTCGACTATGATATTTTCCAATATTTTATTGCTAAGGGGTTAGAACTGGGACGCTATGAGCCACGTTAGTCTTAGTGCCTATTACCTTCATCTTTAGCAAAGGCTCTCTTACCTCGGTTATCATACCAAGGTGAGAGAGCCTTTTAACTGGATATTTCAGGGGCAGAAAGATACTACCTTTCCTAGCCCTTTCCCCGCACTTTCCAAAGAGCCGCTATCTGACTATATATCTCTTCGGTATTCTCTCTCGTCACCGTAAAAATCTGTACCGCCGGATGAGCCCGAATTTGATCTAAAAAGGCAATGGGCTTTGGCTTAATAACACCAATAACGGGATTATCGCTGTCTAAGAGTGCCAAAGCAGTCTTACAAAAAACCTCGGCGTCCCGTTCTAAAAAACCCAGCTCATCCATAATCACAGGTACTTTGGGTGGTATATGGCTGAGTAGTTCCCGGCCATACCCTTCAAAAACTTCCTTATGCCCTACTGCTCTGACCCCAGGGAAGCAAGTACCAATACAGTTCTCCGGTCTATAGTACCATTCTCCCTTTGTGGCGTGGATATAAACCAGATCTACCCCTTGTTCCAAATCATAGTGCTTTTCCGACCAAAAGCCTGCATAATCATCAGGGAACTCCCTTACCAGTTTTTGAATCAGTGTAGTCTTACCTACTCTCGGTTCCCCAGTCAAAAATATTTTCATTGCCATTCACCCCATTTTCTTATCTGTTCTAAGTCTTCCGGTGTATCCACGTCCCATAACCACTGTTCATCTGAAATAGGCACGGGTAAACAGGCCTCCGGATGATTGATTCTAACAAGCCTTCCTCCTTGATCCCCCTGCAGTTCTAGTAGTTCCCGGCGGTAGCGGGGCGGAAATATTACCGGATTTCCCGACCGGCTGCCCCAAACTGGATAGGTAATTTTCTGGTGTTCAAAATAAGCGGTCTTCAGAAGTAGAATTTCTTCTACAGACATAAAGGGCTGATCCGCTGCAATAAACATAAGTGCCACATGGGGGGGCGTTTTTTCCACAGCCAAAAAGATGCTATGACTTTGACCTGTTTCTGGCTGTTGGTTATATACATAGGACACCTCAAGCTGTTCGCAGAGCCGACGTGTCTCTGGCTCTGACACCACCACAACTAAATGCTCCAAAGCCAGCTGCGTCTTTTTGATGGTGTGAGCCAAAAGACTCTCCCCTTCATGACTTAGGAGTAACTTGTTCTGACCTAATCGCCGACTTTGTCCTGCCGCCAAGATAATGCCCCAGATAGAAAGTTCACTCATTGATTTCCTCCTTGGCAAGAATCTAAGCGCCCCACAAAGGCCTTACCTTCAAAGGTAAAAATCTTTATCCGTTGCTCATACATGTCTGAAAAAGACCTTTGTGCTTCCTCATAGAAATTCTCCTGTTGGCGGCTAATTTCTCCCAATATCCGACCATGTTTCAGCAGCAGTAGCCGATCGGCAAATTCTAAAGCCAAGTTAGGATCATGGAGAGACAATAGCACGGCTTTGCCCCCTTGCGCCAGTGCCCTGATCATCTCCATGACTTTACAGCTATTGGTGAAATCAAGGTTGGCTGTTAACTCGTCCAAAATCATTACCTCGGCATTTTGCACTAATGCCCTGGCCAACACAGCCAGCTGCCTTTCTCCAGTACTAAGCTCTGTAATAGGCCGCTGAGCAAACGCTTCTATGCCCAGAGCCTCTAGGGCGCCTTGAGCAGCAGCATAATCGGCGTCCTTGGGCGTTGCTAATAGAGCGGCATGTACCATTCTTCCCAGCAAAACGAAGTCTAATACAGAGTAGTCAAACAGGAGCTTAAAATCCGAGGCAATATAGCAAATCTTACGGGCATAGGCTTTGCGGCTTAGGTGAGTAAGGTTTTCTTCCCTAAAAAGGATTTCCCCCTCTTGTAGAGGCATAATCCCCCCCAGAACTTTCATTAACGTGGTTTTCCCTGCACCATTATTACCTAGAAGGATAGTTAGTTCTCCTGCCTTAAGACCTAAGCTTAACCCTTGTAAAATTTTTTTATGACCGTAGCCCACGCCTAAATCATGAACCTGCAAGACATTTTCTATTGCCATGGCGATTTACCTACCTTCCAGAGTAAGTAAGCCAAAAAGGGGGCCCCCAAAAAAGCGGTAATAATACTAACAGGAATCTCAGCGGGAGTGAGACTTCTGGCTAAGGTATCTGCTACCAGAAGTAAAACCCCGCCACAGAGGAATGACGCTGGGATAGATTTTAAATGATTTGGCCCTACTAACATTCGCCCCAGGTGCGGAGCAATTAATCCCACCCAGGCAATAATACCCGTTAAAGAAACTACCGCCGAAACCAATAATGTAGCCAGCAGAATCAAAATCCGCCGCAGCCACTTTACCGAAATTCCCAGGGCCTTAGCTTCTTCTTCCCCAAGGGATAAGGCGTTTATTTGCCAGCGCAGTAGCCATATTCCCAAACTACCTACAAGAAAAATCGGTAAGAACAAAGCTACCTTCGGCCAGCTAATGGTATTCAAACTCCCCATAGTCCAGAACTCTAAAGCCGGCAATTGTTTGACAGGATCGGCCGTGTACTTGATGAGCATAATAAAGGACTGTGCCAACGCATTAACGATAATACCGGCCAGTACCAAGGTAACAATAGAGCCATGTCTACTAAGGGAAGCCAAATAAAAGGCCGTTCCTACGGCAAGGACACCGCCAAGAAAAGCCAAGCCCTGAACGGCTAAAGTGCTTGCCCCAAAGGCGACAATCGCTATGGAAGCGCCTAAGGTAGCACCACTGGAAACACCTACCACATCCGGTGCCACCAAGGGATTTCGAAATAGCCCTTGCAGAGCCGCACCGGAAAGAGCCAAAGCCCCTCCGGCCAAGAGGGCAAACAAAGTGCGTGGCAGACGAATCTGCCAAAAAATATTGCGTTTAATTTCACTAACGTTTTCCGGTGAAAAAATAATAGCAGCCATATCCCCTAAGGTTAGCCCATAGCGCCCAATACTCAAAGAGATCAGGAAGGCTATCAGAGGGATGACTGCCAGTATCCAGAGGCGCTTGCTGTGAAGGCTTCTGCTGTTTGTCATATTAAACTCCAAAGAACTGCGAATAATAGGCGACTACGTCTTCGGCTAGATCAGCCTTGGTATAATCCTCAGGGTGAATCAGTTGACTTAGCCAGAGAATACCTAAAATAGAGGCAGGGGTGGGCATATCCCAAGCTTCTAGCTCAGCAGGAAAGACATAGACCTTTTGCGTTTCTATGGCTTTCAGCCCGGAAAAACGACTGTCAGCTAAAATGTCCTCGGTGGGGGTAGCGGAGCCGTTAGACAACACGATGATGTCGGGATTATAACTTTGTAGCTGCTCAACGGAAATCTTTGCCCAATAGTTTTCCGTCAGATCAGCCGTAACTAAACGTCCCCCCGCTTTTTCTACCATCGTTGCCTGAAACATCAGGGGTGTTGCCCCTTCTAAAAATTCTGAACTACGGGAAATATAAAGGCTAGGTGCCGGGGTTTGTGCAGGCAGGGCAGCTATTTTTTCTAACTGTTTATTGTAAAAATCAATTAATTTTTGCGCCCTATCCTCAATACCAAAGACCTGTCCCAACAAGGTATAGAAATTCATCATCTCACTGTAGGATTCTGCACGAACTACAATGACAGGAATTCCTAAGGCTTCAAATTGTTCCACCATCTCAGCCTGTTGAAAAGGGATGAATACCACCTCAGGTTCAAGCCTGGCAATCTCTTCCACATTAATATTCTTCACATTACCAATTCCAGGAAGATTCATTGCTTCCGGAAAATACTTCCTGTAAAATTCCCGACTATCGGCTTTATCTTCGATTGCTACCAAACGGTCTTTCGCCCCTAAAGTAACAATGGCATTGGTAGCCGGATAATAGGAAGAGACTGCGGTTTTAACCGTGGCAGGCAGAACCACTTCCCGTCCTATGCCATCGGTAATGGTTACGCCTTTTTCTGCTATAACCGGCTTCTTAGCGGTGCTGGCGGTGGCAGTATCTTCTAGGGTGGTCGCCGTACTCCCTCCAGCCGAGTTGGCTGGAGTAGAGCAGGCGCCTAGTGTTAAGGTCAAGATAAGGATAAAACTAATAAGAAGACGAAATTTATTCATGGTACCTCTTGTGATTACTTTTTAGGCTTACGATAGAAGGTGTTGTCGAGGGGAAGGCTGGTGCGGAATACCTTGTCCAGAGCATAATAAGCGCTCTGGCAAGCTGGGGCTGTTGGGATCGTAGTGATCTCGCCAACACCCTTGGCACCGAAGGCTAGAGTATCGTGATTTTTCTCGATAACAATAGATTCAATCTCCGGTACTGCATCGGCTCGGAAGAGTCCGATTGTACCGTACTTTCCTTGTGGAATACTATTTTGCAGGGGGTAGTCTTCCGTTAGGCCATAGCCCAAGCCCATGACAACACCACCTTCTATCTGACCTTCAACAGAATTGGGATTAATTGCCCGGCCTACGTCATGAGCCGCAACAACCTTTTTCAAGCGTCCCTCATCATCAAGAATGACTACCTGTGTTGCGTATCCGTAACTTACATGGCTAACCGGATTAGGCTTATCTGATCCCATGGGATCAGTCACAGAGGCATATTCGCCGTAGAACTCTTGCCCATCTAAGTCCGCTAAAGACTTGCCGGCATCCAGTTGTTCTTTCAACTGAAGGGCAGCTTGGCGGGTAGCCTCACCAGTAAATACTGTCTGCCTGGAGGCAGTTGTTGTTCCAGAGTTAGGCGTCATCTGTGTATCTGGAGCATCAATCACTACTTTAGAAGCTTCAACATTCAAGGTCTCACAGACCACTTGTAGTAGCACCGTAGCCAGACCTTGACCAATACAAGCAGCAGAGGTGCGCACATGAATCTTACCGTCAACCACAGCCACCTTGCAGCGGCCGATATCTGGGATGCCCACGCCAATACCGGCATTCTTCATAGCACAGGCAATACCGGCGTAGGGATGCTTATGGTATTCTTCTTTAACGGCTTCTAAGGTCTCCACTAAAGCTGTACCCTCATCGGCAATTTGGCCATTAGGTAGGACCTGTCCGGGACGAATGGCATTTCTATAACGGATTTCCCAAGGTGAAATACCTACCAGTTCCGCCAGCTTATTAAGATTAGATTCAGCAGCAAAGGCTGACTGGGTTACACCAAAGCCACGGAAAGCTCCGCCGGGAGGGTTGTTGGTATAGACAGCCATTCCTGTAATATCAATATTTTGAAAATTGTAAGGGCCGGCGGCATGGGTACAAGCACGTTGTAGAACCGGTCCACCTAAAGAGGCATAAGCTCCGGTATCGGTAATAATGACTGCCTTCATTGCCGTAATATAACCATTTTCATCACAACCGGTGGTAAATTCCATTTCGGCAGCATGACGCTTGGTGTGAACCCACAAAGACTCTTTGCGAGAGAAAATAACTTTGACAGGTCGCTTGGTCATGTAGGCCAAAAAAGCGGCATGATGCTGCACGCTCATATCTTCCTTACCACCAAAGCCGCCACCTACATAAGCACTAATGACTCGCAGTTTTTCAGCCGGGATATCTAAGAGTTCGCTAATCTCACGACGCTCATCATAAACCGATTGGCTGGCGGTATAGAGCAATATGCCATCACCATCCGGCATAGCAGTAGCACATTCCGGCTCCAAGAAAGCATGGTCGGTAAAAGGCGTGCTGTAGTGATAGGTCACCACATGCTTAGAGTTCTTCAGGGCAGTCTCTACATCACCATGAGATAGATGCTCTTTTTTGAGCAAATTGCCATTGGCATGAATTAGAGGAGCCCCTTCCTTGAGCGCTTCTTGAGGGGAAGTAATTGGTGTAAGTTCTTCGTACTCGACTTCAATTAATCCCAAAGCAGTCTCTAAGGCTTCTTTACTTTCTGCTGCCACCAAAGCCACCGAGTCACCAACATAACGAGTGATTTCACCTACGGCAATCATTGCATCCCAGTCCTTAACCAAATGACCAATGGCTCTTTTTCCGGGAATATCTTCGGCTGTATAAACACCGACAACGCCGGGGTGAGCTTTAGCTTTTTCGGTATTAATGGATAAAATCTTTGCCCGGGGATATTTGGTGCGCAGAGCAGATCCATAGAGCATACCTGGAAAACGGTAATCGTCGGCATACTTAGCCTGCCCTAAGGTTTTCAGTGCGGCATCAACTCGAGGAAAGTTATCACCAATTTTGCACTGTTCCGGAATTGCCGGTACAGTACGGTTTTCTCTAAGAAAATCTGCAGCCATTAAAATCGCATCTTCGATTTTTTTGTAACCGGTGCAGCGGCAAATATTGCCCTTTATAGCGGCTTTTACTTCAGCTCTTGTAGGCGTAAGGTTTTTGTCCAGCAGTCCCTTGGCAGAGATAACCATACCGGGAATACAAAAGCCACACTGCACAGCCCCAGCCTCAGCAAAAACATGAGCATATACGGCTTGCTCATATTGGGTCATGCCCTCAATGGTAATAACACTCTTATTCTCTAATTTTGAAAGTTTTACAATACAGGCTTTGGTGGCCTTTCCATCAATCAAAACCATACAGGTACCACAGGCACCTTCGGCACAGCCATTTTTGACGGATAAGATTCCTGCCTCATCCCGTAAGTAGGTCAATAGAGACATATCCTTTTCTGCTGTAGTAGGATTACCGTTTAAGTTGAAAGTAAACATAAGCCGCCTCCTCTTAAAATAAATAATTCTTACAAGTGGGCAGGCTGCCCGGCAGACTTCTCCTTCTCCAGCACTTTTTATTGATATAAATAAGCTCTGTCGAAGGATACAATCTGGAAAGCGCCTGCCACGGGTATACCTAACCTCTTAGACTTTTAGACTTTCTTATTTTGCAAATACTCGTCGATGCCTTGAGCGGCTTTTTTGCCTGCACCCATAGCCAAAATAACGGTAGCTGCCCCAGTAACTGCATCGCCACCGGCGAATACACCTGGACGACTGGTCTCTCCTGTGGTCTCATTAATTATGATACCACCCCAGCGATTAATATCCATACCCTTGGTAGTAGAAGAAATCAGCGGATTGGGGCTAGTACCCAAGGCCATCAAAACGGTATCTACTTCCATGACAAATTCACTGCCGGGAATGGCTTTAGGGCTTCTTCTGCCGGATTCATCCGGTTCACCCAACTCCATCTTCTGACAAAGCATTCCTGTAACCCAGCCACTCTCATCTGCCAAAATTTCTGTAGGGTTAGTCAACACATCGAAGATAACCCCTTCTTCTTTGGCATGATGAATCTCTTCCAGACGAGCAGGCAGCTCCGCTTCAGATCGACGATAGACAATATGGACTTCCGAACCAAGACGCAGAGCAGTTCTGGCAGCGTCCATAGCCACGTTTCCGCCGCCCACAACGGCTACTTTGCGGCCAATTGTAATCGGTGTTTCGTATTCATCGGAATAAGCCTTCATCAGATTCGATCTGGTCAGATATTCATTAGCGGAAAATACACCATTAGAATTTTCGCCAGGAATATGCATAAACTTAGGCAGCCCAGCTCCTGAGCCAATAAACACGGCTTCAAAGCCTTCTTCCTTCATCAGGGTCTCAATATCAACGGTACGTCCCACAACAACGTTGGTCTCAATTTCAACACCCAAGTCAATTACGTTTTGAATTTCTTTAGCCACTACAGCCTTTTTAGGCAAACGAAATTCTGGAATACCATAAACCAAAACACCGCCGGGCTCATGAAGAACTTCAAAAATCTTGACTTGATAGCCCTTTCTAGCCAAGTCACCGGCACAGGTCAGTCCGGCCGGGCCAGCGCCCACAACAGCAACCTTGCGATGGTTAGGGGTAATTTTTGTCTCTTGACGAATTTGATGTTCAATTACATAGTCACCAATGTAGCGCTCAATACGGCCGATTGCAACCGGCTCGCCTTTGATACCCCGAATACAAACACCCTCACACTGATCTTCTTGGGGGCAGACACGACCACATACCGCCGGAAGAGTAGAATCTTTAGCGATAATTTTGGCGGCCTCTTCGATATTGCCTTCTTTGACAGCCTGGATAAAACCGGGAATATCTAAGGCAACCGGGCAAGCGGCCACACATTTGGCATTCTTACAGTTAATGCAACGATTAGCCTCCGCTTGCACTTCTTTTAGGGAGTACCCTAGACTGACTTCTTCGAAATTCTTAGCTCGTACCTCAGGATCTTGTAAACGCATGGGAACGCGGTGATTGATGTCCCAGTTTTCACTATCTTCATTGGCAACGCCTTCTTCACTGTCAAAGGCAGCAACCGCTTCCATGGCACAGTCACAATTGCTAGCATGTTTGGGCTCCGGAGTTTCTTTTTCTAGAATTTCCCGGCCTGTCCGGCTCTTATACATAGCTTGACGGCGCATGGCCTCATCAAAGTCAATCAGATGTCCGTCAAACTCCGGTCCATCTACACAGGCAAAACGAACTTTTCCACCAACGGTAATACGACAAGCACCACACATACCTGTACCGTCTACCATGATAGGATTCATGCTGACGATAGTAGAAATATTGAGATCCTTAGTGGTTAAGCAGACGAACTTCATCATGATCATAGGGCCAATGGCAACAACTACATCATAATGACGCTTTTGCTTCTCAACTAAGTCACGTAAAAGCACGGTAACATTGCCGTTAAAGCCCTTCGAACCATCGTCAGTAGAGAGATAGAGGTTTTCACAAACAGCCTGCATTTCCTCTTCCAAAATTAGCAAATCCTTGTTTCTGGCACCAATAATGACATCGCAGGCAATCCCCCGCTCATGAAGCCACTTCACCTGTGGATATACCGGAGCGGCACCGAGGCCACCGGCAATAAACATGATTTTTTTCTTCTTGAGCTCTTCGTCTGATTCAAAAATCAGTTCGGAAGGATTCCCCAAAGGCCCAACGAAATCTTGGAAAAACTCGCCTTCTTCCACGGCGGCAATCTTTAAAGTAGAGTCGCCAATAGCTTGGATAACAATGGAAACCGTTCCGGCCTCCGCATTGTAATCGCAAATAGTCAAAGGTACTCTTTCCCCTACTTCGTTAACCTTGACAATAACAAATTGTCCGGGCTTGGCTGATTCAGCCACCCGAGGGGCTAAAACATCAAACCAATAGGTATTTTCTGCTAATTTTGTTTTTCTGGTAATCTTGTACACGCTGTGTCTTCCTCTCTTTTTGTGTAAAGCCGAAGCCTCTCTAAAGAGAGACTCCGGCAGGTCTTTCCGTCACTTAAACGGGGGACATGTAATAAGAATAGTCGTTAACCACGGTCTCAAGGATACGGATCATCTCTGTAGAAATGGTCTTATCCCCTGCCTTATAGGTAACAATTTCGCCATTTTCCTTACGGACTTTATAGGTGTCGTTGCCCAAAGGTAGGAAACCACGATTGGTGCTGTCAACAAAGTCATGCTCTGTCCAGAAGATTGTCACCTTATCTTTGTAAGGGTTCCCTTGATGAGGACAGAAAACACCACAGTTACCGCACTCATTACACATACCGTCAATGTGTACAATCTGATGAGGTGTCTCAAACTCTTTGGCATTTACAGTTACTGTAATATTAGCACGATTTGGGCACACACCAACACAAATTTCACAAATCTGGTCGCAGCTCAAGCAACGGCCCTTGCTCTCAGGCAGCTTTAAATTAGCTTTGCGCTGATACAACTCTGCTTCTGCCTTCGGATATTGAACCCGGACAAAATCATGAGCCAGACCAACCTTAGCCAAGATGTCTTTAGCAATAACTTTAGCATCAGCCACTGCTTTAACAATGGTAGCTGCACCCTTTTTGCAATCACCGGCTACATAGACAGACGGGACGGAAGATTCGTTGCTACGGCTTACCTTAGGCATGCCATAACGGTCTAATTCCAGACCATTCTGAGCAAATAAAGTGCTGTCAACCCTGGCTCCGACGGCGCAAATCACAGTATCAAAAGCCATTTCAACATTCTTGCCGGTACCCCGCATCTTCTTACGACCGGAAGCATCCCGCTCTTCGATCATTTCCTGAACTTCGCAGACCAGTGTTTTACCATTGTAGGATTTAGGGGCTAAGAGCTCTTTGAAGACCACTCCGTCGCCCATAGCCAATTTGATTTCTTCATGCTCAGCAGGCATAAACTCACGGGTACGACGGTAAACAATGTTTACTTCCTTCACGCCAGGAGCCCGTAGTGCTGCCCGAGCACAGTCCATGGCCACGTCTCCGCCACCGATAACGGCAACACGCTCGCCAAGGTTTATCTTGCAGTCGTTAGCTTTAGAGTCTTGGAGGAATTCCAAGGCATCCCGTAACTTATCTTTACCTTCTTCAACGGGTGCAATACCCTCTTTCCAAGCACCTGTGGCCAGAACCACAAAGTCATACTCACTCCTAAGCTCCGCTAAAGAATAGTTGTCTGGTACATTATAAACAAATTTTACGCCGGACTTCTCAGCCAAAGCTAAGTCTCTGGCAATCATGTCTTTAGGAATTCTGAACTCGGGAATTGTGTAAGTAACAATACCCATGGCTTCGGCTCTTTTTTCCAGAACAGTTACATCTACACCATTTCTACGCAGGAAGTAAGAAACAGCCACACCGGCAGGGCCAGCACCAATAACTACAACTTTTTTACCGGTTTTCAAATCAACCGGTTTAATAGCGTTGATAAAGGCATCTTGAGCATTTTCTACACTCATGCCCTTGGCTTTTCTGATAGAAACAGAAGTTTCATAATCAGTACGCACACATTTACTTTGGCACTGGTGATCACAGATGGTACCTGTAATCGCTGGTAGGGCATTATCAATAGCGATAACCTTGAAGGCTTCATCAAACTTACCTTCGCCAACTAAGTTGACATACTCTGGAATCTGTTGGCTGATAGGACAGCCACTGTCTTTACAAGGAGCTGTAAAACAGTCAAAGAGATTCAAGCTAGAATCCGATTTCAACGACCCTACATAACGGGTATCTTTTATATGGAATTTATTTGTAATAACTTCTTCACAAAGCTTCTCTAAGGCCGCTACATCAATACCTTTGAAAGCGCCGTTGAGGTGAGCTTCAACAGTAGTAGCCAGCTGCTTCAAGCGGGCATAACCACCGGGCTTAAGAATGGTAGTAGCCACTGTGATGGGCATAATACCGGTCTTAAAGAGAGCGGCAATATTAAAGAAGTCTGCACCACCAGAGTAAGAAATTGGCAGCTCACCATTAAACTCTTTAGAAATCAACAGAGCAACGTTAAGTGACAGCGGGTACAAAGAACGACCGGACATGTACATCTCTTCACCAGGTAACTCATTACGCTTGATCTGAACTGGGAAAGTATTGGTAATTTTAACACCAAAATCTTTCTGCTGCTTTGCAGCCAAGTCCTTCAAACGGCGCAGCATTAGCTTGGCATCGGCCAACTGCAGGTCATTTTTGAAGTGGTGATCGTCAAAACTAACATAGTCATAGCCCATGTCGTTTAAGATCTTTCTGGCAAATTCATAGCCTAAGAGGGTTGGGTTACATTTGATATAGGTATGAATTTTCTTCTCGGTTAATAGGTAAGTAGCAATCCTCTCAATCTCATCAGGAGGACAGCCATGGAGAGTAGACAGGGTAATAGAAGGAGAAACGGCCGGAGAAATCTTCTCCAGATCTGCCTTGCTAAAGTGCTTAAAGCTAGACAAATTAGCTTCTAAATAGCTGTAACACTCTTTCCAGATCTCGGTCTTTGAAGCATTAATCATTCCTTCGATAAAAGAGTTAACTTTATCAGACTTAATGCCCTCTAAGTCATAACCTACGCTCATATTGAAAGCAAAGTCACGGCTATCGGCAATTCCAAATTCCTTGGCCAACACATGTAAAGCAAACCAGGCCTTAACATATTCATTGAAGGCTTCCGGTACGGTAAATTCGGTAGACCATTCTACGTTATAGCACTCATCTTCTGCATTGATACAAGGTCTGGCAATACACTTTCTCAGTTCTTCGCCGTCCATAATCTGGACGGTTTTCAGTTCCATAAAACGAGCGCCACCCAGATAAGAAGCGATAATATTTTGGGTCAGCTGGGAGTTCGGTCCTGCAGCTGGTCCAATAGGGGTACTAAGCTTATCACCAAACATTTCGATGAAACGGCCGGATGTGTTTTTGTAGAAATCAGCTTCACGAATACCGAAGACAGTCTGGTGCTCCTTGTATTCCTGTAAAGACCATTCGATCACTTTAGAAAAAGCAATCGGACGCATTAGTTCACTCATGAGTAAATCCTCCAAATGTATAAGTTTAATTATTTCAGCGATGTATTATTTGGCTTCCTTTTTCTTAGGAACCAAGATCATATTGAATAGGATATTTAGCAAAATAGCAGAGATACAGCCAATGGTAATGCCGCTGTGCAGGATGCTCGCAGCCCAATGAGGCATGTTCTCGAAAAAATTTGGTACAGCAGTAGGGATCAAGGATAATCCTATACTTATGGCTACAATTAAAGCATTCTTGTTACCATTGAACTCAACATTTCCCAGAGTGCGAATTCCACTTACCGCTACCATGCCAAACATTACAAAGCCAGCACCACCTAAAACAGGTTTAGGTATAGAAGTGAAAACCGCTGCAAATTGAGGAAAGAAAGCCAATAATAGCAAAATTCCACCGGCAGTAGCCGTAACGAAGCGACTGAACACTCCTGTCATGCTCACCATTCCCACATTTTGAGCAAAAGGAGTAACTGGATAGGAATTAAAAACAGCGGAAATCATGGTAGAGAGTCCCGAAGAGCGTAGTCCTCTGGATAAGGTCTTTTCATGAATTTCTTTGCCGGCAATATTATGCACAGCAATCATGTTTCCGGTAGCTTCTGTCATAATAACCAACATAACCAAAATAAAGGAAAGAATAGATGATGGATTAAAAATCGGTAGTCCAAATTTCATTGGCTGTACAACTTCGAAAAAGCTGGCTTGAGAAACCGCACTAAAATCAGCCATTCCCATAATTGCTGCAAGAATAGTACCTAGTACAATACCAAAAAGGACGGCCAAATTACCTAACAGGCCTTTCAGGAACTTACTTAATAGAATAATAATAAGTAAGGTTGAGAATCCTAAAATAATATTTTTACTAGGGGCTGGCTCTTGTACGCCCTTAACCATAGGCGCGATCCACTTAATCCCTACAGGGAAGAGAGATAAACCAATTATGGTAACAACAGTTCCGGTAACAACTTTAGGGAAAAATACTAGCATCTTACCCCAGATACCGCTGGCAAGGAAACAAAAAAGTCCGGCACAAAGCACAGAGCCTGCCACTTCTCGAAGGCCGGCTTGGCCGTCACCATTTTTGAGTGCTAAAGCAGCAACGGCGGTCATTGCACTGACGGGAGCAAAGCTGGTTGCCTCAATAACCGGAATCTTCGCACCTAAGAAGTTCTTGATTCCCAAGGTCTGCAGTAGGGTGGCTAAACCAGCCGCAAACAATGTACAACTAACTAGAAAACGTAAAGTATTAGCATCAACTCCGGCAGCGCCACCAACCATCAAAGGAACAGCAACCGCACCGGCAACCATGACAAAAACATGCTGTAAAGCATAGGCCATATTCTTACCCAAAGGCAATCTCTCATCTACGGGATGAACCGATTTTGTTTTCTCCATACTCATTACTCCATTTTCACCAAATTTTGATTGAGATAGTTCTAAGACCGATTAAATCCGATTCCAGAGCTGGCTGGCTAACTCTCTTGACTTAGCAAAAATCGCTTCTTCATCAATACCCAAGAGTACACGATCTTTCATGAGAATTTTGCCGCCAATAATGGTGTGAGTTACGCTTCTTCCCATGATACCGAAGAGGATGTGGGAATTGGCATTATTGCCATTCATCTCAGTTAGAGGATCATAATCAACAATGATTACGTCACCGAAGGCACCGGGTTTCAGAACACCGGCCTCACGGCTAAAATACTGAGCAGCAATCTTTCTGTTATTCTCATTGAGCATTTGGGAAGATTCACCCCAAGCTACACTGGGATTACAGAGATGATGCTTATGAATAATGTTGGCAACTTTTAAAGACTCAAACATATCAGAGGTATATCCGTCTGTACCTAGACCCACATTGATGCCCTTAGCCATCATGTGCAGTGCCGGAGAGCAACCAACAGCATTACCCATGTTAGATTCAGGATTGTGCACCACTTGAGTCTTGGTATCAGCCAAAAGATCCATCTCGTGCTCATTAACGTGAATGCAGTGAACAGCAATGGTTTTTTCGCCTAAGATATCATAATCATAAAGACGTTCTACAACTCTTTGTCCGTGATTTGCCAAAGAACTGCGTAAGTCTTCCATCCCCTCGGCTACGTGGATATGGTAACCGGCAGGAAGCCCAGCCATAGCCTTAGCGGATTCTTCCAGAGTCTTATTGGACAAGGTAAAGGCGGCATGCATACCAAACATACCCTTAACCATATCTTGGTCAGAGGTATTAGCATGACGAATAAAATCGGTATTCTCTTTAATTCCCTGACGAGCAATTTCTTCGCCGTCACGATCAGAAGTCTCATAGCAAAGAGACATACGAATACCCAGTTCTCTAGCTACATCTGCCATGGTGAAAAGGCTTCCTTCCACAGCATAAGGTGAAGCGTGGTGATCAAACACCATGGTAGAACCATTCTTAATACAGTCAATTAAAGTGGTGTAGGCGCTATAACGAGTATCTTCAAGGGTCAAGCCCTTGTCTAAGCGCCACCATAAGTTCTCTAAGATATCCTGAAAATCTTTAGGAGATGGTCCCTTTGAAGCCATGCCCCGGGCAAAAGCTGAATAAATGTGCATGTGGCTGTTGATTTGTCCAGGCATAATTACCTTGCCCTTCGCATCCAGCCATTCAGCTTGTGGATATTTAACTTTCATCGCCTGGGTTGTTCCGACCTCTTTAATTACACCTTCATCAATGGCTACTGCGCCATTCTCTAGGTAGGGATTAGCCTCATCTTTGGTAATCACTCTACCATTTCCAATTAACAACATATTAACCTCCTTCGTATCTACCGGCCTTAACCGGTTACTCATGCTATAAAAAGACAATAATTTTGTACAAATTATTTCTGTTTTCTGAGCACTTGACCAGCTTTAATCTTGTGATATACGCCTTCCTCAATGACAATCTGACCGTTGACTATCACATAGTCAATACCTACCGGATAATGAATGGGGTCAACAAAATCGCCTACATCGCTGACTTTGTCCTGATCCACCACCACCAAATCGGCAAAATACCCTTCCTTGATCTGCCCACGCTCTTTGATACCAATAGCCAAGGCAGCTTTATTGCTCATTTTGTAAATGGCATCCTCTATGGGCATGACCTTTTGTTCCCGGACATAGCGACCTAAAATTCGTGGAAAGGAGCCAAAAGCCCGGGGATGGGGTTTACCAGAGAGAAGGCCATCGGTACAGACATTTTGTTCATCCATGGTTAAGAAGGTAATAACATGCTCTTCTAAACCATAAAAGTCCACCATACCTACAGCATTTTCTTCCTGAAGCAGTAAGTCAAAGGTCGCTGTATAAGGATCTACGCCACGCATCGCCGCTAACTCTTCCAAGCTCTTTCCTACTGCATCTTGATTCTTCTCTGTCTTAACAGAGGTTACAAAAATCTGATCGAATCCGGCAAATTCAATAAAGTTATCCCAACCTGGGATACCCTGTTCAATATCCTTAACCATCTTCTCTCGTTCAGAAGGGTCGGCCAATCGTTCCATAAGTTTATCTGTACCACCAGAATGTGCCCAAGGGGGTAAAACTACACCCAGCATGGTGCTACCAGCAGCGTAAGGATACTGGTCAAAAGAAACCTGAATGCCTTTAGACTTAGCCTTGGCAATCTTTTCTTTCATGCCGGGAATAAACTTCCAGTTGGCTTTACCACAAACCTTAAAGTGGGAAAAATGCACCTTGACGCCAGACTGTTCGCCAATCTCAATAATCTCATCCATAGAATCTAAAATTGTATCGGCTTCACTACGCTGGTGAACAACAAAGCACCCGTCAAATTCGGCAACTACTTTACACATAGCTACCAGTTCACGGGTTTCGGAGTAAGCACAAGGAATGTAAATTAATCCGGTGGAAAGGCCATATGCGCCAGCTTCCATTTCTCTTCTAGTAATCCGGCACATTTCTTCGATTTCTGCATCGGTAGCTGGACGGGCATCTAAGCCCATAGCCTCCATTCGAATGTTGCCGTGGGGAACCAGATAAGACTCATTTAGGCCAACGCCACCCTTTTCCATCATATCCAGATAGTTTCCGGTGGTCTCATATTCCCAATCGATGGTATCACTTTCTCCATCAAGACCAGCCAAATTTTTACGCCAGGGACTAATATAAGCCTTGGGTAAAGGTGCCATGGAAATACCGTCTTGTCCCAATACCTCAGTGGTAATGCCTTGACGGATTTTAATTTCATTAAAGGGATTCACCAAAATTGCCAAATCTGAATGGCTATGAGTATCAATAAAGCCCGGGCACAGAACCCGGCCGGCCAGGTCAATGACCCGGTCGGCCTTCTCTGCCGGTAAGTTCTCGGTACTTACCTGAGCAATTCTATCATCTTCTACCAATACAGACCCTGTGTAGGGCTTGGTGCGGTTCCCGTCAACGATCAGAGCATTTGTAAAAAGCGTTTTCAATTCTCTATACCTCGTTTACGTATATCCGGCAATTAAATCTTGCCATAAACACTCATCAAAATTCCGTAGTAGCCTTCACAACCGGTGAAAAGTTGCTCCACCTCGATATGTTCATCAATAGTATGAGCCAAGTTCTCTCTGGAAGGACCAAAACCGATAGTACGAATACCCTTTTCACCGGCATAATGGCTGCCATTGGTGCAGAAAGAATATTCTGTAATTTTCGGGTTAATTCCAGCAGACTGCAGACCCTTGAGAGCAGCCTGAACAAACTCGTCAGACTCTTTATAAAGCCATCCGGGGAAGAAACGCTCACCTTCAATAGTGTTTCCGGTGTAGCAAGTCTCAGTAGCCTTAGCATAGGAAGCCTTAACAGAAAGTTCTGGATCTTCTTTTCTGGCTTCTTCCAACAAAGCTTCGATAGGAGCCAGTACAGATTCTTTCGTCTCACCCACCAGAAGACGACGGTCAAAGGTAGCTTTACAGTAATCAGGCACAACGGAAGCACCGGGATATGGTGAGGATTTAATATCGGTGAGAACCAAAATCCCTTTACCTAGCACCGGGTCTACCGGAGCTTCCAAGTTTTGAATCTTCTCAATGATCTTAGCCATTTTGTATACGGCATTGATGCCCTTTTCTGGGTTAGCCGAGTGAGCCGGCTTACCAAAAGTCTCAATCACCACTTCACCACGACCCCGTTGACCAATCTTGAGATTAAGCTCAGAGGACTCACCGATTACTACATAATCAGGCTGTACTCTCTCACTAATCATCCGAGCGGCAACGCCTTCAAAAATCTCTTCGTGAACAACACCGGCAACATAAAGCTCACCAGCAAAGTCCCGCTTAGTATCTTCAGCGAAATAGGCCACAGCAGCAATCATAGCAGATGTCTGTCCCTTCATGTCCGAGGTTCCCCGGCCATAAAGCTTACCATCCACGACTTCACCGCCAAAGGGATCTTGTGTCCATTTAGAAGGGTCAGGTACAGGTACTGTATCAATGTGGCCGTCAAACAAAATCTTTTTGCCGGGACGATTACCCTTAATGCAGCCGATAACATTGCCATAATCATCAACAACACAATCATCATAACCAAGAAGCTTAAAATTCTTCTTGATCGCCTCAACCACTCCGGCTTCCTCACCGGAATAGCTCTTCTGCCGGATCAGATCCTGGCAAATTTGAACCAATTGTTCTTTTCTTTCTGTGGTTAACATGTTCACACCTCCGCCGTTTATTGTTTTTTAGAAAATCAAAGCTTGGAGTTTCTGCCCAGCCAAACAACATCCCGATACATTTCTGGATCGGTGTCGCCTTCGGTGCTGAACAAGAGTACTTTAGAAGATTCGTCGAGACCCAGTTGATCTTTTAAGGAAGCTAATTCAGGGTTATTCATAATAGCGTAAAGCAGTCCGGTAGTAACTGCACCGGATTCACCGGAGATTACGCGCTGGTCTTCACCAGCCGGAGCAGCTAAAATGCGCATACCGTTGGCAGCCACATGATCCTCGCAGGAAGTAAAAGCCGCCGAATAGTTCTTAAGAATCTCCCATCCAGTGATATTAGGTTCGCCGCAAGCCAAACCAGCCATCAAAGTCTGCATTTCTCCACCTACAAAGCGGGCTTTGCCGTCTTTAGCCATAGCTGACTGATAGAGACAATCCGCCAAGCTAGCTTCGGCAATAATCACTTTAGGACCATTTTCACCAAAACGAGCTGCAAAGAAGCCTTGTACCGCTCCGGCAAGAGAACCTACACCAGCCTGTACAAAAACATGAGTAGGCATATCTACGCCATCCTCTTCTAACTGCTTCATAGCTTCTAAGGCCATGGTGCCATAACCCTGCATGATCCAAGCGGGAATTTCTTCATAGCCTTCCCAAGCTGTATCCTGTACTACCACACCATTATGAGCTTTAGCGTAGCGGTCAGCCATCCGAACACAGTCATCATAGTTTTCTGTGGTGATAGAAGCTTCAGCGCCCTCTGCTAAAATATTGGCTAAGCGAGTTTCGGATGAACCCATGGGCATATAAACAACTGCCTTCTGCTTCAAGCGGTTAGCCGTCCAAGCCACGCCACGACCATGATTTCCGTCAGTAGCGGTAACGAAGGTTATTTCACCCAATTTCTCCCGCACTTCCGCTGAAACCATCTTCTCATAAGGTAGCTCCGAAATATCTTGACCTAGGCGTCCGGCTAAGTACTTAGCCATAGCGAAAGATCCGCCTAAAACCTTAAAAGCATTAAGACCAAAGCGGTAAGACTCATCCTTTAAATAAACTGCCCCTACCTTTAGGGTTTCTGCTAAAGCAGGCAATTTAACCAAGGGAGTCATACGATAATTCGGGATGCTCTCATGAAAAGCAATCGCTTTGTTCACTTCACTGTCAGAAAAAAGAGCCAAAAGCTCAGCTTTCTCTTCCTGTGAACCCTTGGGCAACTGATTCATTGTCCACTTGATATCCATCTCGATTCTCCTTTAATATCTACTTAATGTATTTCTGTAAAAATCTGATCAAAAGCTATTAAGCCTTAGCAATAGCTTCAATTTCGAGCTCAGCGCCTAAAGGCAGAGCTGCAACTTGAATAGCACTTCTAGCTGGGTAAGCATCAGTAAAGAAGGTAGCATAAACGTCATTAACAGTCTTATAGTCTGCTAAGTTGGTTACAAAGATAGTTGTCTTAATGATGTTAGCCATGGTCAGTCCTTGACTCTCTAGAATGCTCTTAATATTTGTCAGTGACTGACGAGCTTGCGCTTCAATTCCTGTAGCCAAAACGCCCTCGCCTGGGATTAAAGGTAGCTGACCGGATATAAAAATCAGCCCATCCGACTCGATTGCCTGAGAATAAGGTCCGATGGCCAATGGGGCTGTCTCTGTTGAAATTACACGTTTCATACTAAATCTCCTCTTTTTCGCATGTCTTTATATGTGAAATTGTTCAATTTTCTGCTTAATAGTAGCATAAAAAAATTATCATTTCAATAAACTTTAATCACATAGATAAAACTTTATCGAAATGCTAAAAAAAAGCCGTTCTGTAAGAAATTTTTATCACAATCAGCGAGAATGAAGCGACCCAAGTAACAGAAAGTTTGTCCTTGGTAGAGGCACCGGACAAGGGGGCTATACATAGCTTAAAATCGGTCTTTTTTTCTCAAAGAAGGACAGAATTCCGTGCGAAATGAAAATCATTTTTTTATTTGAAAAAGAGCGCTCTCTTATCCTCTGTGTAAAATTTTAGCGCAGGAAATTACCGTTTTTCGATCAATCATCCCCCAAAGACAACTGAATAAACTCTTTGGGGGAGAGCCCTGTCACCTGCTTAAAGCGTTTACTAAAATAAAAAATATCCGCATAGCCCACTTGCTGTGCAATTTCAGATATCTTATATTTCTGCTCCCCCAGTAATTCCTTAGCAGCATCAATACGTACCGTGGTTATGTACTGCAAAATAGAAGTGCCGTGTACCTTCTTAAAGAGGCTACCCATATAAGAGATGTTTAATTGAAAAAGTTCTGCCAATCCCGCCACCGTTAAATCTGGATTCCCATAATTATGCTGGATATAGGTAATGATTTTTTTACTAATGGCAATATCCGAGGGTAAGTTCTCACTGATTTCCATACAAGCCAGCCCCGTATTAAGAGCCGTCGCCTTGAGGTTATCTAGTTTGTACTCTTCATCCAAGAGTTGTGTAATGAAGGTAGAAATAGATTCTTCCCGTCCCAGGGGATTTGTAAGTCGCAGATGATAGGTAAGAAAAATTTCATGCAAAACAAGTTGTAACACTTCCGCACTTCCACTCTCCTCAACCAAACAGAAAAGCTGGTTCAAATATAGCCTAAGATTGGCCTTGTCTTTGGCATTAAGTAAGTAGGACATTTGTATCCGAATATCGGCAATTTCTTTTTGCGGAAAAATTTTGTTCGTCTGAGAAGAACTCTCTACCAAAGTAGGCTCTTGATAGAAATAATAGCGGTACAACTGTTGCAACGTTTCCTGATAAGCCTGTCGCAACTCTCTTTGCAGCGAGAAGTTCCGTCCAAGAACAGAAAAACTAAATAGCCTGCTTCGGGCCTTTAGCTGTTGTAAAAGAGCTGTCACTTTCGCCCTCTCCGAACCATCCCGACAGAAAATCTGTAGAATAAAACGACATTCGCTTTCTTGGAGTAGTAGATGGGTGATTTCTTCCTGTCCTAGTTCACGCTTCAAGTCACTAAGTAGCGCTGTCGAAAGGGGAAGCAAAAATATTCCTACAAAGAAGCCGGAATCAAAGGAGCTAAACTCCGGGCACTTGAGGTAGAATTTTGCAAGGTCTAGGTTGCCTTCCAGCACCTCCTGATATAGCCACAACCGTTGATAATCGTGCTGTTCCCGAGTCTGTCTTTCATCTCGATCTTGTTGGTCAATTTTATGAATACAAGACTTTAGAGCCGTAGTCAAAGCCGCCGCTGAAGCCGGCTTCAGCAAATATTCTGTGACGCCATACTTAATTGCCGACTGGGCATAACCGAAATCTGCAAAACCGGATAGCAGAATGATCTTAACTTGTGGATAATCCCGGCTGATTCTTTCTGCGGTTTCTAAACCATCGAGAAGGGGCATCTTAATATCTAAGATGACAATGTCTAGGGATTCCTGTAAACGCATTAACACTGCCGCACCATTTTCCGCCTCAGCAACCAGCTCCAAGTGTAACTCTTCCCAAGGAATGATCTTTTTCAATTTTTGACGGATAAAATACTCATCATCAGCAATAAGCAGCCGGTATTTACGCATCCTTTTGCACCTCCTTTTTAACTTTAAGGGTTACCTTGAAGCCACCTTCTGAGAGGTTTTCTAGCTCCACAGCAGATTCGTCACCATAGTAAAGTTCAATCCGGCGGCGAACATTATAAATGCCAAAATGCTTATCCAAGGGTTCTCGAAGCCCCTTGAGCTTCTGGGGACTAATACCTACCCCATTATCACTAACCGTAATGTAAATCCACTGGTCTTGGCTCTTTACCGTAATCTCAATCTTTCCTCGGAAGGTGATTGCGGAAATGCCATGCTCAATGCTGTTTTCCACCAGAGGTTGTAAAAGCAGCTTTAAACATTGGCAGTTTAAGAGTGACTCTTCACAGTGAATCCTAAAGTCAAAAGTATTACCATAGCGAATTTGCATGATCGTCAGAAAGGCACGGGTAATTTCTAGTTCCTCAGCTATAGAAACAAACAGCTTACCATCACTCAAGCAACCACGATAAAAAGCAGATAGGTTCATTACAATTTCTATCAGAATTTGATTCTCGCCTAACTCAGCTAAGGCACAGATATTTTCCAGTGTATTATAAAGAAAATGAGGATTGATCTGCTCTTGCAGTAAATCCAAAGACAATTTAGCCTTCTCATTTTGGGCTGTAAGCAACTCATTTTTTAGTTCTTCTTGGGTAAGAAGCATGCTATTAAAGGAGTTAAGTAAAATCAGAGTGTCCTGATCATTGGCGATTTGCGGATTTATGGTTCCCCATTGACCTCGACTAATTTTCTTAGTGTGTAAAATCAATTTATGCAGTGGTGTGGTAATGGTGGACGAGATTTTTTGAGCCAGAAACCAATAGAGTAGCAAGCATAAAGCTGATATAAGTAGGCTAATTAGTAGCGCCGATCCCAGAGAAGAAATAAAAGAGTAGTATTTCACCTCTTTGATGATGTACCAGTCCAACCGCTCATAATAGTGAGAAAACACCACAGCTTGTGAAAAAAAGGCGCGTGTAAAAGGTTGTTGCTCTCCGGTAAAGTCGAGCTGCAGATATGGGCTACCAATCTTGTTTACATCGGTATCACTTTCAATGTTGCCTTGATGATTTACAATCAAAATTTTTGTTGTGGAGGAGAGGTGAGTTTGGTAGGTACTGGAAATCGCCGACTCTGGTATGGCAATTTCAATGTAACCTAGCATTTCTCCCGTAGAGTAGCTATAAAAATCACAAAAATACGACAAGGTATGAAGGCTCTCACTGGGATTGGTGCGGGAATTTTTTTGGGTAGATCGCCAGGTTGGTCCGGAAATTTCTGCCGCCAAGTCCGGCAAGTCATTTCTTGGCACTGCTTCTGTGGAAATAAGCAGGCGATTATCGGTTCCATAAATGGAAACAGAATAAATAAAGCGAGTAGACTGAATGATGGCATAAAGACGATCTTTAGCTGAACCTGTCAGATTATAGGTGAAATGGTCTTTCTGGCGGTTATAGGCATGACAAACTTCCTGTATATCTTCATCCAGCTTAATAGTATTAGAGTAATTTTCCACTGAAGTAAGGAAAAAATCTAGCTGCTGACTAATAGAGTCCAATTCGTTGGCAGAAGCCCTCGTCTCTGATTGGGTAAAGTAGGTCAAAAAGACCAGATTATTAGCCAGAAATAGCAGGAGAAATATCATCGTCGAACTAAGAAACATTGAAAAGAAGAATTTATTCTGAATGGAAAGTTTTTTCAGTCGCTCCTTAAGCATGTTATTCACCATGAATCCCTATATGCGCCCAGTTTTCCGTCTCATTTTTGTACAGTATACCTATAAATTTGTGATAATTCTAGATATTAAGAAGTTTTATAGGTAAGTTTCTCAGCTAGGGATTCCAAGAATTTTCTCATGCTATACTGGGGTCAATTATCCCATAATTGAAGGAGGTTGTAGCTATGACTACTTCTATCGTTGCCGCCAGAACAGAACGCACCCAATGGTACCGGGAAGCTCGTTTCGGTATGTTTATTCATTGGGGTCTATATGCCATTCCGGCCAGAGGGGAGTGGCTAAGAAGTCTAGAAAGAATGCCTAAGGAAACCTATAAACAGTATATGAATGAGTTTACTGCCAGTGCTTATGAACCCAGAAAATGGGCTCAACTCGCCAAAAAGGCTGGCATGAAGTACGCGGTATTCACAGCTAAGCATCATGATGGATTTTGCCTCTATGATTCCGCCTATAGTGACTTCACTTCCATGCAAGCGCCATGCAAGCGTGATTTGACCGCTGAATTTCTCGAGGCTTTTCGCGCTGAAGGGATTAAGGTGGGTCTCTATTTCTCTCTCATTGACTGGAATCATTCGGATTATCCCCACTATGGTGATTTAATTCATCCCATGCGTGACAATAAGGCCTATAAGTCTACCGTCCATGACTTCCCTAATTATTTACAGTTTATGCATAATCAGGTTCGCGAACTGCTGACTAACTACGGACACCTAGATCTGATGTGGTTTGATTTTTCTTACGAAGGCATGTCTTGCGAAAAATGGCGAGCTACAGAGCTAATTACCATGGTCAGGGAACTGCAGCCCCATCTGATTATTGATAATCGGCTGGAAGGTAGCTCTGAAAATGCCGGTTCGATTCGGAGCTTGGAACCAACTTTGTATTCCGGAGATTTCGCTTCACCGGAGCAAATGATCCCACCAGCCGGTTTAAAAGATGCCGGTGGTAGTCCAATTCCTTGGGAAGCCTGTATCACCCTTAATAATCATTGGGGCTATTACGCCCAAGACAAGCACTACAAATCTGCGCAGTTGGTTCTGCGTACACTGGTAGAATGCGTAAGCAAGGATGGTAATCTGCTTTTAAATGTGGGCCCGGATGCCAAAGGGCGAATTCCGCAAGAATCACAGAGAATTTTAGAAGAGGTCGGCCAATGGATGGCTGATAATCATGACAGTATTTATGGTTGTGGAGCTGTCGATTTACCGAAACCAGAATGGGGACGATACACCGGCAAAGGTAAACGCCTCTATGCTCATGTAATGGAAGAACAAGTGGGAGCTATCTGTCTTTTGGGTCTGGCAGGTAAAATCGAAAAAATGCGTCTGCTCAAAGACGGTTCGGAAATTCAAGAAAGCTCTTATTGGAATCTGAAAGAATACAAAGAACATAGTTATTTTTTCTTTGATAGCAAGGCCGAGGATGCCTACCCCCTACCTGACCCCACAGATACAGTGGTAGAGATCTTTCTAAAATAGAGGCAGAACAGAAAAGTAATGAGTCTAGATCAGCTTTACATGAATCTGATTCTGGGTAGTCAACCATACTTTTATCACTTTGCACTAAATACAGAAGGCAAATCGCACTTTTTATCAGAATTAGCCCAAATCAAATACAAAAAAGACAAAGTTTTGTATTTTGTCCATTTGTTTAGACAGCGCTTTTTCAGATAATGAGTTTAACAAATTCACCGATTCAAATTGTGTATATGGAGGGACAAACATGAAAAAATTCTTGGCACTTCTTTTAGTCAGTTTTATGTCTATAGCTCTATTTAGTGGCTGTGGCTCGAACTCTGAAACCACTGGGGGAGCCGCTGCGGGCTCAGGCAGTGGTAGCAAAGCGGTGGAAGCCGCTTCCACCGATAAAGTTACCATTCGCCTACTTACCCGGATGGCCGGTACATCCACCCAAGTTCAAATCTATAATGAGGTTATTGATGAGTTTAAAGCTGCCCATCCCGAAGTCACCGTTGTAGACGATTCACAAGGTGATGAGTCGGCCTTTAACAATATTTTAAAAACTGACATGGCCTCCGGCAGTATGGCTAATATTTTCCGCATCCAAGGGGTAGCCAATTTGGGTAAGTATATTGATGAGGGCTATATCCTCAATGTAGAACCCTATATTAAAGAAGATAAAGTCTGGGGCGGCGGTTTTACCGAGGGAGCACTAAACTACTACAAGTTACCGGATAGAGAAGGTATCTATGGTGTGCCCTGCGAAGGTGGCTTAATTGGCATTTACTATAATGAAAAGATTTTTCAGGATTGTGGCATTACTAAATTCCCTGAGACTTGGACAGAATTCAAAGCTGCTATTGCCAAAATCAAAGAGAACAATATCACCCCTATTGCCCTTGGCGCTAAGTCTTCTTATATGGCCGGCCACCTACACGACCAAATTTTTTACAAGTGGATGGGAACCGAGGCCGCTAAAAAACTAGGTGACAGATCCCTCTCTTGGACAGATCCCGAGGTGGTAAAGACATTTTCCTTTGTACAAGAACTGATTGACGCCGGAGCCTTCTCCGATGGCGCAGCCGGACTTAGCGATGAAATTGTCAAAACAGATTTTATGAATGGCGATGCGGCCATGATGATTACCGGACCTTGGAATATTTCCAGTTTTGCCGATCCCGAGCAGTGTCCGGAATATCAAAATATCCGCCTAGCAAAATTCCCTTATTTTGAAGAAAAACCAGAGTTCAAAAATAATGATATGCAGATCATCTCACCCTACATGGTTAATGGTAAATTGCAAGGCAAAGAATTAGAGCTAACTATGGAACTGGTTAAAATGCTCACCAGCAAAGAAACCTCCAGCCGTTTTGCTAATGAAGCCGGACAATTAATTCCACGCACTGACATTGAAGTCGACAAGGCCAAAGTTGATCCGCTCTTTACCACCAACATTGATCTGTGCGCCACCTCCACCGGAATGGCCGTGGATGTCTTTGACTATGATCCGCTGGCCTCCATGCAAGACCGTACCCGTAACTCAATTGTAGGACTTTTCACCGGTTCTACACCGGAGCAGGCCGCCCAAGAGATTCAATCCGAAGTAGATAAAGGCTGATGGATAAAAATAGGGGGTGCGGTTTTCAAAAGTTAAAGCTTTCTGGAGCCGCACCTTTTCTATCCCGATAGATTCATAAAAAGGAGGCCACCACCAAGTGAATATGAGAAATTCTAAGGCCAAGCTCTTTGCCCTTTGTTTTCTGCTGCCGGCCTTTATTATCTACCTGCTCTTTCAAATCATTCCACTTTTTGGCGCAATCTATTTTTCTTTATCCCAATGGAATGGTTTAGCGGGTTCCGCCATTGAGTTTGTCTGGTTCAAAAACTATATTATCTTGTTCCAGGACCCGAACTTTCTTCTGTCTCTGGCGAATATGGGCAGAATGGTACTCTTTAGCGTACTTTTTCATACACCTATCGCTCTACTTCTAGCCGTAACTCTGCAGTCCTGCCGCAAAGGTTTTCGTTTTTTTAAAGCTGTATATTTTGTGCCGACAGTTTTCCCTTTAGCTGCAGTAGGTCTAATGTGGTACTTTATTTTCATGCCGAAAGGTTCGTTTAATGCGCTTTTGGAGGCTATGGGTTTGGCTTCTCTCGTGACCCCTTGGCTAGTAAACCCTAGCACGGCTATGAATACAATTATTTTTGTTAATATTTGGGCAGGTATCGGCTACTTTATGGTTATTTTATTGGCTGGTTTGACCACCATTTCTCAAGATGTTTACGAGGCGGCGGAGATTGATGGTGCTAATGCTGTCACCAAGTTTTTCCGAATTACCGTCCCTCTACTTAAACCCATTATTACCATGTGCATCCTTATGGATATCATCGGCTCTATTAAGGTCTTTGATTTGGTGTTTGTAATGACAGAAGGCGGACCTAATGGCTTAACCAACCTGCCCACTACCTTGATGTATCAGGAAGCCTTTAAGTATGACCATTATGGTATTGGTAGTGCTATCGGTGTGGTAATTCTGGTGATTTGTCTGATTGGAACACTAACCAGCGAATTTGTTACCCGAACAAGAGAAAAGTAGGTGAATCAAAATGAGACGAATATTTTCAAAGTTTGGCCACTACTTGTTTTTGGTCATCATGGCACTGGCCTTTATTACACCGCTACTATTTACGTTACTGTCATCCCTGAAAAATAACCGAGAAATTTTTTCGAACCCCTTTGCTTTACCAGAAACCTGGCGGTTTGATAATTATTTGGTGGCTTGGACAGAAGCTAATATGAGCCGCTATTTTTTGAATAGTGTTTTTATTTCCTTAGCAACCGTGATTATCCTTGCTCTGGTTTCATCCATGGCAGGCTTTATTATCTCACGGTTTCAATTTCGATTCAGCAAAACCATCTTGTTATTTTTTCTATTGGGAATGATGATCCCCATGCACACCGTACTGGTACCCATTGCTTATGTCATTGGCCTTTTGGGACTTAAAAATAATTTACTTATGCTTATCCTTTTATATGTAGCCTTTTCGATTCCTTTCAGTATTTTGGTACTAAGCAATTTTATGAAAGGTATCACTAAGTCTTTAGAAGAAGCCGCCATTATTGATGGTGCCAATTATTTTCAAATTTATCGTTATGTCGCCCTGCCTTTAACGGTACCAGCCATATCCACCATTTCGATTTTTAACTTTTTAGGCGCTTGGAATAACGTTCTCTTTCCCTTGATTTTTATTAACGACAAAAATTTAAAGCCGATCTCCTTAGGGCTGCTTAATTTTTCTGGAGAACGAGGCTCAGACTATGGACCGCTTATGGCGGCCATTACGATTACCGTTTTTGTTCCCCTGTTGATTTATCTAGTCTTTCAAGAAAAAGTCGAAGGTGGCTTAGCTGCCGGAGCTGTTAAGGAGTAAAATTGTGATACAGCCTGATACGCAATTAGAAACAACTGCAAAATCTCCTATCCTCCCCCCCGATAGAAGCCCAGCCAAAGTACTCCTAGGAGAAGAGAGTCCCCTTCTGTCTAGTTTCACTACAGCCGCCCAAGAGCGTTTCGATGGCTTGGGAGAAAAGGGTGTCTTTCTGAAAACTGCCTTAGCCGCCACTGCCTGTCCGGTTAAATCGCTTTTGGAGTTTTTATATGCCACTATGCCCACAAGCGATATCTTAAACTATCCCTTTGAGACCTATCTGGATTATGCGGAACACGGGCAATTCTTGCTGCAAAACCATCCTAAGGTCGCGGCTTTGCCCGCAGAAATATTTCTGTTTTACGTATTAGCTCATCGGATATATGACGAAACCCTCACACCCTGCCGTAGTTTTTTTTACCGGGAAATTTCTAAAAGCACTACCCTACCAGAGGCAGTCCAAGAGGCTGTTTTAGCTATTAATGACTGGTGCGCCGGGGAAGTAACTTATCGATCTACTGATGAGCGCACCTTATCCCCTAAAGCTGTTTTCCAAACCGGCTTTGGCCGCTGCGGTGAAGAATCGGCTTTTGTGGTAAGCGCTCTGCGTAGTATGGGCCTCCCTGCTCGGCAAATCTATGCGCCACGCTGGTCACATTGCGATGATAATCATGCTTGGGTTGAGGTCTGGCATCAGGGAGAATGGTACTTTATTGGGGCTTGTGAAAGTGAGCTTTATCTTAATCGAGGATGGTTCATTCCAGCCGCCTCCCGAGGGATGTTAGTTCATTCCCGACTCTTTAGCGGCACTCTACCAGAAGAAATGCTCCTACCCATTTTGGAGGGGGAAATCGTTCTCAACCGTGATGAGGAAGTCACCTATCTAAACCAACTACCCCGTTACGCTGAAACTTGCCATGTAGAAATTGAACTGCTTTTACCTGATCATAGTCCCGCCGCTGAAGCGGAGGTAGTTTTCCACGTGTTAAATTATGCCAATTTCTACCCTTTAACCACATTGATCTGCGATCTTAAGGGACGATTTACCCTTATAACCAACAAAGGAACTTTACTCCTTCAGGTTAACTGGAAAGGACAACCCTATGAAGTACTTTTCTCCGTAATCGCCTCTGAATCCCGGCAAATCAAGTTGAAAGAGACTCCCATTGAAAAAGGTTGGTTTGATTTTGATATGATTTCCCCTCCTGAATCCCGGGAAATGCCCTTTACCAGTAAAGAGGATAAGGCTAAGCTTTTGACGCAAAAACAGAGACTCGCTGCCCGACAGAAAAAGAAATGTTCTACTTTATCCTTCGCCAAAGAAGACGATCGGCAGAAAGAAGCCTTGCTGGCTGTCTTAACCCCCAAAGACC
Organism: uncultured Oscillospiraceae bacterium; assembly: GCA_964518595.1. Taxonomy (GTDB): domain Bacteria; phylum Bacillota; class Clostridia; order Saccharofermentanales; family Saccharofermentanaceae; genus CAZFHA01. The sequence goes on from CAZFHA010000001.1 coordinate 259,090, forward strand.
TTTGTGATGTAAGTGACGAGGTGCTGGAGGAACACTGGCTTTTTAGCTCCGCCTATCGCTCACAATTCCCAGCGGATATTTGGGCTGAATATCTGCTTAACCCCCGAGTTGATAAAGAACCCTTAACTACCTATCGGGCTTATATTCAAAACTATTATTCTACCGAAGAAAAAATGTATTTTTCTAAAGAACCCCAAAGACTATGGCAAAGCCTTAATGAAACAATAACCCTAAACAACGCCGGATTTATCACCACACCCCAGGCTCTACTCAGCGGAAAAATAGGCAATCTGCTTTCCCTAAAAATTCTCTTCGTGGCCATTGCCCGGAGCATCGGCCTTCCGGCACGCTTAGACCCCGCCTCTCGCAGGATAGAATACTATCAGCAACACCAGTTTGTCCCCCTTGAGGAAGAAAAAAAATCTACTGGGACACTATGCCTATATAGCCACTCCTCCAAGGGAGATCAGAAAACACAATCAATAGATACAAACTGGATATATGGTCAGAATTGGTCTCTTTCACGTCTCACTAAAGGGAGCTACCAACTATATGACCTTTCTAAAAGCAGCCCTTTTTCTACAGAGCAATGCTTTTCTGTTATGCCGGGAAACTATCGGCTGATCACTGCGAATCGCCTGCCTAAGGGGGATATCTTAGGACGCTGTTGCTACTTTAATCTTGCTAAGAATACCATGGTAGAACAAGAATTAACTTTACGATTAGGCAGACGCGAAGATATTTTACGTCAGATCAAACTGCCCGACTTTAGCCTATATCAAACTCACAAACAGCAGAATTTTTCTCTCACCAGACTCTTGGAACAAGGAAAACGGCTGCTACTGTGGCTCAGACCTCAAGAAGAACCTACTGAACATATCCTCAATGAACTTTTAGAAAGAGCCGCTGACTTTTCACTATGGCAAGATCAAACAATCCTTATTCTGCCCCCCCATTCGTCTCTGGATGATAAGGTAAAAAGGCTCTTAGATATCTTTCCCAAGATAGAAGTTTTTAATCAAGTTGAAGGGGACACCGAGCAAGTCTTGGCCAGAAAAATGTATCAAGAACCTGATCTTTTTCCTTTCGTCCTACTACTGAACCAGAAGGGCGAGGGGCTCTACGCCAGCGCTGGTTACAATGTGGGTGTGGCTGAGATGATCCTGCAGCTACTGCCTTATGCTTGAGGAATAATGTATGATACCGCCAAGAAAAAATCAAACCCTTACTCCTTGGGTTGATCTATGCCTCTGTTTATTAGGAACCTTTTGCTATGGACTAGCCATTGCCTGCTTTACTGCGCCCAACCGCATTGCACCGGGTGGTGCCAGCGGCATAGCTATCCTATTGCACTATGTAACAGGTTTTCAAATGGGGCTGTTTGTTTTTATCTTTAACATTCCTTTTTTGCTTTGGATTCTCTTTCGCAAAACCTTTCCCCTCAGTTTCATACTTCGTACTACTTTAGCTACAGCCACCTTATGGCTTATGACCGATTACGTAGTCGTAAAGATTCCGCCATACCAAGGCAATCCGCTATTAGCAGCCATTTTTGGTGGTGCTCTTATGGGAATAGGTCTGGGGCTGGTTCATCTGGCCCGAACCAATACTGGGGGAATTTCTCTTCTGGGACTGCTACTCCAAAAAGCCTATCCGCAATTTCGCATCGGCAGCCTGATGATTATGTTAAATATGATAGTTGTACTGCTATCCGGCCTGGTTTATCAGAATATTGAAAGTATGTTTTATGCTCTTCTGGCAGTCTACTTGTCAGGAATTTTTATGGATAAACTCGTAGATCATATGCTCACAAATACCTGTATGATTATTGTATCGGAAGCTACCGATGCAGTATGTAACATTATAACAAGGGCAGGACATGGCGTTACCGTTCTTCAGGGTCAAGGGGGCTATTTAGGCGGACGACAGCGAGTACTACTCTGTGCCGCCAAGAAAAGGGATTGTGAAAAAATTCAAAAGCAGGTTAAAATGGCAGATGAACTGGCACTAATCATCGTTACCCCCGCCAGTAAAATTGAAGGCAAAGGTTTTACCCATCTCATCTAGCCAGATACTGTTCATCTCATCCCTGTTACTATCTAAAGCAAAACGAGAAAGAAAAGGCAGGAATCCAATATGACAAATTACATCTTAGAAGCCTGTGTCGACTCCATAGCCTCAGCCCAAGCGGCTTTGGCAGGAGGGGCCAACCGAATTGAGTTATGTGCTAACTTAATTATTGGCGGAACCACCCCCAGCCCAGTCCTATTCGAAGCCCTACGTAAATGCTGCCAACAACCAATACATGTGCTAATCCGCCCTCGTTTTGGCGATTTCTGTTACCAAGACTCAGAATTTGCCATCATGAAACAAGAAATCAAACTTTTTCGTCAACTGGGGGCGGAGGGCGTAGTCTTTGGTGTACTTCTACCAGATGGTAGACTGGATATGAAGCGAATGGCTCAGCTATGTCAAGAGGCCGGCCCACTGTCCAAAACTTTACACCGAGCCTTTGATCTATGTGAAGAGCCCTTCCTCGCCTTAGAGCAAGCTATAGAATTAGGTATGAATACCATCCTAACTTCGGGTCAGCAGTCCTCTGCCTTACTGGGTAGAGATCTGCTAAAGGAACTACAAAAAGCCGCGGGAAACCGTATTGAGATTTTAGCCGGAGCCGGAATCAATGGTGAAGCCATCTCCCAATTACTCCCCTATACAGCCATTTCCAGTTATCATATGAGCGGTAGTGTAATAAAAGACAGCCCTATGCATTATCGAAAATCAACTGTATCTATGGGACTACCCTCAGTAAGCGAATACCAGATTTGGGAAAGTTCAACGGAAAAATTCCAAGCAGCTCAAAGGGTCTTGGAGGAATTTTGAGTAGTTCTCTGCGACCTGAGAAATGTCTCAAGCCTAAAGTGGCAGTTTAGGGACTACAAAGGGTCACTGTAACCCTAAAGAGCACCACTTACTCAAATCTTGATTTGATACGCTTATTGCACATCATAGCTTGGTTATTTCGGTTAATGTAGGCATTTTTTCTAGCCCTTAGCAGTAGCCTACGGCCTTGAGGATTTCTACTGTATACCAGCTTAATTTTGCCCACCGCCTTAGTCATATAAGACAAGAATAATAAGGCATCGGTCTTCGATTTGCCAAAGAGCTCCGGTACCGGATAATAGGCTCTCCTAAAGAACCGCTTCATCAAAAAGTAGCGCTGATTATCAATCTCGCCAAAAACTTCCTGGATACATTGAGCGTAGAGACTTTTTTCTTTTGTAGAAGCATTTTCCAAGCGAATATCAATAAAAAAAGCCTGAGTTTCCTTGACCGTGGCTCGACTTTGGGGCGAAATAAACTGCTTTTCAATCAAAATTTGCTGGACTGCTTTAGCAACCTTTTTGTAACGATAAAGCTTAGTGACTTTGCGATAGAGGAATAGGTAAAGCTTATAAATAGCTACACAACCCCCGACAGTAAAAAGCACTACAAATATAGACTCCCAGAGGGAACCTTTAAGGATAAAATAGACCGCACTCCGCACCATTTGCCTGATAAACTGGGCGAGGATCAGATAGAGGGAAAGATAGGCTAAAAAATCTGTAAAGGTAAAAGCTGTGGGTAATGGTTTATCCTTTAAGGAGATATTTTCCTGCACTTCAAATTGCGGATCTAAACCCATTAGGGTTTCCTGCCACCGCTTCTGCAGCCCCTTTCGATCTTGAGACAAAGCCAGCATTTTTCTATTAATTTTTTCCATACCGTCTCTGCTCAAGGGAAGGGTAATAGCGGATAGCCGCCCCAAACCACTCTCGATTCGTGGTTCTTGATCATGAAGTCCTAAGAAGGTCTGAAATCTTTTTTCTACTTGTAAAAAATCTTCTGAAACCGTCTCTTCCGAATCTTCCGCCCGCGCACACACTAAATGCCAAATATTACTAACCTTATTGGGATTCTTGGAATCTATACGAATACCTCGGCCACGCATTTGATTGCTTAACATAAAACTCCCCACATAGGTAGCCAGAATTAAGCTATTAATACAGGGCGAATCCCAGCCTTCACCCAAAAGGGATTTTGTTCCAATCAAAACTTCAAAATAGCCTCTTTCAAACAAATCCGTAATGACCGCGACTATCTTATGGCGATCTCCGGTTATAAGAACTTCCATATAGTCTGTTGTAGAAATGGAATTGTATTTTATTGATGTGCTGGGCAGAAGCGCCTCCAAAGCAGATAATGCTGAGACTGGTAAAATAATTGTACTACCTGTCAACACCGCCAGCTTTGGACTCCTGTCTTGCCGCCGCAAAACTTCAAATACCGGAATGGCGCCAAGGGAAATAATCTCCTCAGCTGTATTAACAAAAGGCAGTTGGTCGTTTCGGATAAAATCACATAAAACCAATAGGCGAAGGTCTGCTTTTAGGCTGCTATACTCATGATTTACAATAACATTGATGGATTCCAGCTTGCTGGCTGAGGCCATAATTTTCTTGCAGTAAATTCGGTCTATCCCCAGAATAACCTTATTACGCTGTATACCGTTTACCGACTTTAACAGCTGCATCCACCGCCGATAATCCTCTTTACTTATGCTATAGCTACCGGTATCCTCAAAGAGAAAATTTTGCAGAAAAGTTTCTATATGTTTTGTCTTTAAATGTGGTAAACGGAACCGAACACCCAGCAAGCGGTTTAAATAGTGCGGATAAGCAATCTGGAGCTTTTTCATCACCAATAAAAAGGCTGTAAAGTAGGCCGGATTTTCAAGGAATTCATAGTTTTTATAGTCTTTTAACCCTCGGTGGGAAGCCACCGCCACTTTAAAAAGTGGATCGGCTAATATGGTATCTACACTGGCTGCGATTATTTGCTTTTGCCTACCAAGAAATTGCTTCTCCTTTTCCGTAGGATAGCTGAAATATACATAGTCTTGATGAGGACACAAACTGCCTTCTTGTACCAATTCCGGCGTAAAAATTTCTTGGTCAATTTCACCGCATAAACCAATATATCTTTCCCACTCCTGAATTCCTGAGTCATAGGGGGGCGTGGCTGTGAGAGCGATAGAAACATGATTCGGAGGCAATAAATCCACCACTTGTTCTAAAGATCGCCACCACTCACTTCGCAAATGATGAGCTTCATCTAGACAAATAGTTTGGATATTATGTTCTTTGATAGCTGCAGAAATCTGAAAGGTCGAAAAATCCACCACTTCTTCTGCTTCATCATCCTCATCTTTTAAAACTGCCTTTTGGCGAGTCATCGCACTATGAAGGGCTTGATAGGTTACCACGGTAATGTCCTTCATATCCTTTAAAGAGGTTGAAAGATAGTCTTCCTGAGAAAAACCCGATCGCATAAATCCATGAATCAGCCGGGAAATCCATTGCTCACGAATAGCAATACTAGGGACCAGAACCAAGGCTCGATGCCCAACCCGACGAATAAATTCAATCCCTAGCGTGGTTTTACCCGAACCAGGTGCCGCAACAAGATGCAGTTTATTATCTTTTAGATGCTCAAAACCCTGCTCCAAAACCCGCTGCTGATAATTTCTCCACGTTCCTTTGAAATGTAAAATCTCTTGCACTATCTAAAGCCCCCTGACGGAATATATTTTATCATGGGAAAAGCTCCGATAGATATAATTAAAAAGTTTAACTGTAAAAACTGAGCCAAACAGCAACATATTGAAAAGAGAGTCCCCATATGAGTACTCTCTTTCCCGTGCTTTCGACTCCCCCTGCTAAGAAAGTTCCCCCTCGAACCCCTTAACCTTTGCCGATTGATTGCTTGCCCCCCCTTGCCTATGCTACAATTGCCATACAACATAGTGTGGCAAGAGAGGCATCTGTGACCGGTTAGTATGATTTGCTGCCGCACTCCCCCCCAGTAGGCAGGTCCATAATTCCAACGCCACTATTGTAGGGTTAGTAGTTTTCCTGCGCCCTACGTCTTATATTCTAGCTCCGGAGGTATAATAAAAACATGGGTAAAAAAGCACTGAATGCCGAAGATAACATGTATAATTCTGCACGATATGAAGCGGTAAACTTTGATAGTGATTTTCGCAGTCGGGAGAAGACTGCTGAGAAATTGCGGCTTAACCCGACCCGATTAGCACGAATAGAGCTAGGAACCTTAGCTCCCCACCCAGAAGAAGTAGCCGCTATGGCTGTGGCTTATCATTCACCTGAGCTCTGCAATAAGTATTGCGCTAAGGAATGCCCCATCGGCAAGAAAACCGTCAAAGAGCTTGAAATCACCGATTTTGACCGCTTGGCCTTAAAAATGCTTGGTTCTCTTAAGGATATAGACAGTCTCCGCCAGAAACTTATTGATGTGGCCGAAGACGGTGTGATTGATAATCAGGAAAAAATAGAATTCGGAGCTGTTTTAGCCGAGCTGGAGAGAATCTCCACCAGCGCCCAAGCTCTCCATCTTTGGGCGCAAAAGCATATCTCAACTTTGGGGAAAACTGTATCGGAGGAAACCAAATAAAAGAACATGCTAGGCAGCTTCCGATTGCGCCAAAACTGGATACATTACTATACCGCAAAAAAACCGAGCCAATGGCAAATATATCAGCGTAAAGAACTCTTAGCCAGCCCAAGCGCTACACCTTAGATTGCCCTCTCTTTTGGTATTGACCCACAGCTTCATTCACCAGAATCTTACCTTGCTTCACCACTTCTTGTCCACGCAAAAAGACTTGCTCTATCCGTCCCTTTATTTTCATACCTTCAAAGGGTGTATAGTCTACTCTTTGGGTCTGATTGGCCGCCGAGATTGTCCATTCACCATTAGGATTATAAAGCACAAAATCAGCATCCTTCCCCGGTGTAATCGAACCCTTATTGTGCAGTCCAAAGGCCTCCGCCGGCTTTTGTGATACTAAGCGGGTAAATTGTGGCAAGGAAATTTTCCCTTCTCTAACCCCATAGGTATAGAGCAGGGAAAAGCGGTGTTCCACACCGGGAGCGCCATTAGGAATCAAAGAATAGTCCTCACGTCCCAGTTCTTTCTGCCCTTTAAAATTAAAAGAACAGTGATCGGTAGAAAGAAAATCAATCTCGCCGGAAATAACACCATTCCACAAACGCCTCTGACTATCCAGACTACGTAGGGGCGGACTGATTACATACTTAGCAATGGAAAAATCTTCATCCCCTTCATTACCATAGCAGGAATCGTCTAAAAGCAAGTATTGTGGGCAGGTCTCCAGTAAAACCTTCTGTCCCTTAGCTCTGGCCTCCAAAGCCAGATCTAAACCACCACCGGTACTTAGGTGTACAATCCAAACCGGAGCTTTGGCTAACCCACCAATAGCGAGAAGCCGAGAAATAGCCTCTTCCTCCACAGCTTCGGGGCGGGTACGGCTATGGTAGGAAGCGGCGCAATGATTTAAACGACGATTCTCCGCAATCCGGGCTGCAATCAGATCACCATTTTCACAGTGGAAACCAATAACCCCACCAATCCGGGCACTCTCTTCCAAAGCCTCATAAATTACACCGTCGTCTACTTGCAGCGCACCCTTATAAGCCATGTAGAGTTTAAAAGAACTTATGCCCACTTGAGCCAAGCTGCCCATCTCTTTTTTGATCTGCTCATTCCAATCCACAATAGCCATGTGAAAGCCATAGTCGCAAAAACTTTTATCATCCGCTAATTGCCGCCAGTGTTGGTAGGCATCATGCAAACTGCGCCCCTTATCCTGAGTCGCAAAATCTAAAATTGTTGTAGTACCTCCAACAACCGCCGCCCGGGTGCCTGAATAAAAATCATCCGCACTTCGAGCAGTGCCTGTGTCTAAATCAAAATGAGTATGAGAATCTATCCCTCCAGCCAGCACCAGTAGGCCGGAAGCATCGATAATTTTTTCATTAGATTTCCCTTCCAGTGCCACCCCCAGCTCAGAAAAAACGCCATTTTCTATTCTTACATCACCTTGAAAAACTGCATCAGTCAGAACAATACTTCCGTTTTTAATCAACATACCTGTAGCCTCCTTTAGGAATCCATCAAACAAGCGTAGAGCTTCTGTTATCAGGCATTATAACTAAAAGCGTCTTGGCATACAATAAATTTTTATCACAGAGATAAAAATATTCAGGTTTATAGGTTTTGCTACCCTTAGCGGCCAATAATTCTGCTTCATGATATAATCAAAATCATGAGGTTCTATTACACGTTATTAAATGCTTTAGCTACCGATTAAGGGGGCTCTATGGATATTTCTAGGGTGATAAGCAGTCTTAAAAGCAAGAACTATAGTGTGCACTTTTTTGAAAAAGCTGAGGAGGCTGTCCAATATCTCTGTGATGTCCATCAGAACCAGACCATCGGCCTAGGGGACTCCATGACCCTAACCAGCCTTGGCTTATATGAGCGGCTATCTCGAAATAATCAGGTATATGCCCCGCAGAAAAGCGAAACTAACGTAGAATTCTTAACCCTAGCCGGTCAAACCCTCAAAACTGACAGCTTCATTACCTCAGTTAATGCATTATCCGAGGACGGCTATATGGTTAATATTGATGGCACCGGCAATCGCATTGCCGCCTCTATTTTCGGCCACCAAAAGGTTTACTTCGTTCTTGGTACAAATAAAATTGTCCCCACTCAGGCAGAAGCTCTTTGGCGTGCCCAAAACATTGCCGCCCCTAAAAATGCCCAACGCCTTAAGCGCAAAACCCCTTGCGCTTTGAAGGCTGACCGCTGTTATAACTGCTCAAGCCCAGAGCGAATCTGTAATGGAACGATTCTTTATCAGCAAAAGATGAACGATATAGCCATGGAAGTGCTACTTATTAACCAGAACTTGGGCTTTTAGAGAATGGAAGAAAACTTGCTTTTATGATAAAATGCCTTGGATATTGCCTTTCATCTATCGCCTTTGGCACTACCCACCAGCTAAGCATCCAGTTGAGGTGAAGAAGTATGAATTCCCTTGCCAGTCAGTACAGTAGCTTTGTTGAATTTTTAGGAAAAACCCTCGGGCCAGACTATGAGATTGTTTTACATGACGTTAGTGGTCGTGACAAATCCGTTGTAGCCATTGCTAATGGTCATATTAGTGGTCGAAGTGTAGGAGCTCCTATTACAAATTTCGCCTTAAACTTGATTATGACCGAGGCTTATTTAGAGACAGATTATGTCGTGGACTATGAGGGTGTAGCTTCTGAAAATCGCCGCTTACGTTCCTCCACCTTTTTTATCAAAGGTAGGAAAGGTAATTTAATCGGATTATTGTGTATTAACTTTGATGACAGCCGTTATGCAGAACTGAGCAGAAAAGTCCTGGCACTTTGTCATCCAGAGCAATTTCTCTCCCACGCCTTTTCGCCCCCACCCAGCGAACCTCAGAATTTAGGTGGAAAGACAGATTTTGAGAATTTCCATAAATCCGTAGCTGAGCTCACCGCCGATGCCATCGCCAAGATCACCGCCGATAATAGCACCCCTCTGGATCGCTTGACCCAAGAGGAGAAAATGGACATTATTGGTATGCTTCGGGAGCGCGGTGTATTTACCGTTAAAGGCGCAGTTCCTTATGTCGCCCGCCAGCTTAGTTGCTCCCAAGCCAGCATCTATCGCTATTTACAAAAATTATCCGAGACCAGAGGTTAATATAACCGCTCAGAATTATTACTATTGGAATGGGGCATTTGCATGTACTTAGAACTATTAGAACCAACCTTTGTTGTATGCCAACTAGACAACTTTCAGGAAATTCCTTGGGAGGGGGAGTTTTGTTTTGTTAGCAAAACCGACCAAGAAATATCTTTGGTCTGCCCCAAGGAAAACTGCCCAACCACCACCCTGCGCTGTGAAGATTCTTGGCGTTGCCTACGTATTCCTGAGGTCTTAGATTTTGGCCTCGTAGGTATTTTGGCCAAAATTTCCGGGCTATTGGCTCAGGCAGGCATTAGTATCTTTGCTATCTCCACCTACAACACCGATTATATTTTGTGCAAAGAAAATCAGCTGCCTCAAGCACTCTCCTGTCTGATTGCAGGTGGTTATGAAATTAAATAAAAGATGTATAATTGTCAACTAACAAACTACCCCTAAGGCTTTAACCAATCTAGTTAAAATCTTAGAGGCAGAATTACCATCGAGGGAAATATTTCTATTACTACATCAACTCAACTGACTGATTTTTTCTTTGCGCGAATTAAGAGAAGGACTAGAACTGCCCCTAAAAAGGCCAGTACAGCCAGAACCACAAAACGAGTAGTCATATCAGAGATCTGGCCAATAATAAGGGGAAATGCCAAAGCCGATATGGCAAACCCAACCATTACCGCACCATAATTAGCAGCTACATTCTTAATGCCAAAATAATCCGCTGTGATTACCGGATAAATTCCAGAGTATCCTCCATAACAGAAGGCGGCTAAAGCTACCAATGCCATGAAAGCCCCTCCTTGGGCAAAGCAAAGTAAAATGGCGGCTCCACCGGTTATAAGAATAATAAGCAGAGCTGCCCTTTCCCGCCCCAGTTTGTCAGAAATAAACGGAACAGCCAATCGTCCCAGAGCATTGGCAACTCCGGTAATCATAACTAAGGTGGTCCCTAGAGCCGGACTAAGACTACGTTCCGCACCTAAGGTTTTTAGAGAGGGGTTCAACACAAAAAAGGTAGCGGTAGCCAGCATGAGGGATAATGTTATAAAGTAGAACTCTTTGGTTCTTAAAATCTCTTTAATGGTATATTGCCGTTTGGCCAGTAAGGCCGCAGAAGCCGCTGTGGCCGTAGCCGTTTCCGGCACACGAATAAATCTAAAAAGCAGTAGGACTACCAGAAAGAAGCCTCCAGCTAAAATGCGAAAAGTTTGTTGCAGTCCAAATCGGCCTATCAATAGCTCTACCAGAGGTGCAAAAATCACCGTAGAGAAACCAAAGGCACAGACACTTACCCCGGTGGCAAAGCCTCTTCTTTGGGGAAAGCTTTTTTGTGCCGTGGAAATAATTGCATTATAGCCTGCCCCTACCCCAAAACCACCGATAATTCCATAGGTTACATAGATCATCCAAGGCAGAGTGATAGGTGTAATTGAGGTGGCGAACATTCCAGCCGCTAACATAATGCCGCCCAGCAGAACCATTCTGGAAGGGCCAATAATGGTTTGCATCTTGCCTCCGGCTAAAATGCCGATAACAAAAAAGCTGAGCATAAAGGAAGCCGTCAGTTTAACCGCCCCTATCTCCCAGCCATAGGCTTCACTAACGGGAGCAACAAACACACTCCAAACATAAATTATGCCTAAAAACAATTGCAAAACTGATCCGGCAATGAGCATACGTAATCCGGCTCGGTTTTCGGTAATTTCCCCCACTTTTCCATCCTCCTTTAAATTCTTTCAATTGATACCTGCCCAGTGTACTGAGGATAACTATACTACGTCAAGTATGTAGCGCGCTGAATTAATTTTTTATACAAATATAAATCATTTTTTGAAAAGCGAGACAGGCTAAAGTCCTCTAATGGAATCCAGGCTACTGCCGAATTCTCGTCAGCTTTATTACGGATCGCTTGATCTTCCTTGGCGACCAGGAGATAGGCTAGGTTTAGGTGTAAGTGCGCACTAATATATTGACCATTTTTCTGATGACCAGGTACAGGCAAAATATCAAGAGCAGCTATCTTTGTCGATAGCGCCCGAAGGTCTTTAATTCCCGTCTCCTCCTCTGCCTCACCTAAGGCCACTGCCAGCAAATCCGCTTCCCCGTCTGCATGCCCACCGGTCCAAGCCCAGCAATCTAATATGTTATGATGAACCATCAAAGCCTTATCCCTGTGCTCGTTTAAGATGAAGGCGGAAGCCGTTAGATGAGCTAGAGGGTTAGCCCGGGTCAAAACGGTCTGGCGGTGGTGGTTGATAAAGTCCAAAATTATCGCTTGGTCTTGCTTTTCCTGATAATTATCCGGTTGAAATTCCTTGATCTTTTGATAATAATCCATTGCTATATCAATTCCTCCTTTAGAGAATGGTCAGTTCATTTTTTCTGTTTACCGAGCTGTAATAGAGGTCTAAGAATGCAAAAAACCTGCCAACTCACTGCCTTTAATTTGGGGATGGCGGTAACGGGCTTTCCCCTTAGTGAGTTCAGTCCAATCCAGAGCCTCTACAGGACAAGCATGTAAACAGCCCAAGCAGTGTTCACAGTTGCCTCGGAAAATTGGCTTCCCGCAGTCCCCTACTACAATGTTTCCTCGAGGACAAAGACGACTGCAAGCCCCACAACCTGTACAAGATTGATTAATAATAAAATGCCGGTCACAGCGGCCATTTTCCAGCAGAAAGTCCTGAGCTACCGCCTGGACTTCTGAAGTGATGGCTTCCGGAGCCTTGGACTGCCCAAATCTAATCTCCTGGGCAATTCGGTTGATCTCCTCGTCAACCCCTACATGGATTGCGGTACTGTCACTAACCGAAAACATAGGTAAGTAGTTCTCAACAGATTTGATTTTTTCGCTATAGGCTAAGTTCAGTCCTTTGGCCCTAAGTGCCTCTGCCACAAAACCACTAACCCCTAAGGCCTTGCCTCCATAGCAGACCACAGAAAAAATATAGGGTTGTTCGGCTACCACATGCAACCGAGCTATAAATTCCCTCACCGTTAGAGGCATCGTCCAGTAATAGGCCGGAAAGACAAGACCAATCACCTGATCTTCTGCTACCGCTGTTTCGGCAGTCATTGAGCGCAGATCTCCCGGCAGTTTCTCTGCTAATTTTTTGGCGATATAAAGGCTATTGCCTGTAGATGAAAAACAATATATGATTGCCATATACCCTCCCTGATATCAAAGGATTGTTATAAAACTATGTCAAATAGTAATTTCTACTGGCATAATCATACCATCACTACGGTTTTTACAAAAACATAATTCTATTCACATCTGCCTCTAACCTGAAAATGCTACTGTTAGGAGTAAATACTGCACCGACTTCAAGTTTAGACAGGATAAGGTCTCTCACCACCCAGAGACCACCTCAGGATAAACAGCAAGAAATTTGTAAGTGCAGGTGCAGTGCAACAAAATTACTACAAATATAAAGTAGTGGAGGAGAGCCCATGCTGACAAAAAATATAAGCGATTACTTCATCAGTCCCAGAATTTTTCCCATAGGTCAGACTTCAACTTTTGCCATCTATCCTCAGGGCAGTCATGCCCAATTTAAGGATTCGGAATACACCGTACAAATTTTACCCAAATACGGCAGCAAAGAACCCAAGAATGACTATCACCAGGAAGATTTCCAGGTAGGTGAGGATGGCATCTTACGCATAGCTTACTGTTTCCCTGATGAGCAGGAATACTTTATTCGCCTTTATCCTAAGGGTGCAAGTTTAGTTCCTCAAAATGCGGTCAATACCTTTCGCGTATATGCCTTGGAAGCCGATTTATTCCAGCGTCGACCCTATAAAGGTGATTTTCATAGCCATAGCTGCTACTCCGACGGTCGAGAGGAACCCGCCATTGTCGCTGCCAATTATCGAAAGGCTGGGTTTGATTTTTTAGCTCTTACTGATCATCAACAGTATCAACCCTCGCAAAAACTTAAAGCCGACTATAAAAACATTCCCACAGATCTACTACTTTTAAGCGGCGAAGAAGTGCACCCCTTTCAGAACCACATCCATATGCTTAGTATTGGGGGGAGCTTTAGTATAAACGAAAAAATCCAGCAAGATCCGGCCGCTTATCAAGAAGAAGTGGAAAAACTTAGCAATGATTTAGCAATTCCCGCTGGAATTGATCCCTTCACCTACGCCTCTTGTATTTGGACCTTTCGCCAGATAAAGACAGCCCAGGGGCTATCTATCTTCTGCCATCCCCACTGGTTGGCTGATGTGTTTCATGTGCCTGATGCCATGTCCAGAGCATTATTTGCCAGTAAAGAATTTGACGCCTTTGAGCTTTTGGGTGGTCAGGAAGTCTTTTCTAATAATTTGCAATTGGAATTTTATGCTCAAGAAGTGGCCCAAGGCAACGGCTGCCCCGTAGTAGGAGTTAGTGATTCCCATGGCACAGTGGAAGGACAGTGGTTTACTTGGACTTATTCACTGGTTTTCGCTCAGGAGGCCTCTGAAGAAGCCATAGTCTCTGCAGTCAAAAACAACTATAGTGTGGCAGTAGAGCACTATCCTGGGGAGGAATATCGGGTGCATGGCCCTTACCGCCTGGTTTGTTACGCCCGGTTTCTGCTGGATTGCTATTTCCCACTACAGGCAGAGCTATGTTTTGAAGAAGGTCGCCTAATGAAGGAAGCTTATCTGGGTTCAGAAAGAGCGCGAAAATTTCTTGGGCTGTTGCAAGGCCGCTGCCAAGAACTAGTAGAAAGCTATTTTACCTCGCGGGGAGAATAGCTACTTCCAAACTAAAAAAGTTAAGTCGAGATCTTAGTTTTTTATATTCTTACTTCACTCGGATTATGAAGTTAAGAGGTACACCGTAGTGCATGACTGAAGTATCATAACACTACTCAAGATAATTTAGGAGGTCAAGATGTTACTCGTTCTCTCTTTAGACGGAATTTGTTGGCAAGATGTCGATCTCGCACAGCTGCCGAATCTACGTAAAATAGCCTTAGCGGGTACTTTTACTGAGAGATTAGCTACTGTTTTCCCCAGTGTTACCTGGAATATCCATACCACTGTAGCCACGGGCAAATTACCTAAAGACCATGGTATTCTAGGTAATGCGGCTTTCAGCCAAAAGCATCAGAAGCAGTTTTCTTACTATGATCCGGCTTTCAGCACGGCAGAAGAAATTCAGTCTCCGACTATTTTTGAAAGCTTAAAGGATAGAGGTCTTACCACTGCCGCTATATGCTGGCCTCTAACTCAGGGCAGTTCACAGATCACCTATAATATTCCTGAATTCTATCACCAAGCCCACTTTGATGCTTGGTCATCCCAAGAACTGGCAGAAGAACTGGTTCAGTCCGGTTTCCCCTTTGAAAAATATGCCGATTGGTCCTGCTCCCATGAGTTAGCTGTCCTCCAGGACGATCTGACTTGCTCAATCATGGAGTATTTAATAAAAACTAAAAAGCCGGACGTGCTTTTCGGCCACTTTCTGATTCATGACAGTTTTCAGCATCATTTCGGAATCTGCACAGCCGAAAGTAAATGGGCCATGCACTATTGCGACCAACTGGTAGGTCGATTACTTCATTGTATAGAGGAAACCTTTCCTGCTTCAGACAATGGTATCATTGTCTTTTCTGATCATGGTCATGAGAGCGTCTATCAATATATTGATTTGCAGGCTCTACTATCTAAGCACAAATTATCTGCCAAAGATTTTACTTGGGTCAATAATGGTGGAGCAATTTTCTTCTACTGTCTGCCGACAAAGAGCCAAGAAGATAATAGCCTTTGTAAGGAGCTACAGTCAGCTTTAGAATCTCACCCGGGGATTGAAAAAGTAGTATTAGCAAAAGATGCTCCGTCAGTAGGCCTTTCATCTGCTGCCTGCCCTGACACCTTCCCCGCTCTGATCGCTTGTCTTAATGAAGGTTGGCTTTTAGATAAAAGCCGCCAAGCCCGCAGTATGCATGGCTATGATCCTAGTACTCACCCACGAATGGATGGCTTTATGGTACGCCAATTGCCAGCCGGTCAGCCAGGGACTGTTGAGAAAAACAATAGCATAGTGAATATTTATCAGCTGATTCAAGACTACTTCCAGTAAAGACTACCAGGGCTTAGCCAAGCTAGACTTAGTATCATCTGAGCAGTAGAGTTTTTTATCAAACTAAAGCAATAGCATCCTTCAAGCACAAGAAGACCAAGCTTGAAAGATGCTATTTATAATTCGTGAAGATAGAACCACTTTATCAAGTGATTCTATCTCCCTGACGATTATATAAGTGACAGTGAGCCGGATGAATGCGCACCCCCACTGGGCTATCCAGAGGAAGAGGGACAAACTCCTCAATCCCCGTACTAATCAGTACAACATCTCCATTATCCAGACGGATTTTATACTGGACTTCATTGCCTAAAAAGTTATGTAGCATATACTTTCCCGGAATACAGTCAGCTTTATTCGCACTGACCAAGCTGGTATGCTCAGCGCGAATAAATAAATCTAATTCCTCGCCCGGAAGTAGTGTATTTGCAGGACAGGGTAATTTTAATTTATACTGATCCTCCAGAATTACTGTTAAAGGCTCCACTTCGCAAACCCGTACAGCAAACTTGTTGGTGCTACCGACAAATTCTGCAGTAAAAGCTTTTTGCGGTGTATTATATAGCTCTTCTGGGGTAGCCATCTCTATTAAGTGACCATCCTTAAAAACTGCAATCTCATCACTCATAGCCAGAGCTTCTTCTTGATCGTGGGTAACGTACAGGGCAGTGATACCTAATTCTAGCTGTAGTTGCCTAATTTCATTACGCAGATCGGTTCTAACTGCTGCATCTAATGCTGATAGAGGTTCGTCTAAAAGCAGGAGTTGTGGATTCATGACTAAAGCCCGAGCCAAAGCCACCCGTTGCTGCTGTCCTCCAGAGAGTTCGTGAGGATAATTGTCTTTCTTGGCGCTTAGTTTCACTCGTGAAAGCCACTCATTAGCTCTTGTTCTAGCCTCATCTTTAGGCACACCATGCATTTCCAAGCCATACATAACATTTTTTTCCACTGTAAGATTCGGAAAGAGGGCATAATGTTGGAAAACCATGCCGATGTTGCGTTTTTGCACCGGAATATGGGAAAAATCCTCACCATTACAAATCAGTTTTCCGCTGTCGAGTTGCTCTAAACCGGCAATAATTCGCAGTAAGGTTGTTTTGCCACAGCCGCTAGGCCCAAGAAGGCTAATTAAAGTTCCGGGTTTGATGTGCAAAGATACGTTATCTAGAGCTTTTTGCGATTTCACATAACTTTTGGATATGTTTTCAATAATAAGTTCTGTCATAGTATTCACCTAACTTTTCTTCTACTTGGCCTAGACAAGCTATAGGCCAAGATGAAAGTAATAAGAATGCTGATGATGGCCATCGCACTAGTCTGATGCCCGTCGATACGCATAAATTCCTTCTGAACCATGGGTAAAGTTTTAAAGCTTGAACCGGTAATCAATTGTGCCAAGGCAAAGTTATTAAAGGCTGTGGTAAAGGCCATAATCCCGGCAGTTATAATGCCCTTTCTTAGGTTAGGAACCAGTACCCGCCTTAAAAACACCAATGTTGACCCTCCCAGCATACTAGAAGCTTCGTACAAAACTTTAGCATCAATAGAGCGAAAGGCATTTTTCATTGTCCAGAAAACTATGGGCAGAGCAAAGGCCGCTTCGGCAAAAATCAGCAGCAGAGGACTCCCGAGCAAAAGTGGGATAGCTTCTCCATAGAACAAAATGCACCCCAAAGCCAGAACCACCCCTGGAAGGGCTACGGGTATGATAGATAATAGCTCCATCGCTCCACCGATCTTTTTGTTTTTCATCAAGCTCACACCCAGCAAGGCACATAAAACTATGATGATATCAATAAGCACGACAGATACACCGATAATGGAAGACCGCAGTAAAGAAGAGGCAAAATCTTTGTTGGTAAAGACGGCCACATAGGCATCCCATGTCCAAGTCTCTGGTAATACCGTATTGGTCCACTTCCCCGCAAAGGAAAAAAGAATGATGGATAGCATGGGGAGAAAAATGTAAAGCAAAAATAAACTGGTTAGAACGTAAAAAGAAATCTTTTCGATATTTAAAGAGAGCTTTCTCTTTCTGACCGAAGTAGCACTTCCTATAGATGCGCGGGCTAGTTCAGGCGCTAATTCATTACTGGTCATTTTAACCACCTACTTGCTTTCATATTAGCTTTACGGTAGAACATAACTACCACAAACATCAAACAAACGAGGAGAAAGGACAGCGTATACGCATCAGCCATTTTTAGCACGGAAGATTGTAATAGTTTTCCAATTCTAATGGTAATAAGATCCACACTATTTTCGCTTATGGCATAAGCTGTGGCATAGGTCCCTAGTGCCGTTAAGAAAATCAGACAAGCGGAAGCAATGAAGGATGGAAGCAGCACGGGGATAGCAACTTTAATCCAGTAGCGTAGTTTATTGCTGCCCAAAGTCTGTGCCGCTTCCCACCAATGCTTTTTCAAGCAGCTCACCGCTGGTAAAAAGAGTAAGGCCATGTAGGGAACCAGAAAGGACAGATACGCTAGGTTTAGTCCCATCATAGAAACAAGATTAAAGTCAGGGTAAAGTTGTATATTGAAGTTCTTAAGCAGCAGAGTAAGAAATCCACTGGCGCCCACCGTAGCAATCATAGCAAAGGCTAGCGTAATACCACCATTGTTGGAAGCAAAATTCAATATGGATAAGAACCAGTTCTTTTGATTAATTCGTTTAGACCACATTAGCGCCAAGGCTCCTCCAAACAGAGAAGCCTGAAGCGTGACTAATGCGGAAAGATACAAACTGTTGAGTAGGCTTTTTACGTAAGCAGGTTTGGATAGGATGGATAGTGTAGAGTCTAATCCCCGGCTGAAGCTAGCTACCACAATGGCGGATAAGGGTAGCACTAAGAAAGCCAAACATAAGGCAAAGAAAGGAATCGTTAAGAGCAATCCGGTTTTATCCATTGGGTTTAACTTTTTGGCAGGATTTCTCATTGTCCGCTAACCTCATCTTCCCACCGATCTGCAATGGTCTCTGGTGAAACTTCTGCCCAACCTTCAGGAGAACCAATATTGCCTTTGTAAAAATCTTCCGGCAGCATCAAAGCCTTGATGTCCTCGGGTATTTCTAAATTTCCTGCCACATAGCGGATGGGTAAGGCACCACTCTTAGCCATCTCTAATTGTCCTTCGTCAGAAGAAATAAAATCTGAAAAGAGCATCGCTAAATTAGGATGGGGTGAGTACCGATTTAACATCAGAGCACCGGGAGCATAAATTGAACCTTCTTTAGGAAGAACTACTTCAAGATTTACTTCGTCTTTAAAGCGATTTTGGTTACTCCAGGCTAAAAAGTCATATTGAATCATAATGGGGACTTCGCCTTTTTGAATGTTGGCAGGACTACCGGAAATCTTCTTAATATTGCCGGATTTTTCTAATTCTGCGAAGAGTTGCATGGCCGGATCAAGATTAGTAATATCTCCACCCAAAGCATAGGCAGCGGCCAAAACCATATTAGCTCCAGAACCAGAGGTTCTAGGGTCAGAAATAACAACGCAGTTTTTATATTCCGGTTTCTTTAAATCTTCCCAACTGGTAGGAACATTCTCCACCAAGTCAGTATTTACTAGAAAAACCGGTACGCCAACGTATGTTCCAAACCAATTACCATCTTTATCCTTAGCCCAGTCTGGGATCTTGTCCCAATTGGCATTTTTATAAGGAAGGGTTACTCCTTCTGCCACAGCAACCGGCCCCCATACCATACCAATATCAGCCGAATCGGCCTGGGGATTATTTTTCTCCGCCTTAAATTTAGCGATCTCTTCCGAACTGCTCATATCTGTATCGGTACGACTAATACCGTACGTACCGGTAAAGATCTCAAAAACCCCTGCCCAGTTAGCCCAATCATCAGGCTGTCCGTAGGTAACATATTTTCCTTCGGCCTTGGCTTTCTCCACATCAGGCTTACCTAAAGCCGCTAGAGTTTGCTGCTCCGCCCCTGTATTCTGGCTACATCCAGCTACCATACCTAAAAGCATAATCCCTGTCAGGATTCCAATTACTATTTTTTTCATTTTTCTTCTCCTCATATACGGTTTTACTACAATCTATATAAAGGCTGACTCTTCTTTTCATTCTTCACTTGATTGAGAAAAGCTCGCCACTTACTTCTTGAATGGCTTGTTCCAAAATGGCTAAAGCCTGGTCTAATTCTGCTTTACTTATAGTTAAGGGAGGGGCTAGGGTAAGAATATTTCCTTGAGAAATTTTAAAGCTCAAGCCTCGGTCAAGGCATTTGTAGAGAATCTTTTCCGCTTCCTCAGTGGCTTTAGTTTTCTTCTCTTGAGAAGTAACCAATTCCACCGCCAGCAGTAAACCAATCCCTCTTACATCACCAATAAGTGGGCATGTATCCTTAAACGCTAACAACCTCGCTTTAGCATATGCCCCCAACTGCTGCGTCTTCTCTAGCAACTGATGTTCTTCAATATAGTTGAGGGCAGCTAAAGCCGTAGCTGATCCCAGAGGATTCTTCTCATGGGTGTAGTGCCCCAAAGAAATATGCGGCAATATATCGAGTTCTTCTTTGGCAATAACAGCAGACATGGGAATTAAACTTCCTCCCAGCCCTTTACCTAAAACTAAAATATCTGGTTCAATGGAATAATGCATGTATGCAAACATTTTTCCCGTCCGCCCTAGCCCAATGGGAATTTCATCTAAAATGAGTAAGGCACCGTAGCTGGTGCATAATTCTCTTAAACGCTGAAAATACTCTGGGGGTGGAATATGGACATCCGTGCAGCGAATTGTCTCCATAATAATGGCGCCAATATCGCCCTCTGCTTCTAATATGTAGGCCAAATAATCCAGACACTTTAACTGACAGCTTTGACAATCACCAAAGACGCAGCGGTAACTATTGTAAGGCATAATATGTTCCGTGCCTGGCAGTAATGGCCCGGCCTGCCCCCGAAATAATCCCTCACCGCCTACTGAAATTGCATCTAAGTTAGCCCCATGAAAGGCATTCCACAAAGAAATGGTTTTGTGTCGGCCTGTAGTCATTCGAGCCATTTTTAAGGCAATGCTAATAGAGGCTGAACCGCTGGGAGTGAATAGCACTTTATAAGGCGTAGAAAAGTAACCACATAATTTCTGGGCCAGTTGGATCGCTTTGCGGTTTGTGTATCTTCTAGGAGAAAAAGAAAGCTCCTGAAGCTGCTGCTGAAGTGCGTCTACTACTGCGGGGTTATTATAGCCCACTTGGTGTACACTGTTACCGTGAAAATCCAAGTATTTTTTACCGGCCTGGTTTATTAAATAGGAACCTTCTACCTGAGCTGCCACATCCAAGCAGGGGGTAGAAAGATTTTGGCGGATAAAATACTTTTCATCCTCTTCAAGTAAAGCCAGCGTTTCTTCTGGCAAGTCCTTGTGCCAAGCTTCCCGTAGAGGGCTGCTGTTAATATCGCCTTCGGTTCGATTATTCATTATGAGCCTCACTGAGAATGTTCTGGTAGACGATTTGAACTTTACACAAAAGATCATCAATATCTTTAGGATAAACTTCGCCAATATTGCCAATCCGAAAAGTATCTGTCTGGGAAATTTTTCCGGGATAAATCACATAGCCGTAAGCTTTTAAACCGTTATATAACTTCTGAAAAGTAAAGGCTGAGTCTTGCGGGTATAAAAAAGAAGTGATAATGGGTGAATGATACGCTCCATCCAGCAGGGGCTCAAAGCCAATTTCTCTCATTCCCAAGACCAGTTTTCGCTGGTTGACATGATACCTCTTGTGTCGAGCCCCCACACCGCCTTCCGCCTTTAATTCTTCAAGCGCCTGACAGAAAGCCTTTACCACATGTGTTGGCGAAGTATAACGCCACTTGCCATGATTTTTTTCCATGGTGTACCACTGGTCGTACAAATCCAAGGATAGACTTCGAGCTTGCCCTTTACAGGAATTAAGGTGATCTTTTTGGGCGATGACAAAACCAAAGCCCGGCACGCCTTGAATGCATTTATTAGCACTACTAATGAGAAAATCAATTTGCAGTTCAGCTACATCCATCGGAATACCGCCAAAACTACTCATGGCATCAACAATAAACACTTTCTGATGGCTCTTTACTATTTTCGAAACTGATTCAAGGCTGTTTAAAATTCCGGTAGTAGTCTCACAGTGAACCATGGCTACATGAGTAATTTCCGAATCTTTTTCTAACAGCTCTTGCAATTTGTCTAGCCGAAGAGCCTCTGTTTCTTTGTGCCGCAGCTGAGCATAAGGAATCTTTAGTACCCGGGCTATATCACACATTCTCTCACCATAGGCTCCGTTGGTCATAATCAATGCTTTGCCGGTAGAGGAAATAGCACTGCCCAGAACACTTTCAACTGCAAAGGTACCACTACCCTGCATTAACACAGCCGTGTAATCCTTCGTATCTTTTGTGGCTAACTCTACTAAATCTTGGCGAAGTTTTTGAATAACCTGATTATAATCATCGTCCCAGGTACACCAGTCTTGAAGCATAGCTTCTCGAACCGTTAGGCTGGTGGTTAAGGGGCCTGGAGTAAGTAATTTATACTGATTAGGATCTTGGATTGTTTGCATCAAAAATTACCTCTCTTCATCATTCTGCTGGTTATCAAGTAGTATTGTCTCGATCAGCTCTGGCAGATCGGTAATCCTCTGGATGGTATAATGAGCCCCTGCGGACTGGTATTCGGAAACAACTTTAGCTTTCAGTCGTTCTTGCTGATCTAAAGTTAGACTACTAAACTCTGCCTGACTTAAGCCCAGTTGGCTACTACCCTCAACTACCCCCACACTAATACAGCCAGCACTTAGGCCTTCTTTGATGTCACTAATGGTATCACCGACCTTTATCACCGATTCTGGAAGATATACATCCAAATTATCCATGTTTTTTAAGATCATATAAGGATAGGGTCGCCCCTTTCTGACATCATCAGGAGTAACTAGGGTATCCGGATAATAGCCTTGGGCTCTGGCTTCGGAGGCCACCACTGCCATCATATCCCTGGTATAGCCGGTGGTAGAGCCGATTTTAATATCTTTTTTCCTTAAATAATCACAGACCTCCAGCACCCCTGGGATAACTTGTGTATACGCAGATAGAGTTTCCATAAGGGTAGGTTCAAAATCATTATAAATAGCTTGAACGTCCGCCTCAGTCCAGGCACGCCCATTTACATTTTCAAACAGTTGGCTAATTCTATCTTCTCCCAAGAGCGCCCTAACATGATCAAATTTAAGTAGTCCCATAGGTTTTCTAATTTCTTCTAAAGTAAGTTCCATCCTGTGCTTTAAGAAGGTCTGATAAAAGGCATTTACCGGGGCAAAACAACCATAGTCAACGGTAGTTCCTGCCCAATCAAAAATTACACAATCTATTTTTTCCCTGTGATGCTCCATATTCTTTTCTCCATTCGTTTATCTAGGTTCATTTTAGATTGGCGTGATTAGCTTTAGATTATTGCTACGTAAATCAGGGGTTAAATTATGATTTTACTTTTGTAATACTGCCTTTTCCAAATATTCTGGACATTCTGGATTAGATAAATGGAGCTCAACTCCAGACTGGGAAAAAGAGCTGGAATAGGATATACTAATAAAGCCTAACTTATTAGGTATCAGATTCTAAAGCAATACTCGCTCTACGAAATCTACCTCGAAGAATAAAAAGAATAGGATAACCTACATGGATACTGCACGTCTTTTGCTAAAGATTATTTTTTATCCCGTTAATGCCTCGGACAACCCATCTTTTGTTCCCATCGAAAAGGCTTTTTCAATTCCCTTGAATAGCACGATGGGCAATCTACCGACTCTACTATTAACCCAAACCGTACTCCCCCAAGAGGCGATTTTTCAGCCCCTTCCCGGCAGAAACGGACTTTGGCTTTTATACCAGAATCAAGAGCTTGAGATCCTCTCAATGAATAACAAGGGTCAGACACAGCTGAATCTACCGGCCGCTCAGCCCTTAACCAGCTTACTCCCTACAGGGCGGCAGGAACTTGTCTTGTATTGTGCCTTTTACGCCGATGAAAAGCAGCGCCTCGTGGAGCTCCGAGAAGAAAATCCGAAACCCAATCCTGCGCCCTACAAATCTACCCCTGAAATCGCACCGGTTTCTCCCAGGCAAGTCGGCGCAGAAGATATATTTATACAGCCTAGTCTTCCAAATTACGAAACAGGAAGCTCTAGCTCTGCTGCTATAAGAGAAGCAGAGCAGGAAATTGAGCAAATTTCAGTAAATGCAGTAGTCGATAAAGCTACTCCTGTTGAAGTAAGACAGAATAAAACTGCAAACTATGGGAGCCCTGCTGAACCCCCTTCACCCGTAGCCCCAACTATGACAGCAGCTAGAGCTGCCGAAGCTGAAATTAGGCCTGTCTCATCAGATTCTATACTGCCCCAAGGTACTAGACCTGCACCCAAAATTCCTAAAGAACATGTAGAAAATGCTTGGGAACAAGCCCGTGAAAAGAATCTCACCACCGACCCCAAGGCTCCGCCTAAAGTAAAGCCTAGTAAGAAAAGCAAAAAACCTAAGGTTGAAGCATCAGATAAAAAGAAAGCTAGTCAGAAGGCAGAAAAGACGGTTAAAAAGCCTAAAGAAAAAATTACATTCACTATGCCCCAAATGGACAAGAGTCGGCGTAGTCTGGCTACAGCAGGGATTAGTTTACTTAGTTTATTGCCACTTTACTTTATTTTTCGACAATTACCCTTTCCCATTTCTAGTATTGGCTTCTTCATCTTAGGAGTTTCTGTTTCCCTTTTAGTGATAGTTACCGCAATCCTAAGCCTCCGATTGATACCTGCGCCCCGCAGTAAGAACCGCCCCAGCAGTTTTCTATTGGGTGTCATCTGCCTTTCTTTAGGTATTCTACTTTTGATTGGTGGAGCGATATTGATTGTAGCTGCCCTTCTTAGTCAGACTTAGGCTAAAGAACTCCCCCAATTACTAATTTCGCAGATAAAATGGCGTACTGAAAACCTCAGCGCGCCATTTTTTAGTATGTTAATACATTAAAATGATAAATAAACAAAGTATCTCCGCAAAAAGCATTCATTTTTTCTATAAAAGATGATATGATCTTAAAAAGAATAGAAGAAAAAATTACTCTTCGAAAGGAATATGATCGTGCATTACCTAGATCATAAAATTGAAAAATTAGAGCGGCCGGAAAGAATAGCCGAGCTAAATCCTACCGAAACCTTAAGGCGGATTGGAATAACCTCCCAAGATGTCCTTTGTGATTTGGGTTCTGGCAGCGGCATATTTACTTTGGCTGCAGCGCAGCTAACCGACGAAAGCATTTATGCCATTGATAGCAATGAGCAGTTAATGGATTACCTTAAGAAACGACTACCGGAGGAGGTAGCCCAACGAGTACAATGTATTGTTCCAAAGGAATATTCCTATCCCATTGTCAGTCGCCAAATAGATTTATTATTGTTAGTCACGGTTTATCATGAAATAGATCAGCGCCCACTTTTACTGGCAGAAATAAAGCGAATTTTAAAACGTACGGGTAGAGTAGCTGTAATTGAGTTCCACTACCAAGAAACGCCCATGGGTCCGCCCCTAGATCATAGAATTGATGCTGCTCAAGTCATAGCCGACTTTAAAGCCGAAAATTTTCAACTTGTGGAGAGATTTAATATTGGAAATAATTTTTATTGTCTGATTTTCACCTTAAATCAAGTTTAGAACCACTTGTAAATAATATAAAACATACTAAGAAAGGTGGTAGTAGTTCTATGTCAAGGCCATTAATCCACGAAGAGTGGGAAGACGAAATCTTCACCCCCAGCTTGCTGGTTGAACCTAAAAAACACCCAGCACTTTGGATTCGATTTGCCCGACGTATTGCCCAAAGAAAAATGAAAAGACAGTTATTGGTACCGGGTATTTTGGCCTGGTATCCCCGAGCCGCCTTTTCCTCCGCACTGCTAGAAGGCTTTACCGTAAAGGCAATTGGCAAGGTTACGCCACGCCTTTTACAGCTCATTCGCTTACAAGCCGCCTTTCAAATCAGCTGCGCCTTTTGCATTGATATAAACTTAACAGATTATCGAAATAATTCTATCACTAACTCTGAACTGCTCTATTTACGAACCGGAAAAATTATCACCTGTCCCAGTCTAACAAATCATGAACAAGTAGCTTTGGCTTACACCCAAAGTCTAACACAAACGCCTCCTGAACCCTCTCATGATGTGTTAGAAGAAATGAGATCCAGTTTTTGCGAGGCCGAAATTGTCGTCATAAGCGTAGCCGTAGCTCAAGTGAATTACTGGGGACGCCTTTTAAATGGTCTGCAATTACCTGCCGCTCAACCTCTCAGTCGTTTAAAAAGAAGAGCTAAACCCAAGCAAGCCTACCCCCCCGTCAACGAATAACCTATAGCTCCGATATTTTTCTAGCTGTGCATAGAAAAAATGTCTTCCAGCCCAGCCATAAATCACGCCCAAAAATGCTATAATATTTCTCATGTCTATCTCATATCGGTGGGGGGAATAATGTGAGTAATTCTATTACGCAGCTCTTAGCTCAAGCATTACCATTTTGGTCAAAACTCTCTACAGTTGATCAGAAACAGCTGCTGAGTGCCTCTAGTTTTGTTCATTATAAAGAAGGTGAAGCCATCCATAACGCCGATGATTGCATCGGATTAATAATGGTTAAATCTGGAGAATTACGAACCTTTCTGCTCTCAGATCAGGGCAAAGATTTTACCCTCTTTCGCCTTCAGGAGGGTGATGTTTGCCTACTCTCCGCTGGCTGTTTATTTGCCGATATTTCCTTCACCGTTTTTATCCAGGCAGAGAAAGACAGTGAGGTTCTGCTTATCAACACCAGCACTTTTTCTCAGCTGCAAAAGCAAAATTTATTAATAGAAAACTTTGCCTTGCGAATTATGGCGGATAAGTTCTCCCAAGTCGTGAGGGTAATGGAAAAACTGCTTTTTTTCACCTTAGAAGAACGATTAGCGACCTTTTTACTTGAAGAATATGCCAAGGTTTCCGGTAGCGGTATTGCCTTAACCCATGAACAAATTGCCCAGTACATAAGCTCCGCCCGTGAGGTAGTTTCTCGAAGCCTAAAGGGAATGGAGCGAGAAGGTCTATTAAAGGTTTCTCGGGGAGGAATTACCCTCTTAGATATTGCCGGTATTGAGAAAAAGGCAGGACGTAGAAATAATCGGCTGTAAAAGCTGCTACCGCTGTGACACAGGTATATGCAGGTTTACCCTAGGAAGATTTCTTGCCAGTGCTCCAAATACGCATTCCCACCAAATTATTTTTCTTAGTTCCCCTTTGGGTATTTAAGCTTGCATATGCCTTGGGTCATGGTACCCATGGGGCAAATTACGCACCACGAACGTGGCCGAAAGATCAACATAAAAACAAATCCAATAAGAGACGAAGTTAGCATTAAGCTATAGAATCCAAAAGAGAACTGCGCCACCCAAGGAGCCACAACCCCCTCTACATAAGCCCAATGCCAAGGTACTTTAAAAGTCCAAAAAAGTGTTACCGCTTTCCCTAAGCTTTGTGCCTCGGTAAAAACCAGCCAAGTCATGAAAATCAAGTTAGCAAACATCAAAAGAAAAAAAGCTAAAAAACCATAACGAAAAGCCGGAGAATAGAGTAATTTTGGCATTTTCTTCTGGCGGGAAAGGGTAAATTTCCCACCTAAAAGTTCAAACAGTTGCCCCCGTCCACAGTAATGATTGCAATATTCCTTATGTCGACTACCTATTGACATAACTAAGGGAATTAAAAAGCACAACATCCCTAGCCAGGCAAAAAGAATGTTTACAAAACCTAAAAGTAAATAGACGGCAGAAAAAATCCATAAATAGTCATTCCAGTGCTTCTTCTTAGCCATGATGAGACAGCTCCTCCATATGAATCAGATAAGCCGGACAGGCCTTTACACATTTTCCACAACCAACGCAGGCAGCCTTATCCACTACTGCAACTGTTCCTCGATCAATATGAATTGCCTTTTTGGGGCATACCTTGACACAATTACCACAGGCGACACAATATTTGCTTTCTACCACTGCCTTCTTAGCTACTGCCACATCTATTCTCCTTGAAAAATTTTCTCTACTATAGCAAGAATAAAGGAAATAGACTGTAACCGAGTCACATAAGACGAGAACCACAGGCTCTGAATTATCGCTAAAGACCATTGACAAGAACGACCCCTTACCGCAAGCTGGTAGTAGACCAAGAATTTGGTTCTGTAATACAGTTTAATGGAGGTTTTTATGGCTAATACAACAGATAAACCCTTAAAACTCATGTCTTGGAATGTAAACGGCATCAGAGCCTGTATGAATAAAGGTTTCATGGATTTTTTTGAAAAAGAATCTCCGGATATATTATGCCTTCAAGAATCAAAACTCTCCCCAGAAACACCAAAACCAGAGTTCCCCGGCTACTACACCTATTGGAATTTAGCGGAAAAGAAAGGTTATTCCGGTACAGTTATTGTAAGTCGTTACCAGCCGAGTTCTGTTAGCTATGGCATAGGAATAGCGCAGCATGACAATGAAGGTCGTGTAATTACCGCTACCTTTCAAGATTTCTATTTAGTCTGTGTCTATACCCCTAACTCCCAGCGGGGACTTTTGCGCTTGGACTATCGGATGGTTTGGGAAGATGCCTTTCGCGACTATCTTATGAAGCTAGATAGAGAAAAGCCGGTAATTCTTTGCGGAGATCTTAATGTTGCCCACAAAGAAATTGACATTAAAAATGCTGCCGCCAATGTAAAGAATGCTGGCTTTACTCCGGAAGAACGAGCTAAAATGACGGTTCTTCTAGACAGCGGTTTTATCGACTCATTCCGAACTCTTTATCCCACAACCGAAGATGCCTATACCTGGTGGTCCTACATGGGTAAAGCAAGAGAACGTAATGTAGGTTGGCGGATTGACTATTTCTTACTCTCAGAACGGCTAAAGAGTGCCCTTCTAGAGGCGGCCATCCTTCCAGAAGTCACCGGCTCCGACCATTGCCCGGTAGAGGTAACTATGGCGCTTAAGCCTTAGATAAGGTACCGCCCCCCAAACAGCGTAATTCCCGTCAAGTTTTTTCTCTGCTTCTAGATTAAGATAAAACAGAAAAGGAGAAGAAAATGGATAATCGAGAAAAGATTCTGGCTGTTCAGCATATGCAGGATTATATCGAAAACAACTTGCAAAAGGCTATTACCTTAGGGGATTTAGCCAAGGCTGCTGGCTATTCTCCGGGACATAGTGTGAAAATATTTAAAGAGCTAATCGGATATACGCCCTTTGAATATATCCGTGCACTCCGGCTTAGCCAAGCAGCTTTACAGCTCCAAAAGGGGCAGAAGCGGGTAATTGATGTGGCTTTAGACTTTGTTTTCGACTCCCACGAAGGCTTTTCCCGAGCCTTTACCCAGCAATTTGGGCTGCCCCCCAAACGCTACAGCCAGAACCCACCGCCGATACCACTTTTCATTCCCTTTCCGATTCAGCATCAATATCTGGAAGTATTGAAAGGAGAAAAAACTATGGAACAAAAAAACACCACCACAGTATTCGTTCAAGTTATAGAGCGCCCGGCCAGAAAATTATTATTTAAACCCGGAAAGAAAGCCCAAGACTACTTCTCTTATTGCGAAGAAGTCAGCTGCGATGTCTGGGGTATTCTTTGTAGCGTCAAGGAGGCTCTTTATGAACCCGTTGGTTTATGGCTACCTCCTAACCTAAAAAAAGAGGGTATCTCTACTTATGTACAGGGAGTTGAGGTGCCTTTAGACTACCAAGGTCAGATTCCTCAAGACTTTGAGCTTCTGGAACTGCCCGCTTGCTCCATGATGATTTTCCAAGGGCCGCCCTTTGCCGACGAAGATTTTATGGAAGCCATTTCCGACCTCTGGGCGGTGATGAAAACCTATGATCCTACCCTCTATGGTTATACTTGGGATGACCAAATTGCCCCCCGCTTTCAAATGGAGCCTCAGGGTTATCGCGGTTATATCGAGGGGCGTCCTGTCCGCCCGGTAAATAAATAAGATAGAGCTTTGTTAACAATACCTTTTTCTTTGACCGCAATTCCATAAATAACCAAGCCGGGAGGGGCTGTCTTAAAGAGGCAGTCCCTTCTTATCGTAACCAGCAGTTGCTAATTTGGCAGCCCTAAATTGCTAGTTTTATCCGGTCAGCTTTGTTATGCTAAGCAAGAGCTGGCGTTCTCAAGAGTAAAAAAACTTTTATTATGCTTCACTATTAGGGAAGGTGACAATATGAAATTTGCAGATAAATTAGCCCAATTACGCTATGACCAAAAACTCTCCCAAGAGCAAGTGGCAGAAAAACTTTCCGTTTCCCGGCAATCGGTAGCTAAGTGGGAATCTGGTCAAAGCTGGCCAGATATTCCTAACCTCATTGCACTCAGTCAACTCTTAGGCAAAAGCATTGATTTTTTACTTAAAGATGACGATTCAGCCTGCCACCCTACTTTACAGGCAACACCGCCTTCCTATCAATCAGTCATTGCTTTTTTGCTTCGCGCTAAAAAACAAACCTATGCAGGAAAAGGTGCCGAGATTGAGCCCTTCCGTCCAAAAGCCCATGACTTATGTTATAGAGAAGAGGATTATCTCTATTGGGATAGCTATCTGGGCGGTGAAAAATTTGCCGGTGAAGAGGCTCTTTGGTATCAAAACACCCCCTTCTGGGCTATGAACTATTGGGGCAAAGTTACTCACCCTACCTTTAGTGGCGATTTTCTAAAACAAGCCCTTCTAGCTGTGCCAGAAGAGCTACCCTTCCGCGGCCCTCCAATTTATAAAGCAGGCGATTATACCTATCACTGCTTGGTCTCTGGAGATTTCGAAGCCTTTCATGGCCGTGAAGAAATCTACTGGAAAGAAACCCTTGTCTATTATGCGCTGTTCCATGGGGGTAGTGTGGAGTAAGATATCCTTGAAAACTTTTCTAAGAATACCCCAAACTAAAATGTTATCTTTATATGCACGCCTTATACCATATAAGATTTTTACTTTTCTAGCAAGCCAATTTTTCCTCTCAGTATTCCCACCAAGCTGACGCCAAGTAAGGCAAGTACCATCCCCCAGGTTTCTGCACCCCTTAGTTCACCAGTCTTCGTTAATCGCGGGCTCCCCTCCGGAGCTACATTTGCTGAAGTTCCTGAAGGGGTGCTTTCAGTACCCTGATTCGTGGTAGTACTGCTACTCACCTCATCGCCTTTAGGAATAATATGAACCAAGACAGAAATTGGAGCACTCTCTATCCCTTCTTCATTCACAGCTACAATTGTAACCTGATATGTGCCAACTACATCAAAATCAACCTTGCTTAGAAAATCGCTTCTAAGCTGATTGCTGGGGTCTGTTGAGACCGAAATGTCTTTATAAAAAGATTCTTCCGTGATATTGCTAAATTGATAATAGGTTATTTCATCTTTGGCACTAATAGTCGGTCTTTCTTTCACAATGACGGTTACTTGAACCGCTTCAGCATTAACCCCACTAGATGATTGTGCTCGTAGCGTTACAGTGTAGGTACCAGGCACGGAAAAATTCACTTGCGCGGCGAAGTCCGATGTGATAGCACTTCTGTCATTTGTAGTAGCTGAAATATCAGCTAGAAAACGGCTCTCGCTAACAGGATTATTTTGCCAGTAATATACTGGGCTATTAGCTGTAATAATAGGTTTGTCAATTATATTAAATACATGTAGATAGGTGCCTCCGGAAATGGCATAAAAGTTAAATCCAGGTGGTGTTGCATAGGAACCGGCAGGCAAATCATAATAAGCGTTATATTCTATTTCATCTAGCCCCTGAAATTCACTTAAAGTAACACCATTAACAGTGATTCCATTTCCGTCAATCACCAGTCGTACCTCTGGAACAAGTTGTCCATTAAAACTAAGATTGGTACGCGTTGGCGATGTAGAGGTTGTAAAAGGAGACAAGGCTCCGTCAAAGTTCGTCAGTACATTAGGCATCATCGAAAAAGGTAGATGTAAGGTCTCTGTGGACGCATCGTAAGCCAACTTCGTTCTATCCAGTTCGGTTGGTGGATCTAATCTTCCTGTATTTTGTCCGGCTCCAAGTAAGCTTGTCAAAAGAGGCATATTGTTTATAGGCCTAAAATCGTTTATACCACAAAATTGAACCCATAAAGCAGTCAAATTGGGAAGCGCAGTTAATGGCTCTATATTCGTAATACTAGAGTTACTTTGAAAACGAACTGTCTCTAAAGAAGATATCTTATTAATTTTTTCCATAATAGAATTATCAACACCAGAACTAGACAAGTCCAATTGGATGAGTGATGTCAAATGCGCTAAGTCAGGAAAGTTATCTGATGTAACATTACTACCCTGTAGAGCAAGATAATTGAGAGAAGTAAGTGATCTCAACACCTCAAGATTTGTAACTTGATTGGTAGACATTCTTAAATCAAGCAAACCAGTTGCATATTCTAAACCGGTTAAATCAGAGATAGCGCTATTGTTCAAGTTAAGAGTTATTATACTTGCCATCTGCCCCTGTGTTATGTCGCTTCCGGCGGCTTGTCCCAAGGAAGTATTAACCAATGTTTTTAGATTTGTATCAGGAATATTCACTATGTCGCTAGGAGCAGCCCAAAGAGTATGCTGTCCTCCCATCCCTAAAAGTAGCAAAAAACTCATTACTATACCTAA
Source organism: uncultured Oscillospiraceae bacterium (assembly GCA_964518595.1). GTDB lineage: Bacteria > Bacillota > Clostridia > Saccharofermentanales > Saccharofermentanaceae > CAZFHA01. Next base: position 291,536 of record CAZFHA010000001.1, read on the forward strand.
AAAGCTAATAGTTATTTTCCGATTTCTCATCTGTATTCCTCCCAAATGGCTGATGGTCAAATATGCTATGTCTATGAATATGTATTTATACAATATTGTATGAATTTATATTCAGTATACTTGATCTTAGAAGGAAAATCATGGAGAGGATTCCCAATTTAAAAAATCTTCTCTCCAAGCTATATCCTGTATTTTAGGTATACTTCTATTAGCTTGATTTTCTGAAACAATTCTCCCAGGAATTATAGCCTTATTCATTAATAAATCAAAAAAGTCTTTCCATCCACTTCGATTTGTCGGGTAGATACTTCATAGACTTTTTCTACATGCTCAGGAGATAATACCTCTTTGGTGTCTCCAAAAGCAACGACCTTACCTTTTTGCATCATAAGGGTCTTTTGGCAAAAACGTAAGGTTAAATTAAGATCATGCATAACACAAAGAGCACTAAGCTTCTGTTCCTGACAGAGCTCCTGAATCAAGGTCAAAAGTTTTAACTGATGTTTTAAATCCAGATGCGCCAGGGGTTCATCAAGGAGTAGAATAGGTGTTTTTTGTGCCAAGGCTCTGGCAACCAAAACCCGTTGCAATTCACCACCACTTAAACAATCTGCCCGACGTTTTTCATAGCCTTGCAAATCGGTTCGCTCCAGGGCTTCTGCCACAATACGGTAGTCCTCTTCCGATAGCTCTTCGAGCCCCTTCAAATAGGGATTTCTCCCCATGGCTACCACTTCTTCTACCGAAAAAGCGTAATCCACAGCAAAAATCTGAGGCACTAAGGCCAAATATTGGGCTCGCTGCCGGTCTTTTAAAGACTCCACCGGAGATTGATCTAAGAATATACTCTTAGGTGGTGAAGCTAAAAGCTGCGCAAGCAATTTAAGCAGCGTTGTTTTGCCACAGCCATTAGGTCCAATAATTCCGTAGAAGGTACCTGGGGTAAAATCCAAGCTAATATCCTCAAGCACCGGGCGCTTTTCATAACTATATGTCAGGTCTTGTAAGTGAATCATCATGGTTCTTACCTCATAACCGCTGGCGTCGATTTTTCAGTAACAGAAGCAGAAAAAAGGGCACCCCAAAAAGGGAAGTGATAATCCCTACGGAAATCTCCATGTTAGGAATCAGGCTTCTGGCCAAAGTATCAGATACCAACATAAACACCCCTCCCAATACTAAGGAGAAGGGTAATAGTCTTTTATGATCCGGCCCCACTAACATTCGAGCTCCATGAGGAATAATCAGACCTACAAAACCAATAATACCGCAATTGGCAACAATCACAGCGACCAACAAAGAAGCGGCGCCCAACAAAAGTTTCTTGACTCGCTCGGTGGATACGCCCAAACTCTTTGCCTGATCTTCCCCCAACATAATGAGATTTAAAGCCCGGCTATGGCGGTATAAAATAACAAAGACCACGACCAGCACTATGGCCGTCAAGCCAATCATCCCCCAGCGGGAATCTTTAAAGCTGCCTAAAGTCCAGAAATAAACACTTTCTAACTGCTTACGGTTAAAGAGCATAAGTAAGGCAATCAGAGCAGAAATAAAATAGTTAATGGTTACACCGGCTAGAATTAAGGATAAGCTATCCATTTTTCGGCGGCCTTTAGCCAAAGTGAAAACAAATAATAGCACGAGTAGCGCTCCCCCAAAAGCAAAAACGCTGGTGGTACTAAGACTAAAAATCACACTGCTAATGGGTAAAAATAAAGCCATCGTTGCTCCTAAAGCCGCCCCGGAAGAAACGCCTAAAAGGTAGGGATCAGCCATGGGATTAGAGAAAATACCTTGATAAATACAACCGGCCACCGCTAATCCCATCCCAGCCAAGAAAGCCATTAAGGTTCTAGGCAATCGTAAATCCAATACAATCGTCTGTTGCGCAGAAGAAAGACCCTCAAGCGAGATACCGGAACCGATAATGGGAAGTCGGCTACCTAATATACGAAAACTATCTGGCACAGAGATAGACACCGTACCTAAGAGTAAAGAGGTCATAATAGTTAGAAAGGCCAGCACGAGCAAAAGTCCAAAAAACAGTCGAAAGCTTCTGGCTTCTGGTCTACGTTTCATAATCTACCGCCCCCCTTTCTTTCCCTTTAAACCTTCTGGGTCACATAGGTAGTTGTGGATTAAATAATTAAGTCAGCATCTTTCCTTGATGCCCCGAAAGAATACATTAGCCTAGTCCCGGATGAAAAATATCTGCCAGTGTCTGCAGCGCCTCCGGAAGCCGCGGTCCTTGTCGATAGAATAAATCTTCATCTACCTCATAGACCCGTCCCTCTTTCACAGCCGTTAAATCTTTATAGCCTGCAGTATTTTCTAAGATAGCTTTCATGCCATAATTTGCGGAACAAAGAATAATTTGCGGATCTTTTTCTAAAAGCGTTTCTAAACTATACTGCCAATTTTGACCATCTGCGGCAATATTATCACCACCGGCCATAGCAATGAGTTGCCCAATAAAAGTATCTCCCGTGGCAGTAGAATCATACTCACCTGCACTAACCACAAAGTAAACCGTTGGCTTATCTAAGCCTGCCACTTGCTTTTCAATCTGGCTAACTTTCTGCTGCATCTCTTGAATAAAATTTTCTGCCGCAAGATTTTGATTAAGTATTTCACCAACACTTTCAATATAGCCGTAGGTTCCGTCCACATTGGTATCCTCATCCAAGGCAAGAACAGTTAGCCCTTTGTTCTGGAGAGTTGTCACAGCCTCTTCTGAAGCCATGGAGGACAAAAGTACCAGATCGGGATTAGAAGCTACCAGAGTTTCTACGTTAAGATTGAACAAATCCCCCATGGTTTCAATCTCCAAAGCCCCTTCTGGGTAATTACAATACTGCGAGCGGCCAATCAGTTGATCGCCACTGTCTAAAGCAAAGATGATTTCCACTAGCTCTGGCGAAAAGGACACCACTCTTTGGGGCTGCTTTTCCAAGGTAATATTTTTGCCAAATTTATCTGTAATGGTAAGAGGGTAGACAGTTTCTTTTGTACCAGCTTCCGTATTTGAAGCTGAAATAGCAGTGGCTAAACTGGACTGGCTCTTCTCCAAAGAAGCGGAAGTTGTTTTTTCAGAACTACTATTCCCACCCTGATTACAGCCAGTCACAATACCTATAACCAGTAGCATCACTAGTCCCCAGGTAACTTTTCTGCTCATATTGCACCTCCAAAAGTTCTTATTTTTTCTGGTATCTACGTAGCCGCAGTCCTATCCACAGGCAAAATTTGGGATTTGAACTGCCTCTGTAGCTGCTTTTATAAAGGCTTTATTCGGAGAATCGCAGCCCAAAAACAAAACGACCATCCCCGAAGGAATGATCGTCATTACACGTCACTAGCGCCTAGCCTACTCAATACTATGAGCAGTGGGTCACCTTTCCCTCCGAAAGAACCTTCTCTAAAACCAAGGCAGGTCTCCTGACTTAAGGCGCGTCACTCTTCCCTTCTCAGCAAAACTGCCAATGGTTCTGAAGAATGCCCTAACCTATTACAGTAGCGGGGGCTGCGACGGACTCACACCGTCTTCCCTATTCCCAGCCAAAAGGCTGAAAAAAACCTCTGTTTTCGGTTGTCAGTTTCTCATGTTTAGCCTGTAAAGTCAAGAATTATCCACAATAGCCGAAATAGCTTGCCCTTTCCCTAAAAGAAAAGGTAATTATGCCTAAAAATTACGTCGAAAGTAAAAATTTTACAGAAGCAAGGTAAATATTGTGCGTTTACCTCCTTGGTATAGACAAGTAAGATGTAAGCAGTTTTGACGTGTTCACACAATTGTACGAGGAGGTTTGGGGAATGAACAAGCGATTTTTTTCAGCATTAACAGCCCTGGTACTGGGAGGACTATTGGTATTTAGTAGTGCCTGTCAGCCAAATCAAAATCCAGATGCCGACAAATTATCTTCAGGTAATACCACGGTAGCAGCAGAAAATTCAGAAGAAATCAGCCTGAAACTTTGGAGTATTGCAACGGAAAGTGATGCCTTTCATCCAGCTTTTACTAAAGCAATTGCCGACTACGAGGCAGCACATCCTGGGATTAAAATTGTCCATGAAACCTTTGAAAACGAGTCCTACAAGACAAAGATCAAATCTGCCGTAGGCGCCAACGAATTACCGGACATCTTCTTTACTTGGGGCGGTGGTTTTTCCAAAAACTTTGTAGAGTCGGGAAAGGTTTTACCGCTAGATGAATACTATACAGGAGAATTTAAAGCCAATTTACCCCAAACAGCCCTAAACAACGCCACCTATGACGGCAAACTTTACGGGGTCACCTACACCACCCCCGTTTCTCTTCTGTTTTATAACCAGACTATGTTCCAAGAGCTGGGACTAGAAGTGCCTCAAACTTGGGAAGAAATGGTTACTGTCTGCCAAGCCTTTTTAGACAAAGGTATCACACCTCTAGGTGTCAGTGTCAAAGACACCTGGGTATTGGCCATGCTTCATGATGCCTTAACCTTAAAATCTGCGGGGCCGGAAAAAACCTTAGCCGCAGTTACACGTCAGGGTGTTAGCTACAATGATCCAGATTTTTTAGCCTCAGCACAGAAAATCCGCGATTTAGTGGCTATGAATGCTTTTATCGAAGGGGCTACCGGCTTATCTAATGATGAAGCAAGTGCTCTCTTTTATGATGGTACCGTGCCTATGTTTGTGAGTGGCAGTTGGGTAAGTGGTTCGATTATGACTGATGCTCCAAATCCAGAGGACTTTAGTGTAGCCCCCGTTCCGGTTATCAACAGTAAAAATGCTAAAATTACTGATTTTATGGGTGGTGCCGCGGACACCTTAATGGTTGCTACCTCTTCCTCTCACCCCAGCCAAGCAGCCCAAGCGGCCTTTGAAATTAGCCGCAGCGTTTCTCGTTATGCGTACCTGGATGGTGCAGGTATTCCGGCCTGGAAGATCGACTTCGATGACAGTAGTGTCAATCCCATTACCAAAAAAGTAGCGGACTATGCCACCAGCGCAACCTCTTTCACTTTGTGGTTCGATACCTTGATGGAAGCCGATGATGCCGGCGAATATCTAGCTCTCCTCCAAGAATTGTATGTTGGCAATATCACCCCAGAAGAATTTGTCGAAGCCATGGCAACACAACTAGATAAGTAAAATAACTTGATTCATCTACTAGTTTCTTCGTGCACTGGTGGAGTAACTTCTGCCAGTGCTACTTTTTTATAAGAATGGAGGCAACCATGGAAAAAGTTATGAAAAACAAGCTGGCGCTTTTTCTTTTTATAGTGCCTGCGCTGCTGCTCTTTATTGGCATTATTTTAGTTCCTATTGCCATGTCCCTGCGCTATAGTTTTATGGATTGGGACGGAATTACCCAAGAAAAATTTATTGGCTTTGAGAATTACATCAGCTTATTTACGAACAAATCTATCGGCTTTCCCAAAACACTGGGGAATGCCTTACTTTTAGCTTTCCTATCGGTAGCGATTCAACTGCCGCTGGCGCTTTTTCTGGCCATATCTTTGGCAGGAAAAAAACGTGGCGGGAGATTTTTTGTTTCGGTATTTTTCTTACCGGTTCTTATCTCTACGACAGTTATCGGACAGTTATGGCTCAAAATCTATAACCCCAATTACGGCCTTATCAATGTTGGACTACGGGCGATAGGGCTGGAAGACTTAACCCGAACGTGGTTAGGAGATGCCCAAACAGCCTTATTTGCTGTATTTATCCCCATACTCTGGCAGTATGTCGGTTATCATATGCTACTACTCTATGCCGGGGTTAAGTCTATCCCTACCGATCTACATGAAGCCGCACGCATTGATGGTGCCAGCGAAAGGCAAATCGCCTTACGGATCACCCTTCCCCTCCTAAAACCGATCCTCCAGGTTTGCGTAATTTTTGCCGTCACCGGCTCCTTAAAAGCCTTTGATCTAATTTATATTCTGACTAATGGCGGGCCCGCCCATGCTAGCGAAGTACCCAGTACACTTATGGTGAGTATGATTTTCGGACGCAACCGGTACGGATTGGGCAGCTCAATAGCTATTTTTATAATCTTATTGTGTTTTGCTTTTGCAGCCTTAATCAAGGGAGCCTTCTCCCGGGAGAGTGAACTATGAGCACGCACAAAACAACTTCCATGCCGACAAAAAGCCACCTAGTATTGACTTCCGCCGGGTCTAAAATCCCCAGTCTTTTCTATAAACTTTTCTTACTCATTTGGACTCTAGTGCAACTCTTCCCACTTTATTGGATGTTAACCTTTTCCTTTAAACAGAACAGTGAAATCTTCGGTGACAATGTTATTGGCCTCCCCCAAGAATGGCTTTGGGAAAACTACCGAGCTGCCTTGACCACCGGTAAAATGGGCTTGTATTTTTTAAACAGTACCATCGTGACTTTGGGTACGATTATTATTACAATTTTTTGCGCTCTGGCGGCGACTTATGCTCTGAACCGTATGATCTGGCGAGGGCGGCGAGGGGTAAACCTCCTCTTTATCTTAGGTATCACCATTCCCATTCACGCTGTAATTCTGCCGGTCTATCTGGTACTCAGTCAGCTAAAACTGACTAATTCTTACTGGGCGCTGATTATTCCTTACTCAGCCTTTGCCCTTTCCATGGCAATCTTAATTGCCGGCGGATTTATGCATAATATTCCTAAAGAACTGGAAGAGGCAGCTTGCTTGGACGGCTGTTCCATTTATGGAATCTATTTCCGCATCATCTTACCTTTAATGACGCCAGCCTTGGCAACTATCGCTATTTTTATCTTTTTGCAAGCCTGGAACGAACTGATGTTTGCGGTAATCTTTATCAGCGATTCCCGATACCGTACCCTCTCTGTAGGTATTCAAACCCTGTCAGGCTCTTATACTACAGATTGGGGACCCATTGGTGCGGCATTAGTCATTGCTACTTTACCGGTAGTTATAGTATATTTCTTTATGAGCCGCCGTATTCAGCAAAGCTTAATTATTGGTGCGGTTAAAGGCTAAGCTAATAAAAGGCAAGGAATGCTCATCCCACCAGGATACAGAGTATAGACTGCACACGCACCCCTTGCGTTTTATTACCTAATGATTTGAGGAGGGTATACATTATGTATCAACACCAACAGGCCATTACCCAGGCAAAAGCCCTTGCCGCCCAAATGACCCTAGAAGAGAAGGCCAGTCAGTTAACCTATCAATCACCAGCCATCCCCCGCCTAAACATTCCTGCCTACAATTGGTGGAATGAGGCACTTCACGGTGTTGCCCGGGCAGGTAGCGCTACGGTTTTTCCACAAGCGATCGGATTGGCCGCCAGCTTTGATCCAGAACTACTAAAACAAGTTGCTGACGTAATCTCTACTGAAGGGAGAGCTAAGTATAATGCCGCTATAAAGCATGGCGACCATGGTATCTACAAGGGACTAACCTTTTGGTCTCCCAATGTTAATATCTTTCGCGATCCTCGGTGGGGACGCGGTCATGAAACTTATGGTGAAGATCCTTACCTTACCAGCCGGTTGGGAGTAGCCTTTATCAAAGGTCTTCAAGGCGAGGGCGACTACTTAAAAAGTGCCGCCTGCGCCAAACATTTTGCGGTTCATAGCGGGCCTGAAGCTAAGCGTCATGAATTTGATGCCCAGTCCAGTCCAAAAGACCTCTGGGAAACCTATCTACCAGCCTTTGAAGCCTGTGTCAAAGAGGCTCAAGTTGAGAGCGTCATGGGCGCCTATAACCGCATGAACGGAGAACCCTGTTGCGGAAGTTTTTTCCTATTAGAAGAAATCCTTCGTAAAGGTTGGCAATTTAAAGGTCATGTGGTCTCAGACTGTTGGGCTATTGCTGATTTTCACATGTATCACCACATCACCGCTACCCCCATCGAATCTGCCACCCTGGCGCTCAAGGCAGGCTGTGACCTAAATTGTGGAAGCATGTATCTGCATCTGCTTCTGGCCCACCAAGAGGGTCTGGTAACAGAAGAAGAAATAACTACCTCTGTGGAAAGGCTTTTAGCCACACGGATAAAACTCGGCATGTTTACAAAAACCGACTACGACTCCATTCCTTATGACGTGGTCGAATGCCCGGAGCACCTGGCCTTAGCCGAAAGTTGCGCCGCTAAAAGTGTAGTGCTGCTAAAGAACCAAGGCATTTTACCCCTGTCAGCGGATAAAATCCAAACTGTTGGGGTCATTGGCCCCAACAGCAATAACCGGCGTGCACTCCTAGGCAATTATTATGGTACGCCTTCTCGCTATATTACCCTTTTAGAAGGTATTCAAGACTATAGCCAAGGGCGCTTCCGTGTTCTTGCTTCTCAGGGGTGTGAACTCTGGAAAGAAAGTTCCGAAGCTCTGAGCCAGCCTATGGATCGTCTCTCAGAAGCACTGACAGTAGCAGAGAATAGTGATGTAGTCATTCTCTGTTTAGGTTTGGACGAGACCTTAGAAGGTGAGGAGATGGACACCGGTAATCGAGTCGGTTCCGGTGATAAAGTAGATTTAGAATTACCGGAAGTACAGAGAATCCTACTTAAAGAAATTCTCGCCACAGGTAAGCCTGTAGTTCTCTGTTTATTAGCCGGAAGTGCCATGAATCTTTCCTTGGCAGCAGAACAAGCCCAAGGAATTTTAGCTTGTTGGTATCCCGGCGCCCAAGGGGGAAAAGCCATTGCTGATATTTTATTTGGTAAAATTTCCCCTTCCGGCAAGCTACCTGTCACCTTCTACCAGACAGTGGATGACCTACCCGACTTTGAAGATTATGATATGAGCAGTCGTACCTATCGCAATTATTCTGGTAAACCACTCTATCCCTTCGGCTTTGGCTTAACCTATAGCCAAATTCAATGCGTACAAACAGAGCCAGTCTCCAAAGAACCTTGGCAAGAAGGACAGCCCTATTCACTCTGGGCGACCCTGGAAAACCAAAGCAACGTTGGAAGTGAAGACGTTGTTCAGGTCTATATCCGTTGCCACCAGTCGCCTTGGGCAGTAAAAAACACTTCCCTTTGTGCCTTTAAACGAGTATATGTACCTGCCAAGGGACAAGCAAAAGTTCAGTTAACGATCCCGGCTGAGGCTTTTACTGTAGTCGACGATGCCGGTAACCGTCGCTATGACGGCAGTGGCTTTACCCTGTACGTTGAAACCTTTCAGCCGGATGAAGTTAGCTATCGTTTGACCGGACGCCAAAGCCAAACTCTACACATACCTAGGAGCATAGACTCCTAGGTATGAATCCATCAGAAAGGAGTGGTCTTCATTGCTCCCAAGAAGATGCCCAAGTTTTATAGCCCGTTTTTCTGCCCTTGCTCTGGGTAAAAAAGTAAAGTATCTCTTTCTTTTCATCATTGCGGTTTACTTGGTCGTATTCTTCTCCTTATATACCGTAATTTTACGCTACAACGTAAAGGAATATGCCTTAGAAAATAATCTTTCTACCCTTACTACTATAGGTCATACTTTGCAAGGCGATATTCAAAAATTTAATGATATGAGCCTTTTGATCATGAGTCATGATGCGATTGTACAGTACCTTCATATCGCTTCAGCTCCAGAAACGCGTGATTCTCAAAAGGCCATATCTGCCCTCTATGACTTAATGGCCGTTTTTACTCGAGTGTCTTCCGTGTATGTGTTTGACTTACATGCGAATTATATTAGTGCAACCAGAAGTGTAACCCAAGTGAATCCGGCACTTCTGCAGCAACCGAGCTGGAATGTAGAAATAAACAAAAACGCCGGTGCAAATGTTCTGATGGCTGATGGAGACGGAATGTTTCAGCTTAAAAGCGGCGGTCGCCTCATAACGTTATTTCGAGTTATTAATGATCTTAATACCCAACGCCCTATCGGCTACTTGGCTATTAATTTGCCCATAGAAATCCTTGAAAATAGCTACGCTTCTTTTAATAAGAATCAGAATCAATTTGGCTACTACTATAAAGACACTAGCCTCCTGGCAGGAAATATCTCCGAGGAGGGCTATGAAGATTTATGGAAACACAGAGAAACCTATTATCCTCAAGTATCCGGCAGCTGGGGAAATGAAAAAATCACTTCTATCTATCCCATAGAAGGCTTCCCTCTTTGGCTCATTGCCGTGGAAAATTTCTATCCGGGAGAAATGATTCCCACCGAATTGCTCATTTTACTCTTATCCATTCTTCTTCTAACCTTATTAGCCATGGCACTCATTAGTGCCTTTATTTCCTTTTATATCACCAAACCCCTAAATAGCTTAGTTACCTCCATGAACGCTGTGGCACAGACAGGTTGGCTTAGGCGTCTAAGTCTACCCTTACCCGATGATGAAATTGGACGGCTTAAAGATCGCTATAATGCCATGCTTATTGAAATAAATCGGTTAATACTGGAGCTTCTGGATAAAGAAAAGGCTGCCCGGCAAGCAGAAATCGCAGTGCTACAAGAACAGGTTAAGCCTCATTTTCTTTATAATACCTTAGAAACAATTAGCTTCATGGCGGCAGAGTCCCAGGTCTGGCACATTTGCCAAGCGATAAAAACCCTAGAAAATTTTTATGTCAATTTTCTTAGTAGCGGCGATCAGGAAATTCCCCTCATGAAAGAAATTCAAATTACCAAAGACTATTTAAGTTTACAAAAATTACGCTACGACAATAGTTTTGAAGACAGCTATGAAGTTGATCCCCAGCTTGAGAATATTCTCGTTCCCAAGTTAATTCTTCAGCCATTAGTGGAAAATTCGCTATATCACGGGGTTCGCTTAAAGGGTGAAAAGGGTCTGATTCGTATCCGCGCCACGAAGAAAGACCAACTCCTTCTATTAGAAATCTATGATAACGGCGTGGGCATGTCTCCCGAAGTAATTGAAAGTCTTCTGAATCAGCAGCATGAAAAATCTTTTGGCTTTCCCGGCACAATCAGAAGAATCCGCTATTTCTCTGGTAACGAGGATGTTTTTTCGGTAGAAAGCCAAGTAGGGTGCTTTAGCCGGGTCTGTCTAACCTTACCCCTAACCCCCATAAAGCCAACGCCTATACAGCTGGCAGACCAGACCGTCGAGGAGGAGTGATTATATGTTTCGAGTTATGCTAATTGATGACGAAAGAGCCATTCGCGGCTTATTAAAAGCCCTAATTGACTGGCAACGCTTTTCCATGGAATTAGTCGGCGAGGCTTCAAGTGGCATTGAAGCTATTAACATTATTGATGAGCTAAAACCGGATATTGTCTTTGTTGACATTAAAATGCCCTTTATGAATGGAATTGATTTTACTCATCTGGCTTTAGAACGCTATCCTAATATTAAGATTATTATTCTGACAGCTTTTAGTGACTTTAATTACGCCCGTCAATGTATCGGCATTGGTATCTGCTCCTACATTCTTAAACCAATCAACCCGGAAGAAATTCATGAAGTACTAAAGAAAATTCATGGACAGCTTCAAGCAGCCGTACCTTTAGACGAGGAACAGTTATGCAGTCCTTCAGCCGATACTGCCGGGCGCATCAAAAACTACATCTTACAGAACTATACAGAGCCAGATCTGAACCTAACTTCTACGGCTCATGCCTTTGGATTAAATGCCAGCTATGTAAGCCGGCTTTTTAAATCGAGCTACAATCAGAGCTTTGTAGATTTTCTACTGTCTTGCCGCATGGAAAAAGCCCTGCTGCTCGCCACCCAAAAACGCTTTCTCTACCAAACCGCCGCAGAAGTTGGTATCCCAGATCCAAATTACTTTAGCCGCTGTTTTAAAAAATACACCGGTAAAAATTACAGTGAATTTTTAAAACAGTAGGCCGTTAACCGCCTGTTAGTCTTGGACAAAACTAATGGTGGCTGTTTTAGGTAGAGCCAGCTTACACTCTACTTCTACCGCCTTAATAATACCTGCAATAGTAGGGCAAGCCGCATGACCGGGCAAGTGCTCCGAAACATACTGATAAAGGGAATTCTCTCCTGGTTTGGTTAAGCACAGCTCATAGCTATCAAAAGTATCACCTAATACCTTAGTAATTTCATTAATGGAAGGGCAACCGGAAGCAATGGTAATTTTTACTTCCATTCCATCTTCCGACTCTGCTATCACTTTAGTTTTCAGTCCGCAAATACCCGGATCAATCTGTACTGTTGTCATACGCACTCTCCTTTAGAATAATATTAATATTGTAACGGTTTCACTCTCTAGTAGCATATCACAAAGACTTTCCTAATGGACTATCTTAGAGATAAATTTTAACGATGGCTTCTAAGACCAATTGTCTTAGAATAATTTGTACAACTATAGCTCCTTTAAAAATAGATTTCTGTCCCAGGTACTTGGAAACCTTTTTCCAACCTTACAAAACTGTATTCTAGATGTTAGCTTAAAATATGGCAGCACGTCTTGCCCTCTGTCATAATAAGAGCATCAAACAACGAACAAGGAGGTCTTCAAAATGCAAAAGATAGTTAAAGGTCTGGTTTATCTCTTATTGGGCGCAGCTGCAGTAACACTGATCGTCGGCTATATATCACTTCCAAAGTCTACTACTAACGCCCCAGCAGTTAGACCTCAAGAAATGAATGCCCATATTATTTCCGGTCTATTAGACTAATTATGATATAGCCCCCTTACTCCCCTTACTGGCGCTTCGACTCTCTTAACCCGAGAATCGAGGCGCTTTCTGTTTGAAGGTTAGCTTGATGAAGGGGATTGTAGGCTTTAACATAATGGTAAGCGTCAAAGAGGCGCTTACTGTTAATATCTGCTAAATGGCTGTTTCTGATAGAGAAGAGAATTTACCAGAAACAGCCTATAGCAACAAGTTCACTACAGCTTTGATAGCTTGTAAGAGCAGATATAGCGATTGCTAATCCCAATTTATAGTTTTTAGCAGATAAATAATGAATATTTTAGATTTAATTCTTGTTAGTCTACAATCCTACTTGCCTTCAAAAAACTCATTTTAAGAAACTTGAGAGACCGTAATGGCATATGGTGTTGGCTTTACAAAAGGAATACCGTATCTATAAACCTCTATAAAGTAAACACCCGGCTCTAGCGTAACATCCTTATTAATATTTATCTCTGGCCACGGAGACAATGCAGCCACCTGCTCAAAGGCGGTTCCCAGAAAATTTATTTTAAACATTTGTCCAGTCTTACCCATTTCGCCGGTAGTTTGAATATTGTATACAGCTTTTTCAGGTACTACAAATTTATACATATCCTTATCACCATCATAGTCAATGTTCTCTTCGAACGCTACATTTTCAGTTAACTCTACATTTAGTTTTAGCCAATCATTTGAGACCTTATCTTGAGAAACCAAAGAAACTTTTATAGTGTAGGGTGTCGGCTTTACAAAAGGCTGACCATATCTATATACTTCTATAAAGTAAACACCTGGCTCCAGGATAACATCCTTATTAATATTTATCTCTGGCCATGGAGATAATGCTGCTGCTTGCTTAAAAGAAGTTCCTAGGAGGTTTAGTTTGAACATTTGCCCACCCATACTCATTTCTCCAGTAGTTTCAATATGGTATAAAGAATTTAAATTACCATTGTTTTCAGGCACCACAAATTTATACATATCCTTATCGCCATCATAATCAAGGTTCTCTTCATACGCCACATTTTCAGTTAACTCTACATTTAGTTTTTGCCAGTCATTTGAGACCTTATCTTGAGAAACTAAAGAAACTTTTATATTGTAGGGCGTTGGCTCTACAAAGTCCCCAACCCATTTATACACCTCAATTACATATATACCTGGCGCTAATGTTACATCCTTATTGATATTTTTTTCTGATCCAGGATGTAGTGCAGCAGCCAAAGTGAGAGAAGTACCTGAGAAATTTGTCCTATATAATCCTCCAGTTAGGTTCATTTCACCTGTTGTTTCAATATGGTATAAAGAATTTAAATTACCATTGTTTTCAGGCACCACAAACTTATATAAATCCTTATCGCCATAATAATCAATATTTGAAGTGTATAACAAATCAGGAGCAATAGCGGTTGCTGTTTTTGGAGTACCTCCCACATCACTATCACGGAGATCTATAGATACGCCAGTGCTTGTCAGATAGGTGTTGATTCTTTTATCAATCTCGGGTGAAAAGCCATAGGGTGATGTAACCCAGAAGTCTATCAAATCATTATCGGACAATTCTGCAGCCTTATATTTGTATGATAATAGATGATCTGAATATGACATAGTTTCAAAGAGTCCCGGCTGTTCTGCCCATATACTACCAACAACAATTTCTGTGTCCACTTTTACAAGTTTGTACTCTCCGTCTATAAAACGCTGAGCATATGTAGACATTATAGTCTTCGCTTCAGGATCAGGATTTTTTACATAAACAAAATTATTTTTGATAGACTCATTAGGGTTAATTCGAAAATTCCTTACTCCGTTTAAATTCCAAGTAATATCAGTTGTAATAACAGCATGATAGTATATAGGCCGTTCAAAATCATAAAAGCAAGAGCTGCGAGTAACAATTGTCATTGGATCTTTTAGTAAATAGCCATAATTGTCATATAGTTCAAATACGGCCAAAAATACATCTGCAAAAAATGCAATAGCTGCAACAGTGGGATTACTAGATAATCCTGCTATGATCAAGCCGGCATTTATAGCTATATTCACTGCAATTTCTAATGGAGTATCGGGCTCGATATCAGTTTTATCATCGATGTAAAATCGGTAATTATTCCGACTTTCGAAGGCAACAAGTATGATATTTTTTCCATTTACGTTGTAGGTATTATAACCTAGTAACTTATCTGTATATGGTTTAAAATTATCATCATCTAATAGCTGTTTTTCTATCGCCTTTTGATTTGATTTTTCCTCACTCATATATGCTGAGGTTGCTTCAGCTTGGGATATTGTTGAGTCAATGATAAGAATATCACCCTCTTCATATACCGCAATTTCTGGGATTGACTTAAGTTTATCTATGTCATTATTCATAATGGCCTGTTTTACTTCCTCATCAAGCTCTGGAGAAAGAGGTTCTGATTTGAAATAGGAATCAGGATAGACCATTCCTCCATTCTCATCAATATAAATAAGATTGCTTTCACTTTTCAAATCAACTGATTTATGTATTATTCCTGTATCATAATATCCTAAAACTATTTGATCCTCAGAAGCTGTAATATAGGTAACAAAATAATTATTTTCTATTTTTTCAAAAGTAATGGTTTCTGCCATAGGAAAATAAGCTTTTACTAGGGAAGCGTCGTAATTTATTGCATTCCCAATTTGAAGTATTTTAGAATCTTTAATTTCACTTTTCGATGCCACATCAGCTAAAATATCATATGGTCTCATACTTGTTGCAGAGCGTGCCTGACGCCCAGGTACCTTTAAATCCAGATAGGCATACTGAGAAACTAAAGCATCATCTGGATGCGGTTGCTCCTCTGGAATATCTTCTTCAGATTCTTTGGCAGAGGGTGGCGATAGATTTTCTGTTTCTTTATTAATAGTTGTTTCGGTAACTGCGGGCAATTCAGATGCCTCTTGACTTGTTTCAGTAGCAATACTTTCATCAGAAGGTAAAATAGTGGGTTCAGCGCTCTCCATTATTGTAACTTCACTGGAATCTTGAGTTTCAAGAATCGTATCATCGGCAGGCATACTTTCAACAGGTTCTAAATCTAAAGTTCCAGATCCAGACATTGCCGCAATACCATTCTGATCAATCTCTGAATCACTGGATAATCCAAAGGCACTTACATTAGGTGAAATCAAAACTACAGATAAAAACACAGAAAAAATTGCTAATACTTTTCTTTTCATACTTTTTCCCCCTTAAAATAAAAGTTTAATAGATAAGCACTTCCAACCCATTTATTTTTGCCCTTTAGCATAAAATATACTATGCCATTTCGTTATTTTAGTTTATTATGACAATTAATGCAAGTTTTTCCTTTGCTCGGATTTTCAAGGTTAATTACCATTTATGATAAAATGATTAAAAAGCGGCTTTCATGTATGAGATAATTTTTATCTCATAAAAATTATCTCAAGGAGAATCCATTATGAAGGAAACAACAAAACAATATATAAGGCTTAGTGTACTACTGGTTATAGTTATTGGTATTATTTTTTATGAACCGATTTCCTCTGGACGCTTTTTTCAGGCATCTGAAAAATTTGAAGACCCTTTAAGTATTATGTTAGATGGAATAAAATACACTTTTTCAAAAGATTTAACTGTCACTGATTTTGAGAATAATGGATGGGCACTGTACACCAGAGATTATACCGAAGGAAGATATACAAATATTGATACTAAGTTAATTTTACCTAAAGAAGGTATGACTCTATTGTATACAAAGACTGTACCATACACACCTACTGGAGACATTACAAGAAAGCCAAAAAACGGAATGATATACTTGTACATAAGAAACACATCCACTGAGCCTTTACCCTATACTCAGTGTAAGTGCATTGGCATTGAGACTAGTGATTACATAATAGATTTTAGCATCTATCTTCCTAGAGGTATTACTTTTGGTGACAGTTATGGAAGAGTAGAAAGCGCATACAGAAATGGCCAACGCTTGAAGCCCTTTCTTGAGTACATTAATCCACGACTTCGGGATTCAGGTCTCTTATATTATAAATTTGACAATTCAAATTTTCGTGTTAGCCTTGATTTCTATTGTGGACGGTTGGGAACTTTCGAATTAAAAGAATTTGAAGAGGATAAGTGATATGTCTTATCCGTGGGAAGCCTGAAAGAATAAATATTTGATTTGAGGTCAATAATTTTCGGTCACACTATAACGTAACTGTCACAATCCTATATGATAAGAAGGGGATTATTGGTTTTAACAGAATGGAAAATCTATTAATATGGGAAATAAATCCCACTTCCGCAGGAAAGAACCATAATCGTTTCGTTTCTGCTCTATCCTATGTATAATAGATGTGGCAACTCTCTTTCTACCCCTAAGACCGCTTTATTTATGTACAAGATGAACCCTGCCGAATTCATCAATTTCGTATCGGACTATCTTTAAAGCGGAAATCCCTTCTCCTTAGAACAGAGATAGCCCTTGAATTACAATGCTTACGAATTAGAAAGGCAATATATGTATCATTTTATTGTTAAATACATCATCAAAGACCAGGGAGAAAAGCCTAGTCCTCTCTTACGGCCTGTCTATGGAAATGTAGCCAGCCTTGTTGGCATTATTGTTAACCTTTTGTTATTTATTGGCAAATTTACCGCCGGTAGCCTAATTGGCAGTGTTGCGGTGGTTGGTGATGCTATTAATAACCTTTCCGATGCCGGTTCTTCCATTGTCTCCTTTGTTAGTTTCCGACTGTCGAAGAAACCTGCTGACCGGTCTCACCCCTTCGGACATGCCCGAGTTGAGTATGTGGCAGCCTCTCTAGTAGCCAGCATTGTGCTTTTTATTGGTTTTAGTCTTTTTCGCAGTTCCATTGACAAAATTCTTCACCCAGAGCCAGTGCGTTTCACCACCTTTACCTTAATCCTTCTGGTTGTTTCTATTTTGGTAAAATTTTGGCTGTTTCGCTTTTACAAAAAAATTGCTAAACGGATTGACTCAAGTGTTTTGCAGTCAGCCGCTTTAGACAGTATCTCAGACGTACTAGCTACCTCAGGCGTGCTGATAAGTGGTCTTTTGAGTCCCATAGTAGGTATTGAACTAGATGGCTATATGGGTCTATTAGTCTCTATCATTATTATGATCTCTGGGATTCGTGCCTTAAAAGAAACGCTGGATCAGATTCTGGGACAAGGCCCCTCTGAAGAAAGTGTCGAAGAAATTTCCACCTTCATCAAAGAGTATAATGGGGTTCTGGGACTACATGATCTCGTGGTTCATGACTATGGGCCGGGTCGGCGCTTTGCCTCCGTTCATGTAGAAGTAGATGCCAAAGCCCCCTTAATGACCAGCCATGAGTTAATTGATAAGATCGAGCGGGATGTGCTGCAGCAGCTACATATCCATCTAGTTATCCATTTAGATCCTCTTCTACTAGATGACCCTTGGGTTAATCAAATGCGAAAGCTAACGGAAGGTGTGGTTTCCGCTCAGAATCAAGACCTATCCATTCATGATTTCCGGGTAGTAAAGGGTCAGTCTTATAGCAACTTGATTTTTGATATTTTGGTTCCCTATAGCTGTAAAATCAGTGACAATCAAATTGTGGAGGAGATTAATCAGCAGCTTAAGGCGCAGGACGCGACTTTGCGGGCAATTATAACCATTGATCGAACCTACACACCTGAAGTCCATAAGCCGTAAGAGTATCTTGTCACTGCGGTAAGTCTAAAATAGGTTATGCCCTGTAAAATGGTCTACAAAGCCGCTTTGGCCACCATCTTGCAGGGCATAGTTCAAATTATTAGGGATTTGTTCTCTTTGAGTATCCTTTTAAGCCTTTAGAAGGATGCGCCCTATCTTAGTCGCCTATTGGCTCAGAAGAATACTGGAGTATAGACCCATTTTCAGCATGAATCTCTGCTTCATATTCAATACCGTTAGCAGTAAAATCAAGCTCATACTGTGGGATTGTATTATCCCTGTCGAACTCTGTTTTTGTAAAACTTACCTCAGAGGCTGACAAACCGGCTTTTTCTAATGCAATGGCTTGAGCCTCTTCCAAAGTGATATATTCTTGCTTTAGATCGGGAGTTGCAGCAAGATTTTGCTCATTATCATCTATTTCATAGGCTAGAATTTCACCGGTTTTAGCATCGATTTTATATTCGAATTTTTGTTTGCCATAGTAAAAATCTACTTCAAAAATCTGACGACCATCATCCTGTTGCTTCTGGACTTGCAAATTCGTTACATCAGCTTCTTTGCGGCCGGCATGTTCCAAGGCAATTGCCGTGGCACGGCTCTCATCCAAAACCGCCTCTGACGCAGCCGAGTTCTGTCCCTTGGTATCCGCTTTACTTTCGCTCTCTGTGTTTTTTCTACTGCTCTCTGAACTATCTTTTGAGGCAGTGCTCTGCCGCTCCGTTTCACTTCTGGATTCCTTCTCAGAGTTACGGGTACAGCCACCAATAGCGATAGCGCTCAAAATAGCTAGTATGACAATTGCGATTTTCTTTTTCATTTTTAAAATCTCCTCTTAACTTGTTGTCGATAATTCTATTGTAATAAACTAACATTAGAGAAAGATTAGAAGCCGAATTTAACCGCTACAAAGCCATTATAATTGCTACTCTTTTAGGAGGTGAACGCTAAAGAGGCTGCCACCTCCCGGCTGACTTTCAACCCTAATCCGCCCACCATGAGCCAAAACAATAGCTTTAACCAGAGCTAAGCCTAATCCGAACCCCGTACTCTTACCGGAGCTTCGGGCAGGATCAACTCTATAAAATCGATTCCAAATCTGGTTGATGTGCTTGGCATCAATGCCAATGCCGTTATCTTCTACCCTGAGTATAATTTCTCGATCTTGGGCTTGTAAGCTTACTCTAACCCAGCCACCGGATTTACCGTAGCGGTACGCATTTTGTATCAGATTTTCGATCAGTTGACGTAGCAAAACTTTATCTGCCAGCAGGTAGACATTTGGCTCAATAGCTGTTGATAATTGAATTTCTTTTTCATTCAGTTCCTGAAAATCTTGGCACACTGCCTCCAAGAGCTGGCTCAGATTACATTTTTCTACTTTCAGAGACTCTGTCTGCTGTTCTATCCGCGTAAATCGAAGTAAGGCTTCTGTAAGCCTAGCCATTCTGTAGCCTTGCTTTTGAATCGCCCCTACTACCTCGTAAAGAGCTTCCTTGTCCTCAGCATTTTCAAAAGCATACTCGCATTGTGCCAGAATTGTTGCTACCGGTGTGCGCAGTTCGTGGGCTGCATCTGCAGTAAAATTTTGCTCAGCTTCAAAGTTTTCTTCTAATCGAGCGAACATTTGATTAAAGGCTTCTGCTAATTGGTGCAACTCATCACGCCCTGCATCCAGTGGAATTCGTTTGCTTAGGTCTCCACCCTTCTCAATAGCTAACGCAGTATCACGAATTTTTTGAATTGGTTGAAGAGAACCTTTGGCAATCAAATACCCTCCTACTACGGCGATGACTAGTAGCAGTGGGAAAACAATCATAGCCGATTGAATTATCGTAGAAGTGGAAAGCATCTGGCTATCAATGGTAAAACTTCGTAGCCATAGGCTCTCCTCATCCTCCGTAATCAAAATATCGTAAACGAAATAGTTATCTTCATCAATTTTGATCTCGTGGAGTTTTTGATCTTCAAAAGGTAAGCTCAATATCGCCTCCGGTGGACGCTGCCCATACAAAAGCTCCCCTGCTTCATTAAATACGAGGCTGGTTATCCCTTGTCTTGCAGTGGAAAACTCCTCTTCCAACTCAAGCTGCCGATCATCTAGCTCAAGGGCGTGACTATTCTTTTCCGCTATCTCAACGAGTAGCTCCCGCCTTCCATTATCACTAATTGACATAGAAATCAGCACCACTGTCATGCCAATTACTAGACTAGACAAGATCATAAATAATGTAAACCATAAGGTTATTCTAATTTTAATAGATAGATTTTTCATGAGTCATCCCTTAAACTATAGCCCACTCCACGAACCGTTTGGATTAACTTTTTCTCATGACCATCGTCAATTTTTTTGCGCAAATAAGTAATATAAACATCCACAAGATTGGTGCCGCCATCATAATTATAACTCCAAACATTATCTTCAATTTTCTGGCGAGAAAGAACCTTATTTTTATTTCGAATCAAGAACTCTAGCAGGGCATATTCCCTGGAAGTAAGACTTATCGTCTCCCCGGCTCTCACTACTTGATGGCTTTCAACATCTAAGGTCAAATCAGCCACTGCATACTGGTTAGTAGAATTCTGGGAAACTGTTCTTGTAACAGCACGAATGCGAGCCATCAGCTCATCAAAGGCAAAGGGTTTGACCAGATAATCATTAGCTCCGGCATCAAGCCCTTTCACTCGATCGGAAATAGCATCCCGAGCAGTCAAAAAAATCACTGGTGTGAGATTACCGGCGGCTCTCAACGCTCTAAGCACTTCAATCCCATTCAATACAGGCATCATAATATCTAAAATTGCCACGTCATAGGTGGAAAGAGATAAGTAATCCAAAGCTGCTTTCCCATCAAAACAGCCCTCGACCAATAGACCGTCTGCCCTTAATTTTTTTACAATGATGTCGTGTAAATCACGATCATCCTCAGCTAGTAGTATTCTCATAAATATTCTCCTAGCTTATTATAACAAGCTTTTATTAAAGCCGCATTAGAAACCTACTATTGAAGAGTAAGGCCAACTGGTTAATTCAGACCTATTGAATTGTGCCTTGAAGCATCTACTTAATTAGTATTTTTCTTCTCTATGCCATCAAAATATTTTTCTAAGTTTTCCGGTAATGAGTATGGTAGACATTCAGTATCCTTCGTTGTCTCACTATAAATCGTCCTAAGAATTGCGTCTATTAGCATAGCTTTCGGGGGCTCATTGTAGTCATTATTATTGTAGACAAATGTTCTACAATCAACATCGTGGCCACTTAAAGAGCTACAACATCCACAAGCGTTTTCCTTTACCTCTAAGGCGATATCTTTCTTATTTACCCGGATAGTTGGCGAACTTAGGAACTCATATTTATAAGCTAATTCTCTGGTAGTTATGTTTATTTTATTTAAAACTATTTTATATCCCATGGCTTCTAGAACCGGTGTAACTACTTTAGTAGCATCTTCTAAATTATCTTCAGTTCCTTGGCACCTATCACAGACAGTCAAATCAAGATATAGAAAATCTATTATTACTTCCTTATTTGAATCGCATATACAACTATTGCTCTTGCAGTTACACTCTTCAGAAATCTGATTTTTAGGATTATTTACGTCAAACATAAGGGTACTCTGCCTTTCATATGAAGCTAATTAATCTCCAACTTGCCATACTTTCTAGCGAACCTTAAGCAACTCTAGATTTCAATCATATTTTCCCTAAAAGAATAAAGTTTTTTCTGAACTCCAGGAGATCCACCAATTTTAATTTAGTGTCACTATACTCTTCACATTGAAAATTGTCAATGTAATAATGTGATTTTCGCTTTGAAAACTCCACGGTATCTTGCCCAAATTTTTGCTACCCGCCTTGACATTATTACTAACTAGTAATATACTGCAAACATGGAAACGAAATATGATGAAAACCAGAACCAAAATTTAAAACTTGTTATCGGTCTTAACCGTACCGTTAACGACCTAAGTCGTCGTTCACAGGCAATCTTTAAGCAGCACGGCTTAACAACCATGCAGTTTTCCGTTCTGGAGGTGCTTTATCATAAAGGGTCTCTCAAGACTGGCGAAATCATTGAAAAAGCCCTCTCCACCGGCGGTAACATGACCGTAGTAATTCAGAATTTGCTTCGGGCAAAAATGATCTACCGTCAGGCTGACCCGAAGGATTGCCGAGCTTATGTTATATCTATAACCGAATTAGGCAGGCAAAAGATTGAGGAGATTTTTCCAGAACACTTAATTGATCTGGATAATTTTTTTCATAAATTGGGGTCGGAAGAAAAGGCACAGCTCTTAGCACTACTAAAGAAAATTAAAGACTAAGCTCTTTTTTTATACGCTTATTACTAACTAGTAATATAACTGATATACATCTCGCACGACCAGCAGATAAGGAGAAAACCATGATAGAAATTATCAAAAGATCAGACCTCGGTCATGTGAAGCATGGTTGGTTAGACACCCTTCATCATTTTTCCTTCGCAAGCTATTACAACCCGGATAAAATGGGTTTTGGAATCTTACGAGTGATAAATGATGACCTGGTATCTCCCCATCAGGGCTTCGATACCCATCCCCATGCCAATATGGAAATTATCTCCTATGTAGTTTCAGGAAAGCTCACCCACGGAGACAGTATGCAGAATCTCAGAACCATCACTCGAGGACAAGTGCAATACATGAGTGCTGGAACCGGTGTATGGCATAGCGAAAAGAACCAGGCTGATGAGCCTCTTCGTTTCATCCAAATTTGGGTACTACCTAATCAGCAGAATCTAACCCCAGCTTATGGAGATGTGCCCCTGGCCTGGGAAGAGCGAATTGACCGTTGGCTACCACTAGCCTCTGGCCAAGCAAACAGTCCTGCGCCCATAAAAGTACATGGAGACATTAATCTTTTTGCCACAGAAATTTCAGCTGGAAAAAGTTTGGATTTCCAAGTTGATGCTCAGCGTCAAGTCTACTTACTCCTTCTGGAAGGCGATGCCCAGATCCAGAGCATAGAACAGAAACTTGACCCGGTCAAAAGCAAAGATAATAATCCTGTAACCGCCTATACCCTGCTGCCTCATGAGGCACTCACAGCCACTGATGAATTGTTGTCCATCCAGACCCAGTCTGGTGCACATATTTTACTATTTGAAATGAATAAATCGATAAATTAAAGGAGTATCCCTATGTCAAAAGAATTCTTACAAGCCATTAAAACCCGGCGTACCCATTATGGTCTCAGCAATCAAATTACACTGTCTCAAGATACGGTAAATAAAATCGTCGAAGAAGCACTTCTTCATACCCCCTCCGCCTTCCATTCTCAAAGTGCACGAGTCGTAGTCTTATGGGAGCAACAACACTTGCAGTTATGGCAGATCGTTGAAGATAGTTTAGCCCCTCTGGTGCCTGCCGATAGTTTTCCGGCGACGAAAGAAAAGATTAGTAGCTTTGCTCAAGGGGTTGGTACCATTCTCTTTTTTGAGGATAAAAAAGTAGTAGAGCATTTGCAAGCACAGTTCCCAGCCTACAGTGACAATTTTCCCATCTGGGCGCAGCAAGCTAATGGTATGCTTCAGTCCACCATCTGGACGGCTCTTAGCCTAGAGGGATTGGGAGCTTCCGTTCAACATTATAACCCCCTGATTGACCAGGGAGTAAAAGGCAGATGGCAGCTTCCAGAGTCTTGGCAACTAGTCGCTCAAATGCCCTTTGGTACCCCCACCGGCGAGGTCTCTCCAAAAGAATTTCAACCAATCGCTGAAAGACTGAAAATCTTTAACTAATCCCCTTGACTTAGGGTCAGCTCTGCCCTAAAATAATCCTACAATTGTTATATATCTTTGATAATAATACATATGGATTTATGAAAGGTGGAGAGACGATGATTACAGCAGATGAGAGACTTGATGTGAGCCAAAAGGCACTTGATCTATTTGCCAAAGCCGGGATAATCTTGACCTCTGAAGAGAAAGCCAACTTGGAGATTGCTGATTTTGGTCTAAGCGATATCTATCATACTGGCCTGGAGATAATTACTTATGTTAATACCCAGCGCTGTTGTGCTAAGGAGCTGGCTCTCATGCCGGGGCAGACCTGCCCCCAGCATCGTCATCCGCCTTTCGATGATTACGCTGGCAAGGAAGAAACCTTCCGTTGCCGCTACGGTACCGTTTATCTTTATGTAACCGGTGAAAGTACACCGAACCCAGGGGCTACTCCTCCTAGCGGTGTCTACAATGTCTTCCATGAAGTGAAGCTTAATCCCGGAGAGCAGTACACCTTAGAGCCTAACACTTGGCATTGGTTTCAGGCCGGACCTGAGGGTGCTGTAGTTTCAGAATTTAGCACCAAGAGTGTAGATGAGCGGGACATTTTCATCGATGAGAAGATTCAGCGGGTTCCTTAAAGTAGAGCAAGGCATTGTTTTGCCAAACAGTAGCAATTGAATCAGGCTGTCTTAGAAGCGCTAAGCGAGACGTCGCAAGAGCCTTTTAAGGCAGCCTATTTCTATTTGTCAGATAAAATATCCACTTGCTTTATTATCTCATCTTACGTTATGCTTTTTGGGTTATTTGCTTATAATTATAGAGAATGCGAGTTTTCAATATGGATTACGAAAACTATCTGGAGCTTTACGAGGCAGTATACTTTTTCCATAGACTTAACTTGTTCCCTGCCAATATGAAGGATAAAGCTTTTTCTATACATAGGCTTTATGAACTACCAATACCAGCCAGTGTCGCCATAGCTATGGCAAGAATACTCGTGGTAAATCACTGCTTAACGATAGAGGGCAGCACCGTTATCCTCCAAGAAGAACAGCAGCAGAGACATAGCCATATTCTTACTAAGATTATTGGCAAAGATTCTTCGATGCACTAAAAAAACTTCTATACGCAAGCAATAACTACTGCCACTTTCTTTTTCGATCAACTAACGGTTGCTGAATACGAGCTCTACTCACGATATAATTATCAAACGACAGAAATAACCGGACGAAGGATTGCCCCTCTTCTGGATCTGTTCCAAAGCGATGTTCTCGAGCTAGGTGGTAATAGTGGCGGACTGGGCAGTGCGCTGCTTTCTCTCCAGCAGATCAATTCCTACACTATCCTTGACCGAAAAATTCCCTGCCAAGTGGGAAGAGAGCTGAATCAAAAAAACGCTGTTAAAATTAGATTTATTGAGGCAGATATTTTTGATCCTCTACCCACGAAGGCCACCTACGACTATATTATCCTGATGAATCTACTTCATGATTTTGACGATGAACACTGTCTCAAGATATTAACGAGCTGCACGAAAGTTTGTCACTGCCAGACAAGCTTTATCCTAATCGAAGATACTTTACTTCAAGAGTTTAAACCTAAGGCCGCTATTATGCATGGCTTAAGACTGGCCGTAGCCTGTAGGGGCGGGCGTCAAAGAACGATTTCAGAAATGGAAAAACTATTCGCTGCTATCAGCTACAAAGTCGCTGCACACATTCCGATTGACACCGTTCATAGCATGACGATTATGGAAGCAAAGTAAATATAGTCTGCTCTAACTTCCTGGATATAGCAAGAATGACTGCCCCAACTATAAGCTGAAGCAGTCACCTTTATCAAAATATTTCCTTTACCAAAGCCACAAACTTCTGCATGTGCTCCGGCGTATGGTCACAGGTGCGGATATCCTTAAGAATGATCTCTAAAACACAATTAGTGGTTAAGCTTTTCACCTTTTCTAATTCCTTACGCATAACCGCTTCATCAAAGCCACAGCAAATGCGTGCCGGATTAGGCTTCCAAGAAAAAATATAGTGATCCGAAAGCTTCTCCGCGGCCTCGGCAACATCTGACCAAGGGCTAACACTGACCCGTCGTAAATTAGGCAAATGCTTAAAAATCATATCGTACTTATTATCAAGAGGCTCACAGCAACCATAACAAGCCATCCCAAAAAGCGACAAGCCTTTTTTCTGATTCACCACCGCGAAGCGTTCAAACATTTCCGGCGAAACGTCGCTAAATTCCTGGGCATCGGCAAAGCCCCACATGTCTTTTAATTTGACCTGTTTATCGGGAATAGGAGCGCTGTTAGTATAGCCAAGGCTACCCGATCCTGTATAGATATTAATTCGATTATCAAAAAGCAAGTGCTTCTCTTCCATACGTAGTAACAACCGGGTTTTGGACTCCGCCATATGTCGAATTACGGCTTCTATCAGTTCATCTTGATCGTAAAGATCATATAGAAGATTGGATAGCCCGCGTAAATGCACCAATTCGATAAGATGACTCTGTACCAGCACACTGTAGGGCAGTTGAAAAGCAATAGCAATAATACCATCTACTGCCTCTTCATACTTTAGGCGTAACCGCTCCCACTGCTTTTCATTCGGCAAGAAATCAACTTCGTGTTGCAAAATAGTCTCAAAATCCTCAGCACTCTGGATGTAATTCTCCAACGCGTATGCGCCTTGCCCCGAGGTACGGTTCTCCACAGGAATCCCCCAAGCGTGGGTTTGATCTTTTGATCCATACATATAGCCGGTATAATCCCCAGGAATATTAAAGTAAAGCACTGGCTCAAAGACAAAATCATCATGAAAATGCTCGTGATGGTATAGATAACGACGGAGACGCACTTCCAGTTCTCGCAGATCCTCATCCTCACAAACCAAAGCATCTTCACCTAAGAGCTCTACCCAACCGCCGTCATCATCAGGACATACCCAAAGTAGCGGCTTACTTTGACGTACCAATTCATTATGGTCTGCCCACCGCTGCCGCCGAGTATTGTTAGCCGGTTCTGCCGAAATTACCTTTAATTGTTTGGCTAGATCACGAATCACTTCTAGCTGTTTTTGATACTCCATAGCTGATACCTCCCACTAGCACAAAATAGATTTGCTAAAAATCTAGCTGCTCTATTTTTCAATTCTTTTTAGAAAAACAGAACAGCTTAGAACTATTATCAGTACTGGTATGCTTTTGCGGCCTGGGCAAAATGTTTAATGTTCTCCGGTGGTGCTTCAAAGAAGTGATCGCTGGCAGACATAATGTAGCCACCGTCCTGACCGTAGAGGCGAAAGAGTCTGGCAACTTCCTTTTCAATTTGCTCTTTCGTACCTTTTTCAAGAATGTTGAACTGATCCATTCCACCAATAATGGCTTGAACCGGGTGAATTGTCTGATAGAGAGCCGTAGCTTGTTCGTCAGTTTCGATGTCACCACCCACCCCGGTAGGCGAAAAGGTTTCCGAGATATCAGCTTTGTTTTGAATTAACAAATGGCCAATTTTGGTCATTCCACCACAAGTATGGTAGACACTCTTCTTCCCAATACCTCGAATGGCCTCGTGCATCTTGCTATCGTAGGGCAGACAAAATTCTTCATGAATAGCTGGAGAAATAACTGTATTACTGGAAGCACCACCACCGGTTTCAACTACCTCAACAGCAGTATTGGCAATATTCTCATCAATATAAGTAAGCTTCTTGTCCAACAAAATCTTCATAAATTCATGTACCCAATCCGGGTCATCAAAGGTCGCCATAATCAAAGGTTCTACCCCAAAGAGCTCACAAGCATCCTGCCAGCAACCGCCTTGATAGCCATAAAGAAAGGTACGCAGAATACCATCATCCCCCAGTTGGTCATAAACTTTCTGGGCTCCGGCCTTGTTAAACTTAGGGATAGGGGAGAATTGCTGATAAAGATAAATGTCTTCCGGTTCTTTAATCAAATGCTCCATCACCCACGTTGTCATGGGATTGGTACCCTTTTTCATGGTTAGAATGCCTTTGGGGGTTTCAATCTGGTAGTGAGTAATGTAGTAATCCGGCAGTTGCTCCACCTTGGTGGTAATTTTCCACTGGGACGATGGTTCCTCCACCGCCTCAAAATAGGTAATCGAGGCATCTAGGCCACAGGCTCGGTTAGCTTCAATATCGGTCATATTATTCATGTACTTTTTTAAGTGGTAAGGCTGCCACTGATGTATAGTCACCGGTAAACGGTCTGGTTTCTGGCGATTAATGGCCAGCATCATTCTTTCTTTTGACGTCATCATAGGATCGTCCTCCTTAGTTCGTAGTTTTCAAAGTAAAAATTGGCATATAATCAAGTGGGCAGATTTTTTGGTACCACCTGCCACCTTCCAACAGCTCTTTAGTAAGATAGTCTTGCCAGATTCCCTGGGGCAGATAAAACTGCCTTAGGCTATTATGACCACCGAAAACCGGCACAACTAACATAGTATCACCAAAATAATACTGATCCCATAGGGATAGCACCGCCGGATCTTCCGGATGCATCAGGTACAGGGGACGTATCATGGGCAGACCTGTTACGACCGACTTCTGAGCCATCTCCCAGATGTAAGGTCGTAGCTGCTCACGGATGTGAGCGAAATTTTTGAGGATCTCATAAGCATCTTCTCCATAGGCCCAAGGCTGGCGGGTTGTGGTACCGTGCAGGCGGCAATGGGAAGAGAAAAAGCCAAATTGCGACCATCGGACAAAAACCTCGGCCTCTACCTGTCCATAAAATCCACCCATGTCATGACTCCAAAAAGGCACGCCACAAAGGCCCAAAGATAACCCGGCTTTCAGGGTGTTAGCCATCCCTGAAAAGGATGACCGCGGATCCCCCGACCAACAAAGGGGAAAACGCTGCATACCGCTAAAACCACTTCGAGCCCAGACAAGTGCATCTTTGTCGCCTTTGACTTCTTTCGTTGCAGCAAAAACTGCCTGGTTATAGAGATAGGCGTACTGGTTACGCATTTCTGCTCCAGTCATACCGTTATAAAAAAGACTATCTAAAGGAATGTCTTCGCCAAAATCTGTCTTTAGGGCATCCACTCCCTCATGTAGTAAGGTTTTAACTTTATCTTGATACCAGATAGTGGCCTCCGGATTTGTAAAATCGACAATCACGCATTCTGATAACAGCCCGTGCCACAAATCTGCTTGGTAAGGCTCACCCCTTTGATTCTTGATAAAGTAACCCTTTTCCCTACCCTCCAGAAACATTTCCGTCTTTATGGTTACATAGGGATTAATCCACAGGCAAATATGGTATCCCTGATCTTTCAGCCCTTTTAGCATCTCTAAATGGTGCGGATATAGGCTTTCATCCCAAACAAAATCGCACCAATGATCATCCCGTAGCCAATAGCAGTCAAAATGAAATACACCACAGGGAAAATCTTCTTGCCGAAAGCGTTGGGTGTCCTTTTCAACTTCTTCACGCGAGCTGCCTTTAAAGCTTGTGGAATACCAGAGTGAGAAGGACCACTCCGGCGGCAAAGCCGCAGGTCCAGTCAACTGACTAAACTGCCCGACAATTTTTTGGGGGGTCCCCAAGAGCAAGTAGTATTCCAGCTGCTCCCCCGGCACCTGCATATGAAGCGAATTGGTAGAAGAATAACCCACATCGAAACGGCTCATTACATGGCTATTGATGAATAGACCATACCCCCGACTACTAAGGTAAAAAGGAATATTCTTATAGGCAGTATTGTCTCTACAGCCTAAAGTATCCTTATTACGAATAATAATATTCTGTCCCAAACGGTTCCACTGGGTAAAACGTTCTCCCAATCCAAAAATTTGTTCATTCCAACCGAGCTGTGCCGCTAGGCAGGTGGCTGTTTTTTCACCCTTATCATTTAGCAGAAACCCTAGTGAGGGAATGCGAGCCTCCCCCTCACCAACGGGATCAACATCATCCGTATTTTCTTGATATACCCTTTCACCTTGAGGCGAAAAAATCGAGAACTGAAAGGGAGCCTTGGCTATACACAACCTCCATCCAGCAAAAATAGCCTCTAACTCACCCTCTTGGTCAATTAGGTCTAAATCCTCTTCCGCAGTGAGCCCTTCCGGATTCACCGCATCCCAAGGTAAAGACATGTCTTTATCGCCTATGCGAATTCGTAAAAGGGCATTTTTCCAAAAAGAAATTGCCAAAATAAAAGATCCACCAAGGCTGTCCTCTAACAGAACCTCCAATTGGTTGCCACACCAAGAGTGGCGTAAAAACTTCTTAGCATAAACAAAAGCCTGACCTTCAAAAAAATCCTCTTTCATCTCTATCTCTCCCGACTGTTTTGGGTTACATAAGCTAGAAGCTGTTCCCCCTCCTCCGGGGAATTAACTTCCGTATGAATATAAAGCCCAGCTGCCGATAATTGATCCACCAAAGGCTTTACGTCTTCAGGGGGTGCCATAATAACCAGAGACTTTCCCGCTCTTTGAATCTTTTGCAGTAAGGGTATAAAGTGCGCAGCAGAAGGCTGACCGGCTACATGGGTCCACTGAATCGCTTTGAGCTTTGGCAAAGATAAAAGTAGATCCAAATGCCTTTCTTGCTCAATGCCATCAAAGTGATAGACCGGGTACTCCAGCCATTGCATCTGTTGGTTCAGTTCATTTAAAACAAACTCTTCGTACATATCCGCCGAAAACATGACTGACATATCACACTGCATATGGGTAAGTCTTCCAGGCGCTAGCAGATGCATCCAGGCATGAACCCCACCCTGATTATGCCGGGCAGATATACGGTAAAAAGCTTCATTACTATCTGTCCATATCTGATTCACTTTAGCGATCGCATGAGCCAAAGCCTCCGGCTCTTCTACCATCGCCATCAGTACCTTTTCAGAACCATACAAGTGACCAATAGCGTCCATGGTTCCCGTACTATCGGGCATACCAACAAAATACTGATCTTGAGCTCTTTGGGTTAAATAGTCGGCAATTTTCAGGTGTTGCTGCAAAGAGTCTTGAGAAAACGTCTGTTCCACATCCTTAAGACTCTTCCAGACCGGATCAAACCAGAGAGTATCATTACCCAAAGTGGGAACCGCACCCAGATAATTACAGTGGCCTGAAGTACCGTAGTTTTGAAAGACTACCGGCAAAGCATCACCACCCAAATAAGTCTGCTCCAAGCGCTGAATATTGTTATGATAAATTGTTTCCGGATCAAACCAGTATTTCTGTAGCGCCTCCGGCTGTTGAGTCAAATCTTGAGGATTATGGAACATCGAAATATGAGCTCCGGGAAAACTCGGAGCCAGAACACAGAGACAAGCTCTATCTATAAGCTCTTGCTCCCAAAAAGCCGAAAGGCGTTTCCTAACCTGATCAATATCCGGTTTATACTTCATCTTGTCACTCCAATCGTAAAGTTACAATCTCCGCAGGTTGAATCATACAAGTAATTGTTCTTTCAATAATTGGCAAGGTCTCTTTGGCATCCTCTTTCAGATCAGCCTTAAAAGCCTTTTGAATTTGAGAAGGTAAAGTCAAAGTAATCTCCGTAGGAGTCTGTACCAGACTAAAAAGCCGTAGCACGATACCCCGTCCATCTTCCGCCGCCTTTAAGGTGGACAATCTTATGCCCTCTGGCAGTTTTGACAGGCTACTTAAGGCCATATCCCCAAGCAAAACCGAGTTCTCTTCACGGCTCTGATAGACACTCACTGGGTGAACACGCTTCTCCAAAATTCCATAACCTTTTTCCCAGCCTTGATCGTGATAAAGCACACTAAAATCAAACTGGTGCTTACCAAGGCACTGAGCCTCAGGAGTAAATACAGACCAGCCACCATTTCCCTTACGGCTTAAGAGATCCGTTCGTGATAGCCAACCAACAGCCCGTAGCAAGGTAATCTTTAAATAAGACTGCCCTGCTCTGTTTTGACCCTCATACTCCGTCAATCCCTGACTATAAAGGCTTACGCCCTTACCCTGCTCAGAAATATTAGCAAAGCCATGAGTCGGATGCGTATCTTGAGGATATTCCATCCAGACAGGAGGAACCCTTTGGGAGATAGGTCGCTCCGTCACGGCAAAAGTATTAAAAGATCTTGTCATCTGAGACAATATTCCCGCCGGGAACTCCACGGAAAGACGGTGATCTTGGGCCTGATTATCAAAATCAACCGTAAAATCTAATCTTTCAACCCCAGCGGTCAAACAAAGGCTAATTGTCACCGGACAGGCCACTAATTCTTGACTACGTCTTTGACGATCAGCAGTTAGGGATTTGGGCAAATTAAACTTGCCACGTACCACGAGTTCTTGTTGAAAGCCATTTCCACGAGCATCAATTTTTTCTGGTCTAAATACAAAAATCTGATCTTCCTCTGGCCAAGAGTAGGTATATTCATCACCGGCATCACCTGAGTCAATCAATCGTCCCACGCCCTGCCAAGTCTGGCCACTAGCTTTGTGTGTAACTACAAAGCCCTCCTGATCGTAGGCTACATGATAGAAAGCATTCTCAATGAAATTTCCGCCCTGAAAAGATCCCTTTTGACTAGCTTTAGGAGATTTCCACACAGACAAACAATGTAGCCCATAGGTTATAGGAGGCAACAAAACTGCCACTTTTACCCGATTCACTTTATATTCTTCCGGCATAGTATGATCCTGATATTTACGGAAATATGCCTTTTGGGCACCTAAAAACAGAGTGGGGACTTCTCGCCCATCTTCTAAGGTAATACGAATATTTTCCGGCAGTTCCGGATGCGCAATCTGGCTCTCATAATCTTCTATGATCGATTCAGAAAAATTAACCTCCTGAACCAGAACACTATCAATATCTATTTCCAATTCCATGTATTGTTCTAAAGGATCTTGGGTAGGCTCAAACAGGAAAAGCTGAGCATCGGCCTCTGGCTTCGTCTCCAGGTTAGTTCTAGCTGCGCCCAACCGTTTAAAGCTGTTTTCACTCAGAGTCTGCTGCAGATCTTCCAAGCAGGCAAAGCGTGTCATCATCTCCCGGTGCACCTCATCGGTACTACAACCGCAAATACTATCGTGAGGGTGATTTTCAAGAATCTTCTTCCACACATAGTGCGAATAGGGCAATGGATTATATCCGGTTCCTTGAAGCACCTCAAAGGCTAACATGGGAGCCCAATAACGCTCCATCTGCTTCTGAACCAAATGATTATGCTGCTTTAAATACATCCGGGTAGACAAAGTTCCGCCCAATACCATGGAACGCTCCCCCGAGCGCAGTTCTCCATGAAAGGTTTCCAATTCCGGCAGTTTGGCTTTAACTTCATTGACAAAGCTCTCAAGGGTTGAGAATTCAATCTTATGGGTTGTGCTTTTTTGGTTGTATCGCTTAATAATTTCAGCAATATCAGATTGGCCCGTGATATGGTCAGAACCATTCATCAACAAAACTGTCGCCGTGGTGTTAATAGCTCCCAAACGCTCCAGCATCTTATCTAATCTTTCTTGCACCTTCTCGGGATCGGAATCTAAGTTGGCACTGTTTCCATAACCGCAGAGCATATGAAGGCACAAAATTCGTGACTCTTGATCTGGCCCCTGCCAAAAGAATTCACTCTGGTGCTGCTCATTAGAGGTACCACGCCAAAAGACCGCACTCTCAATGCCTAACCCAACCAGAAGCTGTGGTAGCTGAGCCGGATGTCCAAAGGAATCTGGCAGATAACCAATGTTCATGGGCGGAGCAATCTCTCTTAACATCCGCTGACCAGTCAGATAATTCTGAATATGGGCTTCGCCACTAATCAAAAGCTCATCTGGCAAAATATACCAAGGGCCACAAATAATTTTACCTGATTCCAAAGCCTTAAATAAGCGAGCGCGATTATCAGGACGAATCTCCAAATAATCCTCTAAAACGATCGTTTGACCATCCAGCATAAAGGAAACATACTCAGGGTCTTCCTCAATAATATCTAAAAGATTGTCAATTAAGGTTATCAGTTTAACCCGAAAAGACTCACGGGTAAGATACCACTCTCGATCCCAATGGGTATGGCAAATCATATGTCCCTTAACATTCATAAAAACTCCATTCTGCCGTTCTTCTCTCGGCGCAAAGATAATTCTGAAATAACTATTTGGAAGATTGGCGAATAAAATCTGCCATAGCCGTAAGATTCTCTGGGGGAATATTCGGCAACAAACATTCGTGGCTGGGAGAAAGAATATAGTTACCACCAAAGACAGCGGTTAACCGCTCTGCCTCCGCTCTCACCTCTGCCGGTGTCCCAAAGGGCAAAATCCCCTGAGCATCCATTCCGCCCATAAAAACTACAGCTTCACCATATTTTGCTTCTAATTCTACAGCACTCATACCTGTTGCTTGTGCCTGAATCGGATGTAAAATATTAATACCCAAAGCTAAAATATCTGGCAAAACCTTGTAGATTGACCCACAAGAATGTAGAGCGGTAGGTAGGCCAAAGCGCTGGCCATTTTCAACCAATCGAGCCAAGGAAGGCAAGACAAATCGTCGAAAACACTCCGGTGAAATCAGCGTATCCCGCTGACAGCCAAAATCATTACCAAAGAAAAATAGATCTACTTTTCCCTGAGCCTCAGTTAAAAAACGAGTATTTGCCGCTATAAAAAAGTCCACTACTTTATTAGTTACTGCATCTACCACCTCAGGATGGGTATACATTTTGACAAAATAGTTCTCCATACCAAAAAAATCGGCCACGATATGAAAAAATGGACACCACATTCCAGACATAACCGCTAACCCAGCCTCATGAGCCTGATGAATTTCCTGCATGCAGGATTCAAAATTCAGGTACTCTAAGCGTGGCCAGGGAAAGGCTTCTATCTCTTCTACTGATTCACAATTGGCAAAAATGCCATCCTCAGATAAAGAATGTCGAACCTGTCCCCCTAAAACATCAAACATCGGTCGTCCATTGGGATCAAGATAAATCTTCTTATCATCCGGCCAAACCCAATGCATGGTACTTCCCAAAGCAATTCCCAATTCCAAATTATTTTCAACCTGAAAATACCGGAACAATTCAGCTTCGGCCTCAGGATGAGGTTGTCCATGCCAAAAACCCGGGCTTCGGCTGGTATGAGCCAATATAGATTGAAAATGATCCCGTCGATTCACAATAAAACCTCCCCTTAAAGCCAAATTGTACACGTGTACATTCATGAAACAAAGATAGTATACTCTGGTTATTTTGTCAACAAAAAACCAGCGAAAATCGAGATTTATAATCATAATATACAGGGATATCAAGCAAAAAAAGAGCTTGTCCTTATTCTCTTCTGCTCTTGTGTCACACTGCAAAAAACAACTGCTTTAGAACGAATTTAGGAATCACTTACGTAAAGGAATACATTTGTGCTAAAAATGTCTTCTGTATGTGAAACTTTCATATAGCCATTGTATTTTTCTACAGACTTATTAATATTTTTTAGCCCGTATCCATGTTCGTTACCAGACTTTAAGGAAAGAATTTCCTTTCCTAGGCTGTTACGGTCATACTTGATCTCACCGCTAAAGGAATTTTCTATTTTTACCCAGAGACAGCCCTTACTAAATCTCACTTCCAGCCTGATGCTTTTTTCCCTTACTTTAGCCACGGCCTCCAGAGCATTGTCTATGATGTTTCCCATAATCACAATAATGTCAACGACATCAATAGACAATTGCTGCGGCACCGCTATATTAATGTCTAGCTCAATATCCTCTTGCTTAGCATTACGTAATTTGTAATTAATAATGCTGTCAAAAGCTACGTTTCCGGTATTACTGTAAACTTCGCTTTTCTTTATATCCGATACTAGGCGGTCTAAATATTTTTTTATCAGCTCTACATCGCCATTATCTGTAAAGTTTCTTATAGCAGCTAAGTGACTTACAAGATCATGCCGAACTGTCCTAACTTGCTCTACGGATTCCTGCATAAGCAAACATTGGTTGTAATAGTATTCCTTTTCTTGCGCCTCCCTATCCAGCTTTAATTTTTCCTCATATTTGGCAGAAAGAATATCGTACAAAAAAAGACTGGAATATAGAAACCAGGCTATAAATATAATGACGATTGCCGTAGAAGCAGCTTTAGTAATGTCTATACCAAAGCTAGAAGCAATGGGAATCGAGAAAAGAAGGAGAATAATGATAAGACCTATCAATGGGGAGATCAGTGATAAGCGAGAAAAGACGGCTTTTTTCTTAAGACTCTTAAAATGCTGCAATATTTTGGCAATAAGTAATCCCAAAGGCACTAACAATCCATTAGATACTGCCGACCATTCTCTACTACCAACTTGAAGATCGGGTAAAACTAGAGGAACTATCATTCCGCCTATAACAATTATAGAAAAAATCAAAATGATTCCCGTAGAAAAAGCAGCTGCCAACCGCCTAGCCACAGTTGAGTTATAGTTCAGTGTTATGACAAAACTTTGCAAGAAAATAAAGAAAACATCCGCTTCTAACCAAGCAGGAGCGACAAAACTTAGAATCAAATATAGTAAGCAGAACAAGAAATATAGTAAAAGAAGTGACAATAGCATAATTTTGAAAGTCGTTCTTCTTTTTTCATAAAATACGTCTACCAGCTTTGCCGCAACCACTAACAAAAAGAATTGGAATATAAAATAAAATATCGTATATTTATCCACTTACCTATATCCCTCGTCTTTCCATAATCTCGTAGTATCTCTCCCTTACCTCTTTCCTTTTAGGCTGACTGATAGATAGGAATGTTATGCCGTCAATTAAAGCCATTTCATCGTATTTTGCCACCGCAATATAGTCGTAATTCACTATGCATGAACCATGAATAAAAATAAAATCACAACGACGAAATTGTTTTTGGTAGATCTCTTTAAGTACGCCATAAAAAGATGACTTTCTACCATTAGCTAAATGTAAGGTGAGTTTGCGCCTATCGCTTTCTATATAAATAATATCTTGAATCAGCACCTTATGAGTGTCATGCCCTACCTTATAAACAAATTCTTCTTCCCCTATACCGGCGATTCTTAGGTGTGTAATAACTGTCTGTTCCACTTTTTTATAGTCCAAGGGCTTTATCAAAAAATTTAAAGGGCGAATATCGAATAATTGCATAGAATATTGCATTTCCCAGGAAATATAAACGATTGATGTTAGGTCATTGTGATGTGTTTCACGGAGAATTCTGCCTACCTCCACACCACTGAGAGAGTTTCTAGCAAACTCAATATCAAGAAAAATTATGTTATAGTGCAACCCATTCTCTAGGTGAGCGCAAAGCTCATCTCCACTGCTATAAACATCAATTTCATACTTGATATTTTGCCTATCAAATATTTCTACTAAGGCGGTTTCTAATTCCGCACATATTCGCACCTCATCGTCACAAATCGCCGCAAAAATTATCATATATGAGGTATTCCACTCCTTATACCATCCTAAACCAATCCTACCTACATTTAGGTACACACAAACTATAAATTACTTGCAGATTTACTTCAACCTTTTAAGGCAGACAACTATTTTATAATTTATTACAGCTAGGCTATAGTTTTTTACATCTTCCTGTAGCAAGCTTTTTTTCTGCTAAGATTCTATCTACCGATAAATTTAAGGAGGAAATAAAATGTCAAAAAGTCCTGTAGCAATGTTTATTTTTTCATTTTTAGTGGTTTTAGTGGTTGGTGTAGGGGCCGGATTACTGCTAAAAAGCATAAACAATGATATCAACTTACCAGTACTGATATCGTCCAATATCACAACAGCCGCCTCAGCGGGTGTTATCATGGCTTATATGACCAAAAAATCAAACAAGGAAAAATAAATTTCCAGATTAAGTAATAAAAGAGGCTATCTCAGAACACGGAGCGAAGACGCGCAAAGTGCTCTGAGATAGCCTTAATAAATCAAAAATAAATGGTCTTACTGTTTAGAAAGCTAAAATCTCTTGTAGTCTTCTGACCCGCTTCATCTTGCTTCGACCACTGGCTTCAGCAACAGCACAGACCTTGTCTATCATTGAAACAATAAAGGCTTCCGGACTCTTGGGTAGGCGAATGGTAAGAGGCCACATATGCTTAACAATGATATCCGCTTCCTTGGGAGAGACAGCAAAGTGCCTTGAAGCATTCCGTAAAGCAATCTTCGGATGAACAAAGGCGTGCATCCCTTCATCATGCTTCTCTTCTCTCCAGTCATACAAAAAGAAGTCATGTAGCAACCCACCACGGGCGGCCGCTTTGTAATCAAGACCTAAACGCTTACAGATGCGATAGCTGGCATAAGAGACATGTAAACTATGCTCTAAACAATTAACACTACGATGATGAGTAAAATGTCTTAGTCTAAGCACCTCCGAATGTTCAATTAAATCACGAATGTAATAAATATATTCTGCATCCTGAAATTCTACAGGTTCAGGGTGCAGCACTGACTGTTCTTCTTCAACCATTAATAATCTCCTGACTACTGTTTCACCACAGAATGGTGAAAACTATAATTCCACACAAGTAAAGGAGGTAAAGATCCCCTTTTACGACGTTGCATCTCTATTAGCTATCATACCCTAAATCAGTAAATAAAGTATGAATAGTTCGTGGCAACTTAATAAAGAAAAATAACCTAGATCTGTTTATACATCTGACTATAATTCAGATTCTCAAAACCAAGCTTTTTATAAAGCTGAATTGCCTGATCGTTAGATTCTTCCACCTCCAAACGTATACGAACTACCTTGTCCTTATATTTCTCATCAATAAAATTAAGTAATTCCTGACCTAAACCCAGACCCTGGAATTCCGGTTTAACATATATCTCCTCAAGCCAGAGCACCATACCTCCAGCCTCGTTAGAGTAGGCAAAGGACACCAGCAGATAGCCTGCAACTTTTCCCTCATGTTCGATAATATAGCCATCCCCAAAGGCACTGCCTGAAGTAATTAATTCAAAAGTCTTCCTGATATTACGATCCGGCACCACATGAAGCACAGCATCTGATTGGTAAAAATCCCGGGACATAGAAACATATTGCTCTTTATCTGCCTTAGTCACCTTTCTGATCATTCGAATACCTCACTTTCCTGTCAAACTTCCTTGAAAACTATAATAGAGTCTCAAGCCTTCTGCCTCTGAATCTCATAAGAAAAATAGATTTCCTATAACTTTACTATACTTGAGTGATCTCTAAAAAACTACTGGTAAAAAGCACACAAAAAAACACAAAAATATGGCTCTTTGAACAAAGAGTCATTCCCTTCCGAAATTATAGGTGACAGTGCTATAATTAACTTAATCTGTAGTCTTGGGAGGGATCATGGCAGTTATAACAATATCCCGTCAAACGGGAAGTTTAGGAGATGAGATTGCTCAATTGGCGGCCGATCAATTGGGCTGGGAATTGATTGATCGGAGTCAGTTAGTCGAACGGATTTTTTCGGAAAGCGTTAGCAAACGTGAGCAGCATCTTCTAAACGAAAGTCCGCGCTTTTTTTTAGAAGAAATGCAGCCGGAAGTAAGCTATCTTGATTATTTAAAACAAAAGGTCAGAAGTTTGGCACAAGAGCAATCACTGATCCTATTGGGCTTTGGTGCGCAACAAATTTTCTCTCTAGATCCTACTGCCCTACATGTCCGCATTATAGCCCCTGAAGATCTGCGCCAAGAACGAGTTCGCAAGCAATTCCACCTAGATGAAAAAGACGCTTTACAGGCGCTGTCCCAGGCGGATAAGAGACATCGTCGTTTTGTATCCACCCTTTACCAAATTGATTCTGGTGATCCCAGCCTTTATCACATAATCTTAAATACCGGTCGGCTGTCCGCTAAGGAGGCCGCCGCAGCTATAATTAGATTGCAGGCTCATCACCAAAAGGATTTACCGCTAATACAACAAGCAGTAGCCAACCCCACTTCTGAGAATCCTGATGCATCTTCCATTTTTAAAAATCCTTCAGAAGCAGAATTTGCACGAATTTTAGACATGTACCACATTGACTGGAAATATGAGCCCAAGACTTTTCCTGTGGAATGGGATGCCGAAGGTAATGTTACCTTAGCCTTTAGTCCTGATTTTTACCTCACTAAATTTGATACGTATATAGAGTTAACTACAATGAACCAGAAATATGTCACTCAAAAGAATAAAAAATTACGAAAAGTAAAAGAACTTTATCCCGGAACAAATATAAAAATTGTTTATAAACGCGATTTTTATTCTCTGGTCGAGCGCTTTGGCGGACAGTTTTCAAGCTTGCCTGAAATGCCCTCCGAAGAACGTAACACCAAACAAAAGAAATTATGAAGTGGGAGGTCTAGTTCATGGAACCAATTCAGGAAAAAAGAACCGTCTTCTCTACCGACGTGCTCCAAAACCGTATTAAAGATCTGGGCGCAGAAATAAGTCAGGATTACAAAGATAAAGAATTAATTATGGTAGGTGTACTAAAGGGGTCTCTGTACTTTTATGCCGATCTTACCAGAGCCCTAACCATTCCTGTAGGCATAGACTTCATATCTATTGGTACAATACCGGAAACTACTAAACAGACAGGCATTGTTCGTATAAACAAAGACTTAGACATCAATATTACCGGCAAGCATGTGCTGATAATTGAAGATATTATCCGTACCGGTTTGACTACAGCCTATCTGGTGCAAAGTCTGGATGCCAGAAAACCAGCCTCTATTCAAATATGCTCCTTACTGCTTAATCCTCATCAACAGCTCATAAACCTGCCCATTGCCTATAACGGCTTTGAAGTAGATAATGCTTGGTTAATGGGCTATGGTATGGATGTGGGAGAATACGGGCGAAACCTGCCCTATATTGTAGAAATTGACAAGTAAAGATTTCATCCAAAAGCAATCCCCCCTCAAAAAGCTATGTCTATATTTCATAGCCTTTCTGAGGAGGGATTTTACCGTTTACACATAGCCTTTTAGCTTAGTAATTATTGATGCGGAGGCATATCAGAGTTAACAATTTCCTTTAAAGAAGCAGCTAATCCTGCCATGCTCTGTATCTCAGAAGGGATGATAATCTTAGTTGCCTTACCATCTGCCACCTGAGCCATGGTCTCAAGGCTCTTCAAAGCAATAAGTCCACGGTTAGCACCTACGTCCTTAATCATCTGGAGACCTTGTGCTGTAGCTTCTTGAACTTTAATAATAGCTTCGGCTTGACCTTCAGCTTCACGAATGGCAGCTTCTTTCTTAGCTTCTGCCCGTAGAATAGCAGCGGTCTTCTCACCTTCAGCAACACGGATAGCTGCTTCTTTTTCACCTTCTGAGCGAAGAATATTTTCACGCTTTTCACGCTCTGCCTTCATCTGGCGCTCCATGGCGATTTGAATTTCCTTAGGTGGAATAATATTCTTTAGCTCTACACGGTTTACCTTGATACCCCATGGATCAGTAGCTTCATCCAGAATCACCCGCATTTGCGTATTAATTAAATCCCGAGAAGTCAAAGTCTGATCTAACTCCAAATCACCGATGATGTTACGCAGTGTGGTAGCCGACAAATTCTCAATAGCCATAATAGGATTTTCAATACCATAAGTATAGAGCTTAGGATCGACAATCTGATAGAACAGCACAGTATCAATTTGCATAGTAACATTATCTTTGGTAATTACAGCTTGGGGCTGAAAATCAGCGACTCTTTCCTTCAAGGAAATCACCTTTGATACCCGGTCAATAAAAGGTACTTTAATGTGAATACCCGTAGTCCAAGTACTGTGATAGCCACCCAAGCGCTCTACAATAAAGTTCATTGCCTGAGGAACAACCCGAATATTGCGAATTAAAATCAGTAGAAAAATAATCGCCACGATTATTATTACAACAAAACCCCCAACATTACCTGTTCCCGATGAT
Organism: uncultured Oscillospiraceae bacterium; assembly: GCA_964518595.1. GTDB lineage: Bacteria > Bacillota > Clostridia > Saccharofermentanales > Saccharofermentanaceae > CAZFHA01. Next base: position 333,458 of record CAZFHA010000001.1, read on the forward strand.
AGTAATAACGGTAATCCATTCCCAAAATACATAATATAACCTCCACAATACTTCAAATATTAACCTTTATACTAGAGGTACATTCTTGCTGCACCCTTAATATCAGCACTAGGTGAGTGGTTTAACAACCGCTTTAACGCCCTTCAAAGCAACGACTTGAACATGACTATCAATCAAGATACTCTGGCCGTCTTCACTAACGGCACTCCAAGCTTGCCCCGCTACCATAATAAGACCGCTTCCTTGAATCGGATCGATAGTTTCTGTCACAAGGCCTTCTTTACCAATGATTCGATCAGCATTAGTTGGAACAGGCTTTCTCGAACCAATACTTGTCCGCGGTTTAATGACCAACATAAATAGGGCAAAGGTCAAAAGTGAGACAGCCAACATAACAACAATTTGGACAGTCACAGGAAAGCCCAGAAGATCCATAGCCAAAGCCGCTAAACTGCCGACTGCAAACCAAATAGTCACAAGATTTAACGTAAATGCTTCTATTAATAAGAATACAATAAATAAAACTAACCAAAGAATCCAGGCATCAACACCCAGTATCATAAAATCACCTCCTACATGCCTAAACCTTTATACTAAAGGTCACTCTGATTCTATCACAAAATAACGCCCTCGTTCGCTTTTCCCAGAGGATTTTCTTGAAAATATGAACAATTCGAAAAAACTATACCTGGCAGGTTCACTATCACCCGAATTTATGATATTATAATTCCAGATACATTACCAAAGTTGTCTTGTATGTATATGTCTAAAAAGTCCGGCTAATTACTGCCGAAATCCCACAAAGGAGAAATGATTGTGAGAAAAAAACTACGGGCCCTACTTTCCGGCTTAGCACTTGCTGTAAGTTCTAGCATACTCTTATCCACCGCAGTCGTCATGGCGGCTGAGCCTGGCGAAACGGCCACCATGGATTTTGTTGTAAAAAACACTGACGTAGCCGAATTGGGAAGCACAGCCAATGCTGATTTATTTCAGATGGGATTCACTGGCTTGTCCAAAAATGGCGGACTAACAGATACTTACAACTTCCGCTTTACCCTCAACATAAAAACCGGTTCTAACCGCACACTAACCGATGCCAGAATGATTTTTGATTACATGTATTATAGTCAGAATTATTGGGGTGGTAACGGTCAAGGTACACCCATGATTTGGAGCAATGAGAAGAATGCTTGGCTCCTTCCTAATCCTTGGGTCACCAGCGGCGGAGACATTGACACATCCGCTTCGTTAACCGGTCCTGATGGGGTAAAAGTATATTTTAATGACACCTCGGTGGGTACTGCTGGAGTAAGTGATTTGTCCCCCATCCTTAAAGGTGATATCACAAGTGTTACCACAGACTCAGCCGCTAACTTAGCTGCTGCTAACTCCGGAATGGGTACAAACATGACCCAAGCCAGTAATGTGCCTCTTGATGCGCGCCTAACAGGAGTTACCTATTCCCCTGATGCACTGATTCCAGGAACCTCCATTGCCAAAACCATGCAAGTTGTGCAGGAAAAAATAGCTGCCTTTGGAGATGACTCCGGCCGCTGGTATGGCTTTGATTTTGTACCCAAAATTCAATATAGCTATACCTTTCCGGCTGAAATTTCTGCCACAGCTCCTCTTAGCCTAACTGCCGTTCAACCGGGTAGTGATGTTAATTTTCATTCAGATGTTACAGTCACCGCTAATTACGGCACAGAGGTAAACTATATTTGGCAGAAGAGTACTGACAACGGTGCTACTTTCGAAGATATGCCTGGTCAAACTTCTCCTGATCTAAATTTTACCGCCACGTATGGAGACAATGGTAACCAATATCGCTTGGCCATTGAGCCCAAAGGTAATGTTCTTGGCGGAAAACTCTATAGCGCAGTTGCAACACTGGAAGTTCTTGCCCCTATTGGGACAGTAACAGCGAAGTACGTGAATACTGAAAACCAAGAGATTGCTCCTGCCGAAGTGCTAAGCGGATCTGTTGATACTGCCTATAGCACCGAAGCAAAGGCAATTTCCGGTTACACCCTAACAGTTACACCAGCTAATGCTAACGGACTGTACACGGAATCAGCTCAAGAGGTAGTTTACATCTACGAAAAAGTTGTAACACCTACACCAACAGAAGCACCCAAGCCTACAGATACCCCTGAACCCAGCGTTTTACCGGCAACAGCCGGAAAAGTTCTCGTCAGCTTCGTTGACGAAAACAATCAGCAGATTGCTGACCCTGTGGAATTAAAAGGCGAAATTGGTGAAAATTATCAGGCAACAGCCAAAGAAATTGCCGGTTACAAGCTAAAAGAAAAACCTAAAAATTTGACAGGCCAATTTAGTCAAGAAGAGCAGAAGGTAACATTTGTTTACAGCAAAACTGTACTGGGTGCCACGACTCCTCAATTAACTAAAACCGGCCAAACTGATTCTCCTTTCATGCTACTAGGCGGACTACTTCTGTTAGCTGGAATGGGTACAAGTATTCTTGTTATCACAAAGAAGCAGAGAAAAGCATCTACCAAAAACTAACTACCCACACCATAACATATACCAAAAACTCCCCCTCAGCCAGTTATTGTTACTGTTCCGAGGGGGAGTTTTTACTTTGTCTCTCACATATCGCAAGCGGCGAATTTACTTGCGCTGAAGTGTAAGGTTATGCCTTTCTTTTCAAGGGGCCAAAAGCCTTTCCTAAAGGCAGAATAACTCTTCCAAAGTGCTGGTTCATAACTGCCGCAGCTGAACCGTAGAAGGACAGAAGCGCAATGGCGAACTCAGCCCAGGCTGCCAAACTATGACTAAACTCCGGTAAAATATGAAAGCCGGATAGAGTTAACCCCAAGAATAGTAGACAAATCAAGACAAAAATGAAAAACAACACTTTATTTGTTCCCGTGGCTGTAATCGTCATATAGATAGTGAAAATTAGATATCCGAGGAAGGCCATAGTTAACTGAGATGGGTCAGCTGATGCAGCCAAAGACTCACCAAAGACGCCTCCCTGAATCATCCAGCTCATAGCCACACCAAACCAAAAGAAGGCATAGGCTCCAAAAGCAGTAGCTCCAAAAACATTATTCTTTTTTGCATCTAAAATGCACGCTAAAAGTTGAGCACCGGCACCTAAAAAAATAGCCCAAGGTAATACCAAACTGGTGCCCTCCGTCCAGCCTAACTTTTGCGAAGAGGCAACTAAGGTTACCATGGCTAGCCCAAATAAGCCTAAGGCTGTTGGATCTGCAACTAAAATCTTTCTCTCTTCCACTTATTTAACTCCTTACTCAGAAAAAATACAGTTCTGCAAGGGCGCTTTCATAAATAGCCAACCCTCGCGCAAAACTCAATTAGTATACCAGCCCTTTTTAAAAAAGCCAACTAGAGGTAGCGAAGCCCTTCCCATTCCTCCCGCGGAAAAATTAACGTTGATCCTACAGAAATAAACATCAACCGTAGAAAAAGAGAAGTGTAGAACGGCTTGCATATTGCTAAGCCCCAAGCTATTATGGAAAAATCTGGGGATAAGGTAGGTAGCTTACATGGATTTTTTCAGCTTTATTACTCATTTAGAACTTTGGCAACTGGTCTCCCTGGCTGTAGTTGCTCTAATCGTAGGGCTGGGAAAATCCGGCCTCAGTGCCGCCACGCTTTTAGCTATTCCTATATTGGCCGAGGCCTTCGGAGCGAAAGAATCTACCGGACTTATGCTTATCCTCTACCTATTGGGCGATGGCTTTGCAGTTAAAAATTATAACGCTCATGTTCAGTGGGATAAGATCACTAAAATCATGCCCCCGGCACTTTTAGGTCTGCTACTGGGCGCTATAGTAGGACAAAGTATGAATGATCAAACATTTAAACTTTGTCTATCCCTACTCATTCTGGCCTGTTTAGGTTTCATGCTGTATCAGACCATAAAGGGACAAAATTTCAAGGTTCCACATAAATGGTGGTTTGTACTTCCCATTGGTATATTGGCAGGTTTTGCAACCATGATTGGCAATGCCTCCGGCCCGATTTTTGCTATTTATCTACTAGCCGCAGGTTTAGAGAAGAATCACTTTCTCGGAACCACGGCTTGGTTCTTTCTCATTATTAACCTAATCAAACTCCCCCTGCAAATTTTTGCTTGGGGAAACATAACTTGGCAGACTTTTTTCACCGCACTGATAGCTTTGCCCTTAGTATATATAGGTATAAAAATAGGTGTGGCACTGATTAAAAGAATACAGGATCGAACTTTTCGCTATATCATCTTAATTATGACTGCCTTGGCTGCCTTACGCTTATTATTTAGTTAAGGGCGCCGATTTCCTTCTGCCGAAAATTTCAGTGCTTGTATTGGAAGGGGCTACGCTGTTCCCTAAGGCCAATATTGCAACTTATCATTAAAAAAGTTTCACTTATGTTGCAAGGGTTACATTTCTTTATTGGCGAGAAGGGTAGAATGGTCTAAATACTTCGTTCATTTCTCGGGATAACCACCCTATTTGTAAACAAATTTGGGCAGTCCTGTTCTAAAGGCTATATTTCCACCTTCCATCCTCCAGAAATATTATAACTATTCACCAATCAATATGAAAGTCAACTCTTGTATTCTCTCATAGCAGTGTATATACTTCAGAAATGTTAAAGGAAACCTAACATAGATTTCACCCTAATTTAACAGTAGTGGTGAAAGGGAAAGTTATCTAACAGGTTCGCCTGCCAAGATATATTTAACTAAGAAGATATTTCAGGAGGATTTTGAAATGAAAAAGATTTTAGCTTTAGGTATTGTTGTTGCTTTAGCCGCTGCTTTGACAGCTTGTGGTGGAGACACCAAGACTACTACTGCTGCTAGCACAACTGCTGCTGCTACAACTGCTGCTGCTACCACAGAAGCCAGCAAAGATGCTTCTAAGAGCGAAACTACAGATGCTGCTACCAGCGCTGCCAGTGATGCTACAACTGCTGCTGAGACTTCTGCTTCCAAAGCTTCTTAAGACATCTTAAGACATCTTAAGCAGGAAATATGTCGTTTCGAACGGAGAGGGGTTGCTACAACCCCTCTTTTGTTGTTTAATACTTCTGTTAATCATTTGTCGTGTTCGTAGTTGTTTACACGATGTATTATTCAGGAGGATTTAAAGTGAAAAAGATTATTATTCTTGGTCTTGCTCTGACACTTATGGTTGCTGCTACTGCTTGTGGCGGTGATACTAAGGCTACTTCTGCTGCCACCACCGCCGCTCCAGCCACTACAGCAGCTAGTGCTGAAACTACAGCCCCTGCCACCACAGCAGCTAGTGCTGAAACTACGGCTCCTGCCGGAGAAACCACTGCGGCTAAAGGAGATGGCACCATTAATTTAGTGCTTGACGATGGATCTTTAGTTTATAAAAGATTTGAGCTATCTACAGACTATAAGGAGAACCCTGTAATTATCGTATACTTTGACTATACAAATACAGGATCTAAAGCCGCCAGTGCCGTATTTAAGTTCACTGTAAAAGCCTTTCAGAACGGTGTAGAGAGTAGCGAAAATGGTTTAATGAAGGAACCACCACAAGCATATAAAGATCTGATGTCCGATGTAAAGCCAGGCTCTAGCCTTGAGGTTGCTTACGTTTTATCCATCAAGGATACAACTACTGATGTAGAAATTGAGGCTTCTCCCTTAATCGACCTTGATGGCTCCAAGACCCAGACTCAAATCATTAAGATTGCTGAGTAATTTTTTTATCAGCTCTATTCCCCTGGGGTATAGAGTATTGGTAATGAAGTAGAAATCAAAGAAACAAGACCGTCCTTGCCAATCAAGCAAGGGCGGTTTTTTGTAGCCAATCCGCCTGTCCGCCTTTTCTTTCCTCAAGAGTAAGCCATCTTAAGAAAAATAAGATAGTTCACAATCTCTGGTTATTAGTCAATAATTTTTGATATAATTTTGAGTAAGACAACTTATGGACATCTTGGTGTAAGCGAATATGAGGTGAGCATAATGAATAACAAAATTATACTCGAAGACAAAGCCCTTAAGAATTCCGTTTGGTATTCACTGCTTTTGTCTGTAGTGGGAATTGCCGCCGGTCTCTTACTCACCTCTTCTTACATTCTTTTTGATGGAATTTACTCCCTTGTGGGCTTTATTCTTGGGATTTTAAATTGGAAAATCAGCGCTTTTGTAAAAAAGGATGACGAGACACGCTTTCCTTTCGGAAAAGCATCTATCGAATCTGCCGTTATCTTTCTTCAATATGTGGTCATAACCTTCTTTTTAATTCAATCCTTAGCTACTGCTGTAAAAACAGTAGTTCGAGGACCGGAACCGCTTAACATTGCCATTATTACTATTTATATCGCTATCCAAACAGTCTTTGTAATTTGGTGTTATGTGGTTACCGAACGCATCAACAAGAAAATTTTCTCACCTCTGGTAGAAGCCGTTAGCCATCAATGGAAAATAGCCTCTATCATCGGAGTATCCGTCAGTATAGCTTTTGTTATCGCATGGATACTAAGTGCTTTGGGACAAGACTATGTAGCTCTCTTTGTTGATCCGATCATTCTCATTCTGGTAGTTCTGCTGCTTCTACCTGAACATGTTCGCGAAATCGTCATCTCAGCAAGAGAAATGATCGGCATGAATGCAGAGGATGATTTAGAGGAAGCCGATGAGGTTATTTCCATTGTTAATGCATTTGGCGAAAAAATTAATGTCCGGCGCACGTATTGTAGGGTATCCAGAAGTAGCGGACAACTTTTTATCGAAATTGATTTCTTAGTGGAACCTGGTTTCTCCTATGATTCAATTCGGGAGCAAGATCAACTCCGCGAGGCTCTTTTAAAGGAACTAAGCTTCATCAAATTAGATTTATGGATGATTGTTGCCTTTACCCATAATGAAAAATGGGCAACGTAATTCTGTTGCCTCTACAGCTGAAGCTGAAGAGCTGCTCAAAGAAGTAGATAAGCATCTTTTTTATCACCATGGTTAACCTTCTCCAGAATGCAATCTGGTAGCTGCTGAACACATTTTATGCTACTTTGAAACGCTTTTCCCCAACTCTAATTACCAAAAGGAAATGTTGCAGTTTGCCTCCGCCCACAAACAGGCTTCTCGACCTCAGCTACGAAAAAATCCACAACCTTTATAAGAACCTTTAGCAAGGACTATCCTCAATGCGACCACGTTTGACAAACGCTGCTATTTGGTCTACATTGCATATAGAATAATTGTAAAGGATATGTATATATGATAATAAATTTATTGATACATCCTAAAACCTTTTTTGAGAAGGTTCGTGGTCAGCAAGTTTCCTTGTGGCCTCCTGTAATCATTCTAATTATAACTGGAATTTTGGATGGAATCGTTACGGTTCTTACCACCGGACATACCAACATTTATGAATTAGCCAGCCGCCCCATGGCAGGCAGCCGCTTTCTTTTTTTGCTTCTCACTTCTAATTTAAACTTCTATTTATTAATTGCTGCCCAGACCTTTCTTTTCCATTTAATCATTAAAAAGCTGGGCGGTACTGGGGGCACCCGGCGGCAAGCCTTTTATATATTAGGAATGTCAACCTTACCTATATTAATACAATCTATTATTCATTTATTCTTTCCGCAGACTGTCTGGTGGCAGTATTTTGAATACAATAAAATTCTTTACTTCTTAAGCTACAGCCTTTTTAATTTAGCTAATATTTGGAGTGTTGCCTTGCTTATTATCGGGTTCGCCAAGGTATATAACGTGTCCTATAAGAAATCCTCTATTCTTTATCTGCAGTTTTTGCTCAAAATTATTCCCCTTGTAATTATTATGTTATTAACCAGTTGAGTATATTCAGGATCTGACTAAAATACACGCTGGAGAAAAATTTATGCTTGATATAACGAAAATCTTACATGCCGTTAAAGATGTCATTGATATTATCGCCATTGTCTACATGATCTGGGGGCTCTTTCGGGCTTTAATCCGCATCACCAAAAATGAAATCCAGCGGGGTAATGATAGCAGGCAAATTGTTATCCGCGACAATATTCGTGTGTTTTTAGGCACGTATATTTTATTAGGTTTAGAAATTTTAATTCTGGCAGACATTATCGGTACTATTATCAACCCTGAACTAGAAGAACTCATTACGCTAATCACCATTGTGGTTGTCCGAACGATTATCTCTTTCTTTCTGCAACGAGATGTTCATGAGACTATTGAGCACGTCGAAAAAGAGCAATCAGCACTCTCAGATAGCCAGAATACCCCTGTAGAGAAGTCTCCCAAGTCTTGAGGCTTCTCTTAGCAGAGCATAATAAAATGTCCTCTTCGGGTAAATGAAGGAGTTTAACCCTCTCCCCGTCCCAAATCCAAATGTATGCGCCCGTCCTTAATTTCAATAATCCGGTCGGCCTTCTCCGCAATGCGCCGGTCATGTGTAATAATCACAAAGGTGGTTTTGAACTGTTGGTTTATCCGGCGCATCATATCATAAATTACTTCCGTGGTATCAGAGTCCAAATTTCCAGTCGGTTCATCGGCTAAAATAATTTTGGGGTTCATGATAAGAGCCCTTGCAATAGCCGTTCTCTGTTGCTGTCCACCAGACATTTTAGTAGCAAGATTGTTCTTAACCCCACTTAACCCAACTAAATCTAAAAGCTCTAAAGCCCGCTCCCGAACCTGGCGTCCGGGACGGTTATTTTTTATCCAAAAGGGCATGAGCACATTTTCCAGAGCCGTAAATTCAGGAAGCAAATAATGAAATTGAAAAATAAAGCCAATGGTTTCATTCCGCAGTGTGGCCAGTTGATTTTGTTTCATGCCTGCAGTCGGAATACCATTAATGATTACACGACCGGAGCTAGGACGGTCTAGGGTTCCCATGATATTCATTAGAGTAGATTTTCCACTGCCAGACTGACCGATAATAGCATTAAAGGACTCTGCCTGAAAAGCCAGATCCACATCAAAAAGAACTTGGTTCGCCAGACTGGAACTACCATAAACTTTATTAATTTTCTCTAGTTTTATCACATCAGCCATTTCTAATCACCTCAATCGGGTCTAAACGTGCCGACTTCCGAGCCGGAATTAACGAGGCAAGGGAGGAAGCGGCTACAGCGAGAATAAAAGATAATAGTAAAAAACGAAAATCTATTAGCAGTGCCACAATAGGTTCACCTTCGGGATTTTTAGCGAATATGGTAAAGCTATAAGCTAACCCCAGACCAAAAGCAACGCCTAATAGACCGCCTAAAATCCCTAATAAGAACCCTTGATAAAAGAAAATCAAGCTGGCTTTCCTTCGCTTAATTCCCATTGCCTTTAAAATGCCAATCTGTTTTGATTTTTGCAGCACAGAAATAGCCAGAACACTAGCAATTCCTAATACAACCGATATCACTACAAAAAACTGTATCATGTAACTAGAAACACTTTGCCCGGATAACCCTGATAATAACTGCTGATTTTGGGTCTTCCAGTCAGTTATTTTGATGTCGGGATTATTTAAAGTATTTTCCAGGCTTTGCCTCGTCTCTGTAACCGCAAAAACTTGGTCGGGAGCTACCTGCATCTCAATGGCCGAAATCTTGCCAGCCTGATCAAAAAGGGTTTGAACTGACTCTAACGTAGTTAAAAACCAGCTTTCATTTAAAGAAGATACCTTTAGATCAAAAATCCCGGTGACTTTAAACTTCTGTCTAACCCCACCTAGTACAGTAACTTCAATTTCCTCACCCGCATCTACGGACAAATTTTCCGCTAACTGTTTTCCAATTACCACTTCATAAATATCTTGGGGCATTTTACCTATAGTTAATCTTTCCTGAAGATTATAAATAGAGTCAGCTCTCTCAAACTCCAGTCCTCTTATCAGGACAGACCGGGTCTTATTTTCCGTCAAAATAAGTGCCGGTTGATCTAAAACCGGCGAAATTTCTTTGATATCAGTTGCCGAGGATGATATTTCATCAATAATCTGAGAATAATTCTCAATCAGCCCATCATCCTTTTGTGATAATACCGTGATCTGCGAAGAGTTTCCAATGGTTGTCTGAATCAAACTAGCCTGAAGGCCGGAAATCAAAGAACCTATAAATATTTGTACTGCTATACCAATAGCAATACCTAAGACAATTAATATGGTCTGCCCCTTGCTGGAGCGTAAAAAGCGAAGGGCAATTTTAAATGATACGCTCATACTATTTCCTCTTCCTTCATCTGTCTATTCTCTGCCACCGACTATAATCTGGATGGCCATAAGCCGTTTCTGTCAGGGTACCAGAGCCTCAATATCCTCTATAGAGCGGATGACCCGAAGTTGAGGGAGGCCCAAATCATTATGAGACTTCAAATGAAAAGCCGCTCCACTAGCCAAAATCTGAACTCTGGGTGCTAGCTGACTAATTTCCTGGTAAAGTCCTTTAAAAGTTACTAAATGATAAAAATTCACTACATTTATCACTACAAAAACAGGGGTTTCCTGAGAAATCCCTGCCAAAATATCCGCCGTAGGCGTGTTTGCACCACAAAATATAACTTCATAACCGCACAGGGCAAAGAAGTCCGCCCCCATTCTGGCTCCCAGCTCATGCAGCTCTTCCTTGGGAGACGCAATCAGTACCTTGCCCTTGTACTCTCCAGCATATTTCTTCTCAGCTAAGCGGATCACATAAGGGTAGCAGCATTCAATTACCCCTCGAAGGATGCCACTTCTGACATGCTCATCCCAAACGGCGGTAGGAGAAGTCGCTCCTGCCTCTGTCAGTTGATTCAGCGCCGGTGCCAGTACCTGAGTATACAGGTCAACCAAGCTAATCTTTTCGGTTTCAAGAGCTTGCAAAGCTAAAGTAACGCAAGCGGGTCGGTTCTTGACAGAAAGCTCCCGGCAAAATTGCGCTAACAAATTGTCTTGTTCGATTCCATCTCTTCGATCGGTAGCAGCCTCCATAGAGTTTACCTCCCAAAATCATATAATACTATCTTAAGAGTACTATACTGAATAAAAAAAAGAAAGCTGCTTTACTGGAGCTTTCTAATCTGCTTCTACAGGGTTTCACCACATCAACATCTATGGCAAAATAATTTCACTCTCGATAGAGGAATGATTATTTTCACCAATGATCTCCACGGTAATTTTATCTATTTGGGTTGAAAACAAATCAGCATGTCCACTGATTTCTGAAAAGGCGACTTCTAAGTCCTCCATCTTTTGAAAAGATCCAATAGTCAAGTGAGGCAAAAATCCCTGATCCCATTGGGGTTTATACTCTGAAAATTCTTTGCTGTAAAGGCGGTCATGCATTTGACGCAGAATTGTTCCTCCTTTACGAACACGTAAGAACAACCACTGTCCAACTTTTGTTATACCCTGAAGCTCAATGGGGAACCTTGAAAAATCAGCCATTTCTCTCCGCAAAGCTTGATATATCAACTCACTACTCATATCACTTTCAAAAGGAAAAACCAAGGTAATATGTGGTCGAACCGTAAGAACAGCCGGATCGTACTTAGCTCTTAGTTCATCAATTATTGCCATGTTCTCAAATTCTGGGAAAATGAGGATGGAGCGTTTTTTCTTATCCACCGTCTTCCTCCTTAAATAACTAACTTAAAATTGTATTATATCATTTTCTGCCTGCCAAAACCAAAGGTTTACCGGATACCAGAGGGATTGCTTAGCAAATCATACAGCAAACTAGCGTTATCATTACTTAGATTCTCAGCCTTCAAATTGTACCACTAACAGGTGTTTTTTGACCACTAAGTAGAATAAGCTACATACCGCTAAAAAAAGTCTTATAATCAAAGTGTGAGGTGAGACCGATGCGCATACGTATTGAAATAATTGATCAAGATGCACCGGAAGAGATTGTGATATTTTGTCGCAGTCTTACCCCAGAGATTGAAGCCCTCTCTCGAGCTTTGGGTCGCAGCTATAACACCGTAGCTGCACCGGGTTTTTACAAGGGAGAGGAACAATACTTTCCGGCGGTAAGAGAAATATTATTTTTTGAAACCGAGGGCGAAAGTATCTTTGCGCACACGGCTGGAGATTCCTATGAAGTGAAACAGCGCCTTTATGAATTGGAGGGGTTGTTGCCACCCTACTTTATCCGAATTTCACGTTCAACCATTGTTAACACCCTACATGTCTTCTCTATTCAGAAGAACATTGCCCGGGTAGGTCTAATCACCTTTAGGAATAGCCACAAAGAAGTATATGTATCACGTATGTATAGTAAATTTTTAAAAGAAAGAATGGAAGAGAGGCATTTATATGAAAAAGTATAGTATTTTTTGGGGATTAGTATTATTTGGTTGTGGAGTTCTTTTGCTTCTGATCGCACTGGGGATTGGAACCAGCAGCTTTATTCTTCCCCTGATTGGTAGCATTATTTTAGGTGCAATCTCTCTAACCAGCTTAACTCGTCTTAACTTTGTCGGTGTCACTTTACCTTTAGTTGGTATCGCCTATCTTTGGAAAGAAGAGTTAGGCCTTTTAGGCGTCAACTTTTGGCTGCTTCTGTTGGCCGCAGTCCTTCTTGGTGGTGGCTTATCAATTATTTTTCGTAAATTTAGAAGAAAACACTTTCAAGACGACTGCTGCCAGGGCAAATGGAAATCCGGTGAAAGTACCATGATAAGCAGTGAAGATGAATTTGTTAAGATTGAATCAAATTTTGGCGACCATAGCCGTTACATTCGTTCTGACAACCTTAAGAAGGTTGATATCGATAGTAACTTCTCTGCTGTCAAAGTCTATTTTGAGCAGTCTGTCCCTAGCCCTGAGGGCTTGACTATAGTGGTCGACTGCAACTTTTCCGGTGTTTTTCTTTACATCCCTAGAAATTGGAGCCTCCAAAATCGAATGGTTACCTTTGCCGGTGCTGTGGAAGGTGTCCAAATGTCCTCTGGAGAATGCATTCCCGTTTCCCTTGTGGGGGATGTGAATTTCGGCTCAGTTAAAGTGATTTATGTCTAAGTGCTCGTGCGTTCCATGCATTTCGACTCTTTAACTACTTCTATACAAGCGTGAGTCTGGCTCTATTCAGACTCACGCTTACCTCTATATTGGTTCCGATACGCACTGGGGCTATCCCCGTACTTCTTTTTAAACATCTTTGAAAAAGTCAAAGGATTATCATAGCCAATAGCCGCAGCAATTTCTTGAACGGATTCCTCTGTGCGGCGTAATAATTCGGCGCCTTTTTCTAATTTCAGCTCCAACAGGTATTGTTGGGGTGAGACACCTAATTTTTTTTTGAAAATATTTGTTAAGTAAGAGCGGTTGATGCCAATATACTTAACAATGTCTTGGACACGAATATGGTCGAAATTTGCTTTGATATATTGAAGTGCATAGGCTACATAGGCATCACTGGAATAATCATACTGCTTTCTGCCGCCCTGTAGGGCACTTTGTGCTTCTATAAGAAGAGCCATAATCTCAAACAAGTGCGCTACCCGGCGAATTTCATTGGCCAAAGTTAATTCATTGGCATTAAGAATTTTTTGGACTAAGGGCAAGTATATTTTCGTGGGAATGCCGGAACGAGCACAGGGATGCTGTCTGTTAATACCGGCATGTTGCAGATAGGTCTCCGCCATCGTACCGTCAAAAGTTATCCAAATATATTCCCAGGGTTCCTCAAAATCAGCATGGTATTTAATCGGACAGCCTTTAGGAATTACAAAAAGATCATCTGTCTTTAAGCAGTACTCCTGCCCATCAATAGCCAGACTGCCTTTTCCACCAAGCACAAAATGCAAGTGATATTCATTAGGGATTTTATGATTATAGGTATAACCGGGCGGGCACTTCTGGTGTCCGCAGTGCACAATATAGAGATCGTTTGTTTGCTTCTCTATGTTAGTTAAAAAGCGCAAACCCACGGTATTACGGTATACTGTCGCCTTAATTTTCGTCATTTTTCAATCCTCCAGCCTTGATTATAGTGGATAGCTAAGCCTCACGCAAAAGCTTGTACTTTTGCTTAGGCAGCAAAGGTTAAAAAACCACATTATTCTATATTATAACAACATAACTCTATTCATTTTGTACTTTTTGCATAGTAGCATGAATACGCTAAAGATTAACTTTGTGATATTTGTTCGAAGTGTTCTAAAAGTCTGCGATACGCTTCTTATGAATGGAAGGGAGATTGGAATGAAGAAAAGACTATTGGCTCTATTACTTAGTTTAACTTGCCTTGGCACTGCGGCGGCTTGCGGAGGACAAGAATCAGGGGGCACAGAAGGAACCGGCGCCCCCCAAACACAAGCTAGTTCACAGGAGGGTGGGGCGAAACCGGCAGTGGCCGAAGATACCCTGACTGTAGCTATTTGGGATACTAATCAGGAGCCGGGATTAAGACAGATCATGGACGATTTCACAGCCAAAACAGGAATTAAAGTTAGTATTCAAGTCACCCCTTGGGAGCAATATTGGACTATGCTGGAGGCTGGAGCTACCGGCGGTTCGCTACCCGACGTTTTCTGGATGCACTCTAACGAGTTTGCCCGCTATGCTGAGTACGAAATGCTACTTGACCTCACAGAAAAAATTAAAAATAGCACAATTTTAGATATGTCTAAATTTCCCACAGACATCGTTGAACTCTACCGCTGGCAAGGCACCACTCAATATGCCGTGCCAAAGGATATTGATACCATTGCGCTTTGGTATAACAAGACTATGTTTGATGAAGCCGGTTTAGCCTATCCAGATGATACCTGGACCTGGGATGATTTCTCTGCCGCTGCGGCTAAATTAACTAAGGCTGACGGTAGTCAATACGGCTTTGCTCTGCGCCCCACCAATAATCAAGCAGGCTACTATAATGCGATTTATAGCATGGGCGGCTATGTTATCTCCGATGACAAAACCAAATCCGGGTTTGATTTGCCGGAAACCATTAAAGCAATGGAAATTTTTACCAATCTAGCTCAAGAAGGCTACATGCCTCCCTATGAAGTTATCTCAGAAAACACCGAGGAAGCTCTCTTTAAAGCCGGAAAAGTTGCTATGGTAACTATGGGCTCTTGGATGCTACCGGATCTTTGCAACAACGATTATTGTATTGAAAACGCCGCTATCAGTGTGCTTCCGAAAGACGCTACCACCGGACGCAGAGTTTCCATTTATAATGGCCTTGGTTGGGCCGCCTCTGCCAATACCAGCAAACCCGAAGAGGCTTGGCAGCTAATTGAATACATGGGCTCCAAAGAAGCCCAACAAAAACAATCTGACTTAGGCGTAGTAATCTCTGCCTATGAAGGTTCTACCGATAACTGGAGTAAGTCTTATCCCGGCTTTAATGTATCTGCCTATCTGGATATGATGGAGGATATTGTTATCTGCCCCTACTCTAAAACAACTTTATCTTGGGTAGAAATGTCTTTTGCCAAGCTGGTTGATGCTTGGAACGGCACAAAACCTACCGTGGAAGTTTGCCAAGATATTGCTACTGAAATGAATAAAATTCTGGCTGAAGAAAATGGTCAATAACAGATTCAGTAGTAAGGGGGCAGCCAAAAGCTGCCCCTCATCGGCTAAGGAGGCTTATTATGGCTAAGAACAAGCAGGGGCTGGCAGGACGTACCGAGTTTTTCTGGGGATGGGCCTTTCTTCTCCCTACGGTTTTGGGACTTATCATCCTAAATATTATTCCAATTTTTCAAACAATCTACGAGAGCTTCTTCAAGACCGGAGCCTTTGGAAAAGGCAATATTTTTATCGGTGTAGAAAATTATCAAAAATTAATCGCCGATGTGCAGGTCTGGCAATCCCTCTGGAATACTATCAAATATGCCTTAGTAGAGGTTCCCCTGGCAATTATTATCTCCCTGGTACTGGCCGTATTTCTTAACCGAAAGCTCCGAGGGCGAACGGTCTTCCGTACCATTTACTTTTTACCTATGGTAGCTGCTCCGGCAGCTGTGGCTATGGTTTGGACTTGGCTTTATAACACAGAGTTTGGCCTGATTAATCAACTACTCAAGATGTTTGGCTTGGGTCCGGTAAATTGGATCTCGAACCCTGATATTGCCTTTATCTCTATTGCGCTCGTCGGGGTATGGATGGTTATTGGCTACAATATGGTACTCTTTCTGGCCGGTCTTCAGGAGATTCCCAAAGACTATTATGAAGCTGCTGATATCGACGGTGCCGGTGCTGTCAGGCAACTTTTCCGTCTAACCATGCCTCTATTGTCTCCTACGATGTTTTTTGTCACAGTAACCCGGATTATTGCTGCCTTACAGGTCTTCGATGTAATTTATATGATGATGCACAAAAGTAATCCGGCTCTTCCTCGTACCCGGTCACTGGTATATCTTTTTTACCAATATTCCTTTATTGAGGGTAAAAAAGGTTACGGTTCAGCAATTGTGATCTTACTTCTTTTGGTTATTTTGTTGGTTACCGCCCTCCAGCTTTTTGCCCAGAAACGCTGGGTAAATTATAATTAGGAAAGGAGAGTTATACCATGTCTTTTGCTCAAAAATCAAGACGACGAGTCGCATCTACCAGCTTCATTTACCTTATCCTTCTACTGGGAGCACTGATTATGTTGGTGCCCTTCGTCTGGATGTTCTTAACATCTTTTAAGACTATTTCTGAAGCTACTCAGGTAAATCCCTTTGTTATACTGCCATCTAAGTGGAGACTGGATGCTTTCCAATCCGTTATCCGCAAAATGGACTTTCCCAGACTTTATTTTAATACCTTAGTACTGATTGTGGGGCGGGTAATCTGTGCTGTTTTAACCGCCACTCTAGCCGGTTATGCCTTAGGGCGTCTTAATTTCCGTGGTCGCAATCTGGCCTTTGGTCTTATTCTGTTTCAGATGATGGTTCCGGTTCAGATTTTTATCATTCCCCAATACCTGATTATCAGTCAACTGGGGATGCTTAATACGGCTTTCGCCCTTCTTTTCCCCGGTTTAGTTACAGCTTTTGGCACGTTTCTTTTGCGTCAAGCCTACATGGGCTTACCCCGAGAATTGGAAGAAGCCGCACGTTTAGACGGTTGTAATATCGGCCAAACCTTTCTCTTTGTTATGGCACCCTTAACCCGGTCGGCAATGGTAGCTTTAGGAATTTTTACCGCCCTCTTTGCCTTTAAAGACTTAATGTGGCCTTTAGTTGTGAATACGGAGCAGAGTTCCATGCCTCTGTCTTCCGCCTTGGCCAAGTTGCAGGGGCAGTTTCAATCTAATTATCCCGAGTTAATGGCAGCTTCGCTTTTAGCTGTTATTCCCATGGTTATCATCTATATCCTTTTCCAAAAGCAGTTTATTGAAGGGATTGCCACCTCCGGCGGCAAACTATAAAATCAAAAGCCCCTCAAGAATAGGAGTTTCATTATGCCAGTTCAATTTGATGCTCCTCGGGGGCATTTCCATCTCTATAACAACTCAATTAGCTATATTATTGAAATTTTATCTAACGGACAAATGGCTAATCTTTATTTTGGCCAACGAGTTTCAACCCGGGGAGACTATAGCTATCTACATGAATCACTCACTAGACCTCATGGAGCATACTATAATGAAACTTCTGCGCTGGCCTTAGAATTTGTCCGCCAGGAATATCCTAGTTTTGGAACCGGCGATTTTCGCCAAGGCGCCTTTCAACTGCTTCAGGAAAATGGCAGCTTTATCACTGACTTTGTTTATCAACGTCACCACATATACGCCGGGAAAAAACCTCTTAATGGGCTTCCTTCAACCTATGTAGAAGAGAATAATGAGGCAACCAGCCTGGAGATTGAGCTTTACGATGCGCCAAGCCAAACAAGGTTATTTCTATGCTACTGCATTTATGAAACTCGAGGGGTTCTTACCAGGCAGGCTCGTTTTGCCTATGAAGGAAATAGCCAAGTTACGCTAACAAGTGCTCTTAGTGCCTGCTTGGATCTTCCGGATCACGACTATCAACTGCTGCAGCTCTCAGGCGCCTGGGGGCGAGAAAGGCATGTTTATGAGCGTACCCTTTGTCCTGGTGTACACTCCATTTATAGTCTACGCGGCATTAGTGGTGCAGAGCATAATCCTTTCTTATTGCTAAAGCGGTCGGCTACCACAGAAGACTCTGGAGAGGCTATGGCTTTTAGTTTTGTATATAGCGGCAATTTTTTAGCCCAAATAGAAGTGGGTTCACATCATAGCAGTCGCTTACTCTTTGGCATTCATCCGGAGAACTTCAACTGGTCGCTTTCAACCGGGGAATCTTTTCAGACACCTGAATTAGTAATTGCCTACTCTAGTAGCGGAATGAATCAGCTAAGCCAGACTCTTCATCAACTTTATCAGCAGCGGCTTGTGCGTGGCTATTGGCGAGATCGTCCAAGACCCGTGATTTTTAATAGCTGGGAAGCGGTTTTTATGGAGGTTTCAGAGACTCGGCTATTGTCTTTAGCGGAAAAAGCTGCCCCGCTCGGAATTGAGCTAATGGTTTTAGATGATGGCTGGTTCGGACAAAGAAATAATGACTCAGTTGCCTTGGGTGACTGGCAAGTCAATCCGCAGAAATTTCCCGGCGGATTACAAAGCCTTATCCAAAAGTTAAAGGAACGCAAGTTGGATTTTGGGCTCTGGATTGAACCAGAAATGGTTAGTCAAGACAGTGAGCTCTTTACACAAAATCCCCATTGGGTTTTAAAAGCTCCCAACCGGAGCTTAAATCCCAGTCGCCACCAACATGTTCTGGATCTGGCAAATCCCCAAGTGACAAACTACCTCTTTGATACCATCGCCGGCCTACTACGGGAAAACGATATTCGTTATATCAAATGGGATATGAACCGCTACCTGACCCATTGCTATTCCCCAGCCTATTCCCCCCAGGAGCAAGGAAAAGTTCTCCATTGCTATATTCTGGGAGTCTACCATTTATGGGAGCGACTCCTACAAGCCTTTCCCCAAGTCTTATTTGAGTCTTGCGCCGCTGGGGGCGCACGCTTTGATCCGGGAATGCTTTATTACTCCCCGCAGATTTGGTGCAGTGATAGCATGGACGCCTTAGAAAGACTGAAAATCCAATACGGCACCAGTTTCGCCTATCCTTTATCCTCTATTTCGGCACATGTTTCAGCCATACCCAATCATCAAGTGCGCCGTAATACCCCCTTAAACACAAGAGGAAATGTCTCTTTCTTCGGCGTACTAGGCTACGAATTAGATATCGAAGACCTAACCCCCAAAGAATTTAGTCAGATCAAGGAGCAAATCAGCTTTTATAAACAGCACCAAAGGCTACTGCATAGGGGAAATTTTTACCGACTTCTGAGTCCCTTTGTCCAAAATCAAGCTGCCTGGATGGTAGTTTCTCAAGACGGCTTGGAAGCTATTGTCTGTTTTTGCCAGATTTTGGCTATTCCCAATCCTGGTTTTTTTCGTTTACAATTAAGGGGACTACAACCAGAGGCACTATACAGTTTGGTTGGTTACCAAAGTCCTCTCTGCCTTTATGGCAGCCAGCTCATGCGTGCCGGTCTCCCTTTAGATATCAAGGGTATCTCCCGCCCTCATGGTGACTACTCTTCCCTACTACTGCATCTATCTGCGACTTCCGCCCCTCTTCCCAATCTCGATTATGCTTTCCCCCAAGAGTGCTTCAGCGAAGAAGTTTCTGACATTAACCTGAGCATCCCTGAAGCTTACCGCTGATCTGGACTAGCTTTTTACCAGCACTTCGAATAAACTGACAAAAAGTCTGATTTTTCTCACATCAGGCAATCCCTAACAACTTCATCTCATGATAGGATACTAGAAAAAAGGAGTTTTCAGCCGTGATTAAAATATGTTTTGTGGGTGCAGGTAGCACCGTTTTTTCCAAAAATGTACTGGGTGATTGTATGGCCAGCCCCGTCCTTCACCAAGCAAGAATCGCTCTGTATGACATTGATCCCAATCGTCTGGAAGAGAGCCGAGAGATTTTAGAACGAATTAATAATGCTCTTGGTAGCCAGGCTCAAATCAATACCTACCTTGGAGTGGAACAGCGGAAAGAAGCCTTACGTGATGCGGATTTTGTGGTCAATGCAATCCAAGTGGGCGGCTTTCAGCCTTGTACCGTAACGGATTTTGAAATTCCTAAAAAGTACGGTCTACGCCAAACCATTGCCGATACTCTGGGCATTGGTGGTATCATGCGGGCTTTACGCACCATTCCTATCTTGGAGTCAATTGCCGAGGATATGTTATCCGTCTGCCCCAAGGCTTGGTTCCTAAATTACACCAATCCTATGTCGATTTTAAGTGGCTATTTGCAGCGCTATACCCAGGTTAAAACTATCGGCCTTTGTCATAGTGTTCAAGTCTGTGTAGAAGAGCTTTTTAAGGGCTTAGATATGACTGATGCTCTCTCCGGCCACAAAGAAAAAATTGCCGGCATCAATCATATGGCCTGGCTACTAGAAATTCAGGATAAGAATGGGCAAGACCTCTACCCAGAGATTCGTCGCCGAGCCAAGGCCAAGAATGTAGCCGAAAAACATGGGGATATGGTTCGCTATGACTATATCGAAAAGTTAGGCTATTACTGCACTGAATCCAGCGAACATAATGCCGAATATAATAATTTTTATATTCGCCGAGATGACCCAGAGAGAATTGACCGCTTTAATATTCCTCTGGATGAGTATCCTCGCCGTTGTAAAGAGCAAATTGAGAATTGGCACAAGCTTAGGGATGATCTCTTAAGCGGCACCGAAATTGCCCACAAACGTTCCCGGGAATATGCCTCCCATATCATTGAGGCTATGGTAACCGGAGTTCCCTATCAAATTGGGGGTAATGTAATTAATACCGGCCTCATTGAAAATTTACCCAGAGAAGCCTGTGTTGAGGTACCCTGTCTAGTGAACAATACCGGTATCCACCCCTGCTATGTGGGACGGCTACCTCTGCAGCTTGCCGCCATGAATATGACTAACATTAATGTGCAGCTTTTAACCATTGAAGCCGCTGTCACCAAGAAGCGGGAACACATTTATCATGCCGCCATGCTTGATCCTCACACCTCTTCTGAGCTTAACCCAGACCAAATTATTGCTCTAACAGATGAGCTGATTGCCGCCCACGGCGATTGGCTACCTCGGTACTTATGAGTAAGAAGGTTACATGTTTTTTCTGACAAGCTGCTTCAAGAATGATTACCCCAGGGTAGTTTTTCTTGGAGCAGTTTTCTCAAAAAAGTCTAGTATTTTTTCCATACCTTTTCCAGCTTCAGGAATAGGTAATAGTGGCCACACATGAAACATTTCCGGCTCTTCAAAATAATATAGTTTTTGTTCCGCCGCCTCGAGCTTATCCCTAAAATTTTGTGCATCGGCCAGCAGAATATCTCGATCGCCGGTAAATAAGAGTATGGGCGGTAGCCCATCCACAGCGCCTAAAAGCGGGCTAATTCCCGGATGCTCCACGGAGCCCTCACCACAAAAGGCTTCTCCGGCGAAGCGCAAAGCTCGACAACTTAAGAAGGGATCTCTTTCCTCCAACAGCTTGAGAGCAGGATTTGTCATCCGAGCATCTAGCCAAGGAGATATAAGTACCATTCCTGTGACGTATTGCCCTTGGCTTACCAGCAGCTGAGTCAAGGCCAGAGCCAAACCTCCACCGGCAGAATCTCCCATCATTATAATATCAGCCGAAGGAGATTGCTTTCGGATCTCTCTGTATAGCTCTTCCCCCAGCGCCAGAGCCTCTTGCCAATTTCCACCCTCCGGAGCAGTCCGGTAATCAGGCGCATAGATCAAGAAGGGGCTTTTATCGGCCAGCCCCGCCAAGAATTTCCAGTGTAATGAGTCAAAACCACTTATGTATGCTCCCCCATGGAAATAGATGAGGATTTTTTCTTTAGTCACCTTTGGCTGACCTAAAATATAAACCACTCTATGCTGGCAAGTGATCTGGCCTTTTAATAAGGATAGGGTACGGCCTTTGGGTTGGGCGCTAGGCTGAACTACCAAGGGTTTCTGGGTAGCTCTTTTTTCCAACCGCTGTTTCCACCTTCCCCAGCGAGCCATTTTTTCAATCATTCGATTTTGCATACTGGACATATCTCATCCCCCTTCTATCTTCCAAAATCGCTACCTAGATAGCAACTTTATGTTATTAAATAAAATAAATTATATGCTAATTACAACGTAAAACCTCAAGACATCAAAAATCATCCGATGACATACCTGCTGTACCCATTCTGGTTCTACTTCATGTCTCTCACATAAGTACAAAGGATTAAAGCCAACACTACATTTGCCACACAGGACAATAGCAGCATTAGTATATCCAGCCCTGTGTCCAAGACTGTAAATACCCCTGTTGGTACTGTAAAGCTACAAAGTACCTGAACTACAATTAGCAGTCCTGCAATTGTCCACACAATGACTTGAAGTAAACGGTTAAGGGATTGACCTCCTGCCATGTTCGTGAGCATATACCGGGCCTTCATTCCTGCTACCGATTGCTTAACGGCCAGCTTGGCATATATATGCAAGGTAAAGGTTAAAATCACAATAAACAGAGAATAAAAAAGATGCAAAAGGATGGAGAGCCATCCGAAATGACTATTTAACAGGCCAAATGCCATAGCCATTATCCACACCGCCCCTACTACAGGAAGATTTACTTTAAAGGATATGCCTCCCACTGCTTTCAAGTTCTCAGGACGGCTTACCGCCACGACACTCTTTAGCTCAGCGGAAAATTGCTTACATTTGATGAATATAGATACCGTTGCCAGCAGGTTAAAACCCACACTGGCAATCAGCAGAATGATACTGGCCGCCAGCTTAAAATCGGGGGAAAAGATTGAAAGTGGTGTCATATCGCTGGAAGCGATCTGGGAATTGCCATATCCGGAAGCCAGCAGCCATACCCCCCCACTAACTAGAGTAACAAGCAAAAAAAGAAGAAGAGCTATCACCCGCCAAGCATTAACTAAAGCCGTTCCCCAGCGCTGCAACACTGCCGAGTGATTATCTATATCCGCCTCTGCCAGACTAAACATTCGCCGGGCAATAATACCCTTAATATTTACTGCTAGACTAAAATATACTAACAGTATCACAAGCAGAAACACACTAAACAATCCCACATATGGATTTAATAGGGCACATAAAAATGCCAAAACCAAGAACAGCGACCAAAGTTTTCCCATATCCATCCCTTTCTCTTCCCAAAGCAGTCAATTACCAGATCTATTACATAGCCTCTAAGCTTTTTCATTGACTCAACGCTATTTCACTTTCACGTCTTTGCTCGGCTATATTTTTCCAAGCATAATTCTTACTCTGCCAAGCCTTGCGATAGGCAAGAGGAGTGATTCCCTCCCGTGCCTTGAATAAATTGATAAAATGACTTACATAACTAATTCCGGCTCTTTCTGCAATATGGGCTACAGGTGTATCACTGTATTTTAGCTTTTCTTTAGCATAATTTATTCGAGTTTGAATCAAATATTCATTTACACTAACGCCCATATAGTTCTTAAATTCCCGCGCCAGATGAAATTTATCACAAAGGCTGACTGCAGCAAGTATATCAAGGCTAAGTTTTTCGTTAAAGTGGCGTTCGATATAATCTACAGCTTTTTGCACCGTTTCAGACTGATAAGGATCACCCACGGAAACTGATGTACTGAGAGATAAAATTTCCGTTAATATTTGGGTCAGCAGGCTGGAGCTTCTCACTTCTGTTCCACTATGTCGGGCTTTATTTTCGTCTAAAAGTGACCGAAATAAGTCTTCTATTCTCTGGAAATCCGGGAAAGAAAAGATAAAAGATCCTTTCTTAGTACATTCTTTATAGTAACCGGCACTGCTATTTCCGGCAAAATGAACCCACAAAAATTCCCATCCAGCCGGAGAAAAGGCTTCATAATAATGGTAGTTTTGGCAATCAATCAAGAACAGTTCTCCCGGAATGGGGAAGTACTCTTTCCCGTCATATAGTAGCCGCCCTCCGCCACCCAAGCTGAGTACAATAAGATAGGATGCCAAATTTTGGCGTTCGGTAAAATAGGGAGGCCAAGTTTTAAAGTAGCCAATCTCCTGCACATAAAAATAGATCGATTTGGCAAGGCTACTCGGTGTCATAATCAGTCGCTGGGAATCTTCCGACCAGTTACAGGAGGCTCTTTCGTGATAATAAGAAGGATTCGCAAAGTTTTTTCTCATGATTCCCCTCCTTGCAAGATTCTGTTATTTTTCCTCAAGTTTCTTCGATGTAATTTTTATCATACCACCTATAATGAAGCTGTAAAGAGGTAATCTGGCCTATACAAATCTACTCCACTCTGCAAGCTAAACTTTTATTTGCTCGATTTATAAGCCTTTCATTTATCTCTAAGGAGGAAAAGTACATGCAAAAGTTAAAGCCTTCCCGGCCACCAAGAATCGGTCTTTACACTATGGGTTTACAGTACTATTGGCAGCAATTCCCCGGTCTTAAAGAACGCCTTTTAGGTTATTGTGATTTCATTGCCCAAAGGCTTTCCCAGATGGCAGGGGCAGTAGTATTTAATTTCGGAATGGTAGATTGCGAAAGTGCTGGAGAAAAAGCCGGAGAGTATTTTAATCTTCACAATGTAGATATTATTTTCGCCCATGGCGCCACCTATGTTACCAGTGCTTCTATTCTGCCAGTACATCAGATCTGTTCTGCCCGACCTATCATTCTTAATCTACAACCCACTGCCAGAATCAATTATGAAAAGACAACTACAGGAGAATGGTTGGCTCATTGTGGTGCCTGCCCCATTCCTGAATTAGCCAATGCGTTTCAGCGTGCCGGCATTGATTTTTCTATTGTAAATGGTTTATTGGGGCTGGAAGAAACACCTAAAATTTCACTTACAGATGAAGTTACTGCCCAGCGTCCCGAGGCCATCCGTGCCTGGCAAGAAATTGAAAGTTGGGTCACAGCCACCGCAGTAAAAGCGGGTCTGCGAGGTTCACGCTTTGGATTTTTAGGTAACACCTATAGCGGAATGCTGGATTTATACAGCGATTTCACCATGCTTTCAGCCGAAAGCGGCGCGCAGATCAAGGTGCTGGAGATGTGCGATCTTAATCGTCTATTCCAAGCCATTGCTACCGAAGAAGTCACCCAAAAGCGCTTAGAAATTGAAGCCTTTTTTCAAATCAGCGATGACAATTCTGCTGATCCCCTAGCCAGAAAGCCCACGGAAGAGCAGCTGGATTGGTCCGCCCAAGTGGCGGCAGCTCAGGAACGCCTAGTAGAAGAATATGAACTGGATGCTCTGACCTACTATTACCACGGCGCTCCCGGCAGCCTCTACGAAAAGCTACAAGGCGGCTTTATTGTTGGTCATTCACTCCTAACCGCCAAGGGCATTCCTTGCTCCGGCGAAGGTGATCTTAAAACTTGCCTAGCTATGAAGATCTGCGACTTGGCCGGCAAAGGCGGTAGTTTTTGCGAAATTGTTGTGACTGATTATATAGACAATACCATCCTCATGGGACATGACGGCCCCTTCCACCTGGCGATTGCTAAAGGAAAACCCATCCTGCGCGGTATGGGTCTTTACCATGGAAAACAGGGCACCGGTGTCTCTGTAGAAGCTAAGGTGCGAACGGGCCCCATTACCACCCTGGGTATTACTCAGACTCGTGATGGACGCCTAAAGATGATTATTTCTGAAGGCATGTCTACTGACGGTTCAATTATGACTATTGGCAATACTCAGACTCCGGTACGGTTCAAAAAAGACCCGGACGCCTATATGGATGCTTGGTTTATGGAATATCCAACCCATCATTTTGCTATGTCTATCGGACACAATGCCGCCCTGTTCCAAAAAGTCGCCACGCTATTAGGAATACATTCAGTTATTCTGTAAACCGCCTGGCGGGAAAACGAATTTCCACCTCTATGCCCCCTTCAGGACTTTGGCTGTAAGCAAGGCCAAAGTCCTGTTTATAGTAGAGCTGTAATCGCTTGTGGGTATTAGCAATACCAATATTGCTATGCCCCTTTCCTAGGGGTTGGTTTTTTAAAATAGTATTCATTTGCGCTGGGGGCATGCCCACACCGTCATCCGATAGAATCAGGACAACATAATCCGCTTCCATCCAGCCGGTAATCACGATAGAACCGGTTTTCGATTGTTTTTCAAAAATACCATGCTGGATGGAGTTTTCTACTATAGGTTGCAAAACAAATTTAGGAATTTCAAAATCTAGTAGGTCTTCCGAAACGTCAACCAAAAAGGCAATGCAATCTTTATAGCGCATATTTTGCAGCTTTACATAAAGGGATACTTGGGATAGTTCTTCCCGGATACTGGTGACAATTTTGCCTTGCCCTAAGGTTAACTTATAGAACTGGGATAAGGCCAGTACCGCATCGGCTACCTCCGTTGTTCGCCCACTCTTTGACAACCAGTTAATCATATCTAAGGTGTTATAGAGAAAATGCGGATTGATTTGCGACTGCAGAGCCTTGAACTCTGCCACCCTTAGATCCTCAGCAGCTTTCTCTTCATTGTCTAAAAGCTGATTAATCTCTTCCGACATATAATTATAGGTGGCAATCAGATCACCGATCTCATCTTTATCTCTTTCTAGCGTTAAAGAAACCGGCCGATTATTTTGAACCCGTTTCATTTGGGTAATAACCGAGGCAATCCTTCGTACAATGGAATTAGATAATCGTAGGGAGGCCACAAAGGCTACCGCCAAAATAATTAAATAGGCCAAAGCAAATTGCCAAAGGGTGGTTCGATTCTGGTTTTGGATGCTATTAACCGGAAGCACAGATACCATTAACCAATCCGTTCCACTAATTTCCCGGTAGCTTACATAGGCGCGGTCAGCGGCAAAGGTCATTACCTGAAAGTTTGCCGTATCAGGGATGTTCTTTTTCAGCTCGTCATAGCGCAGAAAATACTTCCCGGCAATATGGGCGTTAGATAATGAAACCAGCGTGTTGCCTTTGTTTACCAAATAGGTGGCACTATCTTTTACAGAAATATTCTTGTTAAGAATGGAATCAATATGAGGTTTTGAATAGTAAACTAAAAGATAGATGGAAGAAGGCTTTTCTTCCGACGCTAAAGTAACCTTTCTGGCAATGGCAAACTCACCGTAATTATCGGCTTCTCTGGGGGTAAGATACAGCCTGGGACAAACAAGCATTTTTTCTTTGGTGCTGCTAAAAATTCCATGCCAGTAAGAACCTCTGATCTCTTCATCAGGTATGAAAAGCCTGTAGCGTTGAAATTCGCTATCTTCATAAAGAGGGCTGTAGCTATCCGGCAGATAGATTTTTACGTCTGTGATGCTCATTCCGTCAGCAGTAGTAGCTGCGGTGTGCAGAAAAGACAAAGCTGATTCACGAAAGCTTTGACTCTTTAGATTAGCCTCAAGGGTATTTTTATCATCTTGAAGCAAGGTATTAAAAAATGGATTATTCATGAGGGTCTTGGAGGCATTGTCCACCTGCATAATAACATTCTCTAGGCTATTAGCCGTCTGTAAACCTAAGGCCAGCTCCGCATGAATGAGATTTGACAGAAGAACTGCGGATAACTGGTTATATATTAAGATCGATACAACCAAGGTAGGCAGAAGTACCAAGATAAAATGAGACAGCAAGAATTTGTACTGCAGCTTCATGTCCCGGGAGTAAAAGCGAATAATTTTTCGCCCTAACTGTTTCATTTACCATACCTTTCCCGATATTCAGACGGTGACAACCCTAAAAGCTTCTTAAAGCTTTTTCCAAAGTAATTGCCATCACAATATCCTACCCGACTGGAAATATCCGTAATCTTGAATCGTGGATCCAGCAGTAAGGCCTTGGCTTTTTCAATTCGATACTCTGTTAGATACTGATTAATCGTTTTACCTGTTTCATTTTTAAACACAGTACAGGCGTAGGAGGGTGACAGGTATACGTGCTCACTAATGTCCTTAACTGAGAGATTTTCCCGATAGAAATTGCGCCCGATAAAGGATTTGATAAGGTAGACGGTAGAATTTTCTTTTTCACGGCTGGACAACAACTGGAAAAACAGGTCTATTTTACCTTCCAATTCTCTATGGAGCTCCGAGAGCAATCGGCTCTGTGAAACAAACTCTAAAACTACCGCCGAGTCGGTTTTTAACTCTTCCCATGGAATTTGCTGCCTTTGCGCCACGTAAAGCAGCTCCATAAAAGATTTATAATAAATATCCTTAGCATAATTAACAGAAACACCAACCTTGCCTGAAAGGCTGTCATATAGTCTTCTGGCAAAAGCTAATGCCCCTGCCCTGTCCTGATTCTCAAGTTCACGGGTCAGTTCTGTTTCTAACACCCTTTGTCCGGGGCTATTTCCTTTCTTCCCCCGTTGATAGACCAGAACTTCCTGCGCTTCACAGAAAAAAGCGTCCTGAGCCAAGTCCATTGCCCTTTGACAAGATAGTGAAATACGCTGAAGGCCGGTTACCGGCTGACCAATCAGGAGATGCAAGCTACAGAATCGCCCTAGACCTTCTACTAAACGAGAGGCATTTTGAAGTAAAGCAGGGAAAAAATTCCGATCATCACTAAAGAAATGAACGATAATATTCTCTTCTTGCCCTACCCCCCAGAAATATCCAAAATCCAGAGGCTGAACAAAAGCATCCAAAGCCCTTTCGATTTCTTCAAACTCCAAACTCGAAGACTGCCGCTTCGTAAAGCGAATGACAAAACTAACAAACTGGGTGTTTTTCTTAACCGCATAATTTAGCTCCGTCATTTGATCCAGCCATTCCTGCTCCATATTTTCCGACTCTTCAAGAGTCGCCAAAGCTAACTTCATGGATTTCTGCCGTCTCTTCTGGCGAGCTGAATCCCGGTCCAAAAGCCACTGTTTTTGTGCCGTCACTGCTTCAAAAAGAGCACTCTCGACCTCTTCTGTTACGATAGGCTTCTCAATATAATTTACAGCCTTAAGTCGGATAGCCGCCTTAAGATATTCCTTGTCTGAATAGCCGCTCATAAAAATAATATGACACTCTGGGCTTATTTCTCTAGCCAGTCGCGCCATCTCTACCCCATTTCGTCTGGGCATTCTGACATCAGTCAATAAAATTTCCGGTCGAATCCGCTGAAAGAGCCGCAAACCCTCCTCTCCATCTCGACCTTGAAAAACACCTTCAATTCCCAGCTTCTCCCAAGCAATACTGGAAATAAGACCATTTCTGGTTAATTCCTCATCATCTACAATCAAAATATTCATGTTACCCTCAAAAAAGCCTTTGCTCCCCAAAATCCACCCTTTTCCAACCTCTAAACAAAACTATTGTATCAAAAAGCAACAGATTTTAGCTATTTTTTTAGGCAAAAACTACAACCAGAGCTGGAATCATAAAAATTTACCCTGTTTCAAAAAATATTCCTGTTCAACCCATCCATTTAGAATGATAGCATAACTACAGAATGAAAAATAAGAAATAATTGTGCACAAAGTAAAATGAAAAATTGCCCTCATTTCTTGAAAGTCCCAGTTATCAGGAGGAAAGGTACTCTATGGATTACGTTCTAGAACTAAAGGGGATTACAAAGATTTTTCCCGGGGTCAAGGCTCTTGACAATGTTCATTTTCAGCTTAAGGCTGGAGAGATCCATGCGCTTATGGGAGAAAATGGTGCCGGAAAATCCACTTTTATTAAGGTTATTACTGGAGTTCACAAAGCCGATGGCGGTGAAATGTTTCTACATGGTAAGAAAGTAACTTTTAAGGGTCCAAAGGATGCCCAAGCCGCCGGTATTGCTGCCATTTATCAGCATGTCACGGCCTACCCCCACTTGACGGTTACCGAAAATATTTTTATGGGTCACGAAACCGTCCACTTCGGAAAAATTCAATGGAAAAAAATGCATGATAAGGCCAATGCTCTCTTGGCAGAGCTTAGTGCGGACTTTCAAGCCACGGATGAGATGGGCGCTCTTAGTGTAGCCCAGCAGCAAATGGTAGAGATAGCTAAAGCTCTTTCCATGAACGCTAAGATCATTATTATGGATGAGCCTACAGCGGCACTTACCAAGCGAGAAAGTGAAGAGTTGTACCGAATTACTGAGCAATTAAGAGATGCCGGTGCAGCGATTATTTTTATCTCTCATCGGTTTGAAGACATGTACCGCTTGGCAGAGCGGGTAACGGTTTTTCGAGATTCAAAATACATTGGTACCTATCAAGTAAATGCTATTTCCAATGAAGATCTCATTAAAGCCATGGTAGGCCGTGAAATTAATGACCTTTTTCCTAAGCTGGAGATTAAGCCGGGAGAAGAAGTCCTGCGTATTGATGATCTGAGCCGTACCGGTTACTTCAAAAACGTATCTTTTCACGTGCGAGCTGGGGAAATTGTCGGCTTAACCGGTCTGGTGGGAGCAGGACGAACCGAAGTCTGTGAAACAATTTTCGGTATCGGTCAGAAATCTTCTGGAAACATTTATCTGGAGGGGCAAGCGGTAGAAATTCATCACCCCACAGAGGCCATGAATTTAGGCATCGGTTATTTACCGGAAGACAGGCAACTTCAGGGCTTAATCTTGGACTGGGGCATCGGTAGAAATATCACCTTACCTGTTATCAGCTCCCTTAGCAATCATGGTTGGTTAAATGAGAAAAAGGAGCGCGAAACTGCTAAGCGCCTTGCCGAGCAAGTCGAAACCAAAGCCGTTACTATCTTTGATCTGGCCAGCTCCCTTTCCGGTGGTAACCAACAAAAAGTCGTATTTGCTAAACTGCTGGCCTCAGACCTGAAAGTAATTATCTTGGACGAACCCACTAAGGGGGTGGACGTAGGCGCTAAGGCAGCCATTTACACCATCATGGGGCATTTGGCCGCCCAAGGTTATGCCATCATTATGATTTCTTCTGAAATGCCGGAAATTTTAGGCATGTGTGATCGAATATACGTCATGTGCGAGGGAAGAATCACCGCCGAAATACCAAGGCACGAGGCAACTCAGGAACTAATTTTGGAGAAAGCCATGTCCAAGCAGCTCCATAGTGCAGTAGAAAAGTAGGAGGAAAACATGCAGAGGGAAAAAACATTTACACTCAAAAAACTTACCGCATCCAGAGAGCTCAGCTTATTTATAGTGCTGATAATTTTGTGCGTTTTTCTTCAACTTCGCAATAACACCTTTCTAACCCCCGGCAATATTAATGACCTGCTGGTAAATGCCACGATTATGGCTATTTTAGCTATTGGTATGATGTGCGTCCTACTGATTGGCGGTATTGATATCTCAATTGGCTCAACCTTAGCCCTATCAGGAATGATAACAGCACTTATTTTAAAGGATAATCCCGATTTGCCGGTGCCTTTAGCTTTCGCTATTTCTATGGGGGTGGGTCTGGCCTGCGGTTTTCTAATCGGAGTTGTCATTGCTAAGGGAGGAGTCATCCCCATCATTGCCACCTTGGGTTTTATGAATATTCTCCGCGGCGCTACCTATCTGGTAGCCAACAATCAATGGGTGGCTGCCTATCAAATTCCGGAAGGCTTCAAAGCCTTTACCTTAGGCAAAGTCTTCTTCATCAACAACATGATTGTAGTAACCATTATCTGCTACATTATCTTTTTTCTCTTCATGAAATTTACTCGAACCGGCCGCAAGATATACGCCGTGGGCAGTAATCCGGAAGCCGCCTCTGTCAGCGGAATCCGCATTGACCGAATAAAGATCATGGTTTATTCCCTTATGGGCACCTTAGCCGGACTGGCCGGAGCCCTTTGGGTATCAAAGTATGCCTCTGCTCAGGGTGACTCCGCCAAAGGCATTGAAATGGATATTATTGCCGCCTGCGTTATTGGCGGCGTTAGTCTAAGTGGTGGTAAGGGAACAGTTCTTGGGGTTATTCTTGGTGCTTTAACCTTAGGCATATTAAATAACGCCCTTCCCCTCATTAATATTTCTTCTTTTTGGCAAGATGCCATTCGCGGGTTAATCATCATAACCGCTGTAATTCTCAATACCCTTACCCAACGCACCTTGGATAAGAACAACCTTAAAAGGAGGGAAATCTAATGGCCACCGAAAGCAAACGCGTTATATTGGCCCAACAACCCTTTACTTGGAAAAAGTTTTTTCTAAAATGGGAATGGTTTTTAGTTCTGATCTTTATTGCCATTAACATTATGAATGCGGCCATTTCTCCCTATTATCTAAGCGGCTCCGGCCTTCTACTGGCGACTTCCTCCTTTCTGGAAAAAGCCTTTGTGGCCTTGCCTATGGTGTTTATCTTAATCATGGGAGATATTGATATTTCTGTAGGTTCTACCGTGGCACTGTCCTCGGTAATTATGGCTGTTAGCTTTAATAATGGTGGAATGCCTATGGGGGTTGCCATAGTTATAGGACTTTTGGTAGGCAGTCTGTGCGGCTTTATCAATGGTTTGATCTTAACTAGGTTTACTGAATTAGCTCCGATGATTGTGACCCTTGGGACGATGATTCTCTTTCGGGGTATTGCACTGATGATTTTACAGGATCAAGCCTCAGGGAATTTTCCCAGTTGGTTTAGCCAGATCTATTGGGGAGGTATCGGCCCTATACCTTATATGCTGATTGTCTTTGCCATCCTGGCAACAGCCTTTGGCATTCTGCTCCATAAAACTACCTTTGGGCGCCGGATTTTTGCTATCGGTAGCAACACCACCGCCAGTAAATTTGCCGGAATCAAAGTGCAAAAGCACCGCTTGATTGTTTACACCCTCACCGGATTATTAGCTGCCGTAACCGCTGTCTTTCTTACCTCGCGTATGGGTAGCACTCGACCTAACGTGGCGGAAGGCTATGAATTGGAAGCAATTTCCATGGTAGTACTGGGCGGAATTTCTACCTCCGGCGGCAAAGGCCGTTTCCCCGGAGCTGTTATTGCGATTTTTATTATTGGCTTTTTACGCTATGGTCTGGGTCTGATAAATGTACCTTCCCAAGCCATGCTGCTAATAATCGGAACACTGCTCATTATCACCGTAATGGTTCCCAATCTGCACCTGGGACGCCGCCTCAAAGCTTTGCGGGGCAAAAAAACTTGACCTCACTGGCAAGCAGCCTTTAAGGTATAAATTTTACACGAAGCCAAAAAAGAACCAGGTTGAAAATTGAAGGAGGAAAATGACATGGTAAAAAAAGTATTAAGTATTGTCCTATTGGCGGCCATGGCGGCCAGTTTATTAGCCGGATGTAACAACTCAGCCGGGCAAGCCGGGGGTGAATCCGGCGGCCAGGCAGGTGGCAGTAAAACCTTTGCAATTCTAGTCAAAAATGCCGGTAACCCCTACAATGAGAAAGAAGCCTCCGGTTTTAAAAAAGTCATCGAAGATGCCGGTTATACCTGTATCGTGAAAGCACCGGAATCAGCCACTGCTGAAGCCCAAATAACTATGATTAATGAGTTGGTAGCCCAAAAAGTGGCAGCTATTGCCATCGCCGGAAATGATCCTGATGCGCTGCAGCCGGCTTTGCAGCAAGCTATGAATGCAGGTATCAAAGTTTTGTCTTTAGACTCATCCGTTAATAAAGATAGTCGTCTGGTGCATGTTAACCAAGCGGGTACCGAACTGATTGGAAAAACCCTAGTTGATGCAGTTGCTGATATTGCCGGAAGTGATGGCGGACAATTTGCTATTCTATCAGCCACCAGTCAAGCAACTAACCAAAACGCTTGGATCGCCGCTATGCAAAAAGAATTGGAAAGCAATAGCCGGAATTTAGAATTGGTCAAAATTGCTTATGGAGACGACGAATTCCAAAAATCCGTTGATGAGACAGAAGGATTGCTGAAAAACTATCCTGACCTGAAAGTAATTTGCGCTCCTACTACTGTGGGAATGATGGCAGCCGCCAAAGTTATCAAGGACAAAGGCATTGCCGATAAAGTAAAGCTTACCGGTTTAGGTCTACCTTCTGAAATGGCCGAATATATTGGCACAGATCTGGCTTGTCCTTACATGTACCTTTGGAACCCCATTGACATCGGAGCTTTAGCCGCCTACACCGCCATCAACTTAGTAGATGGAAAAATTACCGGCAAAGCAGGAGAAACCTTCCAAGCTGGCACACTGGGAGACGACAAAGGCAAATACACCATCGTAGAAGCCGCTGATGGCGGTACAGAAATCATTCTAGGCTCACCGTTCAAATTCGATCCGGCCAATATTAACGAGTGGAAAGCCGTTTATTAATCAAATTCCTAGTATTCAGAACAATCATCGTAAAGGTTCCTGTAGCTAACCTCAGGAACCTTTATCTATATCATGCCGGGAGGATACGATAATGAAGCAATCTTTACCCACAATTCCTATGTCAGAATATCCTAAGCGCTGGGAAAAAATCTGGGCCTTAATGGACAGAAACCAACTAGATTATCTTTTAATTTACGCCGACGATCATGCAGTTTCCGGGCCTGCCTACGCCCGCTGGCTGGCTAACTTTCATGTACATTTCGAGCCGGTGCTTATCTTGTTCCGTCCTCAAAAAGAACCTATTCTACTGGTTGGACCAGAAAGCTTAGACTATGCTCGACTGCACACGCCCATCAAAGATATCCGAATACTAACTGAGCTCTATCACCCGGAGGAAGATTACATCTTCACCCCCAGCGAAAGCTTTGCCCATATCTTGGCAGAAATTCCTTGTCCCAGATTCTCACCTCGAATAGGTATAGGGGGTTATAATCTGATCCCATATCTTTTGGCAATGGACCTGCAGAAGGCTCTGCCAAAGGCTGAATGGCTGGATATGGATCAGGAGCTCGGAATGCTACGCAGTAGTAAGAGTCCGGCAGAAATCCAAGTTATTACCTATGCCTACCAAATTGCCCAAGCCGGATTGGAAGCCGCTATATCCGCCATTAAACCGGGAATTACCGAGCGTCAAATTGCTGCCGAAGCGGAGTACGCTATGCGTCAAATGGGTGCAGAGGGCACCGGTATTGATACCTTCGTAGCTTCCGGCAAACACTCTTCCCCCATCATTGCCCGCACCACCACGAAGACCATTGCAAAGGATGATCTGGTACTATTAACTTTGGCTCCCCGCTATGAAGGCTACCATGCTGCCGTGGCTCTTCCCGTCACCGTGGGAAAAGTTGCCGACAATATAAAACATGCCATCAATTTCGCTATAGAAGCACAAGAAAACTGTCACCGCCTACTTAAAGCCGGCGCCGGTGCCGAAGTAGAGAAATCCGCTCGAGATATCATGCAAAAAGCTGGCTTAGAAAAACACTTTCTCTACTCCGGCATTCATAGTGTAGGGGTTATTGAATTCGAAGCGCCCATCTTTGGCCCCTCTTATAAAGGGAAAATGGAAAAAGACATGATACTCTCCGTAGACATTCCTGTATTCGGCTGCGAATGGGGAGGGTTTCGGATTGAAGATGGCTATCTGATACAGGCAGAAGGTGCTAAGCGGCTGACTACCATAAATTATCAGGTAGCAAAATAACCCGGTTCTAAAGGATACTTCGACTTCCCTCCATAAGGATAACCGGGAAAATAGTCCGGATGATTACGGCTGGTGATTGCCTTCTTAAAGTTGGCAATCCCTAGCCGGTTGCCAAAATAATCTTTGAATTCCGCCGTAATCCCCTCTTCTGACGCTTTGGGGGGCTCTGAAAAAGTCACGCCTCTTTCCACCAGTTGCCGATAGGTTTCTTCCACATTGGCAACCTTAAACCAAAGAATCGGTTTATCTTCCTCAAAAAAAGCCTGATCCTTTAAGACTAAAGTAAAATTATCTTCACCATAATTCAACATCACCAACCCTCTCTTGGAAAGATCCGCCGTTATGGTAAAACCCAAGATAGACTGATAATATTCCTTTCCAATTATCAGATCAGGTATAGTTAAGAAAAACATCTCTTCCTTCTCTTGCAACGCCAATCACTCCTTTCCGGTTGGGGGATAAAATTTGCTGATCCAAAAAGTACAGTAAGACTGCCAGAAATAGTGTATAAAGGATACTTTCTCTTGCTGCTTATACCTTGTCTTATTCGCCTTCGTTACAAGGCACAAGTTGGAAATCACCATAGAGTTTATTCCCTCTATTCTTATCTTATTTTTACTTTTAGTTTATTGCAAGTTTATTTAGATTTTTAGTCAGCACCGCATGTAGTTTTAGCCCTAACCTCATGGTAAAATATGGCTAGAAAAAAGCTAACGGGAGGGATTTTATGGAATACAAACCAGATTGGGAAATAGTCAAGAAACGCTTTGAAGCCTTATGGCACCAAGATATGATTGACCGCTGTTGTCTAGCTGTAACTGCACCAAAATCAGGTTCGGAAGACTATTGGCACTCACGAGGGAAAAATGACCTCTATAACGCTGGCTCCATGGTAACTTCCCGCCATATGAATGACCCGGAAAAAGTCCTTAACAGCAAACTGGAAGTTTTTGAAAATACCTATTATGGCGGTGAAGCCATACCACAGATCTGGCTGAACTTTGGACCGGCCGGACAAGCCGCCTATTTTGATGCCCCTTATACGGTTTCTGATGTCACCACCTGGTATTCTCCCATTATTGAAGATTGGGAGGATAACCCGCTACGTTTTAATCCCCAGAACCAAATTCTTACTTGGCAGCGAGAGATGGCCTCTTATCTGGCGGAAAAGGCCCAGCAGCGCTTTTTTGTCTCCACTGCCGACAATGCCGGTTGTCTTGATGCCTTAGCCTCTTTACGTGAAACCCAAAATCTACTCATGGATTTATTAGCTGATCCAGAGCCTGTGGAGCAAGCTCTCCAAGAAGTCATGAGGGTCTGGAACCAAACTCGAAAAGAGCTCTTTGCCCTAACCAAAGCCAATAATGACGGCGGTTCTACCGTGGGCTGGCTTTCACTTTGGGCTAAAGGTGAAATGTCCCAACTGCAATCTGATATTTCCGTAATGTTATCAAAGGAATTATTTCAGCAATTTGTACTACCAGAATTGGAATGGAGCACCCAGCAGCAGGACTACAGCCTCTACCATTTAGACGGAATCGCTCAGCTTAGGCATCTAGATAATATTTTGTCGGTAAAAAAGATTCACATGATTCAATGGGTTAGTGTTGTAGGCGAGCCATCTTACCTAAACTACCTTCCGGTCTTTCAAAAAATCCAACAGAGCGGTAAAAGTCTGCTCATTAATGATGTGAAGCCAGAAGATATTCCTACCCTTCTTACAAATCTTTCTGCCAAAGGCTTACTCTTAATGACCCAAACCGATACCCAAGCAGAAGCAGAAGATTTACTAGCACTGGCTACTTCCCTAAGCCGCCCATAAGTAAAGTAGTCACCGCCACCAGCAAAGGCAAAAGGTTAAAAGGAGAACGCTATGACACAGAAAAACCCCATCCTTCCCGGCTTCTATCCTGATCCCAGTATTGTTAGCGCTAACGGTCGTTTCTATTTGGCTACCAGTAGCTTTGAATATTTCCCCGGTGTCCCGTTGTTCGAGAGTGAAGATCTTATCAACTGGCGCCAAATCGGACATTGTCTTACTAGAGAAAGTCAGCTTAATCTGAAAAATACTACTACCCCCAACGGCATCTGGGCTCCCACCCTCCGCTTCCACCAAGGCACTTTTTATATGATTACCACCAACAGCGGCAGTGGCGGTCATTTTTATGTATATACTGAGGACATTTATGGGGAATGGTCTGATCCAGTCTGGATTGAAGGAGGCGGTCATGATCCCGATCTCTTCTTTGATCCTTCCGGTAAAGTCTATTTTTCACGCTTCAACGGTTACGATGGCATTACCTTGTGGGAAATAGATCTTCCTAGCGGAAAACTTATCTCTCCGCCAAATTATATTTTTCAAGGCTATGAAGACCGGCTCTGCGAGGCACCGCACATCTACTTCATTGACGGTTACTACTACTTGTTAGCAGCAGAGGGCGGAACCTGGACAGGTCATATGGTCACTTGCGCTCGAAGCCGCCAGATCACCGGCCCCTATGAACTCTGCCCCCATAATCCAATTCTCACCAGCCGACATCTGGTGATGTCTCCTGTACAGGCTACCGGACATGGTGATCTGGTTCAAAAAGAGGACGGCAGTTGGTGGATGGTTTTTCTGGGAACCCGAGAAGTAAAGCGCATGCAAATCTTAGGGCGAGAGACCTTTCTGGCACCGGTTCACTTTGAATCCGGTTGGCCGGTGGTGAATCAAGGTGCTCCCATTAGCTGTTTTGATCCCCAGCCGGAAGGTGAAAAAATCTTTACTTTTTCAGATAATCACTTACCTATGGAATGGGTCTTTCGGCGCACCCCCAGTGCCGATATAAAGTTAATAGATAATAGCTGTCTACTGCCCTGCTCCCCTTCCGGAATCACTTCCACTACAGGCAGCAGTTCCCTACTGCTTTTACGGCAATGCCACCACAGTTGTGAAGCCAAGGTCACCCTAACTGCACTGCTGGGCTCTAAGGAAAGTGCCGGTCTCTGCGTCTACATGAATCAAGACTATTACTACGCTATAAGAGTAACCTATCGTGGTAACCAAAAGCAGCTTGAGGTTCTGCGTCGAGTGGGTGATTTAGAGCAGGTCGAGGGTAACTTAATCTGGGATAGAGAAGAAGTAACCCTTAGTATCCGTCACCAAGATAACTGCTACTATTTAGGATATTATGATGGTCAAACCTTTATCGAACTGGGTAAAGGTCTGTCACGGCTAATAAGTTCCGACCTAGCCAATACTTTTACCGGAATGTTCTTTGGTCTCTTTGCTGAAACTACGGAGACAACTACCGGCAGCGTGGTAAGCTTCTCTGACTTTATCTATCGCTATTGGGAAGGGTTTAATCAGGGGAAACAAAATTGGACGGCGTAATCCACTACGCCGTTCCCGCTCTTACCCCAAAGCAAAAACAGGCTTAAGAGCCGGGTACAGTGCCTGATAGTGCCGATAAATCTGGTCATAAACCGCCCCACTACTCGTATCGGGACGGATGCGCTCTATGGTTTTAATCTGAGCAACCCCTTCATCAATGGTATCATACCAACCAATACCTACAGCCCCCAAAAGTGCCGCTCCCAGAGTGGTAGCATCTTCGCTGGGTACATCTGCAGCCAGCACCTCAGCGCCCAGTACATCCGCCATAATTTGCCGCCAAAGTGAACTTTTACCACCGCCACCAATAAGAGCGAATTCCGAGATGAGAGCACCGTTTTCGCGCTGAACCTCTAAGTTTTGACGCAGCGCCAGAGCGACCCCCTCCAAAATACTTCGTAAGCCATCACCTTTATGTTGACCTAATTGTAATCCGTAGAAAATTCCTTGCGCAGAAGGGTCAAAGAGCGGTGCCCGCTCGCCATTTAAATAGGGTAAAAAGATCAGACCATTTGCACCTACCGGAGCCGTTTCGGCCAGAACATTAAATTCCTCCATATCCGCAACCCCGAAAAAGCTTCTGCCAAAGTCTGTGGAACGGCCACAATTCTGGATAGTCCCATAAGAACCTACGCTCTTGCCATCGGCTGATACAATGCTGTAACAGCGTTTTTGCTTATCTAACATAGGCTTATCCCACAAATGAGCAATCCAAGCTGTGGTTCCCATGCAGCAGTAGCTTTCTCCAGGACGGTTCACCCCGGCACCAAGAGCGGAGCAAGCCCCATCCCCTGCGCCTAAGATAACCGGAATACCTTGGGGGAGCTCCAGATAACCAGCCGAATCGGCAGACAAGCTGCCGATGATCTGATCCCCGG
The DNA here is from genome assembly GCA_964518595.1 of uncultured Oscillospiraceae bacterium. Classification (GTDB taxonomy): domain Bacteria; phylum Bacillota; class Clostridia; order Saccharofermentanales; family Saccharofermentanaceae; genus CAZFHA01. The sequence continues at coordinate 373,157 of CAZFHA010000001.1, forward strand.
AAAGAACCCTGGGCATTTTCTGGGTTAGCAGCCCCAGCTCTTGATAGATCTCAGCGCGATAGGTTAATTGATGAATATCTAAAACACCACAATGGGAAGCATCCGAGTAATCGGTACAGCCGAAATTACCGGTTAAGAAACCGCCAATGTAATCCTTGGCATTAAGAAAATACGCTGTGCGGTTATAGATATCAGGATAGTTATTCTTAATCCACAGCATTTTAGCCAAAGATGAAGATGCCCCCGGTAAATTTCCACTCATCTGATAGAGAGTATCCTCACCCAAAAGGCTTTGGCACCACTCAGCCTCTGCTTTACCCCGGTGGTCGGAATGAAGCATATGAGGCAACAGAGGGTTACCCAGCTCATCCACGGCTAGACATCCCATCATGTGACCTGTAGTAACTAGAGCCTCCACATCATAGCCTGAAAACCCTTTTTGACGAATAGAAAGCCAATTAGCCTCAATGGCTCTAATCCACTCCTGCGGGTCTTGTTCCGAGACCCCTCCCGGTCGACTACTTGTATTAACCCGCCGATGGGCAGATTGAATTACTTGTGCCTTCTGGTCAACCAAAGATACTTTAACGGATGTAGTGCCCAAATCAATAGCCAGTATGTACATAGTCCACCTCCATTGTCTTTAGCCCGGACTAAAAAACCAATAAGCCAGAGCTACTTCACACGCAAAATTTTCCGAGCCACCGCCGCCAAGGGACGATAAAAGGGTCCTTCCATCTCACGCCGAACCTTCTTGAGCTCTTGGCGAATGGCAATGGTCTGAGGGCAATGACTCTCGCACTTGCCACATTCCGTACAAAGGGAAGCATTAGCCGGTTGCACCGACAAAAATCCCAAGGTCTGCATGTAGCGAAAACGAGCACCCTTGTCCTGCAACAAGTATTTATCATTGTAGCAAGAAAAGCAGCCGGGAATATCTACTCCGGCGGGACAGGGCAGACAGTAGCCACAAGCGGTGCAAGGCACCCGGGTAAGATCAAGTAAGGTCTGCCGAACCTTAGCAAAAACAGCCAGCTCAGCTTCCGTCATCTCATTAGCCTGTACCTCTGAAGCAATACGGATATTATCATAAAGCTGCGCTTCATCACTCATACCGGAGAGAAGCAACGTCACCTCTGGATGATTCCAGACCCACCGCAGTGCCCATTCCGCCGGCGTTCTGTCAGAATAAGCGTTAAAAGTATCTTTAACTAATTCAGGCAAGTGCGTCACCAGCCGGCCGCCCCGCAGAGGCTCCATAACAATAACCGGAATATTTAATTTAGCTGCCAGCATCAGCCCGGATTTTCCTGCCTGATTATTCTCATCCAAATAATTATACTGAATCTGGCAAAAGTCCCAGGGATAAGCTTCCAGAATACGCACAAAATCATCTTTAGGCCCATGAAAGGAAAAGCCAATATTTCTAACGGCTCCCGTTGCCTTCAGTTCCTCCAGCCAGGTCATTACCCCCAGACTCTCCAGCCGCTTAAACATCGCCAGATCTGTCAACATATGCAGCAAATAATAGTCGATATAGTCGGTCTGTAGCCGCTCCAGTTGCTTAGCAAAAATCTTTTTAGCCTGCTCCAGCTTTCCCACCATAAATGGCGGTAATTTAGTAGCAATTCGAGCCTGACTGCGCAGTGCCGGATCAGCTAAGGCCTTGCCCAAAACTATTTCACTCTGACCACGCTGGTAAATGTAGGCGGTATCAAAATAATTGACTCCCTGCTGAAGAGCGTAGTGGATCATTCTAATGGCTCTCTCTTCATCAATATTGCCCTCCTTTTCAGGAAAGCGCATACAGCCAAAGCCTAGAATCGAAAGCTCTTCACTGTTTTGTAGATTTTTTCTTGTCTGCATATACCTACCTTCGGCGAGATAATATAAGCCCCAAGGGCTACTCTAACTTCCAATATGATCTTGCCCACAATAGTATCCCAGAAACGGTATTCAGGTCAATTCGAACAGAAAAATAGCTTTCAAAAAAGTTGCCTTTTTTAAAAGCTATCTATCTCAAAATATGCTTATGATTTCAAAAAAATTCTACCTAGGGCATAAGTGAAAATGTCAATTTCACCGGATTATGATCACTATGGGTAAAATCCAGATCAATATTCTCACTTGTAGCCAGAACATTATCCGACACCAAAAAGCCATCAATCACTACAGTATAATTTTCACCCTTGCGGTAAATCATATCCGTGCTCCGACAGGTGGGCACTTGGGTAGAATTCTCAGCTTTCACCAAGGAAAAACCTTGGGGCATCTCCTCCGCAGGGAAGGGGAAAACCCAATCCGGCACTTCCTGCTGGGAGGGAAAAAAGTCTGTTGCCTGGCCAAGGGCATGATTAAAGTCACCACCAACAATTACATAATTACCGGCTTGGTACTCTTCCTCTATGAAAGTAAACAGCTCTGCTAACTGCTTCTGGCGAATTTTACCACCCTCATCGTAGGCCGACATATGGTTATTAATTACCACCAAGGACTTGCCCTCAGCCACCGGAAAACGCATCACGGAGAAGCAGCGGTCTAAATCAAAAAACTTGGCCGGGAAGCTGTCATCTACAGTATAACTAATCCGCTCTGCCGAAGCTGCCCCCATAGCACTTAGAGTAAGTAGACCGGAATGAATCTGACCGATAGGCTGATTTAAGGGATAAAACAAATACGCACTATGAAAATTTTCTGCCCAAGTAGACTCCATCTGCGGCAGAGCCTTCTGCAGTATCTCTCTTTGGTTCACACCATAGCTTCGGGTAGAAGGCATATCTACCTCTTGTAGCAGTATCATATCCACCGCCAAAGACTGCAAATAATCCTTTGCGCCTTTTGTGTTTTCTTCAGCAGCGGCAAGGCTATGAGCCCTAGACTGGCTACCCTCTACCTTCTGTCCATTTTTCATCATGCCTTTATCCATAAAAAAACTAAAGTCATGATCATAGGCGCCAAAGCCAATATTCCACGTAAGAATAGAGTAGTTTTTCTCCGGCACAAAGGCGGCCTGAACCGGGTTCTCAATGGTCAAATCTTGCACCGGGGGCAGACGATAATAATTCAGCTGTACATAAAGCACATACCCACCTACCACCAAGACCAGCGCTGTCAACAAGGCAAGAAGGCTCACTAAAATCAATTTTTTTCTGTTCATCTCATCACCTCATCCACAACGCTCTACGTGAATAATCAAAAAGTGCTGGAATTCAACTGCTCCATCATTTCCCAAATAGAGACGCCCTCACCTTGATCCGGTTTTTGGATGCTATTCGGTTCTAGCACCTTTTGGGTACCTTCAAAAGTAAAGATCACACTGTCATAGCTGGTGTCCGTTATCTCGCCCTGAGAAAAAGTAATCTTGCCGTCTTCCCATTTTACTTCCGAAGATAGAACCATGACTTCCGTTACATCCTCTGTATAACCATCTGGAACAGCCAGACTAATGGTAAATACCCCTTCCTGATCCCCCTTGCTTTCCCAATTATGGGTCAGAACCATTTGGCTTTTACCATCCGTCTCTATAGAAAAGGTCTGGAGGTAATGTCCCTCGGCCGTGAGATCAGCTTTCCGTAAAAGGGTAAGGGTACTCTTGGCTGAATCCTCTTCTTGGGAGCTAATATCCAAAGTCATATCATCCAGAACCCGATCTTTGCCCGCCATGGTCAGAGTAAATCCAATAGCGGTAACCTCTTCGGTATCTTCATTTTTAACCATAGTAGGTTCTAAGCTTATTTGTCTAACTAAGGCATTCTTATCCATTAAGTAACGCAGTGAAAGGTCGCTACTAAAAGAAATGCCTTCCGTATCTAATTCTTCAAAATCATTTAACGGATATCCTCCCAGAGCGCTCTGATATTTCATTTGTTCGATATATACTTGAACTACCTTCTGCACAAAAGTCGTGGCCGCCTCCTTGGGAATTCGGCAATCTACTGCCAGCAAAGCTTGGTTCTCCCCTGCCAACTCCAGATTAACCTGACCGGCACTTTGGTAAATCATAGCTTTATCTAGTTCTAACCAAGCGGCCACGAGCTCGTCTCGTAGTTCAAGTTTAAGAGAAGAACTGTCAACATTTCTTTCGCCAAACATTGACTGCAAAAGAACCTCTATATCCGGTGCCTCACCATCTTCGCCCAAAGCACTATTTTCCCAGTCCTGCGTAAAGCTATCAAAGTTAACAAAGATGTAGTCATAATCATCGCTCAATTCTTTGCTTCTAATCAGGAGCTGCTCCGGTGAAAGGTACAGGCTGAAGGCCATATTATCGTCCCAAGAATTTGCGTAATCAACCGAAGATAAAAACTGTTTCCCCGGCCGATCATACTTCCAATTAAGGTTCAGCTCGCCGCCCTCGGCCTCTTCACCTAAAGTAATTGTCCAATCGCCCTCAGTCTGATCCCCTTGATCCAATTTTGATAGCCAAGTCTTGTCCAGTTCTCCATTGACATTCATGCTTGTATTAGCCAGTGATAAGGATACAAAAGCTTTTGGGAAAAAGGTCTGAAGCAGCTGCCAGCGAAAAGCAAAAACCAAAATGCCGGCAACCAAAAGAAAGGCCAAAATTGACCCTAGGGTAATCCAAAGCGGTCTATGACCTCTGCTTGGAGGCGAAGCAATAATAACCGGCTCATTAACAGAATAAATACTAAAGTCGGGCTCTGAAGCTGATTCCTGTCCGGTAGACTCCGCCTCCACAGGGCTCATCTTCGCTACATCCTGAACCTCTTCATCCACAACTTGCTCCACCGTGGGCTCTCCCCCCTCTTGAGCACTCTCCTGTTCCAAATCTGTCACTTCCGAACTAACCTGCTGATTCACTGCCTCGGCACCTTCCGGTCGCTCCAGCTTACTTCCGCAGGCCGTACAAAAAAGCGCCTCCGACCCATACTCCGCACCACATACCTCACACTTCATACATGCCTCCTAAAATTTATTAGGGTCAATCTAAGCCCCATGTCTTTGTATATACTATACATTCAGAGCTAATTAGGCAAATTTCAGGCCTCTTAACTCTTATTTTCAGTGAAAAACCGCTCCTGATCTTATCCACCGGGAAAGTCCCTTGCCAAAATAGTCAATTTCACCTATGCTGCCAAGTAACGCTGTTTAACCCGTTATGGAGGTATGCGCCATGATTCTTGTAAGTGCCTGTCTTTGTGGACTACCCTGCCGCTACAATCACACGGCTTCGGAAGTCCCTGAAATAACCGATTTGGTTAAATCCGGCCTTGCCCTACCCCTCTGCCCCGAACAATTGGGGGGATTACCCACACCACGTCCGGCTGCAGAAATTAAGGATAATCAAGTTCTAACCCGATTGGGGGAAAATGTAACCCCGGCCTTTGAAGCCGGGGCGGAAATTTGCCTGGATATCTGTCAAAAATTTCGAATTACCACAGCAATACTCAAAGCGCGCAGTCCCTCCTGTGGACTGGGGCAAATCTATGACGGCAGCTTTAGCGGGCGGCTTATCGCCGGCAATGGCATAACTGCCAAGCTTTTACTGGATAATAACATTGCCGTTTTTAGCGAAGAAAGCATAGCTGCTATGGGCTGGAAAACTTGGCAGCAAACTCATCTCACTAACGAATAAAGTTCATTCTTACCCGGTGTTCCGGATGAGGCGGTGGAAAAGACATCCTCCCAGCCTCAAGGGCATTGAGAAGCCAACCCATACTCCGAGCATGTTGGCGGATTGTTTGAATCCCCTCAATATCTTGGAGCGCCTCTCCGCTCTCACGGCCATAAACCCCCGTCCAGTAGTGAGAAGGTGGTAGAACCGTCTCTGCCAGATGCAAATAATTATTTAACTGATGCACCACATCCACGGTACCGGCTCTACGGGCAACGGCTACCGAGGTAGCCACCTTATAAGAAAAATAACCGGAACTGGAATAAAAAATTCGATCCAGAAAAGCCTTCATATTTCCGGCAATTCCTGAGTAGTATACCGGGCTGCCCAAAATAAAACCGTCAGCCTTGCGCATCTTAATGGAAATCTCATTAACTAAGTCATGAGAGAAAATACAGAGGTGATCCTCGGCCCGCCGACAAAATCCACAGTCAGTACACCCACGAATATCGTGATTACCGATCTGTACAATCTCTGTTTCAATACCTAAGACCAGCAGCTCATCAGCCATGCAGCGTAAAACATCGTGGGTATTACCGTTAATTCGGGGACTGCCATTAATTGCAATAACTTTCATGGTTACAACCTTTCTTCTTTGCACAAGCCTATCAAGGATTTAGCCAAAAGCGAAGTATTATTGCCGTTATTATATCATTCATCAGCCGTTACACCCAGTAGTTTTATCCGGTCGAAAGACAAAAAATTCTTCCTGTCCCTCCTGAAGCTGTTGACAGCGAACTCGAAAAACCTTTTCTATTTGTCCACTCTCCAAAAGTTCCCGCGGTCTACCGAAGAAGCTGATTTGCCCTTGATCTAAAAGGCAAAGCCTGTCCATGCTGTGAAGGGCTTGTTCCAAATCATGCATAACACAAATCAGCGACTTGCCCTCTGCTTTTAACTGCTGAAAAAGCTCTAGCAAAGCAAATTGCTGCTCTAAATCCAGATGCGTAGAAGCTTCGTCAAAAAATATATAATCTGATTCTTGTGCCAGTACCATAGCTAGATAGACCCGCTGCCGCTGCCCACCGGATAGTTCTGTAATCAGACGATGGCGGTAATCCCAGATGCCTAAACGCTTCATTGCTCTTTCAGCTACCTCACGATCCCGAGGGCGTAATACCCGACTAAAGCCTAAATGAGGATAACGACCGTGAAGCACCATCTGCCAGGCCGTTAGAGATAAGCTATCCCTACATTGAGGCAAAACACCAATACGGCAGGCTCTTTGACGATCTGTCAAAGTAGAAAGCGGCTGATTGTCAAGCAAAACCTTACCCTGCCAAGGCTCTAAAAGTCCTGCAGCCAATTTAAGTAAAGTAGTTTTTCCACAACCATTTTTGCCAATCAAACCAGTAATTTCCCCTTGGGGAAAAGTCAAAGAAAGCTCCTGAATAACCGGCTTTTGATGGTAGCCAAAGCTAATTGATTCCAGGGCAATCATAAGGCTGCCTCCCTTCTTTTGACCAGTAGCAGGTAGATAAAGAAGGGGCCACCCAGAAAAGACATAATAATGCCTACCGGTAGCTCATAAGGAACAAATAGCAGGCGAGCCACCAGATCACAGGCCAGAGTAAACACCGCCCCCAAAAGCGCCGCAAAGGGAATAATTCGCCGATTTTCACTACCTAAAACCAGTCTGGCAATATGAGGAATAATTAAACCCACAAAGCCAATCAATCCGGCAAAACTCACAGCGCTCCCAGCTAACAAAGCCGCTAAGGCAAAAAACAGCAGACGATACCTTTTGGTAGGGCTACCTAAAGATCGTGCCACCTCTTCACCCAGCGCCAGAATATTAAGATCCCGGGCAAAAAATATACTTACTGCAATGGCAAAAGGAATAATAACTAAGCTGGGGGCTAAGATTGACATATTGGCACCGGAAAATCCGCCGATAAGAAAGTTACTGCGGCTGGCTAAAATTTCAGGAAAGAACGTCAGCAGGCTGTCCGTCAGTGCCCCTAACATAGCAGAAATGGCAATTCCGGTTAAGACAATCCGTAACCGTGAACCACCACTTTTTCGGGCAATTAGGTAAACCAATCCGGCCGCCAAGAGTGCACCGAAAAAAGCCGCCAGTACAGTTAACGTTGGCATAGCCGGAAAAAGCACCACCGCCAACAGCACCATAAAACCCGCACCACTATTAACACCAATAATTCCCGGCCCAGCCAGAGCATTATGCAAAACAGCCTGCAAAATCACCCCCGCCACAGCCAAGGCACTTCCGGCTAAAAGGGCAGCCAGAGTTCGGGGCAGCCGAACATACCATAAGATTTGATAGGCAGTATCAGCACTGTCTTGCCGCCCTAAGGCCGCCCACAAGCTTTGCCAAGATAGGCTGGCGGCTCCGGCCAGTAAACTAACCAGAACAAAGACCACTAGGAGCAGTGCTAAAAAAATCAAAACAGCGGCAAAATTAGCCTTAGGAGACAAAAACCTCCGGATAGAGAATTTTGGCCAAGTAGGCATAACTTTCACCCCATTTCCGATTCGGCTTGTAATGGAACAGCTCCTTGGGTAAAAGTACATAGTGATTGTTTTTTACCGCTGTCAGATTAGCCCAAGCCGGATTATCCTGAAAAGTGCTCTTGATGGCTGCCAGAGCCGCGTCTTGATCACCACCCATGGTAACTGCAAAAATATAGTCTGGATCACTCTGGATAATCGTTTCCAGACTCAAATTCTCTGCTAGCACCCCACTCCCATCCGCTAAATTTATAGCACCCAGGTCTTTAAGGATTTGGCCGGTAATGCTATCGCTGCCTTTAACTTCTAAGCTAGTTCCCGAAGCGCGGATAAACAGAACCCGTGGTGGTGTTCCTTCCGGCACAGCCTCCAGAACCCGGTTAACTTCCTTCTCCACCTCTAGCCCATTACTTGTATAGGCATTTACATTGTCGGTTATTTCTGTACAAATTCTAAGCATATCCAAATAATCGCTAAAACTATCGACTGCAAAATACCCATAAGCAATGCCGCTATCATTCAACAAACTTTCCAAAGCCCGATGAGCAGAAATATCCGGAGATAATATCACAAAATCAGGTTTAAGGGCTAAAATAGCTTCTTGATTCGGCTTATAGGCAGTACCAATAACCGCTGTATCCGGTGCTATATCTATCCGCTTTTCCTTCAAAACATCATCAGTGACAGCCGCCAAAGAACCTCCGGCCAAAACCCAAATATCCGCCAAAGAGCCAGATAGGGCTATCACCGTCTCCGGCTTTTTAGAAAATTGCACCAAGTGCCCATTGTCATCGCTAAATTCATAGTACATGTCCTTCTTCTCACCAGAGGGGCTGGTTGCACCCAAAACTACTGAATTTTCCAAGTTTAAAGATTCGCCATCTGACGCTGCCCCATCTATTTGATTCGGCAAAGTACAACTGCAGACAACACCAAGAAGAAGTAGCAATTCTACAGCCCAGAGCCCTCGCTTTCCATAACCTTTTTGAAAAGACGGAGAGGAAAATCTTAGCATTGTGCCCCACCCTTAGTGGCAATTCCTAGAATAGTATCCTTTTCTTTTAGTAGTTGCTGACCGAAAAGCATCTCTTCCACAGCCGCAGTTCCCAGACGATCAACCATACTGCCGAACCGCTCGCCGGAAAGCCCGGATTTCTTAAAGAGTAGAATCGCCTTCTCCACCATATCCAAAGCCTCAGTCTCCGTCATAAGCTTCCCTAAAACCGATCCATGACGAATCACCTTGCCCCAACGTCCGCCCAGATAGACTTTGTAAGCCGTCTTTTCCGCTGTAACCGCACCAAAGGGACATTTATCTGTACAAATACCACAGTTATTACAACCCTCTTCCTCAAAAGCGACTTTCTCGCCGCTGCGACTCACCACCTTCATAGGACAGCTGGTAATGACGCCGCAAGTTTTACAACCACGGCAAAGCTCATCTTGATAAAGCGGTGGACGTTGCCCCACAATACCCAGATCATTTAAATCTGGTTTCACGCAGTTATTAGGACAACCACCAATGGCAATTTTAAATTTGTGAGGCAAAACCACTTGGGAATACCCCACAAAAAAACGGTTATGAATCGTCTTTGCCAAGCCAAGAGTATCAATCAGTCCCTGATTACAATAGCTTCCCTTACAAGCCACTACCGGTCTGACCTTAGCGCCCGTTCCCCCGGTAACCATATTGCCTTTGGCTAATTCGGCTTGAAAAGCTTCAATATCCGTAAAAGCTATACCCGGAACCTCCAGAGTTAACCTTGAAGTAAAGGCAATCTCTCCCCGTCCAAATTTCTCCGCTGCCTCACCGACTACCTTTAGCTGCTCACTAGTAAGAACACCATTTTCGGTAATAATTCGTCCGGCAAAGTGTACCCCATCACGATTAGATAGAAAACCTTTAGCCTTAACCTCATTTCTCTGTGCCACTGTAATTTCCAAGTTTAGCTCCTTTCGGACAGTAAACTGCCTGTTTTTTCTAAGAATAGCATTTGCTCAGATCATTTAAAAATAGTATTATTTTATTAAATTAATAGGTAATTACCTATACATAGGAGGAAAGATGACCCGTCGACATTTAGAAATTTTTGTGACAGTTTGTGAATGCGGAAAAATGAGTCTGGCTGCCCAGAAATTATTTATCAGTCAACCCACTGTTAGTCAGGCCATTGCCGAACTGGAAGCTACTTACGCAGTCCGTCTTTTTGAACGCCTGTCAAAGAAGCTATATCTTACCGAAGCCGGACAGCAACTTGAAGCCTATGCCCGCCATTTACTAACCACCTTTCATGATTTAGAAGCAAGCCTAAATCAGAGCAAAGGCAGTCCTTTATTAAAGCTAGGAGCTTCCATTACCGTAGCCACCTGCCTGCTTCCCAAACTACTGCAGGAGTTCGAAAGTGCCTTTGCTGAAATTCACTGCCATGTTTTTGTTGACAATACCCAGACCATAGAAGAGCAGCTACTTAGTAGCCGCTTAGACCTAGGGTTAGTAGAAGGCGAAGTCAAGAGTCCGCTATTAGAGAAAATCCCCTTCGCCCAAGATGAGCTAATCTTAGTAGCCGCCCCCTCTCACCCTCTAGCATCACTAGATCATCTTACAATAGCAGACTTATCCCGGCAAAGTTTCTTACTTCGGGAGCCTGGTAGCGGCACAAGAGAGCTCTTTTTAGACCATCTCCACACGCAAGGTATTACCATTGAAGAAAAATGGATATGTAACAATTCGGAAGCCATCAAAAACGCGGCCCGTCAGGGACAGGGACTTACCGTACTCTCTCAGCTACTGGTACAAGAAGAACTAGCAGAAGGCAGCTTAGTCAAACTTACTATAGAAAATCTTCTTCTCAAGCGAAGGTTTCATCTGATTTATCATCGCAACAAATTTCTCTCCCCCTCCTTATCAGCCTTTTTACATCATTGTCAGCAATAATTCTCTTGGAAAGACTGGTAATATTTTCAAAATATATTATGATAAAAGAAAAGGTTGACACAATTTCGTCACTTTTCAAAATGTCAGTCAAAGGGAGGGATTATCATGATTAAGTCAATCATCAAGCAAATTCCCATCATTGCCGTAGGCCTTTTGCTTATAGCCATGGCTGTTAACATGTTTCTAGGGCCCCATAGCATTGCCGCCGGTGGCGTCAGCGGTATTGGCATTCTCGTCGAACATGCTTTCAATATCGACCGAGCCATGACCGTCTTTATTATAAATACGATTCTACTGGTCTTTGCTCTGATTTTTCTGGGCAAAGAAACCTTTGCCCGAATCTTCATCGGTAGTAATCTACTCCCACTGTTTCTGGCCATTGTACCGGAGATTAAGGTCACCGATGATACTATGCTCTCCGTGATTTTCGGCAGCGTACTCTTCGGTGTTGGCATTTCACTGCTCTATGGCATCAACGCCTCCAGCGGTGGTACCACGATCCCTCCGCTGATTTTCAAAAAGTATTTTAAGCTCAACACAGCTATCGGCCTATTTGTTACCGATTTAATCATCGTAATTTTCAACATCTTTGTCTTTAGCTTTGAATCCTTCCTCTTCGCCATCCTCTCCATGGTGATTACCTCCATGTCCATGAACTTCTTAGAGACCTTCTTTAACCGCCGTAAGCTCCTGATGATTATGAGCCCGCAATTTGGGGAGATTAAGAAAGATATCTGCGCTCAGTTTAGTAAGGGAATCTCCATCATTCCTACCCGGGAAGCCCATTCCGAGAAAGCTGAAAACATTTTAATGGTAATAATAGAAGATCGCAGCTACAAGAACGTCATGCAGCTAATTGATGATCACGATCCCAAAGCCTCAGTGGTTGTCTCCAATGTAGCAGCCGTGCATAATATCTCTTTCAACTACCGCTCCATGGACCCATAATCACTAAATAGGTAGGGGTAAGTAATCGAACAATCCACAGATCAAAAAGAAGTTTCCTCTCCTTATAACCCAGTTGGGTAGTTCTAAGAGAAGAAACTTCTTTTATCTTTTTATTGAAATATTATGTATCAGGCAGGGGAAAACATTAACTAATAGCCTCAGCCAACTTTACGTGGCTCGCGGCTATCTTTTTTCCTTCTGCGGGCCAAGGCAATCAGGAAGATTCCGCCACCTACGACGACTACCGCACCTAGAATCGAAGCAATCAATAAAGGTGTATTGGTATACCAACGAATCCATAAGCTGGTGGTTACGTAGAAATTATCAATTTCTTGGGTTATTTCATTCCCGGCAGCATCAAAAGCTGAAACTTTGAGCTTTTGAGCACTATTAGCTTCAGGAATCTCAAGACTATACTGTCCATTGTTTTCTGCGATCTCTACTTCCTGATCATTCAGCCAAACCTTGACCTGATCCAGCACGAGATTATCCGACACATCAATCAGTACCTGATGAGAGTTTTCGGCGTAAGTGACTCCGCTGGCTAATCGGCTGATAATAATCACCGGAGCTGTCTTGTCAACACCAAACCAAAGTTCAGCCGCTTTGGCCTCATCAATATTTTCATTAACATTACCGGCTTCATCCTCAGAGTAAAAAGTAATGGTGTACTTAGCATCATCCTCAAACAATGAAGCACCTAACACGTAAGTATAGCGACTCCACTGACCTTCACCCAGGCTTTGTTCTACCCGATAGTCAGTCCCTTCCTTCAAGTCAAAAGTGTCACCGTTTTTAGTTATTTTGATGCGAGTTTTTTTAGGATCAAGCTGATTTACATTGGTCTCAGTGATAACTAAATCGCCCCCTTTTTGATTATAACGCTTGAGCATATTTTTTAGCGAGTCACCAAAACTATATACAGAGCCAAACCGATTGACAGAAAAACTAATGGTCTTCTCTGTTATGTTACCGGCTTTATCCGTCATAGTAGCCTTTAAGGTATAAATGTCATCATTAGCTTTTGTCTTCGCAAAATCGGCCAAATTAATCCGCACACCATTAGGAAGATTCTCTTGGGTGCTGTCAAGCTGCACTTCCCCCCGATTAGAACCACTCAAGGTAAAGCGTACGGTGCTTCCATCAAAGTTCACATCCGTAAACTCAATCACTGGTGATAGGCTTCCACGGTTAGCTGACTTATCCTGTACCCCAGAAATAACAATGCTTGGAGCTGTCAGATCAATGTAAAAACTTTCCTGAATAGGCGCATTAACACTATTACCAGCCTTATCCGCTGTTGTAATCGCAAAGCTGTAAAGGCCATCTTCTGCCAATACAATCGTCGCCGTATGCCGATCGCCCTGAGAACTCCAGCTGCTCATGACCGGGAAAGTTTTTGCTACACCACTTTGTACTAGTGTCCCTGTGAGGGAAGTTCTTTCCGGCGAAAAATTATGTTCTGTAATAGTGATGGTAGCTGTACGACCCTTTTGGTAGTAATTACCATGAGTCACCGCCATGTTATCATAACTAATTTGCATTTGTGGCTTAGTTTGATCCAGTGTAAAATTCGGGCTGGTCAAAGTCTCTGCCCGACGCCCGGCTAGATCACTGCCTTGAATAGTAAAGCCGTAGTCTGCATCACTACTGTAGGAAATATACGCTGTATGCGTTGTATTGTCAGGGTTCTGGTTATCATAGGTTGTTGTCCAAGAAGAAAGGCTGGGTGCCGCAGCCCCATTAGCAGTAATCTGGGCCGTAATAGCTTCAGGATTAAAGTTTCTTTCTTTCACCGTTAAAGTGGCCCGTCTTGGCGCCGCATAATAAGAGCCGCCGCTGATAGATTTACTCAAATCATTATTATCATAACTCAGTTGAAAGCTGGGATTTGTCTTATCAATACTGAATTCCACGGTCTGTTCATAACGATTACCGGCCCGGTCTTCAAAGCGCACAAAAATAATAATCTGGTTAGCGTTTTGACGAGCAGTGAGTTGACTGGACATTCCTGTTACCAGATTTTTATCACGGCTATCGATTTGCCAACCGCTGGTATCTCCCGAAAGATTACCATTTTCATCAATCAGAATCGTACCCGCTTGGTTATTCGCCCTATCGTAGAAAGCATGTACTGACCACTCCACCCGTTTTAGGCCGGAAAAGCTGTCCTTTACGGCCACAGCCGCAGTGGTATTATCTTGATAAAGCGCTATTCCCTTGGCATCCCGATAGGAAGTCTGGGGCAGGGACAGCTCAATCTTACTTGTCTCCTGATGACGCTGGTCACCTTCCACAATTAAACCTACACCACGCTCAAAACCGCTGGTATGCGCGGTAAAATCTGTAGTTTTGGCTAATACATAGCCTTTAAAATCTTGCGGTATCGTAAAGGATATCTGGTTATTCCCATCCACAGGCTGGGTAACAACCGCGGAAGCCGTACCGGCAGGATTCTGAGAAAAATCAACTAAATAGTAGCTAATGCTTTTGATTCTGGAAGAAGGTTGTTGGTCTTGGGCTGTAATTGTTACCCTTGTATCGGCGTTAAAATAATAACCGAAGTTATCCAAAGCCGTAGGCGGTACTTCTCCGGAACTATTAAAAGCAATTGAGCGAATGCTACCGGCCTGACGATCAATATATAATTCCCTTTCCACAACAGTTACATTACCGGACTGGTCGGTAAGGGTCACTTTCAAGGCATACCGGCCGTCTACCGCCACCGGAACCTGACGGGTGCCAATGACAAAACTATCTTGCAAGATTGAACTACTGGTATAGTCTTGGGCTAAACTACGCCCATTACTGTCTACAGTCAAAGAAGTTTGATTGAGAGTCATTACTACAGACTGGATGCCAGATAATTCATCGGCCAGATTAACCTGAAAAGTCGTATCTGCGCCATACCATTTATTTCCGAAGCTATCAACCTGCAAAGGCGCTGCTGTAGTTACAGAGATCGTGGGCGAAGTACTTTCTAGCACTAAACGGTCACTTTGAATTCTTGTGGCTACGTCAGCAACACTGGTAATGGGAGAAGTCCAGCCCACTTTATCCTCAGCTTGTACCGTTAATTCTCCCTCGAGAGGTACATCTAAGACAAAAATCGCCTGATTGTTTATGATGGTTTCAGAAGTCATAAAAGCTACCCCATCTTTATAGAGGGTTATCTTTTTTAGCCCGGAAGCAATATTATTATCTGCGGCCGTAACGGTAAGTTTCACAGATTCGTTGAAAAATGTTCCCATAGACAAGAAATTTAATGTCCGAGCTACAGGCGTTGCATTTTGCTGTTCCATAGTAACTGCGGTAATTTCAGGAGCTTCCCTATCAATCTTGACCACAATGGTTCGAGCAGCGGATTTATTGTTGGCTCGATCTAAGGCCCAGATTGTATACGTACCATCAAATGCCGTAGCCGGTATCTCCCAAGTAAAAGTACCATCATTATTATTGGCTAACAACCTTCCATTAGTTGTACTGCCATCGGTTGAACAGTAGGTCTTAATTCGACCATAAGCCCCCTCGTCTTCCACCTCCACAGTCAGTGTAACGTTTTCTTTAGTCCATTCTGTAGTAGGATTCTTAGTTACACTTTCAATTCGTGGTGAACCACGATCAATTTTGACCGAGATTGTTTTACTTTCAGAAATGTTGCCGGCTTTATCCACGGCCCAAATGTAATAAACAAATTCTCCATCCGTGGTTACGTTAAAAGAAAAGCTGCCATCACTATTTAGTGTAGCTGTGCTTGTATTGGCATCGGGATTATTAACTAAAGAATAGCGAATCTCCTTAAGCTCACCAAAAGTATCCAAAGCCGAGCCCTGAACTGTTACATTAGCATTGTCATATTCCTCGGTACTAACCACCCCGGCAACACTCTTGGACAAAGATCCGCTATCAATGCTGGGTTGCGTATTATCAATTCTAATGGTTACATCTTTCCTCGCAGACTTTACACCGGCCTGGTCTACCGCCCAGAAGTAAATTTTCTGGTCTTGGTCTTCATCGCCACTAGTATACACATATTGGTTTAGCTCTCCCAGCTCAAGGCTTACTTCACCCTTAGTTCCACCAACTGCAGTAGCAAAGTCTGCTACCTCATAATCTGTACCTACATTACTGTAATAGACATGAGCTACACCAGATCCCTCTGCATCCTCAGCCTTCAGCGTAACGCTTACAGCAGTTTTACTCCATAAAGCAGGATTAGGCAGAGGAGAAGTGATAGTTAACATTGGTGCCGCATCGTCCAGTGCGAACAAAAAGCTCTCCGGCAAATAATAGATAGGATCGCCTACAACTGGGTTTGCATTTCGAACATATACTTTAGTGAGACTGGTAGGCGTGGTAAAGACCTGCTCCGCTGCCCAAGCTGAAGCCGTGCCGTTTACAATATAACTGATTTCATCAAAGCCACTAGGGGCAATTGTCATATTAACACTGTCTTTAAAAACATACTTATGCTCTGTTTCATCTTTAAACCACAGATTCGTATCCTCATAGGTCAAAATATAACTACCTGGATCAGCCTCTTCCGCTTCCGCAAAAGTCGCTGTAATATCCATTTCACTGGTAACATTACGCCAAGTATATTGAAAACCTCCATTGCCCAAAGAAGCCCAAGCGGAATCTGCCGGATCAATATCAATTCCACCAACACTGACAGAGGCTAAATAATAACCAGAATCTGGAGCAAAGACTAATACCAAATCACCATCGTAGGTGACGGTTCCCTCACCATTTTCTAGCACATCCCCATCTTGAGTAATTTGCCCACCAACCGCTTCAGTCACTGTAGCAGTGAATTTTACAGTATTCGTCAACAAGGTAATAAAATAATCATTAAGCCCGCTCCCCGGAATATTTGGGACACTAGCATCACGATAGTTATCCTTGCTTACTGTAAGATCATAGGTAACGGTGTCTTCAATTTCTGCTGGCCTCTCAAATACACCGAACTCATCGGTGGTACCGGAAATTGTGCTCAGGTCATCCTGGTTAGTTAATACTACAGACGCACCGGAAATGGGTACATTGCCCTCATCCATCACAGTAATTTTTGCTGCGACTTGTGCCGCCGCGACTCGCCCCGGTAACCAAGCCAGATTACCGAAAAAAAGTGCCACTACTACCAAAACAGCTAAAACTTTACTCATAGGTTTAGAAAATTTCATAGGCTACTCCTTACATTAAATGATTCTTTCTTGTGAATGTACAATGACCCAAGACTTAATGATTTGAAAATTTATCTTACCCAACTCGGGCGAAGCTTTATCAAAAGCAGAATTTTTTGTATCTTGTATGGCCAAAAGCTCCGTAGGTTGTCCTAGATCGCTCTGATGAAGCTGGGGCTGCACCAATAGCTCTGTATCTGCTGCGGTCAGTTGCGGCTTATGGCTAATTACCAAGTCATCCTCAAGGGGAGTAGCAGCTTCCGGAAAACTTTGATCCCCTAATGGAGTTGTCCCATTGGCGGTAACACTTTCGGCGCCTTTAGAAGCCGCCATGCTTACGCTTCCACCACTAAAAGAATCGGTTTTAATTTTTCCCGTAATCGGACGGTAATTCGGGGTAAAAGTATCAAAGCCAGCTTCATGAATAGAATCCAAAGCCTTACGGCTGATTTTCACCCGCAATTCTCTAACCACTTTCGGAATCTTAAGCCACCAAAACAAGAGTCCTGTTAAAAGCAGAAACAGTGCTGCTAAGCCAAAAGCAATCCAAGACAACAGTTCATAGGTTTCTACTGACATCTCAAGCCCCCTCCTTTCGATATGCTTGTTTCACAGCCTCCTGGGCTGGTGTTAAGCGCTTCTGCAAATATTCTTTTAATGCTATAGTCTTATCCGTGGTAGACTCCGTCTCCGAAATCCCCTGCTTAACCTGTTGATAAACCCCTTCCAGCTCTTCCTGGGGAATATCATCGGCCTTAAACTTTCTAGCATAGGTTTCCAAGGAATGCAGTACTAATTTATAGAATTCCAGCCGCACGATTTCACTTTCTTCGGTAGCAGCCGAAACCTGTTCCGTCATACTGCTGATGCTATCCCAATACTGACGATAAAGACCTTTATCAGAAGCTTCTTCAATATTCAAGGTAATATCCCGGTTAAACTTCCCAATCTCCGCATAGGTCTTTGCCATTAAATAATTCGGATTATTCTCCCCACCATAAGTTAAAACATCCTCAAACCAGGGAATGGCACTCTTCATGCGGGTAATACCATTATCCACCCCTTCACCTTTTCCGTAGTCATAGTAATACCAATAAAGTTTACCTAGTTCAAAAGCCAAGGCCGGATATTCCTCCGTCTGCCTCAGTCCCTGCAAATGCTCATTCAGAACAATCTTCAGCTGACTTTCTTCCTGAACGGAAAAGGCGGCATCATCCTTATAAGCAGCTAGTAGCGCATCATAGGCACTGGTACTATAGGGCTTGGCAGAAATTCCCGCCAAGTAATGCCCGGCGGCTTCTTCTGGCGTATGGGCATTCTGTCCTTGAATCAGCAGCTGCTCGTAGGTATTATTATTTGTCTGTACCGCCATGCTCTGTAGGGCAAAACCACTTCCGGCAAAAATAATCGCCGCTCCCGCCACCCCAATGAAAAAATGCAATTTTCGCTTTTGGCGGCGGCGGTATACCTCGTCAAACTCTTCAAAATGCTGCAGTGCGTAGAACAACTCTGGGCAGGACTGATAGCGATCCTCAGGATTCAATGCGGTGGCTTTTAAAATAATCGTCTCTAAACCACCGGAAAGATTAGGATTCCAATGCCTTATAGGGTAAAGCTCGTAAGGTGGTTCTGTGGGATTATGCCCCGTAACCAAGTGATAGAGAGTTACACCCAGACAGTAAATATCGGTGCGGGGATCAGTTTGTCCCTTGCCGCCAAATTGTTCCGGAGCTGCATAGCCTCGTGTTCCCAGACTCACAGTATCACTGAGGTTTTGTTCTTTGTACTCCCGAGCAATACCAAAATCAATTAATTTTATCTGCCCGTCAGGACGAAGCATAATGTTGGCCGGTTTCATATCACGATAGACAATAGGAGGCGTTCGGCTATGCAGATAATCGAGAACGCGGCAAAGCTGTTTCGCCCATTCAATCACCACATCCTGAGGCTGGGCACCATACTCTTCCAACAACGTAGTCAGAGCTTCTCCCTCAATATAATCCATGATAACGTAGATCGTTTCCCCATTATCAATGATATCTACAATTCGAGGCAAGGCCGGATGATCTAATTTTTTCATCAAATTAGCTTCGGCAATTAAACTTTGGACAACAATTTCCGCATTCTTATCTCTGGCCTGTTTCTTAATCTCTTTAATAGCCCACTGTTTATTCAGGCGTTTATCCATGGCCAAATAGACAGTTGACATTCCACCCTGCCCGATTTGCTTCAGCACCTCATACTTGTTATCAATAACCGTACCAATCTGTGCCAATGTCTTGTCTCCTTACTTATATCACCTTAACGGCAATCACGGTAATGTTGTCCCGCTCTTGACGCTGCTTATTTAACTCCACCAACTCAATCGCTTTCTGATTCATTTCCTGCTCCCCTGCCAGTTGCAGCGGCAAAAATGCCTGAGCAATTTCTTCCCTACTAATTTCGTGGCGAAACCCATCGGAACAAAGCAGATAAAGTTCTTGACTCTGCAGCTGCCCAGTTTGGAAAACCGGCTGTACTTGCTCAGAAGCTCCGATACACTGTAAGAGAACATTCCGCCTAGGATCAAAACGAGCCTCCTCTAAGGTCAAGTCTCCTCTGCGGATATCTCTGGCAGCTACCGTCTGATCTTCGGTAAGTTGGTAAATATCTTTATCCAAGCGATATATGCGGCAGTCCCCCACATGACCAATTAAATAACCCACGCCCTCTGCCAAAAGCAGTGCTGTCCATGTGGTACCCAGGGTCAGATTTTTTTGTCGTCCAAAGCGACCAATCCGTTGATTTTGCTGAACAATTAGTGCCTTCCACTGCTCTTCCACCTGTTTCAGAGAAAAATTCTCCAGAAGCAAAGGCAGCTGCTCATCGAACCACTGGGCAAAGGCCTCTGTCACCGTTTTACTGGCCAGCTCACCCTTACTTAGACCGCCCATTCCATCACAAATCATTGCCAAAAGGATTTTACCCCTTGAACTTTGGGCAATTTTAATGCAAAGGCTATCTTGATTGGTCTCTTTAACAATCCCCGTATCTGTACAAAACGCCGTTAAAAACTCCAAACCCTGCTCCCCCTGTTCTTACAGCTCAAACTGAAACACTTCATTAGCCAGGCGGATCTCCGTCTGATTTTCAATCAACACCTGAATACTCCCACTAATCATCTGATTATTGACAAAAGTATGGTTGGTGGAATTATGGTCAACAATATAGAACTGACCATTTTGTTCAATAATATCTGCATGGCTACGACTAATGGCACCATTATCAGAAATGAAGTAATCCACATAACTCCGTTCTTTTCCCAAACGAAAAACCGGCTTATCAATCAAAATTCTCTCCCCGGTTTTCATTCGAATCAGGGTTGGCTTAGGCTTAACTGCCGTAACCACAATATCTTCCTGTACTCCCAACAAGGTAGTTTCACCGCCACCGCCGCTACTTCCACCTAAAAGAGTAGTCTCGCCAAAGCCCGGAGAAGCCATCGTCTGAGGGGTATCCACCGGTCTGGGGGTTACCGGTACAGCCGCTACCGGTTTAGCAGTAGTTTCTGTACTCACCACAGGTGCCTGAGCATTCTGGTTCTTGACCGGAGCAGGATTCCCCGGCTGCGGAGCCGCTCCCGGACGAGGTGGCTCGACACCGGGAATAGCCATGCCCGGATAAGCGGGGGCTCCGCCACCCTTTACCGGCTTCTGATTATTCGCCTTAGTATTATTTTTCGGTGCTTTTTCCTTTTTGGCTTTGGCAGGCTTGGGTGTCACTTCTGTTTTGGCGGTCTCATCCTTTTTCTTGCCAAAAGAGAAAGAAAACAAGCCTTTCTTTTTAGCCGGAGCAGGTGAAGAAGTCTCTTTTCCTGTGCCGGGTACGGCAGGCGGAGGCGTCACAGTGGTAGGGCTGGGAGAACCCGAGCCACTAACAGAAGTAGCCATTCCAGACAATTGCCGCGGAGGCTCAACCGCTGGAGCTGCTACGGGAGAAGAGGTTCTTGCTTCTCCGGCTTTTTGCAATCCCAACAAAATTTTCTGAAACTCTTCCAGATCAAAGGCTTCGCCGCGATTAAGAAAATTAATAATAGTAGCCAAGTAGTCACAGTTTTCCGTCTGGTCAAACTGGGTACTAAACATAATATTTTTAAAGAAACTGCGGAGCTCCGTAGGCTCAACAGTAACCGGGAGCACCGGCAAGTAAAGTAGACTGGCCTCTCCGGTAGATACATTGACAAAGATATAATCCAGATCCAGCAAAAACATCCGGCTATCCAACATATATTCTTCAGCTTGTAGGAGCGTTGCTGTAATGGTGGAAAAGACATTTAACAGTCGATTCCGCAGAACAATCCCAGAAAAGAAGGATTTTAAGGGCACCTTTGAAGATACGGTGAACTGAAGGCGGCGCTGCTGATCCATTTGTACAAAGGCCACAGGCAAAATCCCTGTGAGCCGGTTGTTAGACATCATTCCCATGGACAAGTTATCCTGCTGCTCTTTCGGGTCCAGCAGATATACTAAAAAGGATTGATTCCCTTGATTCTCAGAACGAAAAGTAACCATGACACTATACCTCAATCTTTCTGCTCGGTTTTTTCATAACTATACATCTGGATAAATCGCCAGCTATTACCGGTCTTTGACAGGGCAGAACCCTCTGGAGTAAAGGTTGAAAGGAAGTCAAAACTCGGTTCAATAATAACTTCTTGAGCAGAATTTATTACCCCCCAAAGCTCCCCCTTACAAAAAGGCGCTAAGCCTACGCTGAAAGACGCTGCACCATCATAGGTAGGAGCAATAGCTATACTGCCATCCTGAGCCACATACCCCCACTTGCCCTTTTGCTTAACCGCTGCCGGTTGCTCAGAAGCAAAGAGCTGTACATCCTCAAAAGTCTCTTTGCCCACAACCTGCCCTTTTGTATCCAAGAGGCTATACTTGCCGTCTTTTGACGCAAAAACCCGTCCAAAGGGAGCACAAGCCTGATTATAATCCAGCTTGATATCGTCATAGACAAACTCCGTAATGGGCTTTAGAGAACTATCAATCAGAGCCCACTTTCCATCCTTCTTGACCGCTGCCACACCGTGGGAGAACATACCGGCAACTTCGTACTCGAAAGCGCCTTCCTTAAAGTTTCGGTCAATATAGCCCCAATGACTGCCATCATAGGCCGGAGCCCAACCATTTCCAAAGCCACCTAGAGCCTTATAAGCTTTTTCGGAGATTAATTTGCGATTGCCCTTTGCGTCAGCATAAAACCAGAGCCCTTCCTGACATACCGGCATAACTTCTTCCTCAGCCGAATAAGCGCCTATGGCCTCAAAAGTGTATTTGATTTTTTGCTCGCCCTTTAGATCAACCGTGCCCCATTTACCCTCATAGGAAACGGGCATAAAACCATCATGCCAAATCCCGGTTTCGGTGTATTGGCGGTAAGCAGAATCATACATCCCTTGGAGAGTTTTAAGCATAGCGTCTACCGCCGTTACATCATCCAGGGGCTGGGATTTGACCTTAGAAAGCAAGGCATAAGCATCTTTTTCTTTATTCCGGTCTAAATAATATTGCGCCAGCAGCAAATAGGGCTCAGCCTTTTCCGGATAGACTGCCGAAGCCTTCCCGCAAGCATCTCTAAAGGCCGCTTCATCGCCCAATTTCCGGTTAGCTATCGCATAGCGGATTAAGAGATCATAATCCTTAGGGTTCATCTCCAAAAGCGTCTTATACTCAGCCACCGCATCAATATAGATTCCCTTCTCCTCCAGCAGCGCTACTCGCTGCACTCCGGCGACATAGGAATCCTCTGTTTCTTGCACATTATTATACAGGTAGCCCCAAGTCCCCACGGTTAATCCGGCCAAAAGCACCATAACCAAGGTTGCATTTTTATTCATCTTAAAATCCCCCTGCGGTCATTAAAATGGTTACCAGTACACCAAAAAAAGCGAAGGGTGCCATGGCCATAGAATCTTTGAGCTTGGCCTTCTTAAAAAGCAGCATCCACACCCCTGCCAAAGCAGAAAAGAGAAAACAGTAAAACAAAGCCCCCAGTAAGCTGGTAAAACCCAAAACAAAACCAATTGCACCAAAAAGCTTAACGTCTCCCGCACCCACACCGGATTTTCGAGAAACAATATGAGCCAGCAGTAAAATTCCGCCACCCACAGCTAAACCAATCAGTGCCGGGTAGACTGCATTTCGCCAAGTATAGGGATCTTGTACCACTTGAATTAAAATCGAAACCACCCCTACACCCATAAGTACGAGCACCAATTGGTTAGGAATACGCTTAACTTTATAGTCAATCAGAGCCGCTGTAGCTAAAATACCCAGCATCACCTGATTGGCCAAGATTATCTCTAAAGGCTCTCCAGTCTGATACATCATGCCAAAAGCCAGACCCAAACCCAAGGCCGCCACTAAAATAATAATCTTAGGGGTCTTGAACGTAAAGATTCCCCCTAAGGTCTCTTTCGTAAACACAGCCTTAGGAGCCAATGACTCGATATAAACATAGTAATAAACAGTTCCCAGAGCCCAGAGCAATAATGCCAGTAAGATTCCCAACAAATAATTCATCTTTTATGCCTTTCCTCGATATGTATATTCAACCGTAACGCCTAATTCATTTTTAAGATCAGTGGCAATCTGATTCAGTGCTGCCTTATCGGCACTGGTCGCATTGTCTGGAATAACGATCACGATAGTCGTCTTGCGCTGCTGTACCGAGTTGTTCGCGGTCTGAACATTAGTTCCGTCCGCCATAGTAATGGACTGCCCGACTTTAGAGACATTTGTTAAGGTAGTCTTACCATAGCTTTTTAGCTTACTCTTAATGGCACTGACATTCAGAGTATATTGACCATTATTCCCACCACTATAAGTAGAATAGCTAGCGTTAAAAATATTAAGTGAGTGATAGGAGTAAAAGGTATTGCTGTCCTGATTATAGGCATCTATGCCTTTGCCTGGCTCTACTGCATTACCATATTCACCCTTTAACTCATCCACCCAATACTTACCACGCTCCATGGGCGGTTTTGTCCAAGGAGATTCCCCCTTCGGCAAATCTTCCAAACTAACGCCCCGAGCCCAGCCCGCTGTGCTGGCAGTCTGGCAAAAGCTACGCTCGAAAGGGAAAAAGGTCGGAATCAAGCTCTTCATCCGATAGACCACAACCACATTAATAGTCCGGCGATCCTGTAAGAAGGTAGACATTCTAAAGTCCAGCCCGGCTACGCCTCCCGGTTCACCATCTGCTCCCAAAACTCCCCAAGAAGTCAAAAGGGCATCAGCCTCACCGGGGCTAGCGGCAATATACTTAGTGGTTAAAGAACTGCATAGTGGCTGAGCAATAACCCGAGATACCACCGCTGAACCAGCACTCTCTAGTGCCGCCTTGCCCAAAGACATAATAATGCCTTTCGGGTCATCGACAAAAGTCTGCCCAGCCTCCACCAGTCCGGCAGAAGCCGATTGGATGCGTTCAAAGTCATCCTCAACTGTATCTACACCATCTAAAATAGCTTGAATCTGTTCGGCTGAATATTCTCCCTGAATAGCAGGATTTTGACTTAAAGAAGAAGCATTTTCATATCCGTCAGAAACCGCCGAGGTGAACTCATTTAGAGCATCAATGCCTTCATCAATAGGCTCAAGTCCACTATTATCTTGATCTTTGTAAAGTCCTGCCCGCTCCAATACATAACAGTATTGCGAAATCTCTTTAGCCGTCTGATTAATAGCATACTGAATTTTACTTTCTGCTGTAGCGTAGACCGCTAAAGACAAGAGCAGCACAAAGGCAAAGACAAAAAAGCAGAGCGCGAAAGCGGCCTCGATTACCAACGCCCCTTCTTCGCCTTGCTTTGTCCTTGCCGCCTTTGGTTGGTTACTATCAGTCACTTGATGTTTTTTCACTACCTTACCCTCCTTGTGTGCTCCTGCGCTCTATATAATACTCACTTACTGGCTGAATCTCTTCCGCTCATTGCCATAATGAGTTTCTTATCTCTGTTAGCCTTAGGACTTGAACTAATCCGTCCCTATTGTAGTCTTTTCCTTTCCATATTGGAAAGGCGTGTATTAACACTACTCTCACCATGTTTAGCGGTGGGAGTAGTGCTAGATATGTTTCTTATTTTTCTCTCGGCTTAACCGTCTGAATAATTGCATCTAGCATTTTTTCTCCGTAAGTAATGTCAGCAGAGTCTTCACTGTTAATATATACTGCTATTACAAAGGGGATATCCTTAGTTTTTTTAGCTTCATTTGTCATAAAACCGTAGTAGGCAAGATAATTAAGACTGTCTTCGCCTTTATTTGATACTTTTCCTACAACCCTTAACATTTTCTGTCCATTAATAGTCACCGTCTCTCTACTGGTCTCTGTTCCAGTCAGAGTATCAACATAAAATCGTCCACCTAAGGTACTATATGCTGTAAATTGTTCATCAAGGAGTTCTGGTAAGGTATCTAGCGTTGCCGTTTTAATTGCCGCTTCCGTCTTGTCATCCATTACCAAAAATCCTTCATGTGCCAGCAATAATTTTTTACTAGTCTCATCACTGCCATAATATTCTAATGTTGTTGGCCCCCCGTTACGCTTTCTTTCCCAGCCTTTGGGAACTTTGAAAGAAAATTGAGCGGTAAAGTTTACTTGTTCTTTTTCCTCCCACTGAATATCGCTAGCCCCAACTACCTCTTTGGTGACAGTGGTCTCACCTTGAACTGCCGAAGAAGCTTTAGCAATAGTCACTTGGCTTTCTCCATCACTATTGTTATTGCCGTTATTACAAGCACCAACCACCATGCTTAATCCAACTAATCCAAGTACTACCAATTTCATCTTCATTGTCTGTTTCATTTTTGTGCCCCCCCTATATAAATTCTAGCCCTGCAATTAGGCAGGACTAGAATTCTACAAATTACTCAGCAGGCTTTACCGTCTGAATTATTGCCTCCAACAGTTTCTCACCATATGTAATATCTGCTGCATCTTCACTTTGAATATACATCGCCATAACAAAGGGGATATCCTTCTTACCTTTAGCTTCATTTGTCATAAATCCATAGTAAGCCAAATAGTTAATTGTTTTTTCCCCTTTATTTACAACTGTTCCAGTAACTCGCAACATCTCGCGACCACTAATGGTCACTTTCTCTCGACTCTTCTCTGTACCGATTAATGTGTTCACATAAAAAGATCCACCTAATGTACTAGTAGATGTAAACTGCTCATCAAGAAGTTCCGGCAAAGTATCTAAAGTTGCTGCCGTCAAAGCTGCTTTGGCTTCATCGTCCTGAGCTGCAAATCCTTCATGTGCTAATACTAGTTTCTTGTCAATTTCTGCACCCGTATAGCCCAAAACGGTAGTAGGCATACCATTTCTCTTCCGAATCCACCCTTCTGGTACCTTAAAAGAAAAGTAGGCAATATAATTTTTTTGCTCCTCTTCACTCCACGTAATATCTCCGGCTGCTGCAACCGCCTTACCTGCAGTAGTTTCACCTTGAACAGTAGTAGAAGCATTAGTTGTATTCTCCTTGCTATCCCCACTCTCATTCTTACTGTCGCCATTACAAGCACCCGCCACTATACTTAACCCAACCAATCCTAGTACTAACAATTTCATCTTCACTGTCTGTTTCATTTTTGCCTCCCCCCGAAAGCAGCTTATAAATGCTACTCCCACTTTTTAGCTGTGGGAGTAGCCCAAATCAAATATTATTATCTCACTGTTGGTGCAACTGTTTGCATAATAGCCTCCAGTAAATTTGCACCATAAGCAATATCGGCTGCATCGTCGCTTTGAATATACATCACCATTACAAAAGGAACATCCTTCGTCTTCTCTGCTTCATTTGTCATAAATCCATAGTATGCTACATAATTAATATCAGGATAACTTTTATTATCCACGGTTCCAGTAATTCGCAACATCTCTCGATCATTAATAGTCACCTTTTCCCGATTCTTCTCTGTGCCTATTAATGTTTCGACCAAAGCATTACCACCCAAACTTGCCATGGCAGTAAATTGCTCATCAAGGAGTTCTGGTAGAGTGTCTAAAGTTGCTGCCTTCAAAGCAGCTTTGGCTTCATCGTCCTGAGCAGCAAATCCTTCATGTGCCAATATTAATTTTTTGTCTACTTCTGACCCCAAATAGGTTCGAACAGTGGTTGGCATACCATTTAGAGCACGCTCCCACCCTTCCGGCACATTAAAAGAGAACTCAGCCGCATAATTATCTTGCTTCTTTTCTTCCCACTTAATATCTCCTGTAACTGCTCCTTCCTTCGAAGCTGATGATTCTTGCTTTGCGCCAGCTACAGTTGTAGTGGTTGTTTTACTCTCTCCTCCACTGGTATTGCTACCTCCATTACAGGCACCTACCGCTATACTTAATCCAACTAACCCAAGTACTATCAATTTCAGCTTCATTGTTTGTTTCATTTTTTGCCTCCCCCCTATATAAATTCTAGTCCTGCAATTAAGCAGGACTAGAATTCTACAAATTACTCAGTAGGCTTCACAGTCTGAATTATTGCCTCTAGCAGCTTCTCACCATATGTAATATCTGATGCATCATCGCTTTGAATATACATCGCCATAACAAAGGGGATATCCTTCTTACCTTTAGCTTCGTTAGTCATAAATCCATAATAGGCTACATAATTAATATCCGGATAACTTTTATTATCTACTGTCCCTGTAACTCGCAACATCTCTCTACCATTAATGGTTACCTTCTCTCGATTCTTCTCTGTACCGATTAATGTATCAACCAAAGCATCTCCGCCCAAAGTTGCCTGAGCTGTAAATTGCTCATCAAGGAGTTCCGGTAGAGTATCTAAAGTTGCTGCCTTCAAAGCAGCTTTGGCTTCATCGTCCTGAGCTGCAAATCCTTCATGTGCTAGTATTAATTTTTTGTCAACCTCCTTACCTGTGTAGCCCAGAATAGTAGTAGGCATACCATTTCTCTTCCGAATCCACCCTTCTGGCACATTAAATGAAAAGTAGGCAATATAATTTTTTTGCTCTTCTTCACCCCACGTAATATCTCCGGCTGCTGCAACCGCCTTACCTGCAGTAGTTTCACCTTGAACAGTAGTAGAAGCAGTAGTTGTATTCTCCTTGCTATCCCCACTCTCATTCTTACTATCGCCATTACAAGCACCTGCCACTATACTTAATCCAACCAATCCTAGTACTACCAATTTCATCTTCATTGTCTGTTTCATCTTTGCCTCCATATTATTTAATATTTCTATTTTAATAGCTACTTACGCCTTGGTAAACCATCGTTTGCCACTGGGAACCAATCTGACTATAGTCAAAGAATTGTTCCGACTGCCCCGTACTGCCATTATAGCGGTTCTGTACCCCCATAATACCCCAGAAACTGGTTCTTACTTGAACCGTTGCCTCAATTCCCACCATCGTGTACGCCTTAGAAAGCTCAAACGTTCCGTTTTTCTTATAGCGACTATCCTCCGTTGGCGAAAAAAAACCGCTGCCATTATTAAGGTTACACTCAATCAAATTTCCTGTCCGTCGTAGCATTACTTCTTCACTGGGTGCCAAAGCCAGAAGGACAAATAGCTTCAAATATTCTTCATAATTCATGGTAAAGCCACCGCCACTGGAGACAGAATTTTTCTTATTCGTTCCCTCTGATCCTGGGAGCCCATTAAGCTTAGCCAGATAGTCGTTTGTCAGTTCTTCAACTTTTTTCTGAGTCCACTCCTCTTTCTCGTTTAAAGCTGCTATCACATCTGTTTTAAACTGTTCACCCATATCAGCTATAGCCATCTGAACTTTGTTTAAGGCCTGGCTGCTAATATCATCGAAAGTATCTTTAAGGGCATTTCTAATCTGATCTACTTCCGTACTTACTCCCCCAATGAACTTACTACGTGATTCAGTAATAATGCGCACGATTTCAGCTTTTCCTTCACCTTTTATGAAAGATAAGGCGGCTAACTTAGCCTTTTTAGTACCTTCGGCTTCACTGCTTCCTTCAAGGGTTGCTTCTAGCTCTGCAAAATAAGCATCTAATTTGGCTCCTACAATACTTTCTGTATTGCTCCCGCCTGTTAAATCTTCAGCACTGGTAATGATTGTTAAAGCTAAACTGTCCAGTGGCCCCATTATTGCCCCCACAGCTCCCTGCACTAAGGAATCTTGCGTTTCATTGATAAAAGAAGTAATAGCATCTTCTGTCTCATCAATTCCCTTGGTGGCAAAACCGCGCATTTCATCAAAAAAGTTTCCAACAGCTTGTTGTGTTACCCGCTCTAATTCCTGAGCTATCTGTTCTCTAACCTCGCGCCCCACGCCACTAGGAGACAATATCCAAGTATTTTGGTTCTTATACAGAGCAACTGCCTTTCCTTCGCTTAGCAGCTTAAGGTCGAGAGCACTCTCCCCAGCCGCCAGAGCTAGCTTTAGTACGGTCTGGACAATGGGCACACCAAAGCCTGTCCATCCCGCTATGGCCGTGGCGGCTGCCAATGTGTAGTTGTTAATTTCCGCATTGGTAAAGGCATAGACAGCATTTAGAAGAAACCGAATTCCAAAGATCATTGCCATAGTAGCATTCACGTTGGAACTGGGGTCTTCCATTCCCCACAAGAGGTACTCTACCTCTGCTTTGTAGAACTTATTGTTAGCCGCACTAATTGGTACATTGCTTAGGGTCACTACCTGCTCTGCCGGTTTTACATTTCCGCCCTTGTCCTTATCTACTGTATAGTAGCTGAACATGGTAGTCATGTACTCCATTAGATACATTTTATCCCGAAGCCCTTCTCCTGCCTTAAGTAAACTATCAATCCCGGAGAGCGATTGCGCCGTAGTATTCATATTGCTAACCGCGTTATCAGCAATGTCACTATCTTCTGTGCCTAACTCCTCTAGCTTAAAATCATTAGGGTCTAAGCCTGGAATTATGCCCTCAGCAATATTTTCCGGTGTGGGCTTCTCCTTAGCCTTATCAGTGGCAAAGTCTTTTTCCTCCTCCGCCTTATCTTTCGCTGCCTCACTAGCCTTAGCCTTCTGACAAATAATCGCCAAATACTTATAGAACTCCTGCTCCGGCTTCGTTTCGTCGGGAACAATGCAGACCAGCGGAGCTAGGCTGGAAAGAGGAGGACAAACCAAGCTATTTTGTAACGCCACATCTGCAGCACTAATTGCACCATTAAAATCCCCAATGACCAGTACCGGTAAATGACCTTCATAATTGTGAAAGCTCACATTCCCATTCTGTAAGCTCAAGCCACTGCCAGAGTCATAAGTCATAGCAGATCTATAGAAAGTGATATTGCTCACTAACTCCTGCAAACCAGCGAAATAAGCCTTACCCTTTTCCATTTCTTCGATCATTTTTTCCACAGTCTCGGGCTTTAACTTTTCAGCCTGATTCTTATAGTCCTGCTGCATATTGACCTTAATATCGCCATCCATCAGTGCACTATTGGCACTGCTCCAGCTTTGACCTTTAGCAGCCAGTTCATCCACTTTATTCAAAATATCTTTCAAGTCTGCTATGGCTTCATCATATTGCGTCTCAGTCTCTTTCGTCCACTTTTGAAGCTGATAAACAATCTTATTGGCTTTATCATAGAAATCTTCCGCCTTGTCTTGTAGGAGCGGCAAGCTCTGACCGAGAGAATCCCCCAGCCCATCTTCCAGAAGCCGAATCAGCTGTTCCGCCTCTTCCACTTCCTCCTCTTCCTCTTCTGTCTCTGCCGGTTCATTCTCTCTAGCTATCAAAAATAGTCGGGTAGCCTCATAGGTATCCCGCAACAATTCTTCATTATCCTTATGCCACTTGGCAAATTTTACAATTTTAGCCCCGTCTATGGAGGCGATATCCGTGCTCCAAGTACTGGGTATTCCTAACGCCCCATAAGATCGATTAAAACGATCTCTTTGCGTGCGGTAGTCCCCTCTCGTATCCCCCACGGTTAATTCTTCCGGTTCACTTACCTCAGGCTCTTCATACTCATAGCTGTCTAATTTAAAAACCGGATTAGTAGAATCTGCGCTCGATTTAAGCCCTCTAAAGGCGATTTCATAAGCTGCGCCATCACGCATAAAGCTCTTCATCTCATCCAGCTTCCCCTGCAAATAAGCACCCAGAGCCTCTGGTTCCTTCGGCAGAGATGATCCTGTACTAATACGCTCTTGAGGGTCTTTAGGAATCTCCTTGAGAATATTATAGGCCTCTTCACAAGCATCTTGAATCGTGTCCAAAGTCTTCTCATACTCAACCTTGGCAGCCACCGCCTTATTCTGCTTCGCCGTATCTCCAAGAATATTCAGCTTCTCCATAAAGCCAATACCCAAGCTCACCGGCCCTCGATACTTCATATACTCCACAATCTGACGCTTCATAACCGCCGGTTGTGCCAGATCAGAACCCGGCACCCCCTTGGCCTTAAAGGTTTCCCCTTGGATGTCCAGAAGATTGTTAAAGGTATCCGGATTGGGATTTGAAAAAGTAGTCGCCAAACTATTCAGAAAATTACGGGTATATGAATCACTGGATTCTAAAGTCTGTGTTGAAGACAAGGTGTTATAGAAATAACGCGACAAATTTTCCGACAGCTCTTCCGGTGTTTTCGACATCGCAAAGAGTCCATAGACATTTAACAGTGTCCGGTCGTATTCCGACAAAGCTGAGTTCATCGCCAGATCACCAGCACCGGATACCGCCGATTTCGCCGATTCTAGACGCACCCCATCCAGAATTACTCCTGCGAAAGTGAAAAAAGGCAAAGTCAAAAGAGCCAGAAAAACTGAAATTGCCCCCCGTGTTTTATAGAAAAAACCCTTCCTCATAGCTGCTACTCCTATCTTTCCACCACATACTGCTTATCTTAAAGGCTTATAAGTTAAACCACTTAGCGCCCATATCTTTCATACGTTGCATAAAAACCCCGGTCTTATCCCCAACCTCAAATTTTTCTAACAAAAATTCCGTTAAGTCAAAGGCCATATTCGTATTTCGAACAAATTCCGAAGTATCCATTACCGAGGCTCTCGACCAAACGGTAAAGTCCATGGCCCCCTTGGGCCGAAACATTTTAAGAATGGAAGGTAATTTCGAGGTGGCTGTAACCGACACCGTAACCCCTTGATTAAACATGGGAATACCATCACCCTCTACCTCACAGCTAATCGAGTAAAGCTTCAAGAATTGATGCTCATCAATCAGCGTCGACAGATAGCCTTCCATTTCACTGGCATTATCTATGCCGCCAAAATTCCAATAACGATAAGGGTCTCGTTCCTGCTGCATAGTGACTACGCCCCCACCAATGCTATCAACCCCTCCGGGCATATCAGCATTTTGAGGACCAACCGGCTTGTATAAGTGCTCATAACCCGGTATTGCCTGTACCTTTGCCGCATAGCTAGCAATCCGCTCCGCCTGAGTGTAGAGCGAAGCTCTCTGAAGCGTAAAGAGTCCTAAAAAAATCAGTACCGCTAAGACTAAAAACACCAACGGAAAAATAAAGGCACCCTCAATAATAGTAGTTGCCCCCACCTCATCTTGCCAAAAGCCCTTCGCCTTCTTACTCTTTACCATCATACCCTCCCAAGCTGAGATTCTATCCTCGGAAAACTCCGAGGATAGACATCTGCTGACATTAGCCTCCGCCTACCTGAGCATCAATCTGATCAAAAACATTGCCCAATATAGCGGTTAAACGAGTTCTGAAAATTGCTACCAGAGCAATTACCACCACGATAATCAGCACAATTGCCACAATGTTAGAGTCGCCCCGCTCACTGTTCTTGAAATCCAAGAAACGAGCTCCAGCCTTTGCCAATAGGTTCTTACATTTTTCTTTCATACGACACCTCCGTTTTTAAAAAATTTTGACTGTATATACTATACGGACTTTCGTCAATATATAGTAACGAATATAACTAGAAATTAAAGCTCATGAAGGCAGGCACCACAATCAGTAGTAAAATGCCGAAAAACATTATCCCCGTAGGAATCATTAATTTCTGCCCTGCCAGATCACCTTTAATCTTAACCATGCGCTTCTTCTGCTCCCAGCTCTCCGAAGACATCTGCCTCAAGGCACGTACCAGCTCAGCACTACCCTTCTGCATATTCTGGGTAATAATCGAACTAAACTTCTTAATCTCTTTAATAAAACAGCGTTGTGAAAACTCTTCCAAAGCCCTAATCTCCGAGACTCCATTATCTAGGTCATCACAAGTCAAGCGCATTTCTTCATAAAGAACACCCTCCCCAGAAAAAGCCACCCGTTTCCAAGCCTCCCGCAAAATCATTCCCGCATTTAGCAGCAGCACCAGCTTAGAGGTCATCTGGGGAAAATCTTTTAGCAGTTCATCTCTGCGCTTACCAACCGCATTCTTGATCTCAATATCCAAATAAAATACCAGCAGTGCAGAAACAACAATTCCGCCCAGACCAATCATCATATCGTTTGCCATGGCGCCAAAGAAAAATCCCAATGGTGCCAAGGTCAAAGCATATGTGATCTGGCCGGAAAAAGTGATATACGCATAGAAGGGAGCAAACTTCTCGCCCCGAATCTCGCTGATCTCTTTCTCCTTCTTCTTGCGGTCAAGACTCTGCATATCAATTTTAAAAAGAGCTATCGCACCCATGCCGATAAAAAACAACTCCGGCAAGAAGAATTCCTTGCTATCTACAGCGGAAATAACATCGTTAAAACGTTTCCCGTAACGAAAAAACAAAAATATCCAAAACAGCGAGATTATCGTACCCAGCCCGGCCATCACATACGCCATTGTAAAATCCATGCTACACCTCTATATCTTGATTTGTGTCAAGCGGCGCCCCACCACGTAGGCAATGCCAAAAAACACAATTGCAATTACCTTAACCACAATGTTGGTCAAGCTGTTCGAAACCAAGGTCTCATTGCCGGTGAAGCGTAGCATCAAAACAATCAGCACCGGCATACAAGCTAAAATATTCAGCTCGTTCTTCTTCTGGGCAATAGAAGCGGCAATATCGGCCTCAATCTCAATCTTGTCACCAATAATCTGCTGTGCCTCAGATACTGTGTCTCGTAAATTACCACCCATCCGATTACAGATTTCAAAGGTAGCTGCAAAGCTGGCTACATCTTCACTGCCACTCCGCAGAGCCAAATCATTTAACATAGTTTCAATCGTATAGTTATTAGATAGACCAGCCATTATCGTCCGCAGTTCCTGAGCAATCAGCGAATTGACCCCATATTGAGAACTCAAATCGCCAGCGGCATCTGCGAAGGCATCAGGGGTATTTCTTCCTACACCATAAGAATTAGAGAGGGCTTCCAGCATGTCCTTAAACTGGAAAGTAAACTCCTTATTGCGCTTCTTGGTCAAATATTTCCGATATACATAGATTCCCGGAACAATTCCCCCCAAGCCAAGTAGTAAAGCCACTAGTCCACTGGCAAAAAAAGCAAAAACCACTAAAAAGATAAAGCCAAAGCCCATGAGTGCCCCGACTACCGTCTCCTGAAAACTCATCTGATACCAGCGATAATCCAGAGCATCGCCAAAAATACCCTTCTCCAGTACAATCTTATCCTTACTCCCCCAGAGCTTCTTGCTCTTGCCTTTGCCGGGAGCCTTGGTTGCATTCTGATTCTCCATCCTTACACCTCAACCTTATAACCGGCCAACTTTAACTTAAAAGAATTCTGTAGCGGATTGGCCGTTCGCTTTAACATACCACTGACCTTGTCCCGAGAACTATTCTCATCCTCTTCAAAAGTGTACAGCGGATTCAACTCAATCTTACCGTCCTTAAGACCCAATACCTCGGTAATCACTACCGTCTTACGGCTGTGATCCCTTAATCTGGACAGATGGATAATAATATCCACTGCCGAAGAAATCTGCTGGCGAATAGCTTCCAAAGGCAATCCCTCCGCCCCAGTCAGCACCATAGTCTCTAAACGGCTAAGCATATCCTCTGGGCTATTGGCATGACCGGTAGACAAGCTGCCATCATGACCGGTATTCATAGCTTGAAGCATATCCAAAGCCTCAGCCCCACGTACCTCACCAACCACAATCCGTTCTGGACGCATACGCAAGGAAGACTTAATCAAATCCCGGATCGTAATCTGCCCTACACCGGAAGAATTAGCATTACGAGTTTCAAGACGCACGATGTTATCTACACCGGTAATCTGTAGCTCAGCCGAGTCCTCAATGGTAATAATACGCTCATCCTTAGGAATAAAGTTAGACAAAGCATTCAAGAACGTCGTCTTACCACTACCAGTACCCCCAGCGATGAAAATATTGTACTTGGCCTTAACCAGAATCTCCAAAACTTCAGCAATCTCAGGAGTGAGCGAACCCAAGCGAATCAACCGCTCCATAGTCATAGGCTCCTTGGAAAACTTACGAATAGTAACTGTCGCACCATTCAGCGCCACTGGGGGTAGCACCACATTAACACGAGAGCCGTCCGGCAGACGAGTATCTACAATCGGATTAGCCTGATTCACCTCTCTGCCAGCCAAGCCCACAATCCGCTGAATAACATCTTCTAGCCGCCGATCACTTTCAAAAACTTGATTCAGCTTACGCAGACGGCCATTTTGCTCAATAAAAATACTGTTAGCCCCATTAATCATAACCTCAGTGATAGAATCATCGGTCATGATCGTGTCCAATAAGCCAAAACCACGTATAGAGGAGAAAATCTGTTCTACCAACAAAACCTTCTGATCAATAGTGACATACTCTTGACCGATTCTAGCCAAAACCAGCTCTTCTACCAAAGCCAAAAGATCTTCATCTGACATTGTCGATAAAGGATAATCATTAAAAATCTGTTTCTTTAACTCACCGATCAAAAGCTCCATTTGTTCCTGTGTCAAAGTCTCCACCCCTCACTAACACACCTTGCTTACTGCATCACCTTATTTAACAAAAACCTGAAACACCGCTGACTTAGCAATCTCCTGAGCAATCTCCCGAGGAGAAGCCCCCTCGTACCGGGGTAAGCCCCCCAACATCATCACATCAGACAGGGATAAGACCTTCCCAGACTTACTGGAAAACTTATTATAAAAAACCATCATCTTCCCTTCCAAATCAAGGTTCTGGGTAGAGTCAAGAATCTTCAAGGCATTATAATATTTCTGAAACTTAGCATTTCCAGAAATTGAGCCGTCATTTACCATGACCACGGCCCGGCAAAGCTGTAATAGCGTGTACAAAGTGGAGTTAAACTCACTATCCACCGCCACAATAATCACATCATAGCTACCGGTATCTTTCAATTCCCGAAATAGTTGTGCAACCTCCTCGGTAGAGAATTCCAGCCCGTCCAGAGCCACCGGACAACTATCGTAAAAGAAAACCCCTTCGTCTTCTTTGACCATGCTCTCTAAGCGCAACTTAAGATTAGACTTATTGCTCTTAACCGCATAAATCACATCCGACATGCTGAAAGAACCATCTGCGGTAAACAGGGTATCTACACAAGCACACTGCTCCAGACTGAGAAAAAGAACCTTCCTACCGGCGGCACAGATCGCTCTGGCAGCAGCGGCTCCAGCAGTCGTTGAACCACAACCACCGGCTGGGGACAAGAACACCAACACATCCGTCTTGCCTTCACCCAAACTCTTGTAGCTGGTCACGCTGGTAGACAAATCAGAATAGAGACTCAAAATCTCTTTAAAAATCAAGTCCATCTTCTGGTAACGGCAAATCGTCCGCTCCCCTTGAATGGTATCCACCGCCGAAGATTCGGAGAAAAAAGCAAAAGCTGTATTTTTTGAAAAATGGGAACGAGTAAGACCGCTATCTTCCGACACCAAAACTACATCAATCTTGTTGTCCTTGCTATGGTCTAATAAAGCATCACTGCTGGAAAAAGAGTATATCTCACAGCGATCCGCATAATTACGAGTGAAAAAGGAGATAAACTGCTCCTTATAGCGCTGATCAGAATCTACAACTGCCAATCTAATCTTCATTCAAGCAATCCTCACTAAGCAGGCATAAAAATGCCCTTAATTACTGTATTGAGATTTTGGCGAAACTCAGAAGACTCAATTCGAAGCCCCCTTCGAATTGTTAAAATTATGCACCCTCTACCATCATCTATCCAGTTTGATAAAACCATGAGTGATACATCCACCCAAAGCAAAAGCATTATAACATACAATGACTATCCATTGCAAACTATGCCTTAGGGGAATATGTTACACAGAAAATCTTATGAAATCGCCATCATATCCCAAGTTTGCCTATAAAATTTCTAACCGTGACTCTGCTTTTCCATACAAAAACTCCCCCAAGGTCAGTAGCGCTTTTTTCAAAGCAACCCTGTAACTTAGGGGAGTTTCTTTAGCCCTTAAAGCTCTTTAGAGCTCTTAGGCATTAGTTTTGTTCATTTTTACGTTTTCTGGAAATCACCAAGAGCAAGCTTACTGCCAGTAGACCCAATGCTCCTGCGGCAACCACCAGACCTGATTCATTCTCACCGGTCTTAGTAATGCCAAGAATTCCATTTTTGCCAACAATTTTGACTTCTGCCCGGTTACTATTGTCGATAACTACATCCTTACCGTTTAAGCGGAAGGAGAGGAAACCTTCATTAACCAAAGCTGTACCGATTTGATCTGCCACAACCTTAAAGGTATAGACAATCTTGTTATCCAGTCCGAAGTCCGCTGGAACGGCTTGGAATAGCACATAGATTCCGGTAATATATTCTCCATTCTGCAGTTTAGGAGCACTAAAGCTGAATTCCTTACTAGCGTCTACCTTATCATAGAGAACAACCCGTTCTGTTTTCAAGTTCGTTTTGTAAAGAATCTGATAGGTCAGTCCTTCACCCTTAGTAAAGGCCGGTAATTTACCGGATACAAGCTCCAGACCCTTAGACGGTTCGTCTCCGATAGTATAATTGGTCACTTGACTGGAGGCTGGATTAGCAATCCCAGACAGTGTATAGTCAATCAGGTCTCCGGTCTGCACCTTGGTCTTACTTGGCAGCTTAACAAAGGTTTCCTTCTTAGCCGGAGCCACTGCTGTTATGGTTAAGCTGAAGGTGGTAGTGGTGCTGTTACCTTGAGCATCCGTAGCAGTTACCGTTACCGTGTAGCTGCCAGGAGTTCCCCGTTTTACTACTGAAGCGAAGTCTGAGGTAATGGTTGGGGTTAGGCCAGAGTTATCGCTAGTGGTTACGCCAACAGCTGCCAGTACAGCCTCTTCTGTTAAGCCTTGGCTCTCCGTTTCTGTGTAACTCAATTGATTATTAGCTAGAGTTAAGGTCGGTGGCGTTGTGTCTTCTACTATAATGCTCAAGCTGACTGTGCTGTAGTTACCCTCTGCGTCGGTAGCCTTAATAGTAACAACGTAGGTTCCTACTTTTGACATATCTACCACAGTAGCGAAATCACTGCTGATGGTAGGGGCAACCTTCGAGTCATCGCTGGCGCTAATGCCTGCGGCCTGAAGAATTTCTGCCTCGGTAGGAACAAGACTTTGGTTCACTTCATAGCTTAAGCTGTTTTTCGTAAGGCTAATCACCGGAGCTGTCGTATCAGTGATGGTCACCTTTACCACTAAAGTGGCTTGGTTACCAGATTCATCGGTGGCAGTAA
>CAZFHA010000002.1:0-270358 GCA_964518595.1 uncultured Oscillospiraceae bacterium
CAAACCCCCATTCTTCTGGAACGGGAAAAAGGCATACTTTCTGCTTTAGAAGAAAAAGCAAAAGGGAAGTATAAAGTCGTAGCACAGCAGCCCGCTCTTGATGCTCAGGCTGCCATCTCTAATATGGAAACCATTCTGCAAGCTAATCCCAATACCAAAATAGTCTGCTCAATTGGGGCAGGGGGGGATATTGGTGCAAATCAAGCCTTTATGACGAAATTTAATAACCAAATACCTGCAGATGTGGGAATTTTTTCCGCTGATGCCACACAACAACAGCTTCAAGCCATCGTTAATGGTGAAGCCACCAGAGCATCCATTGGTTTTGAAGGTTCTAATAAAAAAACAGCCCAAGCGGTAGTTGACCTTTACGAGAAGCTATTAAAAGGCGAGGCTTTTCCCGAACAGAATCTTTTCCGTCCCTTACTAGTAATTGACTCCAAAAATGCGGCGGAATACTTAGCTGACTATAAATAGCACAGAGAACCCGGCCGTGGAAGAAGACTCTTTCACGGTCGGGGACAAGGAGCTGCGGGTATGAATGAAGAATATGTCTTGGAACTAAAGAATATTTCAAAAGTTTATCCGGGGGTTCAGGCCTTAAAGGATGTTTCGCTAGAAGTGAAGAAAGGCGAAATTCTGGCACTGATTGGCGAAAATGGTGCGGGAAAATCGACCTTGATTAAAACTTGTTCTGGTGCAGTAATTCCCACCGCGGGAAGAATCTTAATTGATGGCAAAGAATTCAAGAGTATGACACCGCAGTTGGCGGCAGAGAATGGTATAGCTATTATCTATCAGGAATTTAACCACGTCAAAGGTCTGTCCGTGGCTGAAAATTTGTTTTTGGGCAGTCCCATCCGGCATGGTTTTCTTATTGACAAAAAAGCTATGGAAAAAGCGGCGGAAGAGATTTTTGCAGAACTTAATATACGGATTAATCCTAAAGCACTGATGAGCGATCTTACCGTGGGTTACCAGCAAATGGTAGAAATTGCCAAGGCTCTGCGCCAAAAGGCCAAGGTTTTAATCATGGATGAGCCCTCCGCACCTTTGACCAGTACAGAAGTAGAAAGTATGTTTAAAGTCTGTGAGCTTTTGAAATCTCAAGGGGTAGCCATTATCTATATTTCCCACCGTTTAGAAGAAATCTTTCGTTTGTCCGACCGCATTGTGGTTCTGCGGGATGGAGAATACATTAAGACTTTAATCACTAAGCAGTCCCATGTAGATGAGCTAATCCAGCTTATGGTGGGTAGAGAGCTGAAAGAAACTTTCCCGGCACGGAAGCCCTGCATTGATAAGAATTGTAAGGTGATGACCTTGGAAGATGTAAGTGGAAATGGCAATCAAAATATTAGCTTTTCCCTCCACCGCGGAGAAATTTTAGGGCTGGGTGGCTTAATTGGCGCAGGACGAACCGAAATTGCTCAAATGATCTTTGGTGATGTGGTAAAAACTGCGGGGAAAATTTACCTTCATGGCCAAGAAATCCATCCGAAAAGCCCACGACAAGCCATTGATGCCGGAATTGCTCTTGTTCCGGAAGATCGAAAACGCCATGGTGTTTTGCTGGGTTTATCCATCAAGAAGAATATAAATATGCCTACCTATAAAAAGATTTCGACTTTATCAGTTATTCATGAAAAACAAGAGGCACAGATTGCTGCTAAGTATAAAAAAAGCTTGGGTATCAAAACTCCAAGTGTGAACCAGTTGGTAGCTAATCTTAGTGGTGGCAATCAACAAAAGGTGATTCTGGCCAAATGGTTGGCGGCAAACTCAGAAGTAATTATTTTTGATGAACCCACCCGGGGGATTGATGTGGGAGCCAAGTTTGAAATCTACAATTTGATGAATGAATTGGTGGAACAGGGCAAGAGTATTCTACTGATTTCTTCTGAGATGGAGGAATTAATGGGCATGTCTGACCGTATTCTTGTATTGGCTGAAGGCAGAATTACCGGTGAGTTATCCCGTGAAAATTTTGATCAGAATGCAATTATGCGTTTGGCTTCAGCCGTTTCTCAGGTTTCATAATGAAGGAGGAACCTATTTCTATGAGAGAAAAATTATTATATCGAGGACGGGAAAGTGCCATCTGGCTTGTACTGATAGTTTTGTTTGTAGGTTTTGCCTTTGCCAGTCCGAACTTTTTATCAGAGTCAAATCTCTTTTTGATTGTTCGTCAAGTCTCTATGTTCGGCATTGCCGCTGTTGGTATGACCTTTGTTATCCTCATTGGCGGAATTGATTTGTCTACCGGTTCCGTTATCACTTTGGTTAATGTTATCTGCGCATATGTCATGGTTAACATGGGCTTTAGTATTCCTTTGGCAATCCTTGTTTCTCTTGTCATAGCCGTCTGTATCGGTTCTTTGAACGGTATTATGGTCTCCCGGATTGGCATGCCGGCAATTATAGCCACCTTTGCTACCCAAATTATTTTTGAGGGTGCCGCTTATATGATTTCTGGAGGCACACCAATTTACGGCTTTGACGCAAACTTTAAACTGATTGGTCAAGGCTATTTAGGACCAGTTCCCGTTCCGGTTATTATTATGGTGGCCTGTTTTGCTTTAGGGGGCTTTATTCTAAACAAAACCTATTTTGGCCGCTATTTCTATGCGGTGGGCGGAAACGAGGACGCTTCAAGACTGTCGGGAATCAAAGTACGTTTAGTGAAATTTTCTATCTACTGTTTGTCTGGACTCTTTGCCGGGATTGCCGGAATCGTTATGCTATCACGAACGAACTCTGCTCAGCCTACAGCCGGTAAAGGGTTTGAATTTGATGTAATTACCTGTGTGGTTCTTGGCGGTGTCTCTGTTAGTGGCGGCTATGGGAAAATCTCTAATGTGCTGGCCGGTACCATGATCATAGGGATTTTGACCAACGGAATGGTGCTTATAAATGTAAGTACCTATATGCAGATGATTGTTAAAGGTTTAGTATTGATTTTAGCCGTGGGCTTTGACAGTTATCAAAATCTGCGGGGTGTTAGAAAGAAATAGAAATTTTAGTCGCGGAGGATGAAGATGAAAAAGCAAATGATTCAACAAGTCGTAACTGCACCCGGACAAGTAGAGCTTATTTCGGTTGATATGCCTAAGCCGGAAACTGGAAAAGTATTGGTGGAAATCAAACGCGTGGGAATTTGTGGTAGTGACATTCATGTTTGGCATGGAAAACATCCCTATGTTACCTATCCTCTAACCCAGGGGCATGAAGTGAGTGGAGTCATTGCTGAAGTAGGCCCAGAAGTGAAAAGTCTATCTGTGGGGCAAAAAGTCACCATTGAGCCCCAGATCTTTTGCGGCCAGTGCTACCCTTGTCTTCATGGTAAGTATAATCTTTGCGAATCTCTGCGGGTGATGGGATTTCAAGCCCCCGGTGCAGCCAGCGAATATTTTTTGGTTGAGGCTGCCAAAATTACACCCTTACCAGAAACTATGAGTTTTGAAGAAGGTGCCATGCTAGAGCCCCTAGCCGTAACCGTTCATGCTTGTAAGCGTACCGGCGACATAGAAGGACTGCATGCTGTGGTGATGGGAGCCGGACCGATTGGAAACTTACTGTGTCAAACCCTAAAGGCTTTTGGGGCGAAAAAGGTTTTAGTTACAGATGTATCTGATTATCGCTTGGCTTTGGCCAAGGACTGTGGTGCAGATTTTATTGCCAATACAGAAAAAACTGACTTTGCCAAGATCCTTCAGGAGGTTTTTGGCAAGGATAAAGCCGACATTATTTATGACTGTGCAGGTAATGATATCACCATGAATCAGGCAATTTTCCATGGCCGAAAAGGTAGTCTAATCATGTTGATCGCCGTCTATGGGCAGCTTGCAAAGGTAGATTTAGCTAAACTAAATGACTCGGAAATTGATTTATTAACTTCTATGATGTATCGCCATGAAGACTACGTAGAAGCCATTAGAATTGTGTCTCAGGGGAAAGTTCAATTGGCACCTCTGGTAAGCAGTCATTTTGCCTTAGACGAATATGAGAAAGCTTATGGGTACATTGACAAAAATAGAGAGAAGACCATGAAAGTAATGATTGATGTGGATCGAATAGCAAAAAATAAATAGGGTTTTGACGCTTTTTCCTGAAAAAGGCTGGCAAAACCAGAAAGGTCGATTAGAATGGGTATTTTAGAACAGATGAGACTAGATGGAAAAGTAGCTTTTGTTACGGGGGGCGCACGGGGAATCGGCAGAGCCATTGCAGAAGGATTAGCAGAATCCGGCGCCTGTGTAGCCATCGTGGATTTGGACTATGAAGCGGCGGCCGAGATGGCAAAAGCTTTGGGGTCAGAACACATGGCTATTCAAACCGATGTCACAGAGGAGCAATCCGTAAAGACGATGATGGAACAAATTTTGTCGCGCTATCAACGGCTGGATATTGCCGTATGCAATGCTGGCATTTGCCTTAATGCCCCGGCTGAAGAAATGACCTATGCCCAATTCAAAAAAATTATTGATGTAAACCTAAACGGTGTTTTCTTAACGGCTCAGGCGGCAGCTAAAGTCATGCTTAAGCAGGGCCGAGGTTCTATTATTAATACGGCGTCCATGTCTGGTCATATAGTCAACGTACCGCAGCCCCAATGTGCTTATAATGCCTCCAAGGCCGCTGTCATTATGCTTACAAAATCCATGGCGGTAGAATTTGCTAAAAGAAATGTTCGGGTTAACTCAATAAGTCCCGGATATATTGGTACTGATCTGGTTTTAAAGGCGGAACACTTACAGCCCCTGATTAAGCAGTGGAATGAAATGTCTCCCATTGGGCGATTGGGCAAAGCGGAAGAGTTAAAAGCCATTGCTGTCTATTTAGCCGGTGATACCAGTGACTTTACCACCGGCGCTGATTTTATTGTCGATGGCGGATTTACCTGCTTCTAGGGTTGAAAATACCTAGGCTTTCGACGAACTTCGACGGGATTTTTTCCTGCTAAATATCGCAAAACTTTACAGCAAAGAGGGGGACTGCTATACTTCAAATAAATCATGTAGAGGTAGCGGCTAGGTTGCTTTATGCCTTTACATATCTTTGCTCCTTATTTCTTCTGCTTACTTCATTAGTATCATATATGCAACTTGCTGCTGATCCTATTTGCAGAAAGGATATGTAAGCGATTACTTTAAGGATGGAAATTAGTAATGAATATCAATGACATCAAAAAGAACAATCGTACAAACATCTATTCATTTCTGCGTGATCAAGGAGTAGCTACCAAACAAGATATCTCATACGGACTGCAACTTAGTTTACCCACGGTAAGTAATAACCTCGTTGCTCTGACCCAAATGGGTCTGGTGAGCTGTGAAAAGAAGTTGGCTAACAAGACCGGTGGCCGTAACCCTGTAGCCTATTCCTACCTGCCCAAAGCAAAAGTTGCCATTGGTATTGATATTGCCAGACACCATGTAAAATCCGTTATGCTTGACTTGGATGGGAATATAATGGGTGAAAGTTATCAACGAATTGATTATCGCCGTGATGAGGCCTATCTGGAGCTGATAGGTGAGACGGTTCAGAATTTGATCTCAAAGACTCAAGTGAGTCCGGATAAAGTGCTGGGTGTAGGCATTGCCGTACCAGGATTGATAGATCCGCAAAAGCAGAGGGTAGTTGATGGTCGGGTGATTGATAATTCCGGTATGGGGCGGGAAGATTTTTCTGCACATATACCCTACAAAGTCAAGCTAATCCACGATTCAGAAGCGGCAGGATTTTCCGAAATCTGTAAA
Source organism: uncultured Oscillospiraceae bacterium (assembly GCA_964518595.1). Classification (GTDB taxonomy): domain Bacteria; phylum Bacillota; class Clostridia; order Saccharofermentanales; family Saccharofermentanaceae; genus CAZFHA01. Next base: position 5,760 of record CAZFHA010000002.1, read on the forward strand.
TCACCCGACATTCAAAATGCCTGCTATATAAGTCTTTGCGGTAGTATTGGCGGAGCCGTCTTTATCAATAGCAAGGCCTATCGGGGCGATGGACTTTTTAGCTGTGAAAATGGGCACTTAAATTTAATTCCCAATGGAAAACTATGCTATTGTGGTCAAAGAGGTTGCTTTGACCCCTATTGCAATGCCGAAGTACTTTCCCAACATACCCAAGGTGATTTGGGTGAATTTTTTGAAAAACTCCGCAGGGGAGATGAGAAGATAAGCCGAGTATGGAAAACTTACATACAACATTTAACCACAGCCCTTACCGAGATTCGCATGATGTTTGGATGTAGAATTATTATCGGTGGCGATGTAGGGGCATTTATAGATGAACATATGGAAGAAATCTATTTGTTAATGGACGAAAAGAGCCCCTTCAACGAACGCTCAAGCACCTACGTATTGGCCTGTCGAAATAAGCGGGAGGCTGTTACTACCGGTGCAGCCCTTGCCTTTGTACAAGACTTTTTAGAGGAATGTTTCTCGCAGTGCGAAGAAGAGAAGGAGAGAAGCCTATGTTAGCAGCTGTTTTTCAAGGGAAGAATAAAATTGGTCTGGAAAATTGTGAGGTGCGTCCTCCCCAATCGGGGGAAGTAGTTGTTAAAGTGGCAGTCTGTGGGGTATGCGGAACGGATCAGCATATTTTTCATGGTGACGAAGGTGCCGCCCCCACTCCCCCAGGTGTAATTTTGGGACATGAGTTTGCGGGAACGGTAGTGGAGATTGCCTCGGATGTGAAAAATATCGCCATCGGTGACCGAGTTTGTGTCGATCCCAATGACTATTGTGGCGCATGCTACTACTGTCGGGAAGGAAAAGCCAATTTTTGCGAGAATATGATCGGCATCGGCACCACTACTCATGGAGGCTTTGCTGAATACTGCACTGTGAAAGCTAAGCAGGTATATAAGATATCGCCCAAGTTAAGTTTTTCTGTGGGGGCAATGGCCGAACCGGTGGCCTGTTGTTTGCACGGCATGGATCTGTGCTCAAGCAAAAGCGGTGCAACGGTACTGGTTATCGGTGGCGGCACCATTGGCCTGATAATGCTGCAACTGGTTCGCTTAGCCGGAGCCGCTCGCATTGCCCTCATAGAGCCAGATCAAAGCCGCTATCCTTTAGCCCGAAGCTTGGGTGCAGATCTCTGCATGACCCCTGAGCAGGCTAAGGATGACGCTTTCCTCATAGACTCCGGCATCAGAGCCTTTGACGTAACTATTGAGTGTGTTGGACTAGGGAGCACGGTTTCCGAAGCCATTCGCTTATGCGGTAAAGGCGGAACGGTTATGATGTTTGGGCTAACTCCGCCAGATTGTACAATTTCCCTTTCTCCCTTTGAGGTCTTTAGAAAAGAGCTGCACCTAACGGCTTCTTTTATTAACCCCTATACCATGCAGCGGGCATTAGATTTGCTGGAGTCGGGAAAGATACTCATTGAAGAGCTCCTGGGCGAGGCCTTACCCCTTAACCAAATTCATAAAGTTTTCTATAGCCCGGAAGAACTTAAGAAAAAAGGGAAAACGCTTATTTTGCCCGGTGCTTACTAGAAAAAAGAAAGAATTTCAAAAGCTTTATCCAAAGTTGTTGGAAATATTTTTGGAATTCGCATATATCATATAGAAAAAATAGGCCGGAAGGTATATGCTTTTCTCAAGCTAAAGAAAAGAGGTAAAGCATATGTATCGTAATCCACCCTATCGTAAACATAACTCGTTTTTAGAACAACCGGAGTCCTATCCCAGAGACGGTATGCGCTTTGGTAAAACAGCCAACTTGCAAGAGATTTTTCTAAATAACTGCCGCAAGAATGAAAATGTAGTCGTGGTGGAAACTATTCAAGGAGAGAAGACTCTGGGCAAGATTATTGGCTTTGATAGCCATTCAGTCATTCTATCTAACAATGACAACCAGTCACTTATTTACAAAACAGCCATCTCTTCTATAACACCAGAACAACCGGTTCAATATATCTTTAACGAATTGCAGCGGCGGAATTTTACGGATCTGTTGGAGTCTGACATACCCTGGGAAATGGAAGTAGAACGGATGGAGGAGAATCTGCCCCCAGAGAATAATTAGCCCATTGTTTTCAAGAGAAGCAAGCGACAAAACTAAGACCATTTACGGGGAGACTCTATCTTGTAGGCATTTTAAAATCCAGTAGTGCTCTATTAAGAAAATCATTTAATGGCTTCATAAGCTTAAACTTTTCCACAATAAATTGCAGATTCGTACCACTATCAGTAAATTGAGCATCGCTTATGGGGAACTCAACATCCCATGATTTATGCTTCAACCATTCCGAAACGGAGCTATCCTTATCATATCCCTTTGGAACATTTTTTAATTTTTCACCAACAACAGTGAAATGAGCTGAGAACTCTGGATTCTGCAAAATTTTCATCCATTCTTCACTGTTCGAAAGGATATAATCACGAATCATACCTGTTGCGTCTGGAAAAGAGCTTGCAAATACGCCACCGCCAAGAAAGCAGCAACCCGGCCTAATATTAATATAGTAACCAGCCGGAATGGGAGTTCGACCGGCAGAGGAAATGTGAGCTCGGAAGGAGGGATTATATGGGGATTTATCTTTGCTAAAACGTGTATCCCTATTTAAACGAAAAATCAAATCCCGTGGCTGAAGGAAACGTACTGATTCGTCAAAAATTGCAATGGAATCAATAAGTTTTTGCAAAAACTCCTCAAAAATAGCCTTGGCCATATTATAAGCTGATTTATTTGCTTTCATATATTCAAGAGTATTATTCTCCTCCAATTGTGTCAAAAATGCTAAAATTTCTTCCGTAGCCATAAACTTTCCCTTCTATAGAAACATTATATTTCTGATCGAAATAGTCCCGTCACAATACCAAGTATCTGACACTGTTCTCCCTGAAAGGGAATTAGGGGATAGCTTTGGTTCTCCGGTTTAAGATAGAGCTGGCCATCCTGAGAGAAGAGGGTCTTCACGGTGGCCTCATCTTCAATACGGGCAACTACAATCTGTCCTAGGATCGCCGTATTCTGCCGACGAACAATAACGTAATCACCACTGAGAATATGGGCGTCAATCATACTATCGCCGCGGACTTTAAGGACAAAATACTCTCCGCCGCTAAACATATCGGCTGAAAAGGGAAGGGTTCTTTCAATATTCTCCACTGCCAAAATCGGTGTACCGGCAGTGATTGTACCCAATACCGGAAGATTGGTAACACTTTCTTGCTGAAGATTTGGAACGATAATCGCCCGGCGCTTTCCGGGAGTATATTCAATTCGTCCCATATCCTGGAGTCTCTTTAGATGGGAGTGAATCGTTGAAGTAGATTTAATACCTACTCCAGAACAAATTTCTCTAACAGAAGGTGGATAGCCCTCTTTCCGAATATAATCAACGATATAGGCATAGATTAATTCAACGGTTTGATCCAGATTACTACGTGTAAAGCGATTTTTTGATTCCACGGCTACCCTCCACATAGGCACAGTATAATACCGAATATATTTTCCTTTTATACTTGTCTATATTATCATTTGCCTGGAAGCATGTCAAACGATTGTTCGTTTAGTTCTTGACTGTAACATCACTGACAAGAGTTTTACTGATTGAGTTAGAAGGCACACTTAATAAGGAAAATAGCGGCGAATTATACGAGGATTAACTCTTTCGATCGTAACATGTTGAGTGTGTAGTCTTGATATCAAAAGAAAAAGAGTCACCACTGGTGACACCATTAAATTGAAGGAACCATCTCAAAATTATGTCTGTATGTAGGAGTATGGACGAACGCATTTTTTACTCGAATATGTGTATCAAAGAGCGGGCAACAGCAAGGATTTCAATGTTTTTTGACCATTTCGGTTAAAAAGGCTGGTAAACTTATGATATAATCAGAAAAAAGATAAGCGAGAAGTTCATGCAGCCTAGAAAGAATGAAAAATCAATAAACTATAATACTCCACAAAATCCAGCGCCTGGAACTGTAAATAATAGAGATACAGGCATTGTGAGTGGTTTGAAAGACGTGTTTGGTTGTATTTATCGAACCACACTGCGCTATTTTAAAAATATTCCACATCGGATTCAGAATAAATACCAGCGTTATCGTAATGAAAAAAAGCGTTTGCCTAAAAGACGCAGTCGAAATCGAGTCTATTATCTAGTCGGCTATACCACAAAAGAAAAAGTTGATCGGCGCTTTTATGCTATGCGGCGTCAGCTATTGATTCGTCGAGTTCTTCTAATACTTATTTTCCTGTCGGCACTTTATATCGCTTACAAAACAATTCAGCCATTTCAAAACACCAGTGAGTTTCAACAAATCATTGGTTTTGATGATGTAAAAGAGATCGCCCAGAGCGCACCCTTTGCATTAAGCTAATTGTGGTTCATGATTTTATAAACAACAATTGAGGTAGGTAGTAGAAATACTACCTATTCTTTTAATATATCCAATTAAACAAAATTAAAGTTTTGTTTAATTGAGGAGAGGGAAAACAGCCTAAAAAGCATTCGCGCCATCCTAAACAATAATTTAGGTATGACGCGAATGTCTAGTAAACGACTGATTATAAGAAACTAATAACGAAAAGAAAAATTCAGTGATTGCAAAGTTAGCGCTTAAATCTTTTCTGATATCAGCTCTTGCTGGCAATCATGCGGTTAGCTGCACTGATGACTGCACGTAAAGATGATTTAGTCACAGAGCTTGAAATGCCTGCGCCTAAAAACTTATCACCAGATTCAGTTTGAATTTCTACATATGTAATGGCCGCTGAATCAGAGCCGCTTTCCATAGCATGTTCATGATAACTGGTAATTGTAATATCTGTATCCAGATGTTGGCTCAAGCCATTACAAAAAGCATCTAATAGTCCGTTGCCGGAACCATCAACCTGAACTAAGGTTTGGTTATTAAAAAGTTTAGTATGAACTGCCACTCGGTTATCACCAACAGATTCTTCCTTATAGGCTTCTAAGGCATAAGGTTTGTTAACATTAATATACGTATCATCAAAGAGCTTGAAAATCTCTGAGGGCAGCATTTCTCCTTGACGGCTATCTGAGACTTGGGTACACAGCGCCCCAAAATCTTTTTGGAAGTTCTTGGGCAAAGTCAGACCAAAGTTTGTCTCTAAAATAAAAGCAACGCCGCCTTTTCCAGATTGACTATTAATACGAATAATTGGATCATAGCTTCTGCCGACATCACGGGGGTCAATAGGCAAATAAGGCACTTCCCAGCGTTCGGGATGTTCTTTCATTTTGGCCATGCCCTTTTTTATGGCGTCCTGATGTGAACCGGAAAAGGCTGTAAATACAAGCTTTCCAGCCCAAGGATGTCTGGCTGAAACCGTTAGTCCGGTACATTCTTCATATACTTCAATTATTTTATTTATATCAGAAAAGTCCAGCTCAGGATCAATACCATGCATGAAAAGATTCATGCCTAAAGTCAGAATATCTGCATTACCGGTGCGCTCACCATTGCCAAACAGTGTTCCCTCTACCCGATCTGCTCCCGCCAAGATGCCTAATTCAGCCGCCGCCACAGCGGTTCCACGGTCGTTATGGGGATGGATGGAAACAATGGTTTCTTGACGCCACTTACTCTTCGTAGAATAGTATTCAATCTGATCAGCATAAACATTTGGGGAGGCCATTTCAACAGTGTTAGGTAAATTGATTATAGCCTTATTGTCTGGTGTCGGTTGCCAGACATCCAACACAGCATCACAAATTCTTACAGCAAAATCAGGTTCTGTACCGGAAAAACTCTCTGGTGAGTATTCAACCATCCATTTTGTGCCGCTGGTATCGGTATCAATATAATGTTTGACCAATTTAGCTCCGGCTACAGCCAGCTCAATACACTTTTCTTGGTCAAAGTTGAAGACAACTTCCCGTTGCAGCGTTGAGGTGGAATTATAGAGATGAACAATTGCCTGGGGTGCACCCCTTAAGGCATCAAAGGTTCTGGCAATGATATGTTCTCTTGACTGGGTCAAAACTTGAATAGCCACATCCTGAGGAATTAAATTATTGTCGATCAAATAGCGGGTAAATTCAAACTCTGTGTCAGAGGCCGCCGGGAAACCGATTTCAATGGTTTTGAAGCCCAGATCAACTAAGTGCTGAAAAAATTTCAGCTTTTGTTTCATGTTCATCGGTATTTCTAATGCCTGGTTACCATCACGCATATCAACGCTACACCAGATGGGAGCTTTTGTAATTTCTCGATTCGGCCATTGCCGATTCTCTAATGGTACGGCCGGAAATGCTCTGTAACGATTGTGATTCATAGGTTTTTCCTCCTCAACCTTAAAAGTATATTCTTAGTATTTTTGCTCGAAAGCGTATATATCATGACCTATAATTAATGCAGAAAGAATACAAAAAAACCTCCCATCTCCTTCTTCTGGAGACGAAAGGCTAACTTCCGCGGTACCACTCCGTTTCATCACTAAAGCTGTGATGCACTCTTACCGAATACGGGGATTGCTCCCGATATTCTGCCAGGATAACGGTCGGCCTCCGACTTCATCTAATCAGAATCAATAGAATCCTTTCAACAGAAGCGCACTCCAAGGCGAGTTCAGATGGATAATTCGCTCTGCTTCACACCAACCAGCAGCTCTCTGTAGCAATTAGTCTATCCTACTAATCCTCTTCAACGTGTTTAAAATAATAGTCTCAGGGTTACAAATTCACCCTGAAAGCTATTAACAAAATACCATAGCCCTTATCAAGCGTCAAGTACTAAAAAGTTGTATTCAGCCAATTTTCAAAAGCCCTATAAAAATTTATTGTTAAGTGATAAGATTAGAGTAGGTTTTCTCGTTTATTATCTACTCTATGGTCTGAAGCTAGGAGGCATGTAAGATGAATCGAATTGTTGTACTCGATGGCTATACTCTAAATCCCGGTGACTTATCTTGGCGCTGTTTTACTCGTTTAGGCCAATTAGAAATCTATGATCGTTCCAGACCTGAGGAAATTATCCCTCGGGTTGGGAAGGCGGAGATTATATTGACAAATAAAGTTCACTTAAGAGAAGAGACTCTGGCTTCTTTACCTAACCTAAAATACATTGGTGTTCTGGCAACAGGCTATAACCATATTGACTGCTTAGCGGCTCAGAAACTGGGCATTACGGTTACCTATATTCCGGAATATGCAACCCATGCTACAGCACAGATGACTATTGCCCTGCTCTTGGAGATTACCAACCGGGTAGCTAAACACAATCGTTTAGTACATGATGGGATTTGGAACGACTGTCAGGACTTTAGTTTTTCCAACGGCGCCCTTATTGAACTTTGGGGGAAAACCATTGGTATTATTGGTTATGGTCAGATTGGCCGCTGTGTAGCTCAGATCGCCTCGGCACTGGGAATGAAAGTTTTGGCCACCAGTCGTAATATTGAGAATCAACTTATGCGTGACGGACACCATCAGCATATGGAAGTGGAACATAGCCATCCCCAGGGTGTGAGCTATGTGTCGCTGGAAAGCCTACTTCAGCAGAGCGATGTTATTAGCTGTCACTGTCCCCTAACGCCAGCTACTCGAAATTTAATTAATTGGGATGCCATCTCACAGATGAAGGACGGCGTTATACTTTTAAATACATCCAGAGGCCCGATTATCAACGAAGAGGATGTGGCTGAAGCTTTGCGCCAAGGCAAGATTCGGGCAGCAGCCGTTGATGTTCTATCAACGGAGCCACCTAAATCCCGAAACCCTTTACTAAAGGCACCTAACTGTATTATTACGCCCCATATTGCTTGGGCGGCCAAGGAGACAAGACAGAGACTCCTTAATGTAGCCTATGAAAACGTAGAAAGTTTTCTGGCTGGCAATCCTTGCAATGTGGTTCCACGTCAGGAATAAGTAAGTCGCAGTTTAGGCTAATTCCATTACGAGTTTCTTAAATAAGTTACCGCGTTCTTCGAAATGACGAAAACGGTCATAGCTGGTTCCTACAGGTGAAAGAATTACCAGTTCACCTGGATGAGCCAGCTTTTTTGCCTCGGCTAAGGCGTGAGCATAATCCTCTGTCTCAATAATTTGGTAGTCTCGCCCATGAGCTTCTTTCTCTAAAATGGCTCTGATCTGAGGGCTGTTACTTCCGCATAGCACAATTCGGTCGCAGACCTGTAAAATCGCCTGTCCAACACCGGTATAGTCACACTGCTTGTCAGCGCCCCCGGCAATAAGGACACCCTTCTCTCCCCGGTCAGCTAAAGCCAGCATACTGTTGATGGTGCGGTTGGGACTTGTATCAATGGAGCTATTATAATAGCGGACATTGTTTAGGGTACGTACTAGCTCTATACGATGCTCAACGCCGGGAAAGCTCATGGCCACTTGGCGAATATCTTCTGCTTTTACCCAAGGCATTGTAGCAGAAGCTGCCGCTAAGTAGTTCTCTACGTTATGCCTGCCCGGAATTAGAACCTCCTTGATGGAAAGAATTTTTTCTATTTCCTGGTTACCTTGCTGATAGCATAGAAAACCATCTTTAACAAAGGCGTGGTCAAAAGAATTACCTTTTCCCGCCCAATTACTCTGCTCTTCCCAGCTAAAATAAGCTTTCTTGACTCTGGCCTCAGGGAAAAAACCAGCAGTGATCTGATTATCCGCATTTAAGACCAATCTGCCCATAAAGTTTTGCGACTGGAAAATATGCTTTTTGGCATCAATATATTCTTGATAATCTCGGTGCATGTCTAAATGGTTGGGTGAAATATTCGTAATGACAGCAACATCAGGACTTTGGTTCATGGTTAAAAGCTGAAAGGAAGATAATTCCAATACCACCAGATCATCTTCCGCCATAGTCTCGACCCGGTCAAGTAAAGGGGTGCCGATGTTGCCACCTACATGGACTTTGTAACCGGCTTGGCTCAGGATCAAAGAGATCAGCGTGGTAGTGGTGGTTTTGCCATCACTACCAGTGACGGCAAAGGTTTTGCAAGGACATAGAGTGAGGAAAACTTCCATCTCCGAAGTTAAAACTGCTCCTTTTTCCAAGGCTACTTGGATTTCAGGCAGATCATGGCGCATCCGTGGAGTACGAAAAATATAGTCAAAGCCTACTTCCGTTAATTGTTGCAGATAATCCTTCCCTACACTCCAAGCAATGAAGATTCCTTCTGCTTCAAAATCTTGCTTTGTCTTGGCTAAGACTGGGTCATTCTCCGGCAGAGCGTCGAAGGCGGTAATCTTGGCTCCCAGCTTGTGCAAGTAGCGAATGAGGGGGCGATTGGAAATGCCCACGCCCATTACGGCTACCATGCTATCTTTGATTTGACGGTGGAAATCTGCTATCTTTCGGTTCATCTTGATACCTCGGCAATTTTATTTCTACCTGACGAAACCTGCCCCTCTTGGGCGAAGCTAGTCAGGGATTTGAGCAATTGCCTTTTATTGTAACACTCAAGGCATATCTAGCCTAGTGGGGGAGCTTTAAAGCTAAGTCCATTTGGACGTTTGTTTAAGAAAAAATCCCTTTACAGAAATAATTTCCACCTTGCTACTTGCAGGGGTGGAAATTACTTCAAAATTCAACCAATTCGTAGATTTTAACTCAGCCACAGATCAATGGGCTTTTTTACTTGAGGCGAAAAAGGCAGTTGAATTTTGCGACCTTCTTTAGCCGAGGCATAGGCAGCATAAATCATTTCTAGCACAGCTCGACCGTCTTCGCCTGTCACTAGGGGCTTCTCACCCGTCCGAATGCAATGAATAAAGTGTGCCAGCTCATGAGGGTAACCCTGATTGAAAACTTCCTCAAACATGGTAAAGGTCCAACCCGTAGTGATTCCGGCTTTTTCGGCGGCATAATCATAACCCTCTAAGCTATAGGTCAGTGCAGAATTGCCTTGAAAGAGGTCAGCGGAACTGGAACCTTTTGTGCCAAAGATTTCAATTTTATCTTCCATACCGCCAAAACGTGCCCAGCTGTCTTCGGCTACGACTGTTACGCCATCTTCAAACTCCAGGATTAAGACAGAATTATCTTCGCCACGGGTAATGTTTTGGTGCAGAACGGTATTTAATTGTCCATAGACGGATTTGACTTTTTTCCCGGGGCGCATCCAGCGAAACCAAGCTAAGGCATGGCAGCCCATATCCATAAGGACTCCGCCACCGGAGAGATTGACATCATAGAACCAGGCACTGTGGGGGCCGGAGTGTTTTTCGGACTGTTTCATCATGAAAATATCACCAATGGCACCGGATTCTACTAAGGCTTTTACCCGCTCGTATTTGGGGGCGAAGCAGAGTTCTTCGGCATACATTAGCTGTACTTGATTTTCCTTACAGGCGGCAATCATGCTATCGGCTTCTTCCAAAGTAACGGCCAGTGGTTTTTCGATGATTACGTGCTTATGGGCTTGGGCAGACTTTATACAGGCTTCTGCATGAAGAAAATTTGGTAAGCAGATATCCACAACGTCGCAGTCAGATTGCTCTAAGAGTTGATCTAGTTCTGTATAGATTAAAGGAATGGCAAATTTTTCTGCAAAGGCCTGGGCTTTTTGGGGGTCTCTTGTATAAACGGCCACAATCTCTGCGTCTGGAACAAAGCGTTTATAGGATTCAGCGTGAATTTCGGCGATAAAACCGGCTCCCATGATAGCTACTTTTGTTTTCATAAGTCTCTTCTCCTTATATTGCTATTCTTGCTTGTAATAAACTTCTTTGGTGAATTTACTTTTCCTGTTGCGCATCGTATAGTGCTGGTAAGCACCCTAGACAATGTCCGCTATGACGATAGCTTTAAGGTTTCTTCGATAGCGGCCAGACCTTGGTAGATTTTGTCGGTTATTGTCGGATTTTACTGCTGCGGTTATAGAGGGCAAGCAGTAATATAAGTACAGATCCCATTACGATATTTCGGACAGAATCGCTGGCATCCAGAATTACCAGAAAATTTGTTAGGACAGTAAGTAGTAATGCGCCGATCATTGAGCCAATGAAGCTGCCCTTCCCCCCTGCCAAGAGCGTTCCGCCGACAACAACAGCAGCAATGCTCATCATGGTGAAGCTATCCATTACATTTACCGAGACGTGATGCATGTAGGCACAGGTGATGAAGCCACCTAAGCCACTAAGTAGACCACAAAGGGCGTAGGCTAAGATACTAACTTTCTTCACCTTAATACCTGACAAGAGAGCTGCTTGTTGATTGTTACCGCGAAGAAAGAGCTGCTGTCCATAGCGGGAGCGCTTTAGTAAGTAGAACATGATGAGACAGAAGACCGCACCTGCCACCACCAGCATGGGAATGGTATCAAACAGACGGAAGATCATGAACTGATTAATGAGCGGTGCGCTGGTACCATTAGGTGTTCCGCCCGTCAGAGCGAACTGGATTCGTGAAAGGATACCGCCTAGACAAAGGGTCATAATTAGTGGCGGTAAGCGTCCATAGACGATTCCCAGACCGTTTAGGAGACCGCAGCAGCAGCCAACGGCAATGCACATAAGCAGTGCCAGAGGAATATTGGCATTATTACCATACATAATTTCTCCGGCAACAATGGCGCTGAGAGACATGATGGCACCAACGGATAAATCTATTCCTCCCGTAATAATGACCAGAGTCTGCCCGGCTGTTGCCATGGTCAATAACATCGTGCTGGCAAGAATGGTAGCAATGGCGTTTTGGCTGAAGGCCTCGTTCTTCACGAGAATAGTGACTAGATAGAGCAGAACAGAGACTATAAAGGCCGCCGGTGCTGGCTGCCGCCAAAAGCTGGCTTTTTTTCTTGGTTGTCTGAAAGTATTAGTTGACATAGCTCTTCTCCCTTCTCGGCAAGGATGAGGTAGCCTTTTTTGATTTGCGACTGGCAACTACTGACAGCAGAAGGCCAGAGAGCACAATGATATCGGCTGTTAAGCTCTGATAGTAAGAGTTGAAGGTGAAGCCGGGAAAGGCTTTAGTTAACAGACCAAAGAGAAAGAAGACAATGTTTTGAACGATACCAAGGAATAATCCGCCGGACACAGCGCCGAAGGCACTACCCCACCCGCCGGAAAGTGAAGTCCCGCCAATGACACAGGCGGCCACGGATTTTAGTGAAAAGACTTCTCCGATTAGGGGATTACCGGAACCAGCCATAGCAGTTAAGGCCAGACCGGATAAGGCAGTGAATATACCGGCTATAGCATAGGCCTTTACCTTAGTACTTTGGGGATTGATTCCAGAGAGGAAGCTATTTCTTTCATTGCCACCGGTAGCCAGAAAGTAACGATAAAGCGGAAAGCGGGTAAAGCCGTACCAAGCGAGTAGAATGATCACTAGTATCCATAAGACATTGGGTAAGAATAGAAAGCTACCGTCATAGAATTTGTAGATCTCTTTGGGAATGCTGCCTTGAGGCTTCGACATTATGGATACAGTAATTCCTTTCAGAATAAAGCCCATACTAAAGGTAGCCAGAAGGGGCGGAATCCGTAGATAAGAGACCACAATTCCGTTTATGGTGGAGACGACGATCACAGCGGCAAAGGCTAGTACCCAGGCGGCGGCTACCGAAATACCTAGAGCCTCAGGAGCCATAATTGCAATGACATTTGCCAAGGTCATTTGAAAGCCTAAGGACAGATCAATACACCCGGTCAAGAGGATGATACACTGGGCTATAGCCGCAAGAATCAGCGGTAAGTTTTTGGTTAAAAGTGTTTTACTGCTATCAGCGCTAAAGAAGGAGGAACCTTGTATTAACATATTAATGAGTAAAGCAATAATCAGTAAAAATAGTCCGGAAAAGGCTGGTGATTGTCTAAGACGACCGAAAAGATTCTTCATCAGACCGCTTCCTCCCTTCCAAGCCCCATCATAGCGGCAACGATTTTTTCCTCAGACTTATCTGCCCCCTGGAAATGACCGGAGATTCTACCTTCATAAAAGATATAGATTCGATCCGCCGCTTCTAGGAGCTCTTCATTATCACTGGAGGATAAGAGGATGGTCATGCCCTTTTTTGTAGCTTCGCGTAATAGCGCGATAATTTCTCGCCGAGCGGAAATGTCTACCCCTTTAGTGGGGTCATCAAGGAGCAGAATATCTGGATTTAATAGCATCCAACGGCCAATGGCTAATTTTTGTTGATTGCCGCCGGAGAGTGACGTGGCTGGGTCGGAGACTTGACCAATTTTAACGCCGAAGTCGGTGACAATTTTTTGCGCCGCTTCTACAATTTCTTTGGGCGCAAGAGGGCCGAAAATTCTACCCTGAGTCGTTTTGGCTGCATAAATATTCTCGGCGATGGTGCGTATCGGGAATATAGACTCTCGACTGCGATCACCGGAGACGAAACCAAAGCCTTTCTTAATGGCATAGGCAGGATTCTTAAGGCACTCTGGCTTTCCTTTAACTTCAATCTTTCCGCCCGTTGCAGGGAAAAGACCATAGAGCGAACGGATGAATTCCGCTTGACCCTGATCTTGAAGTCCGCCAATCCCAATTAATTCTCCGGGATAGATTTCCATTGAGATGTTTTTTACTTTGGGAGTCACAGCCAGATCATCTATCTTTAGTATTGGTTTTTTATGGGCTATTTTATTGCTGACAGACTGAGCCTCCTGCATCTGTGGTTTTTTGTCGGTCATGAGGAAAATAATCTCATCCAAGCTGGTATCTTTCACCGAGACATCGCCTACGGTAGCGCCGTTTCTTAGAATGGTAGCTCGCTCACACATGCGGAAAACTTCATTCATACGATGGGTGACCATAACAATGGCCTTACCTTGGTTTTTTAACTCGTGGAGTAGGCCAAACAAAACTTCAACCTCATCATGGTGCAGTGAAGCGGTTACCTCATCAAGGAGAATAATTTTACTATCCCTAGAGAGTGCTTTGGCAATCTCCAGCATACTTTGCACAGAGGAGGGTAGACTCCCTACTAGATCTGTCAGGCTACAGCTTACCTGTAAGCGTCTTAAGAGCTCTTCTACCCTTTTGACCATGACTGGCCGGTTAATCATGCCAAGGCGTCTTTGGGGCTCATGACCCAGAAGGATATTATCCAGTACCGACATCTGGGGTAAAAGGCTTAGATCCTGATAAGCCACCGCTATCCCATATTGGTAAGCCTCTTTAGCAGAGCTAATTCGAAGGGGCTGATCTTCTAAAAATATTTTGCCGCTGTTGGCTGTAACCAGCCCACCCAGTATTTTAACCAAGGTGGATTTGCCGGAGCCGTTGGCACCAAGTAGTGCGGTGATTTCTCCGGGGCGGATAATTAAATCCGCCCCAGTTAATGCCTTTACGGCTCCGAAATCTTTTGTAATACCTTGTATGGACAGCAAGAGCCCATCACCTTCCCTTCAAATCGGTCTGATTATTTGAAAAATGCATCTACATCCTTGTCGGCGTAGTAGGTGGAAATAAACTCCGTTTCAGGTAGGTCCTTAGTCTCTTCTAAAGCTTTAGCCATGGTCTCATACGTGGCTGTCCATTGAGGTTTGATATAAATTGCGTTATTTTCGCCCTTGGTCATACCATCTTTTAGTTCCTTGCCTTGTGCCAGACGAACAGCGAATTTTAGAGCAGTAGCTCCAATGCCCGGAGGGTTTTCGATGATGTAGAAGGGCAGCTTTTCGCTATCTTTGTTTATTTCGGCTAGTTTACGTAGATAGCCCACTTCTTCGTCAGAGGTAATGGCTTTCGGGAAGGGCGCTTTAGCTTCTTCCAAGGCTTGGAGAATGCCTAAACCGGCTTCCTGGTTTAGAATCGCATCGTAGGCTAAGCCCGAAGAAATAATGCCGTTCATGATTTGCTTAGATTCAACTTGACTCCAGTTATGAGCCACTTCTTTGACGACTTTGATGTCGGGGTATTTTTCCAAGACTTGATGGAAGGCTTCTTTTCTAATTTCAGAAGCAGAGTTACCGTCAATGCCGTTGAAAATAACTAAGTTTCCTTTGCCACCCATTTTTTCAGCTACAAATTCTGCACTTTGGGTTGCCCAATAGGCTTGATCGGTGGTGACATTTAAGATTTTATCGCCGCTCTCATACTCGCAGTCAACATTAACGTAGGTAATACCCTTTTCTAGTGCTTTTTCAATCAGAGGATCAAGTCCAGTACTGCTGATAGGATTTACTAAAATAATGTCATACCCCTCATTAATTGTTTGCTCAATGTTGGCGCTCATGGTAGCCGGGTCATTGTTGGCGCTAAAACTGACAAATTCTGTGATGATGCCTTCGTCTTTTAATTGATCTGCCACTTCCTTGAGCTGGTTTTCATAGCGGATTCTCCAACCATTATCCGTGGTGGCATTATGGGCGGCTACGCGAAAGGTTTTCTTCTCCGCAGCATCGACAGAACCGGCAGCGGTGGTGGCTTTGTCTCCAGAACTGGCAGGAGAAGTTTGGCCGTTTCCGCTACTGCTTGGCTGACTGCAACCAGCTAACATAGCGAAGGATAAGGCAACAACAGATAGTAAGGCGATGATCTTTTTCTTCATTTTCTCTTCCTCCATTTTGATTTATCATTTCGGCTAAGGCCGGGAATGACAGATTTTTACCATAGAACAGTGGTCCACAAATATTTATAAAGGGCTGAATCGGCTTTTTCCCATTGGGTCTTGACCAGATCAATGTCTCCGGATAGATTTCTATACCCCTTCTTCTCCTCTTCCCAACTGCGGCAAGTCAGCGGTGGTCGCTTTCCCTGAGGAATCTCTGGTGTAGAGGTCGGTGTACCCATAGTCAATCGGGGGGAGCTTTGACTGTAAACGCCTTTGTCCATGATGAATTCTACGGCGGTTTGTAAGTTTTCCGGCTGGATATCGCTGAGCATCAAAGCGGTGGCATCCAGAATATAGCCGCCGCCCTCTTTGACTTGGGAGAGTAGCTTAGTTAAGTCGGCTTTTACCTCTTCCCGGCTGCCTCGAGCCAAGGTGTAGTAAGGTAAACCACCGCTGATGGCGAATTTGGGTTTAAGCTTTTGGGCTGCGTAGGCAGGGTCTCCCCGGTCTATGTGATAAATGATCCCCCGTTCCGGCAATTCCAGAAGCCGGTCATAATGTGCTTCCCAATTTCCTTCCCCATAGAACAGGATTTGATGCCCCTGGCGAATAAGCTCTTCCAGAATTGGTTTAAGGGTGGGCCAGAAGATCTGATCAAACATTTCTGGCGTAATAAAAGGGACACAGCCTCGGTGAGCCCAAAGGGTAATGGGAACCTCTTTGTTGGGATCAGCATTGGCGAGAGCGTTGGCTAGAACATGGGGCATAAGGGCTTCACAGGCCTTGGCGAGTTGCTTGGGATTTTCTTGGCCGTCTATACAAGTGTTGACATAGCCGCGAAATTTATCGGCCATTAAGTCTAGGGGTGCTTTTAGCATACCGGAATTGGCGGATACGATACCGGCTTCGTATTTCAGTTTGTCTGCCGCACCGCCAAAGGCATTCATATAGTCGCCAAAGGCCAGAGCCCCGGACATAAGTGCTATGTTGTGATCGAAATCTACCGGTTGGTTTTGGTGCTTTACCCGGTGGGTTGCTCGGGGCAACCAAGTATTTACGATGAAGGCGGTAGGGTCTTCGATAAATTCCTCATATTCTTCGGCTTGGAGAAATTGATCTTCTTCCCTGTCTGGTTCAAAAAACTGATTAACATTCGTGACCTCGGTGTCTACGCCAGGGACAGCCAAATAGCGCCAACTGGCGGCTTTGGCTACACCATAGTTGCTCCAGATGGCATTTAGCATGACGGCATCGTTGCCAAGTTCTTGGGCGGTTCTGCGGGTCACATCAAAGGCTGCTTGATAATCACAGCTAACTTTTTGGTTGCTTACGCCACAGTAGCGGGCGGCAGCCTCCTGATAGAAAAAGCGAATCGGAATACGATCTGGAGTTCCGCCATTCATAGCTGTCAGATAGCGGGACAAACGCTCTTGATAGGCCTTTTGGGTGGCTTGATCCTTAAACATAGTTCTTGCCCTCGTTTCTTCTTGTTTTCGGGATGGAATTTAGTCGGTTATTCAGTGAGAGTATTAATTAGTTCTAAGGCGGCATAGGCCTCCCAAGGGTCGATGCAAGGTTTTTCATCAGTTGTGATCGTATGAATAAAGCTCTTTAGCTCTAAGTAATAGGGGTCATTTTCGGGGGTTGGGGCTGGGAGTTTACTTGACAAGTCGATTACGGCATCCCCTTTACATAGTTGGAACCGGAGGGTGCTGCCTTGGCGAAAGAACTCTAGGGTGGCCTTCTCGGCAATGAGCCTAAAGCCGGTGGTAAAAGGGTAACCTGAGGGCTGGATATGACTGGCTTCCAGTAGACTTACACTTCCACCTTGATGATATAGGGTTGTGGTTACATGGGTCAGGGTGTTGGTTTCCATGGAGGGGTTTAGACATTCCGTGGACAGGGACTTTTCAACGGCACCGAAGAGCCAAAGGGCTAAATCAATATCGTGAATTTGCAGATCCATCAGTGTTCCACCACTTTGGTCTTTATCCCAAAGCCAATTATTGGTAGACCATTTGGGTGGTTCGGAAAGGCGCTGGGCGGAGAAATGGAGCGGTTTTCCCAGTTCCTGGCTTTGGAGTAATTCTTTTAAAATTTGGTATTCCGGCATGAAGCGGCAGACATGGGCTACCAGAAGTCGCCGCTGCTTCTCTTGGGCTTTTTCTAATAAGTGTTTTCCTTGGCTGGAAAAGCGCGCTAAGGGCTTTTCGACAATTACGTGGCAACCTTTTTCTAACGCTAGCAGTGCGGCGGAATAGTGGGCTGGGGTGGGTAGACAGATATCAACTACATCGGGTTGGGTAAAAGACAGTAGTTCTTCCAATCTGCTAAAGATGGGCGGTGATGAATTACTAGGTGGGTTATTGGCATCGAGGATTCCCACAATCTCTACCTGAGGCAACTGTTCATAGGCCTTTCTGTGGGTACTCCCCATAAAGCCCATTCCCAGAATGGCAACTTTGCATTTTTTCTCCATAAACTTACTCCTTGATAAGCTGCTTCAAATAATTTACTGCTAGTACCAGGTCAGACCAGTAGTCTTGACCCAGCTCTCTTTCGATGGTTAAGAAGCCTTCATAGCCGATAGTAGTAAGGGCTTTAAGATATTCGGGGAAATTAACCTCTCCCTGCCCCAGAACTTCTTCGGAAAAATAGTCTGGCAGATTTAGGTCTTCGATGCCGCCGGAGGCAAAGTAGTCATAAATTTTCTGTGGGGAGGTCTTTTTTATCATCTTGCCATCCTTGGCGTGGGTATGAACAATGTAATCCTTTAGCAGTAATACCCCACGGCTGGGGTCGTCGTCGGTAACCATAACTAAATTAGCCGGATCAAAGTTGACCCCAACGCCGGAGGTTCGTAATTCATCTAAAAAGCCTTTCAGTTCTAAGCAAGTTTCCGGTCCGGTCTCGATAGCAAAACAACCCTCCAGACTACTGGCGAAGTTTCCCAACTGATAGCAAGCTTCCAGTTGATTTTCTCTGCTTTCACCCTGAGCTGGAATTACACCAATATGGGTAGTTGCAATGGAACAGTCCAGTTCTTTGGCCCACTCTAAAATCCGTTTTGACTGGTCAATTTTGAAAGCATTATCTTTTTTTATGGCGAAGCCATGCCCACCAAAATCGGCACAAAGGGCGGAAACCTGAAGACCGCTGTCGTGGATTTGCTTTTTTAATTCCTTTTTCTTTTGGGGCGTCATGGTTTCCAGTGCCAGACTGCCTTGAGCGGCTTGGAATTGAATTCCCTCAATACCCAGTTGGCGTATTTGCGGTAGACGGGTAGCAAGTTCCGGGACAAATGCATCGATAATAACACCAATTTTAAACATTACCTGCGCTCCTTTTTGCTTGAAATCCTACCCTGAGGTGGCGTAACAGCTGGTTATCACCGGGGCGGAGAGAAAGAATACTGCGTTATGGGCTGGTTGACTCTGATGTTCCAATTGCCTTTCAGCTACATAAAACCTTGGTCGGTGAGCTTAGGGAAATTACCTTGGCGAATATAATAATTCCCTAGTTGAACTCCCAAGGTCAAAGCCTCAGGCAAGGATAATCCGGCTAATATACCTAAGCAGATTCCGGCGTTCTGGCTATCTCCGGCTCCGGTAAGTATTTTGGGATTGGCCTCGACAATATTAGGAATGCGATATTCTCCCAAGCTATCGATAGCAAAGAAATAGTCCAATTTCCGTAGAATGATCCGCTGGATAGCCAAGACCTCTCGGAGCTTGGCAAGGGCATCGTCGGTCGTGGAAGCAATAGAATATAGACGGCATAAGCTGGAAAATTCATTTTCGTTCAGACTTAGACTTACTGTAGTTCGTTGAGCAAAGTCCTTCATAACGGAGAGGGCATACTCTAAGGTGCTAATGGATAAGCGATCACAATCAGATAGGTCAAAGAATAATTCTTTGTCATAGGCTGAAACCGCTAGGGGTAAATAATGTTCTCGCAATTCTTGCCAGAGCTGTATTACTGCTGGTTGTTCGCTCATATTTACAAAAACCCAAAGCTTGGCTTGCTGAAAAATATCAGCCAGTTTTCTTTCAGACCCCACCGCCTGCAACAATTTGTCAAATTGAAAGCAGTCCTGATTCATATTAATGAAGTTCATCAGCTTGCTCACCGAAAACTCATAGGCCAAGCAGCGCCCCGGTTCACCCAAGGAATACAGCTGGCAGTTCTGGTGGAGTTCGGCAAATTCCGGTTCGATTTGAGGGCTGCCAAAAGGGCCGATAGAGGTAACTTTTAGCCCGGCTTGGCAAAGGGCAGAACTGATTATGGGGTTGTTCCCCCCTGCTTTCTGGCAAATCATGTCTAGTTCAATGGCTACACTATGGTTTTGCTTTTGCAGTAAGTAGGTCGCCAAGGCAGGAAGATTTTCAAAGTACTCTGTTGTCTTACCTTCACGGCGGAACAAGGGTCTGGTGAGGGTATCTATAAAGGCGTCAAAGCCGATAACACAGGAGTGTTCCTTTAAGGTTTTATTGATAGAAAGGTAGTCCAGGTTGATTTGATGCTTCATAGATGAACTCCTCGGTTAATTAATTTATAAAGTAAATTAATTATAAGCGGAGAATTTCATAATTTCAACAGTATTTTTAAGAAAAAACGAAATTATTTTGTTTAATCTTCTTGGGATTCTAAAATTTTGTCGATGAGATTGTCTAAAATGATATGACCGAAACCGCTGAAACCTGGCTGTTTTAACTGCCCGAGTTGAACCTGAGGGATGGGAAAGTGTGGCATCTTCTGCGCAATTTCTTGGTTGACCGCTGCAAGTAAGGGGGTGGAAAAATAATCTGCCAGGACTCCGCCTAATAATATAGTTTCTACATCAATTACAGCGTGGATGTTTATTACTGCCAAAGCGATATACGAAGCAAGGTATTGGCAAATCTCTTCTGAGATTCGTCCTAAAACCAGCTCTTTTATTCCGGCTTGGAACTGTCTGGTGATGGCATCTAAATTAATATGGTTCTCCAGCCAACCCATATCTGTAGCGGTGTTCTCCTCTTTTGGGTCAAAGACCATATAGCCGATTTCTCCGGCGCAAAAGTGCTGCCCCCGGCGAATTTGTCCATTCAGAATGATTCCTGCCCCTAAGCCGCTGCCTAAGGACAGATAAACCAAGTCCCCAAAGCTACGGCCAAAACGGCTGCGATACTCGCCCAAGGCCGCCACATTAACATCATTTTCCACGAAGACAGGTAGCTTATAGTGGAGTTCTAAGGTTTTGATCCATTGCTCAAGATTGTCTAAATGGCATCCTTTCAGCAAGGGGGAGCACATGATCTGCTTCCCTTTAATATCCACGGCTGCTGGGATAGCGATACCTATACCCAGAAAGGCGGAAAAGGGCAAGATGTTTTTGGCTAAGATGCTATCAATGTGGTCGAAAATTTCTTCCTGGAAAAAAGATTCCAGATTAGTGATCTTAAATTCCTGGCTCAAAAGCACATCCCCGGCGGCATTGACAATGCCGATAGAGGTATAAAGGCCTTCCATGTAAACAATCAAGGAGGCGGCGAAGTCGCGGTTAAAGCGCAAAGGGGTTGGCTTGCGCCCGGCATGGGCAGGGCTTTCTTCCGCCTCTTCGAAAAGAATAATGTTGCGTTTCCGTAAAAAATCAATAGCTTTAACTACCGTTGCACCACTGATGCCTGTTTCTCTGGCTAGATCCGCTCGGGAGATTCCGTCCTTCTGTGACAGCAAATAATAAATTTGCTTGCGGTTAGAGAGTTTAAGGGCTGACGGAATATTTTTTTGCATGAAAAAGCCTCCAAATACTTATAGATAATTATAGTATGGAACAATTTGCTTATATTAGCAATCTCTCAGCGCTGCTTGGTCTACATAAAGAGCGCTGTTGGGGTGGGTTTTGATTGCCGTTGCAGGCAGTCTTTCACTCGGCTCCTGCCCCAGGACTTGCTGCAAAATGGACTGTTTTTCTTGGCCGGACACCATGAGCACAGCCCGGCGGCTCTGTAAGAAATCGGCTATTCCCAAGGTGATGCCGCCTTTTAGTTGGGCTGTAGCAGAAAAATACTTTTGTCCCACCTTTTGGGTGACAGAATCTAGTGCTACCACACGGCAGCGGGAAGAAAAACTACTCCCCGGTTCATTAAGGGCTAGATGCCCGTTCATCCCCAGCCCCAGTACCAGGTAGTCAAGTCGTCCGCCCCGCTGTTGGATAAATTGGTTTACCCTCTCGCACTCCTGCTCGGTATCAGCGGCGGTACCGTCAAAGAGGCAAATATTCCTAGGCTCTATTTCGGTATGGTCAAGAAAGTTCTGGCGTAAAAAGTCGCCACAAGAGCCGGGGGTCTGGTCATTCATATCTATCCATTCATCCATAGAGACAAAACTAAGCTGGGATAGATCAAGATTCTCAGCTTGGACACGCTGCAAAAGTTGACTAAAAACCCCCAGCGAGGTGTGACCAGCCGCAATACAAAGCAGGGCCTTGGGCTTTTCTCGGATGAGTTGGACAATTTCTTCCGTGATTTGGTGGCAGAGCTTCTGATAGGTGGGAAATATTTGGTAGTTCATGGGGCTTCTCCTTTGATATGGATTGATTTTTTAATCATACGATAATTAATTTATAAAGTAAATTAATTTGTTGGTAAAAGTGGCTTTCGGCAGAAGGGGCTCTTTAGCCTTGCAATTCCGGCAACACAAGGCTAAAATGACCAGTGTATATCATAAAGGATAAATTTTTCTCCCAGATAAGGCTACCCGCTTTACTGGCTGTAAAAAGACCGGAGCGTAAAGAGCGATGAATATTTACGATATTTCTGCTAAAGCCGGTGTCTCCATTGCAACGGTTTCAAGGGTGATAAATGGCAGTAGCAGTGTCAAGGCTTCTACCCGAGCCAAAGTGCTGGCAGTAGTTGAAGAATACGGCTATACTCCCAATGTTTTTGCCCGGGGGCTGGGAACAAACTCGATGCAAACCATCGGCCTACTTTGTGCCGATGTATCCGACCCCTACTTGGCTAAGGGTATTTACTATCTGGAGGGGATGCTACGCCAGCAGGGCTATGATGTGCTTTTATGCTGCACCGGCTACGAGAAAAACACCAAAGAAAAGTACCTGTCTTTACTCTTAAATAAGCGAGTGGACGGGATTATTCTCATCGGTTCAAATTATGTGGAAGCCAAAGATCAAGAGAATGATTATATTCGCAGCGCGGCTAAAGAGATCCCAGTGATTATTGTCAATGCCGCCCTCAGCGGCAGTAATATATACAACGTGCTCTGTGACGATTATCAATCGGTCTTTGATGTGACCACCACCTGTCTTCAGGCCGGTCGCCAAAAGCTGCTCTTTCTCTTTAACAATGTATCTTATAGTAGCCGCCAAAAAACTGCCGGTTTTAAAGCGGCCTTCGAGGCCATGTCCCTTCCCCTCCTGCCCGACTGCATTCAGCAGATTCGCACCCAGGACAATAGCATCCAGAAGGTTATTGCCGGTCTAATGGATTTAACCAATAATAACCTTCACTTTGAGGGCATCATTACGGCTGATGATATCTTAGCCGTAGGTGCGGTAAAGTATGCCAAAAAAATCGGTCGGAAAATCCCCCAAGATTTACTGATAATAGGATATAATAATTCAAGTATAACGGAATATTGCGAACCGGAGCTTTCTTCCATTGACAATCAATTGGAAGCCATCTGCACACAGAGTGTGGGTCTACTGTTAGAAGTATTACGTGGCAAAACCGCCCCCTCCACGACCTATTTTTCCGGTCAGTTGGTGGAGCGCCATACCACTGCCTTCTGAGCCCCCCTCTCACTCCGGTACCTATAGCTATGGATTTAGGAGGCTGTTATGAGTAAACACGTAATTGACGATGCCCGGCGTTGTCTGCAATGTAAGACCCCACTTTGCACCAGAGGTTGTCCGGTGCAAACACCCATCCGCCAAGGTATCCAGCTACTTTTAGAAAGCCGGATTGAAGAGGCCGGGCGTTTGTTTTTTGACAACAACCCCCTCTCTTTAGTCTGTTCCCGGGTCTGTCCCCAAGAGAACCAATGTGAAGGCCATTGCATTTTAAATAAAAAGGGCTCTCCGGTTCAAATCAGTGCCATTGAACAGTATATCTCTGATTATTACTTAAACGTCTATGAGCCCAAGCCTTCCGATGGTAGCAGTGGCAAAATTGCCATCATCGGTTCCGGCCCTGCAGGAATCACCATTGCTATCCTTTTAGCCACCAAAAACTATGCGGTAACCCTTTATGAAGGTACCGATCGAATTGGCGGCGTGCTGCGCTACGGCATTCCTGAGTTTCGCCTAAGCAAAACCATCCTAGACCGGATGATGGATACCATGCTGAAAATGGGCATCAAGATTCGTCCCAATACCAGTATCGGCACCAATCTAAGTGTGGATGACCTTTTTCGCGATGGCTTCAAAGCCGTGTTCATGGGCACCGGGGTCTGGCGTCCCAACCCCTTAGGGATTGTCGGTGAAAGTCTGGGGCATGTTCATTATGCCATTGAATACTTGCGCAACCCAGATGTCTATCGGCTGGGTTCACGGATCGCCGTTATCGGTTCCGGCAATGTGGCTATGGATGTAGCCAGAACAGCCATTCGTCACCGGGCTTCTGAGGTGTATGTGATCTGCCAAGGTGGAGAAGAAAGCGTCACCGCCCGAGGTGTGGAGCTGGAATACGCCCAAATCGACGGAGCGAAGCTGATTTACAACAAATTATGCCAGTCCTTTACTGAGGAAGGGATTATGATGGCAGACAGCCGCCTCAAAGACCAAGAAGATCACCTAAGCTATGAGGCCATTCCCGGCACGCTGAGCCTCTTCCCAGTAGATTCCATCATCATAGCCATTGGTCAAGGGCCTCGAGCAGTAGTGGTATCCTCAACTACCGGCATTGACGTCACCAACCGAGGACTGGTTGCGGTAGACGACTGTGGTCGTACCAGCCGACCGGGAGTCTTCGCTTCTGGAGATGTGGTTACCGGTGCCAAGACCGTGGTAGAAGCGGTAAAAGTTTCCCGGCGGGTAGCCGAAGCCATCGACAGCTACGTTCAGCATGAGGCAGAGGCTGTCCAAGCCTGGTCTGCTCCCTGCTTGGATGAATTTTCTTGACTTCTTCTTGGGCAGTAAAAGTCCCTTAGGGACAAAGAGAGCCTTACTTGAATCTAGCTGGGGCACCGTCGGCGAAAGGGTTGTAAGCATATTTGCCTCTTCCCTGCTCCCAACTACTGAAAAAGGCAATATTTGCTCTTGCAATTCCGGCGGCTATCTTGTACAATAACATCTGTTCCGCGCGGGAATGGCGGAATTGGCAGACGCGCTAGCTTCAGGTGCTAGTAATCGCAAGGTTGTGCAGGTTCAAGTCCTGTTTCCCGCACCAATAGTTTAAGAATCCGAATTGTTTAACAGTTAATTCGACTGTCAAATGGTTCGGATTCTTTTTTTATTTAAAGGTAAATACAGTAAGAACTTTCCCTGAGCTGCTTAAATAGTGCTTCTACGCACAACCCTAAACGCTCCTTGCAAAATCGTGCACTGGTATTGCGGTTTGCACTCATATGCAAACCCAACCTCACCCCTTTGGCATTTCGCTGTACTGTCTCACTACAATAATTTGTTCCGCTATAAGGGGGCAAAGGTAGTAGATTATCAACGCTATAACTCCTGCCCCCAAAATAGAAATTGGAATGATTTTTACAACTATTATTGCAAACGCCACACTTATTACGCTGCTAAACAAACTATACGGATTAATGGGGCGAGCCAAATTAGCATAACGCCGCCTGACAATTTCTTCAAAATCCCGATAGTCTTTTCTATAACATAAAACTATTCCCATAAAAAAAATAAACAAAAAAACATAATAGGCCATACAGCACAGCATAGAGCTTGGGTTTGGAAAAAACAGCAGAAGTGTCCCCGCTGTAATTACAAAGTTTGCTAGCAATAGCATATACAGAATAGGCCCCAGCCAAAAAAATCGGTCTTTCTTTATAAGTAGCGCGTTGCTTGCCACTACTAACAGCGGTGGTACTATAAACCCTATCTTAAAAAGCACTGCTGAAATAGCCAAAAGAGATGCTGCCACGGTTACTAAAAATAAGGCCACCGAATGCGGAATCATCCTATACGGAATATCCTTTCGAATAATTTTGGAATAGGCCTCTGTCAGCTCCTTTGAGGGGGATTGAATATCTTTGCGCGGGAAAAACCAATTTTTCAATACCCTATAGCTCCTCTTACTTATTTGCATACCATACTATGTGCAATGGTTATGCCTTGTTGCTATGTCTAAACACCATTCAAGCACCATGCTGAGGCTAAACTAATGGTTTGATGCCTACAGTTTTCTCGAATAGCATGTCACTTTAACCTGCTCTGCTTGAAAAATTATAGCATAGAGTGAAGCCCTTTGTGAATGTCCTCCCCCTTCACTTTGTATTATTCCAAAGCACAATTTTGCCTTGCAAAAACACCTTGGGTGAAACCTTTTGTGGTTATAAGGCTTTTTAAATGCCTGTTTGCTACATTTCAGATACAAGTTTGTTATAGTTTCCTTCTTCTGCTAAAGCTCGGACTTTGCGCCACAAAACTTCTGTTAAATCAAGCTGATAGGTTAAAGCGATTGCTAACTCCTGAACAGTCATTAAAACAATATTTACAGTCCTACCACTTGAAAAAGTAGCCAACGCTTCGTCGGTGTAGCCTGCAAAACTAATATAAAGGCCTCTTGTAAAGCCAGATTTAGAAGATACTTTTTCATTGAAAATAACTAAATTGGCTTTATCGATTTTTTTACTTGTCCATTTTGCTTCAAGGAGATAGATTTCTTTATGTAATGAGAAGCTCCCGTCAATTTGCTCACCGATAAGCTTAAAACTTCCTCTTGGTTCTAAACTAAATATTTCAAATAAAGACCGTAGATATTTTTCAAAGGCAAAACCTCTCGCTTGCGGGGAATCCTCGAAATTAGTCAATTCTTTTAGCTCATTCAAATATTTACCATAATCAACAACCGACTTTATCGGTTTTGCTAGTACTGTGCTTTGAATAGGGGACTTAACTGCAACAGTCTTTCCAATAAGTCGATTAGCAATTTCAGCGCATTTCTTAAAAGTTTCTTTATCGTCATTAGAAATTATATTTTTTATTTGCATATATCGCAATAATTCTAACAATAACTTCCCGACCCTAATGTTATCATAATCGGCAATAATGCTTCGCAATATCTTAGCCTTTGAAAGACCCTGATATTTCATATATATATCAATTTGTAAAATTTCATAAACAAGTTCTTGAAATGTCCGATTGGAAAAGTCAAGCACATACCCTGAATCCATGCCAAATAGCTGCTCGAAATATTCTTTTTCTATAAAATTTAGTTTTGCCACATCATATGCCCCCAAACTTCCCATTGCCTATACTTTTCTGCTTTCACCATTTGAATTTGCTTCGAATTGACTTGTTTATTTTACAACATAGCATAACGAAAAATTTTCTAAATCTCTTTAGGCACAAGTAAAACAGAACACCTAACGTGCATACGGTTTAACTCTTGTGTAGCAAGCATTAAGTTAACAAGACTAAAGAACGGTAATGCATTAACTACAGTAGAAGTACCTGTGTTAATAATAACATAAATAACTTCATACTCATCCGAAACTGGTCGGCTAGTATAATCAAAAACAGGCTGCCCAAAATAATTTGCAATAGTATCGGAGATTTGCTTACGATAAGTTTCATCACTAATCAAACACTGAGCAGATATCTTCCCTTGTGCAAATAAATGGCTTAATTGAGCTGACTTACCCCTATTCTTAACATGTATCAATTGCTTGTTTTTTGAAAATAAGTCACAGGCCTCAATTTTTTTTGGACCACTTTCCACTGAAAACATTTTCTTATCGAGTAGGAAAAAATCTGGATTTTGCTTAGAAATTAGTTCATTATAGTCACCCTCGCACATACCTTTCGGGCAAGTCGGTAATTGTAAATCAGATAAAGGAACTTTATTATCTACAAAATCAAACACATGCTCGTAAAAACTGCTATTAATATGATACCAATTTCCGGAACATAATATATATCTTTTTCCCTCATATTCTGTTTGATATACAAGAGCGTTGTATACACTACACACGGAGAATATGGTGTCATCGATCATTATTGCGTAAATTTTATCTCGCTTAATTTTTTTGTATACATTAGTATCTGGTTTTATCTTCGAAATATATATTGATACATCTAAATTCACATCATAGCTTTCAGCCTTACTGGTGTCTTCTCTTATCCCTGAGAAACAAAATCCAACAACACGTTCCCAGTCAATTGTTTCAGGTGGTGCTGCGTGTAAATTTAATACGTCTTTTGATTTGATTGAATCTGCCAATTTGAAATCTAACTGATCTTTTAATATTGAATCTCGGACTTCACCAATATTATCTACCCATTCAAATCCAATTTCTTTATAACGCTGTTTTTCATAAGCTGCTAAGTACAGTACTAATTTTTCCTTTAATTCCATTAGCTCCATAAAAACTGAAACAACCAAGGAATCCTTCCCGCTGATATGATTCCCATATATATCATCACAGGGTTCGCCAGTAATTCCTTTCATAATATCGCTTGATATATTTAACCCAAATTCATCTTGAGATGTACTATAACTGGCTTGTCTTTGCGTATTAACAACCATGTCTTCTATAGCCGAGGCGCTAACGCTACGCATTTTTTGAGGATTAATAATATTTAAAGCTACTCTAAAACCAAAATTTCGCTCTATATGTTCTTCCTTAAGAAAAGAGCGACCATAGCCAAATGCCAGAGCGACAATTCTGTCCCCAACTCTTACCAGCATAATAGCTTTGTTAGACGTATTATAACCAATATCTATCTTGTCTGTTGCTAAAGACTGTAAGTGGGTTTTCCAAGTTGGTTCTTTACTTTTACTCTCACAATAAGCGATAAAACCATCAAGCCCATAAGCCGAGTTTATACTTACCTTAATCAAATGAATAGTTTCTTTTAAACATTCATCCAAATTAAAAACATAGTCTTTAATTAAAAATATTGTTAGATTAAAATTTTGCTTTTCCAAAATAATTACCTCTTCCTCAAATCTATATGCAGGAGCTGGTAGATTGTCTTGCATTATATAATAACAATAAAATAGATACCATCAATATTTTTTGCGTATATTTAGCGATTCACTGAAAAATAAAATTACTCAACGGTCACATTCAAATCCTTGCTAGCATCAAGAAGTGTCATGATTACATACACAACTGTTTTCTCATAAAAAGTCAGGGCAACTGTGAATGTTCCAATACCATCTAAATTACTAAACTGGTATGTAAAAATTTCTGGATTAGAGCCTTTCACTTCAGTAAACCATTTTTTTCGCTCAAAATTTAACGACATAAAACCGTTTAGCTGAAAGTGGTTGTACTCTTTACTTTCCGAAAAACATAAAAGATCAGATATTACTTGACAACGCCCCCGGTAAGAAAAGGAAAATTCATGGAAGATTAAAGCTCTTGCAATTGCTTCGAAAGAATTGACTAAACGAAATATATCTATATTAATAATCTGAACAGGAAACTGTTTACCATTCATCGCAACAACATGTTCGCGGTGAATACTAATTAGGTTAGGATTACGAGCTATTGTACGTCTAACTTTTTTATTTGCATAGACATATGCAACACCATTGTTACCAAATCTGCTAGCTAAACAAACCATTAGATATTGATCGTCACCCGATTTAGCAAGGTTGTGTTCATCACATGATGGTACTGTAATAAGAAAACGACGATAATCATTCTCGTATATTCTTCCGATCTCTTTTGTCTCCGGAAAAAGGCATTTTGGAGGGACGTGTTCACGTGATGTAGCTTTTTTTGTACAGCAATAGCATATTGACTTCAGTTTAATCACCACCTATCTAATAATATATCAAAGCCCGAGCGAAAGTTAGTTCTCAATATTGTGTAATTAAGGTTTTAGCATGAAAGATACTACAAAAAATTCTTGCCTTTTATAGCCATTATATTAGTAAATTCCTATTTCTCGTTCAGCATCTCTAGTTTTTTCTTGAATTATATCCTCTTGAAGTCTTTGGATAACTTCAGATACCCACAATATAATTTTAGGATTTCCATAATTCTGATAGTTTTTAAGCGCACAGATTCGCTTTTCTAAGGAGGGAACTAAAGAGTCTGACCAAGAGCTAGGAAAAATATTAAATTCAATATTTTTTAGAAGATAGTCATTATTAATGTATTTCTCCGCTATTTTCATAACAAATGGATTAATTACCAATATGTCTCCTTCAAGTATCACAGCAGGCAGAAGTTCACATGCAATTTGGGGCGCTCTTTCTGGATATTGATCACACCAAGCACAAATATATTCTTCAGGTACTTCCTGAAATAAATATTTGCTGGTTGAATCTATTGAAAAATCGCCCCTGAAAAGGGAGCGCAAGCGAAAATTTCTCTTTGTATTTTCATCTAAAAGAACTTCACTAAAATTAGGCCAAATTTGAACATAATACTTTTTGAGTAATATTCTTACGACGTGATCAAGTTGACGATCAATTTTCAAAACTATATCTGTTTCAAAACAGAAAATAATATTATGTGCTATTTTTTTTACAAAATCATTTGTGGAGTGATCTGAATCAAGAATTTTAGAAACTAAAAATTGCCAATTGTATTCGTCCCTAGAAGAATATGCACCTAAATTACAAAGTACAGCTTGCGTAGAAACTATTTCCATAACCAGTGGTATGAATTTCAAAAAACGTATTTCATCACGATGGCAATATAAACAAATTATTTCGAGAGAAATAATTTTTGCCTCGGTGCCTAATGTCAACAATTTTTCACAAAAAGCAATTACATCTTCAGCCGATGTATCAGAAAGTGCTCGACCATATGCTAGTTGTCTAATCTTTGAGATAGGCATTTTCTTTTCAGAAGTCAAAGAGATTATTTTTTCAAAATCACATGCAGACAGAACAAGAATAGCAACAATGTCGATATAATATTTTGCTAGCATAGGATCATAAAATATTTCTTCAATCGTGTTTTTTACCAGTTCAGGATTTATTTCTTTAATTTCAAACAGGAAACTCGAAAGAACAATGGTATTAGCATTTTCGATTGATCTAACTGCATTCAAAGAAAAATCAATAAATTTCTTCTTGTCAACAATACCCTTTGATAATTTTTGAGCAAAAAGAGCTCCTTTGCGCTGTTCCCCAGAAAATAGAGAAGGTAGATTCAAGTAAAAAGTTTCAAGGTCACTTAAGCACTCATCTACAAATTCCTCAACTTTTTGATTATTATCTTCTTCCAAATAATCCCATGATGGAACGCTCACAATCAATGCCATCTTATCTTTAAATTTCTGCGGTATTAATTTAGAAAGCAAATTTCTAAATTCGTCAATTCTTGTTTCAGGTATTTTTCCCGCATAATAGCCTATAGATCTTTTTAATTTAGTAATTATTTCTGGCCAGTACCAATCTATCTGTGTGTTGACTTTCACAACCGAAACTGAGACAACACTAAAAATATCATAACGTAGTAAGGCGTGAATTCGTGACGAAATAACGTTTGAAACCTTAACAGCATAATTTTTGTTTTTTTCTGCTACATTGACAAGCAAAAAAAGTACGGCTTCCCAATAATCAAAGATATCTTGCCAGCATGTTGGCTTCCACTCATCTTGATCAGTTCTTGTTCCTTGTAAGCCTATAGCACTAATTCCAGAAAAATAATCTGCTATAAGAGCATGATCTAACATTTTAATTGCAATAGCATCAAATTGGGGATCCTGCTTACTCAGAGCATATTCAATTATTCTTAAACGTGATTTGAGATCAACTTTTGTACCAGATAGCTGAATATGAAATAACTGTGTTAATGTCCCTGTTGAATTGTTACTCCATGTTTCATTTTCGGCCACGGCTAAATTAAGCAGAATAATTGCTGCATCATAAAATGTAGCTTCCCAAAAACAAAGTCTTTCTAAAGACCAAACAATATTCCGTCTTCCATCACGAAAATTTTTTAATTCTTCAGTAGAAAAATTAGTTATAATTTTTTTTAGTGCTTGAGTTGCTGCTATAGGATTCACCTCCACAAGTGCGCGGAAGAGATGCGAGCCCTTTTCAGACATTATCACTTCCGCTTGACCAAAAGGGGCTGTCTCCGTACAAAGCTTTCGAACTACTTCTTGAGCATTAGGGATGAAATGTAGCTTTGAAAGTTGTGAGCTAAGTGATTCAAGTAAACCTTTGGGTAAATTACCAGTAAAAAGTTCAATGGCAAACTCTGCTGGACACTTCTCCCACCAGTCCGCAGCTAGGCGAATGGCAAGCGGTTGCGGTGTTACTTGAATATATCTGCCACGAACATCAACAATGCCTCTCTTAAGAAAGCGGATAACTTTTTCGTAAAAAGTTTTTTCACTCATAGAACACAACTTATCAGCAACAAAATTTCTTTGCTCAATTACTGAGTCAGAAAAGCCAAGATGCTCAAATATTGCACAGGCTGATATTACTTTTAGTTGCTCTGTATCTTCTTTCCCACGTCCCCAAAGCAATTTTTTAACTAAAATATCATCTGTTAAATTTCCGATACTTTCCTTATTTTCAAGTTTAGCGTGTGCAATAAGCACTGCCATTTGCGGAAATCCTTGAGCAAAATTCACAATTCTATCAATGTCAAATTTAGATAATCTAGGGAATGACTGATCAATTAGCTTTTTTATAACTTCATCTGAAGAACGAGGCATTCTTATTTTTACATAATCACCAGAACATTCTTCAAAGGAATAATCCATCGTAAGAAGACTTAATTTACTATCTACATTTTGAATTTCGCTCATACATTGCCGATGTAATTCTAGTGGGCAATCGTCAATGATTACTATTCCGCTAATTTCTCTGGCAACCCAAGAGGTAATAACTGATAGTATTCCCTCTACATTCTTTGAAGCATCATAGTAAACAATGGATGAAGGACACTCCCGAAAAGTTTCAAGTGCAAGTCTAGATTTTCCAAGACCTGATAACCCAGTAATACGAGCAACTTTTTGAGATTTTGATAGATAACTACGCAGATTTGCTATCGTCTCATTCAGTTTACTATCAGTTTCAAATTTCATTTTAAATTCTGGGGCTTTACACCATTGTGACCACGTTTTAAAACCTGATGGAATAGGTCGTTTCAAATATTCCATAATTTTAACTGTTGAACAAATATATTGATTAACCCATTTAGCAATTTTATTAGCATCATAAATTTGTATTTGGGCGGTTTCAAAATATGACTCTTTGGTCATTTGTATACCTTTACGAAATCCCTCAATTCGCCCATTTATCATTTTCTTTGTACAAGATTCATTAGTAAAAAGTATATACAAACCATTATCATCAAATAGCTTTTTAACTGCTGGTTTAAGTTTTACCTCGCTTTCTGAGTTTACAAGTATTTCAGTGGCGCATTTTGCGGGCTGGAGTTTAGTTGCTTTGCATTGAAAAAGAATATTATTGTGCGGAAGCCAATCAGTTTTTTCAGGAGGGGAAATCCATTTTATACTTGCATCTTCTCCGTCATCTGCAGCATTTATATTTTGTGCACACGTTATCGTGGATGAGGGAATGTTATACCGAGTAGCTTCTAAATAGAGCAAATCACTTAATATGGAAACCAATTGAATTTCATCTAATTGCTCTATATCTTTATTGGTAATTTCCCAAAGTGTTAACATGGCTCTTTATCTCCTTCTAAAATTTTTTATTTTTTCATTGTTCATTAAAACTTCAGCGTGCCTACTCACTCTTCCCCATCCTCATCCAATACAACTTCGTTGGACATAACCACCTGATCTCGATCTATTACCTTATTAAGTAGCTTTTCGGAGATACGATATTCCTCGGCTTCCGGGGTATGCGTAATTTCAAAGGTGTCATTATAGTTTTTACGAATAAGTGCTTCGATTTCATTGATTGGCGCCCGAAAGAATTCCCGGCGTGTGTTGACCTGATTTAGTTTGGCATTATCAAAGTGGTGATGTAGAGCTGTTTCTAGGGCTGGTGCATCGTCACTGAATACCATACAATGTACATCGAATTTAAAAGGAACGGAGGCATCCCCTAGTTCCCGCACCCGCTCGTGGGGGTCTAGCCGACGCGTGACGCCGATTTTATATACATCGGGGCCAAAGGCGCCAATGTTGGATATAACATAAACATAACCGGCGCGGGTATTGCTTTCTCTATAATCTACATCTGCCTGCTGTGCTTTGATTTTTACGAGTTGTTGTTCGATTTCGGCAGCCTTTTGAACTAATTTGTCTTTTTCTACTTCGTCAGTTATGTGTGCTAGACGGGTTTTTAGTTCATCAAGAGCCTTGGCAAAGTGGTTTTCTTCTTTTTCCAACTTTTCTCTGGCTTGTTGAAGCTCTTGCGCCAATTTCTTTTGCTCTCGTAATTCTTCTCGACGCTGCCGCTCTTCTTCTTTTTCTTGTTCTTTTTTCATAGCATATTCATGCACCAGTCTCAGCTCGTCCAACTTTAGACGTAAATATTCCGGTCGAAGGCTAATTCTGTTCGTCTGGTTCATTTTATTAAGTGCTTGGAAGGATTTGCTGATCCGATCAGCCACGGCTGAATAATTATTGAATTTGACTTTGTCGATAATTGCATCACATTCGTTGTTAAAGCTGCGAATAATCTGTTTGATGCTATCATTTGCCATTTTTTTGCCTTTGGCTTTGCTACCTTCAACCACCCACTCCGTTTCACATACAGCAGCCACACCTTGCTTAATCATTTGTTTCTGTTGTTCTCGGCAGACGAGTAGCTTAGCTTTAATCTTCTCCGATGACATGGCTTCATACATGGGGGTATACATGCCAAATTCTTGAAGTGTTATAGTATTATCTAGCTCAATTACATACTTCTTTTTTTCATTAATGATAGCGTTCAGTCGGGCGATTTCCTGTGACGCATTTTGTATGTTGACATTCATTTTGTCAAAATCCTGTCGTTGTTTTAGGGCTTGTGATTCTAACTGCTTAATATGGGCACTTATGTCTAACGCTTGTTGGTGTTCTGGGGTCAGCAGAGCTTCAAGCTCATCTATACGCTTCTTGTATGAACCGGCTTTGGTAAAATCTAAAATCCCTAGCCCAGAAGAACGCTTGGGCGTAGCATCCTCTTTAGGTATTGCGGCGCCTTGGGGTGATACCGTTTGTGCTGCCACTTGAGGAATGGAATTGCCACAGGTACGGCAAAATTTACTTCCCGTTGGTATCGGCGTTCCGCACTTAGTACAAAATTTATGATTCATAATATTATTCACTCCTTACATACAACCCACTGCATAGAATCCTAATCGGATCTAGTCTTCTACCCTACCTTATTAACTTTTTTCCAGAAAAATTCCTGCACTTTCCAAAGCAACTACTTCAAAACAAAAAAATGACCTCTCGGACTGGTTTCCGAAAAGTCATTCTCAAGTGTCAAATATTGCTTGACTATAGTAGTATTTTTCATAAGTGATGTCAAGAGTGGAACCTACAGGCTTTAAATATGTATATGACAATGTTACTATTTTTATGCTAAACTACTCATATAAGTTCATCGTTGGCAAGGCTTTTTCAGTTGCCTATTCTAAGTACATGACCCACTCTGGTTTACTTGATTATAGCAAGGAGAGACTAGGGAAACCCATTGCCAATATCAAGTATAACCCCTCTGACAGCAATTCCTTTAATCGTTTTATGTGGGTTTTGCTTAGTGGTCAAACTATTTCAGAACAAAATATATCTACTATTTATCCTGTCAAAAATGATAATGACTTTGAATTTTATTATGTTGAAAATAGCCCTGGAAGTGCTTCGCTGGCAGGTGGAACTTACTTCCCGGAAAGCAATCTAGCTTATGCAAAAGAATACTATGAAAACATCTCCAATTACGACACTCAGAATCTTGTTTGCAAATATGCTGTATATACTGATAGTGAGAGCCAATCTGGAATACGACATGATGCACCGTATATCGATATAGAAAAAAGAATTGTATTGAAATCTGAAATATTTGAAACGATATCTCAACTGTTTAATAGTGAGAAAACTCCCGATCGTGTAAAAATTCCTGAAAAATATCATGACATTGACAACGCCGCAATTCCTGGCACCCCTATCTTTGGCTATGATGAACGCAAACTATATGCATACAGCAAAGATAGCATGGCTTTTAAGCATGTATATCTGGTTTTGATTGAAAATCAGGTATATGCTGAAGTTGAATCGGGTTCGGGTTATATAAGTGGTTATCCGCTACCCAATGATATAAACCAATACATTATCGACACGGTTTTTGCACCCCTAAGATAAACAAAAGCTGACACCCTCAGGTAGAGTATCCGCGACGTTATATATGCGGTGTACACAGCCTTTGCTGCCACAATCTGATAAAACATTAAGATATGTAGTGGGTGATTATATTTCCATCCATCTGGTCGGCATTGGAATCATTCTATCGAAAGTTTGTTATTATGTATATCAGTGGAATATTGGATGAAAATAGAATCCCTAGTAAATTCCCATTCTCTCTAGAGGGGAAATCTTATGAAAAGTATTATTTTAGAGATCATAAATTATATGCGTGAGCATACCGACCGAGAACTATCGGTGGCGGAGCTTGCGAATAAATTTGGCTATAGTAAATTTCATTTTAGCCGTGAATTTAAAAAGCTAATTGGTGTAACACCCAACGAATATTGGGCGGCACTTAAAATGGAGCGTAGCCTTTTAGAGCTAAGTCGATCCTCTTCTATATTAAATGCCCAATTGAAAACAGGATATCAGAGTACCGGTACATTTGCATCATCATTTTTGAAAACGACGGGATTTACACCCGGTCAATATCAAAATGAAATTCGGAAATTAGGGATGTTTTATATTGCAAAATCTCAGGAAGATAGAGCGCAATCAATTTTTACCCACTATTCTTTTAATAAAAAAGATGCTTCTACTTTGCAAGAAAAGGTGCTTTCGATTACTTGCAATGTTCCAGAAAATTTCAAGGGGATTATCTTTGTGGGACTGTTTAAAAAACCTCTCCCAACTGGTGCGCCAATAGTAGGAAAGGCCTTGATTAAAACTACCCAGTGCGTTATTGATCAAGTACCTAATGGAGAATATTATCTTTTAGCATGTGCTATTAGAGGTAGTCTTAATCCGCTAGATTATTTTTTTCTTAATCATGCACCTCGTGATTTACACAGAACGCCAATTCATTTCCCGCTTGAGAAGGATAAAGAAATTTCATTTACTCTAAGAGAGCCATTACCGACAGATCCCGCAATACTGATAAACCCGATAAAACTTCTAGTTGATGCTCTGAAAGCCCAAGATAGGTAGCAATCTAAAAGAGCAATCTAGGAGAAAAAACAGTTAGAATTTTATACTACACTTGTAATAGATAAGAGAAACCTCTCTTATAATAATAAGAAAGAAGGGAAAGATTATTATGAGAATTTGTCCATATATATCATTTAATGGAAATTGCGCGGAGGCAGTCGCATTTTATGAAAAGGTATTCAATGTAAAAGCACAGATACAGCGCTATAAAGATGCGCCCTCCGACAGTGGAATCCCAATGTCGGAAGGTACTGAAAACTTTATTATGCATGCTCAGCTTGAACTTGATGGCGCGGTGATTATGCTCAGTGATACGCTGCCAGACTACCCTGTTAGAATGGGTGAAAATATTGCTTTAATGCTTGAGTTTGATGAGGTCGAAAAAGTAAAGGCCGTGTTCAATGCTCTGAAAGAAGGCGGTGAAGTCAGCATGGAGCTGGAACCAACTTTTTGGAGTAAGTATTTCGGCTCTTTGACTGATAAGTTCGGTATAAGTTGGAATATTGAGCAGGGCGAATAAAAATATATAGACCTCTATTCGTCATAAAGAAAGAGGCAGAGTAGGATGGGATTTTTGAAACCATCTTACTCTGTTTTTTTCTTCTCTGTGGTTAACTTTGACTCGGAAAGCGACCTTGGTGAAGATTTTTTTCGGAAGAACGATCATCATAGAAAGATTAAATAGCTATAAAGCCTCTCCCCTCTTTCGTAAGCGATTGACCTGGCAGGTTTGGTACTTCGGGGCAAGTTGGCCGGAATCGAGCTATAATTACAATGTTTTATAAAATAATTCTGGGCTGTTGTGGTGGTGTAAAATTTTCTTACATTCGATTTGTTGATTGATAAGTTTGCCAAATCTGCTATTTTTACTCTCCTTACACCTTTTCAAAAAAAGTTAAATTTATAGTGTATTGACAACCTATAAGAAAAATCATATTATACTTATCCAGTATAAATTATTACTGCATAAAAACGAAAGGAGAATTCCTATGTATCGTCTTTTACATGGTAAGAAGAAGCAGGCTGTTAGTTTAATTATGGGATGTATATTTATTAGCGTAGTTACAGTTGGCTTCCTATCTTTTGCTCAATCTAATAGCGCTTTTACATTCACAGCTTTAACGAGAGAAGAGATAAGAGAGCAAGGGGCACAATATGCAGTTAAGAGAGTCAATGGCTCTAGAAATGCCCTGCGATAATTGTGTTTTTAGCTATACAAGTTGAAACTTGTTAACTAATAAGGTAGCTAAAAATTATGGAAAAAAGGGGCGTCACGCCCCTTTTTTCTATAATTCAACCACCTTATTCTCTTTGTTATCTATTCAGCCTGGAGCTTGAACCAACTTTTTGGAGTAAGGATTTCGACTCACAGCCTCTCCCCTCTCTTCTTTATACCTTAACCGCCTGGGCTGGCGCCATGCCAACTGTAACCATGGCTTCTTTGAAGCAGACTTCGTAGATCGCCATCATGTCGCCGCCCATTTTCATGGTCTCGGCACTTCCGGGATATTTAAGAGCAATCATGGCGATGAGTTGGTCTAGGGTCAGGTTGGATTCTTGAACGTGACCGAAAATTCGTACTTGCAGATCGGTTTCGGCAGCTGGGGGCAATGGGAGGCAGGTCACCTGGGGGTTCTTTTGGAATTCGGCTATTTTCTGGTTGCCTTTGAAGGTGCAGAAGAATATTTTCCCGGGTTGATTGTTATCGTAGGCAAAGGTGACCATGCGTACATTGGCTTTGTCTTCTACGCTGGTGGCTAGTGCCATATTCACCCAAGTGTTCATTACCTGCTCAAATTGCTGTTTTAGTTCCATTTATATTGTCCTCCTTGTAGACTGTATAGTCTCATGGTAACAGGGTGGATTGACAACTGTATGTCAGGTTTTATAATGAAGGGAAAAAGGATTTGCAATAATGAAATTACAACGGCTGATTGCCATACTCACGGTTCTTTTGCAGCGGGAACGGATTAGCGCCACCGTGTTGGCGGAGAAGTTTCAGGTTAGCGTGCGTACTATCTATCGGGATGTGGAGGCTCTGGAAAGTGCCGGCATCCCCATTGTCACCTATCCAGGACTAAATGGTGGCATTGGTATTATTGATCAGTATAAGATAGATAAGAAGCTTTTCACAGACAAAGATATTTCTACCTTGCTGACCAGTCTTTATAGTGTGTCCGGCTCGCTGCCGGATGCTCAGCTGAATCACACCTTAGAGAAGATCAAAAGCCTGATTCCCGAGGAGCATGGGCAAGCCATTGCGCTGACTTCTAAGCAGTTATATATCGATATGACTCCCTGGTCCAATCAGTTCGGTGTAACCCAAGCCTTGAAGCAACTCCAGTCGGCGCTGGCTCTTAACAAAATAATTCAGTTTGCCTACACCCCAAGGCATGGTCAGACCCAGGTGCGAACCGTGGAGCCTCATCAATTGGTGCTAAAAGAGAACAACTGGTATTTACGGGCTTTTTGCCTGACGCGGCAGGAATTCCGGATTTTCAAGTTGCGGCGGATGGATGACATACTCATTATGCCGGAGATCTTTGAGCCGAGAGCCTTTGAATCGGGGATGACGGATTTTAAGGACTGGAAAAGTGACCGCCTTATTACCGTGGAGATTATTGTGGATGAATCCCTGCGGGAAAGAGCCTTGGACTATTGTCGGGAAGATTGTATGGAGGATTTGCCCGATCACAAGATTTTCATCAAGTTGCCTTTTGTGGAAAGTGAGTTGGGCTATGACGTACTGTTGGGCATGGGGCATCTGTGCGAAGTGGTGGCTCCGGCTCATATTCGGCAGGAGGTTATTCGGCGAATTGGGTTAATGCAGGCGGTGTATGAGAAAGCACTTCGGTAAAAGATATTTATCTTATGTATGAAAGGATTATTCGCAAGAAAGAGCCGGAATTTGTGTTATAATCGCAATATTCTATAAATTAATTTTAGGGATGTGATTTTGTGGATATAACAATCAACAGACAAAGTGTTTGCATGGGCGATGATGTGGATGTCCATGCCATAACTTTTGCTATAAACCAGGACAGTACCTTTAGCTCCATTTTTCACAAGCTAATAGCACAACGCTACTTTCCTTCCATTATTGGCAATGACGTGGTGTGGGTATTAAATTGCGGTCAAGATGATTTGATAGCGTGGAAAACAAAAGAAAATAAATTCTATACTAGATTTGTTACTACCGAACCAAAGATACTCGGGGTTAAACGCTGGCAATCAATATCCGATATATACTTCACCTACTATTCGCCCACTCTAAGAAGAGCAAAATATATTTTTGAACACCATGATGGCATAAAACATCATATTTCGCATGAAGGTTTTATGCCGGAATATCAGTCCTACGGAATTCCTCAAAGTACAGAGCAGGAATGGATGAAAACATTACATAAGTAACCAATAGCTCCCCCTCTCAAATGATTAGACCTTCGATTATATAGCTCTGTGGCCTTTGCTGAGGGTTATGAGTCTACAGATTAACCTGTCTATTTTACAACCCTCACAAACATGCCCCTCACCCCTTACTTTTACATATTGTATTTCCTAACACAAGCATCAGAGCAATTACGCCTAAAAGTCCCCAGGGAATAATCCAGCTTAGAAAATAGGGCAATTCGAGCTTGTAGAATGCCAAAATCCCACTAAAGATGGTCAGGAGGCTTAAGCCTCCTCCCATCACACGACACAATTTTTTGGCATTGTATTTTGCCTTTTGCTCTGGGCTGGATGTATTATATCCGGCGATTAAAATGGCACCTTTTCCCATTAACAATGTGACTGATAAAATAGCTAAAAGTGCGGTAAGTATCCATGCGATCCCAATTTGCGTATTCATACTTTAATCCTCCTCATCATTTTCATGCTTAGAGTTATATTGTTTTTTTAGAATAAATGTCACAAAGACGGAAAAGAATAACAGGCCATAAAGTATGCCTAAGGCACTACTGACTATTTTTCCTTCGGCAATGATCCCTGTCTTCCCTTGCACCAGCTCAAGGGTACAAGCCACGATTGCCCCCAAGCCAAATAAGCCCAGAAAATAAATGGCATATTTTTGACGCTTTTCTGTCATGGGAAAGATTTCATAATAAATAAACTCAATGCTGCATAAGACTACTGTAATTAGAAGGAAAGTCAATTCTGCCCATTTGCCGGGTGCCCACTGAACACCTATGGAGTAAAGTAGCGCGTTGGCAAGTAGTAGCCCGGCAAGGGTGTAGAGTCCATGCTTGAAAATATTTCCCCTCTTGATTAATTGCAGCTCATCTAAATTATTTAATTTATTCATTGGCTAATCCTCCCAAAATAATTCGTCTAAGGTTTTATTCAGTACCTTGCATATGTCGATACAAAGCTTAACCGAGGGATAGTAGTCGCCTTTTTCTATCGCATTCATAGTTTGCCGACTAATACCTATCGCCTCTGCTAAATCTTTTTGGGTCATATCACGGGCTGCTCTTGCCGCCTTAAGTTTTAGATTTTTAGCCACAGTCTTTTACCCCATCCTTTCGGGTACTAAGTATCGTAAAGGTATATAAACCAGTGCAACTATAGAATAACAAATACAAATTAATGTCAATTTATTTTGACACAAATTAAACTATTATTGTCTTTTCACTAAAAAAGTTATCCAATGTCATTGTGTGGGCGTATAATAATATACGCAGCACTGTAGTAACTAAAGTTTCCCGTTTGCTGAAGGGAACAAGAATAAATAGATGAGGTGATCTTGGATGAAATATCTTGAAGAATGTAAATATATTTGGAAAAATCTGGTTCCCGAATCGGGACAGGCTAATAGTCTCCAAGGGGAATTGTTGAGACAGATTGAAAAATTACGATATGAAGCGCAAAACAATGGCAACATCAATTGGGATGCTGATTTTGCGTATTTTTGTGATTTTTTAACAGCGACGCTTGGTGGAAGTGAAGCTCTCTCCCCGGCTGAAAAATCAGATGTTTCTGATGCTTTAATAAAAATCAAAAAGGCTGGTCAGACGGCTTATAGATACAACAATGGCGAGATTTCCGATGAAGAATTAATGGAAGAGTATAATTGTGAATTGGCCTATATAGACAATGATGCATATGATTTAGTTTGCGATGCAATTGTTGCTTTTTACCGGCAAAATCAACAGCCCATACCTTATGCAGCTAATCCTGACATATATAGGTAAGGCACGGAGTACTTATTTTTTTCAAGCCCCTCTTTTCTAGCAAAATGAGGGATACGAAGAAGTTTTTAGATTAGAGGAATACCCGCTCACTGGAAAGCGCTATTACTTTACGAAAACACTTTGAGGGAGACTTTTTATCAGTCATCCAAATACCTCTGCTGCCGCTATAACACGCAAGCGGTCTTTATCGATTTTATCCCTGCCATAGGCGTCAAAAAAACGCTCCCGGTATTTGTCTGTTTTCAGGTTGAAAAATAGCGTCCACGCTCCCCAGAAGATATCTACGTGAGGATCACCGATTCCAGAGCAGTCCAGGTCGATGAAGCCGCTAAACGTCCAGTTGTTTATTATGATGTTAGGTAGACAGTAGTCCCCGTGAAGCAGCGTATTGGTCTCTAATTCAGAACCGTATTTCTCTAATTGATTCCATGCCTCTTCGGCACTTTTATAGCCCCAATTGTCGGGGAATAAGTCTTGGTCATATTTGCCTTTATGATAATTTTGGACTGCCCTATTCAGATAGATTTCAGTATGGTTGGGCACAGGGCAACCGGTGAAATCCAGGCTATGAAGCAGACGAAGGCGCTGGGCAAGGAGATCGCAGAGTTTTTCCGGCTGGGAGAGGTATTTTTCACTAGTGCAATCGCTGCCGGGAATTTTGGCTGTAAGCAGCCAGTCTTGTTCTTGGGAGATATACTTGATTACCTCGGCGGACAACCCTTTACTGTGAAAGTACTTTGTCATGGCTGCTTCTCTCTGCAAGGTATTTGGGGCTGCGGACTTTAGAAAGTAGCCCTCTTCTTTATCAATAAATAGGACTCTGGCTTCAGGTGAACAGCTACTATCATACACCTTGGCACCGGACAACAGTGGGCGAAAATCAGCGGGATATTTTTCTTGGTCAATTTGAGCTGGCACCAATTTCATCGTTGTTTGTCCTTTCAGAAAGTTCGAATCTTTATGCGGAGGGTAAGCACCCTTGGGGTTTTGGGTGATAGAAGGCTCTTAAGCTACCCATTTATTATTGCCAAGTTAGGTTGTTCCAGGGGCTGCCCTTTTTCTCTAGTAAATATGTGGCATATTTTGATAAAATAGCCTTCCCTGCTTTGTTATTTAAACCCACTTGGGCTTCACCGATAAAGAAATCCTTATTAAAACTATCCCAACTTCCGTAATTACTTTTGGCATAGGCTATTACTTTGTCTAACACATTAAATCCCCACTAGTTTTATCTCCAGTCATTAAATGCAAATACAGAGTCGTCAGAATAACCGTAGTGCCCAGTGAAAATATATTCTGCTTGCACAGTAGCCAGTTTGGCTAGACTTTTTGCCTGGGCATCATTGTCCATATTAAAATATGCGTTAAACAAATCTGCTTTACCATTTTGTAAACTCATTGTGTCACCGACGAATAAATATTCGGCGCCAAATAAATAACTCATGGAGCCAGGGGTATGTCCGGGGGTTGCTATACATTGAATGGAATATCCAGCTATTTCTATAACTTCCTTATCTTTTAAAATTACGTAATCACTGTCAAGATTATTGCTGCCTAGGATATTACGTTTGGTTGTTCCATCAATCATTTGCACTTCCCATTCAGGTAAATAGATTTTAGCCTTCGAGAAGCGTGAAAGTGCTGCTACGTGGTCACCGTCACTATGAGTTAGTAAAATGGCAATTACTTCTTCCGGTGATATGCCTAACTCTTGCAGTGCTTTTAGTGTCTGTTCTTGATCCTTACCGGCATCAATCATTATGTAACCACTATCCCCCTTTACAAGGTAGCAGTTTACAAACCCATTATTAATTGCATATACATTTGAAACAACCTCTCCTGTTTCAAGGGGTTTCATTTTACTTTGCTCATATAATGGTCTGCCAAATAGAAACACCGATAATAATATAATAAGTATTAGCACTGGAATCATTATTTTAGCCAATAATGGTATTTTTTTCATAGCCACCTCCGTGTTCTAATCTTTTAGAGACTTGTGATACTCGCCATGAGTCAACCTGTAGGCCTCTAAAAAGTCTTGGACTGATTCTTTATTATTCGTATCAAAATGACTGCACCACATATCTTTAAAGCATATAAACATGGCACAGGGAATAATACTTGTAAAAAATTCCGCCACCCATCGGCTATGGCTGTTACCATAATCCGCTAGGCTCTCGTTATGTGAAATCTCACTTTCATATTGCATGAGTAATTTGACTATATCAAAAATAGATGAATTTTCATTATTGCCTTTTAAGGACTCGACTAAGATAATCCTAACAAAATCTCTGTTCGTTTCAAGAAAACTAAAATATCTTTTCTCTACCCCTGCTCCTTCTTTTGTTACATCTCTTAAGAGCATTTCAAATTCACGGAAAAATTTTTGCATAATTGCTTTGAGTAATTCTTCTTTGCCCTTAAAGTGATAATATATTAAGGATTTTGGAACGCCTGTCTGCAAGGCAATTTCATCCATGCTTGCAGCATCATAGCCCTTTTGAGAAAAGAGTATTTTGGCTGTTTCCAAGATATCCTCTCGCTTGCTTGTACGCTTATTTTCCTTCGACAATTTGATTTCCTCCTTGATGAATTTATACTGACCAATCAGTATAAATTCATCATGAGCTACTGTCTGCCTTTTGTCAACCGCTGCTACGTAAGAAATTGTTCTATTAATATTTTTAGACGTGGATTTATAAGTCATGTTAGGTTTGTAATGCAGTCTATGATTCTGGACTCAAGATGAAAAGACCTCAT
Source organism: uncultured Oscillospiraceae bacterium (assembly GCA_964518595.1). GTDB lineage: Bacteria > Bacillota > Clostridia > Saccharofermentanales > Saccharofermentanaceae > CAZFHA01. Next base: position 50,706 of record CAZFHA010000002.1, read on the forward strand.
CCCCCCTATTGCTATTGCTGGTGTTTTCTGGCATGCTAATGCCTATAAAAGAGACAAGAATGAATGAGACTAGGTCAGTTGATCCGAGAAAAGTGTTTTAAAGGAAGAACTATATGAAAAAATTTATCGTAATTATTGCTGCCGCTCTTATTTTACTTGGTGCAATCGGTTTTTTTTACTCACTAATTCAAAAGACCCAAACAAACAAGCAAATAGAAAGTGAGAAAGCAAGCCTGCTACGGGAGATCCAGTATGGCGAGCGACTATCAATGGATAGCAATATAAATATTTATAGTGAAAAGATTGAATCGAGCTACTCCAGTACGTATAAAAAAGTGCTGTTTTGCGAAAAAGTACCTGAAAAAGTAGAGGATGATGTTATTTACATGTATCCCAGCGAGCAAACTGCGTTGGTTCTTGAAAAGTTAAATTGGTATGCTGAAAATGGCAAGATAGATCTTGCAAAATACAATTTGACTCTGCCTGTTACCATGACTGATCTCTTAACAAAATCCGACCAAATCACCCAGTTAATATTAGAAGAAGAGCCCAGTATGGTGACCTCGATACTAGATAGTCATAAAATTTAGGATAGCGTTAAATAGACTAGACATATTCTATACAGTTTGATTCTCTGGTAATCGAAAGTGCCAAAAGACCCCAAATTTATCAATTATTTCGCAAACAATGTCGTTACCTTCAGTTTCTAAATCTCTGCAAAGAATGGCATTTACTGACAAAACACTAAACGCTTTATGTAAATCGTCTTTGCTTGAGAAAAATACATAAAATAACATCGGCGGACAATTTTCAATTGAAAATTTTTCAATAAATCTACTATTAGGTAAGTGCTTATATTCGGTGAGACTCAAAAACATGTCCCCATTTTTTTGCACAAGGTCTTGATGTATGATCAATGCCTCTTCGTCCAACCAAGGTTCTCCTTTTTCTACAAGCCCAAAGGCTTCTTTATACACTTTAATAGCTTCGTCAGCTCCTTTTACATATACATGATTGCCAATTCGGCTTACCATAACATAGCGTCCTCCTTGAATATAAATTTTCAGTTCTTCACTTATTTGAAATGGATTAATATAAATCAATCTTGCCTTCAGGTGAGCAGCTACTATCCCTCATAGAGAACAATGGCTACAGAGAACAAATTTCCCTCGTGAGTAACGTCCATTTGTCCGTTATACTTTTCGACGGATTTCTTGATATTCTTCAGTCCAAAACCATGGTCAGATTCTGTTTTTCTTGATGTAAGAGTGCGCTTCTCTTTTTTTGAATTCTCGGTGTAAGCCAGTATACCGTCGAAAGAATTTTTTACTTGAATGAAAAGGGTTTTCCGGCTGTACTCAATGTCTATTTTTAGCCACTTCTCTTTTATATTACTGATGGCTGTAAGGGCATTATCTAACAGATTACCCAAGATGGTGGAAATATCCGCAGAATCAATGGCAAGTTCTTCTGGTATAAGAAGGTTCAAATCCAGTTTGATCTTATCCCCTTGGATATTTTGCAGCTTAAAATTTAGGATACTGTCAAAAGCGATGTTGCCGGTGTCGCTGTATACCCTACTTGAGTCTATTTCGCCCAGCAAAAAATCCACATATTTTGTTATCTTATTAGCATGAATTTCCTGCGCATAACCATTTATGGTTGCCAGATGTAGTTTGATATCATGACGAACAGCCTTCACTTCCGCTACGGACTTCTGCATAAGCTTACTCTGGTTAAGATAATATTCGTGTTCTTTGGCCTGTAGGGTGAATTGTAATTTGGCTTCATACATCCCTGACAATTTATCGTACAAAAAGAAGACGGAAAAGCAGAACATAGTAAAGATAAAGGCAATCGCAACCAGATAGAGATCATCACTTATTTTTACGTTTTTCCAATTGGCAACAGCGATATATCCCCACAACACGAAAATAAACAATAACCCAATTGGAATCACTAGCATGGATGGGCTGAAGTTTTGCGTTTTTCGGATGCTTCTGAAGCGCCGAAATATGGTGACAATAATATAGGAAAGCGGCATACAGAGTAAGTTGTTTAGAGTTGCCAACATCTCCTGGCTGATATTGGCGAAAAATATCGTAATGAATATGGTAATAATGATTGAAACCGTGGTAAAAAACAGATAGGAAATAAAGGCCACAGCGATCCTCTTCACTGTGGAGGATTTGTAGTTCAAGGCAATAGCAAAGTAGCCTATCAGGTGTAATAGTATTTCTATTAAAAACTGTGATTCTATTTCCTGCTTGATAGGTAAGAATAGGCTTGTAACTATGGCTATAAAAAACAGGCAATAGCTCAGACGCAGGGTGAAAACCGAGGTGCGTCTTTTTTCAAAGAACACAGCCATTATTTGTGCCAATGCAAACATAAGCATGAATGCGGCGGCAATAGAGACCCAATAGGTAATAAACATTGACTAGAACCTCCAGTTTTCGAGGGCGATTGGCAGAATTATTATAGCGCTTTTTTCTATGTAGATTATATCGGGAGCGTGGTGTAATGACAAATCAAATTGCTATTTAGGGTAGTTTTCTTTGTGTGCTTTGTTTTGGCGTGTTTATCGGCTTGCATTGCCGCCAAAAACGCTTGAAAATCTCGTTGTATAGCTCATTGCATTGATAGGGCTTTTAAAGATATACAGGCTCTCACAGGGTATTGCCAGACTACAAAGAGACTTGAATTTTCGAATTGAAAAACTCATAAATCTATGACATACTGTCGTTTAGATTGTTCTGTGAACGATACAAGCGAATCCATGAAATTTTGGTGATGAGATATACTGTTCGGCGTATCGCTTCACTATTTCTCGTGGAGAATACAGCGCAGTAAGACCGAATAATAAATGAGTATATTTTGGAGGAGCAGTATGCATTTGGGGTCCATATACTTGATAGTAAATGATTTCGAGAAGTCAATTGCGTTTTATGAAAAATTACTTCAGATACCTGTAACAAGCAAGAACATGAATCGGTTTGCTCAATTCGTTTTTGAAGGTCATAATATTTCGATTATGAACGGCCATTTCGATACTGACCACCCTGACAAAGTTGTTCATAAGGGAGATTATATAGATTCTGTCGATGACTTGAAAAGCATTGCACTTGCACCTAATACACATAAGTTTGTTTTGAATTTCTGGGATGAAGATTTACGGAGAGAACATGAAAGAGTAATGGCTTTGAATATCTCAGAAAGCCTTACTAATATCAAATATGTTTGCAACGTCAGCCCGTATTACTATTTCCAATTGACTGACCCGGATGGCAATGTCATTGAGGTAACAGGAACATATATACCTGAAAATGGCGAGTTTAATGAGTGATTTTGCTTCAATCGTAAAAAAGAACTTGAAAATGCAAGCAGTATGACGAATCGATATTCGCCGTTTTTGAAAGCTGGTAAAGCTAATGGAATACATGAATGTGAAAGAAGCTGCTGAGCGCTGGGGGGTGTCTGACCGTAGAGTTCGTTTGCTCTGTAAGGAAGGCAAGATTGAGGGAACTACCAAGGAAGGTCGTTCCTATCTTATTCCTGCCAATGCAATAAAGCCAGCGGATAGACGACATTCTCGGGGGAAAGCGATTCCCATGGAATTTAGTATTTTGTTTGCTCGAGTGGATGCTCTAAAGGAAGCACTCTCTAAACGCCGTCCCCTCACTTCTGGCGAGTTAGGTCGCCTAAAAGAAGAGTTTTTGATCGAATTTACCTATAATTCTAATGCTATTGAGGGCAATACTCTTACCCTGCGCGAAACGGCTCTCGTACTTGAAGGTCTAACAATAGATCAGAAACCGCTAAAAGATCATTTAGAAGCTGTGGGTCATAGGGATGCTTTTTTATATGTGGAATGTTTAGTTTCTGAAAATCTTCCCCTTACGGAAACTATTATCAAAAATATTCATGCACTTGTTTTGATAGACAGACCAAATGACAAAGGTGTATACCGAAATATTCCGGCAATGATTATGGGCACTCATCACGTTCCACCACAGCCTTATCATGTTCCAATGCAAATGGAACAATTGTTGGCTGAGCAAAAAGCCAAGCGTCATCCCATAGAAAATGCCGCTTTGTTTCATCTTGATTTTGAAGGGATTCATCCTTTTGTTGATGGTAATGGCCGCACTGGCCGACTCCTGCTTAATCTTATGTTAATGCAGGCGGGCTACCCACCTATTGATGTGAAGTTCTCAGACCGAAAGCGTTACTATAGCTGTTTTGACAGCTACTACAAAGAAAATACTGCCAGCCCAATGATAGAACTAGTTGCGGAGTATTTGGAACTCACGCTAAGGAAATATTTGAAAATTTTAGGGGCACAGTGAGTGCTTTAGACTTGAAATAAAAGAGGCTCAATCTACTTGTGCAGTTTGAGCCTCCTTCCCTATTTCTTCTTGGTAGCTTGTTAAATTTTTCTGGCAAAGTTTTATCTTATGCCAAGTAGTTAACTATAATTTTTTTGTAAAGATCAATCATTTCGGTATAGTTTGTAATATCAACATATTCGTTTACTTGGTGTAAGGTTTCATTGCCTGGTCCGAAAATAATTATTTGCATGTCTTTATTGGCTCTGATAAACTCGGCAGAATCTGCTCCTCCCGGCATACCTAACAAAGGAACATTCTCTTTAAACATGGTGTCGGCTTCTTCTTTAGCTATTTGCACTAGCCGACTATTTTTTTGGCTAAAAACCGGGTCAATACTAAGGGTAATTTCTAATTTTAGATTCATACCTTTAACTGTATTATTTAGTTCTTCTACTACGGCATGTAGAATGTTGGTGATTTTTTCATTATTTACTTCCGGCGTGGTTCTTAGGTTGGCAATCAGCGAAGCGGAGTCTGGTACACTATTTACCTGCTCGCCACCACTAATAATACTGTTATTAACGATAAAAGGTCCCAGGGCTTCGTTTTCATCATTTAGCTTACTGAATTCCGCTGAAATTCGGTTGTAAAATAGGATTAGGTTATCAATAGCGTTAATGCCCAATTCAGGCATAGAGCTGTGGGCACTTTTGCCTACAGAAGTAATTTTGTATGTGAAGATGCCTTTGTGAGCATAAACAATTCTATGCCCAGTAGGCTCACCGATGATTAATGCATCCAGATCATCAGCGTACTTTTCATCTGTAAGTTGTTTAGCTCCAAGTAGGCCAATCTCTTCCCCTACTGTTGCCAGTAATTTTACTTTACCGTTTAGGGGAATATTCTCTTCCTTTAGCTCTATCATGGCCATTACCAGTGCGGCGAGGCCACTTTTCATATCAGAGGCGCCTCTAGCATATATTTTCCCATCGCGTTCCGTAGGGGCAAAGGGTGGGCTGTCCCATAAGTTAGGATCACCGGCTGACACAACATCCATATGACCGGATATACCGAGGACACTTTTACCTGTAGTGCCAATTTCTGCTACGAGATTAGCACGTTTGGGTGCATAAGTAATTTTTTTCGAATCAATTCCACTATCAGCAAGGTAGTTTTTTATTACATCGGCTACGGATTCTTCGTTATCGTTGGTAGAGTCTACCGAAAGAATATCCTGTAAAAGTTTTAGTCTTTTGTCCATTATCTATTGCCTCCCTTTAGTGTTTTCTATTTTATTTGATTATACATGATAATTTGCTGCTGCGTGCGGACAAGCAAAATTATCTTGTGTTTGAAAACGGTCTGGATTAGTTCGAGAAAGATGATTATTTTCTGGAATTTTGCCTTCTTTTTAGGAGACTACCGATAATGAGGCCACTGCTAATTAATAAAATAGCGATGATACAAATTTCTTGATACTTGCTTGATTCACCTGTTTTGGGACTGGATTGATTAGGTCGGTTTGATGGCGTTGTGGTTATGGGTGACGTACTTGGTGTTGAGGTGGGGTCTGGGGCTGTGGTAGGTGTGGGCATAAGACTAACTTTGCTAAAATAAAAATGCCACCAAAACTTTCCTTGGATAAATTCGTACGTGTTATCTAGTTCTTCCGGGATAGTTACAGTTACTTTAAGTGAGGCTTTTTCCAAAGGCAAAAGTTCGCCTAACTCGACTGTCCGCCCTACTAGCAATTGTTGATTGCCCTGATCTTTTAGCTGGTTAGCCTTACCCTTATATAATAGCTTTTCTGACTTACTGTCCTTAGCTGTGTATAGGATAACTTCCATCTCTATTTTTTCCAAGAGACGAGCAGAGGCAGCCCAAGCCTTAGTATCCTGCTTAAAATCATTAAGGGTACTGTTACGTGCTTCTAAATAGAAGAAGTATTTTTCCTTACCCCCGTTAATGATAGAAATATTCTGGGTTCGACTTTCTCCCGGTAGCATGTTTTTCATGTCTACAAATAAATCTTCCTGATTAGGTACTAATTGAAGTTCATTGTCCTCTGCTTGGGCTTTGGCTACTGACCAGACAGTGACGTTTATAATCAATAGGATAATACCAATAAAGATAAAATAGATTGTAGTTTTTTTCTTCATAGTACTCTGCTCCCTTCTGATTATTTATGGGTAGATAGCCGGAATAATTGTTACGGGGGATTTTCCATCTGCCATGTGCCAAGGTTCGGGTGAATTCATATCCGGGGTAAAGGCTCGAGCCTGAATGGCTTGAGCGACTATAGTCATATGTAAAGCTCCTTTTAAAAGCTCAATTTCTCTATTCGTTTTTTCTTTAGGAATCATCATGGTGTAGGATTTCCCAGAAAGTAGGTCATAGTTGATGGTCAGAAGCGGTATGGAATCTCCTACCGATAAAGGAGAAGCTGATTTTCCATCCACTGAATAGTACCAGAAGTCTCCTTTTCTTAACCATTTTGTCCTGTCCATACTGGCACCAAATAGTTTAGCTGAACCAGTATTTAAATCTATAACTGTGCCTGTAGCTGGGTCTAGTAGTTGTACTCTCACATAAATTGGTTCTAACCCCACATTGGTTACGGTAGGGTCTTTATTTATTTTTTGGCCGGGAATCACATCATATAATTCTACTTTGGTGTATTCGGCGGATGTTCCCGGATTAACTACTGTCACAGACGTTCCGGGATCTGCCAGAAATCCCGGTTCGGACAAATTAATTTTCACGATGGGCAACTTACTGCCATTGGTAGTTGAATTTCCTATTTGAATGATATTTAATTTTTTTAGTTGAATAATCGGAGCAGCCACAGTAAAGCTAACAAATAGCCAAAAGATAAGGCTGGATATAATTGGCTTTACTATCTTGCTGCGGTGCTTTTTCATGATCTTTCCTTCTTTCCGTTCATATATTTCGTTGGGGTGACTGACTTTTGCAGCCAGCCACCCCTTGAAAATAGAGATCATGCACGGTAGTTATTTGCAACTGCATCTATGGTTACTGGCGTGGAAGTACCTTCGTTGACCCAAGGAATATTACCGTCAAAATTACTGTATTGAATAGCTTCTGCTTGAATTTCGAGATTAATTGTGCTGCTACCCATAGCAGTTAAAAATGCTTCTATGTTACCGTTTGTCCAAGTAACAGGGATGGCCATACTATATTTGTCTGTTCCTGTGCCATTGGTGACAAAAAATGGCACACTGGTACCGGAGGTGAATTCCTTGCTATCTCCACCAGCATCAACGTAATAATAGTATCCATCAGTTTGTTTTACAAAATCAGTACTGATTACTAGGCCTAAATCTGTGGTTAAGCGGGCAACCAATGCATCACTCATATTAATTTTTACTCTTAGGTAGACAGAATCTCCACCGGAATTTGTGATTACAGGGTCTTTATAAATTCTGTCTCCTGGCAATAAATTATAAATTGCGGCTGTGCGAATTTCTTTGTCAGGGCTGTTAAGCAAATAGGTGGCTGAATCTGCGTGGGCGGCAAAGGATAATTCCTCCAAAGAAATCATAACGGATTTCTTCCCAGTCGAGTTTACACCAACACCGATGGTATTTGTTACTATACGCTGATCAGTTAAATATGCGATAGTAAGGCCGATTAGAAGTAAGGCTGATAATGAAATAGCAACGAGTCCGATGATTACTTTACTTTTGGTTTTCATGATTTATACCTCTCTTTCTTTTTTTTATAAACCAAGCCCTATGCTTGATATATACAATTTAATTTAGGGCATTAATAGAGCGAAGGCCTGCTCTGGCGATGTTATCTCATAGCCCTCCGCCCGTGATTGCACTGCTTCGGCAGTTACTAAGATTTGAAATCTGTTATTTAATCCCTCAAGAATAGCCTGATTGGAAGTATTATGAGCGTTTAGGGTAAAGTGAGTGAAAATTGGCTCTGTTTCTTCTGCTACATGTAATTCAGAGGCATAATAGACCGTTACATTTGTATCACCCCAACTGTGTCCTAATGCCAACCGCCAGTTTGGATGTAAATTTCCTAGTTGAATGAAATCGCCAATTGTTTGGTTTTGACCAAGTTCAGCGTCGCTAATAGCAATTGTAGCTCTAACATAACAAGGCACTGACCCTGTATTTAAGATGGCTGGGTCTTTATTTACTACCATACCAGGCGTGATCTGACGCGGGCTACCGCCGTCTATATCCCATTGCTTTTCGGTGACCGCAATCTCCACTTCTCCCAGGCTAAAGGTATTGGTGACACTTCTTCTATCAGACATATAGGCTAGTGTAAGGGCAATTGTCGTTATAATCACCAGTAGCAGGCCGGAAAAGAACAATACTTTTTTTCGTGGTGGTTTCTTAGATTGCTGCTTCATCACTGTTACCTTCTTTCGTATTGTTTTGGGGTGGCCTTTTTCTAAGCTTATTAACCATATCCGGCAAGAACAGTAATAATACCGTCAGTAAGAGGAGCCACAAAAGGATCAGCTGCCCTTCTATTGTTCGTAGTCCAGCGGTTAGATGCCCTAAGTAAGGAATTCCGTAACTAACTCTCCCCTTAATTTGGGGGAATTTGACTGGGGCAAAATCTGCTTGATCATTACTATCACCTTGAGTGAAGAGTTGCTGTCCTTGCTGATCAATAGAAATAACCCGGTGAGTCACTACTGTGTCAAAGCCTGTAAGTGAAAACGTAATGACATCTCCAACATTGATAACTTCCGGATATATCGGCTCAACTACCAGAATTGTACCAATGGGATAGGTTGGCTCCATGCTGCCAGTCTGAACAGCATAGAGTTGGCGTCCCAGAATCAGGGGAAGTCCGAGAATAAAGACTACGCTTATTGCAGCTATAATCACTGGAAAAATTAAGATATTACATAGCTTGTTACTCATTACTGTTGCCTCCCTTCTTCTTAATCTGTTAACCTGAAAAATCAATAATAAATTCGTTGGTGATAGCTGCTCCACCGGACAAGTATGCCTCGTTATCACAGGTGAAATGAAAGGTTGCACCTGTGGAAGCTTGACTTACTTGAACCAGTTGCACCGGCTGCTCATCTGTTCTCAGAGCGGAGTAGACTTTGAGGGTATAATTTCCAAACGGCAGATTAGATAGGGTTACTAATCCGCTGGTAACTTGCGTTTTGTAGTGTTCTATATCATTACTCCCCCGTAAATTAACATAGGTATAATAGATTTTCTCAGCGTTAGCCGTATCCCGTCCTTGGAGCTTAATCAAGAAAATTGCATCGTCATGACCAGCCCATAAGCCGGTTGCATTTACCTCGATGGTGATACTGCCCCTTGGAAGAGGGACATTCGTTAGATAGATTTTTTGATAATAGTCTACGGCTTGACCGGAAAGAACCGGTGCCGCCCAACCAATTCCTTCTCTGATATCTTCGCCCGGGTCTGGGGTGTAGGATTCTAGCTTAATTCTATAGCTGGTAATACTCTGTCCATCAGCTGCATAAAGGATATCTGATACTGTGAAGTGATACGTTATTTTTCTCGCCAGATAACCGGGGTTTTCTACTGTTTGCCGGAGGCTAAAATTCAACCGGTTCGGTTTTAGCTTCATTATAAATGTACCATCTGTATTCTTACTAAGAGCCTCGCTGCTGATTGTGGCATAGGTTCCATTTCGATATTGGGCTGACAAGGAGAAATCTGTTTGTGTTAGATAATTTGTCATGTCCCCTTCATCGAAGCTTTTTTGTGCCAGAACATAAAGAGGAATCAAGATGTAAGGCTGATCGTTTTGAACTCTGATACTGTAATAAGAATTGGTGGATGAAGTTTGACTGCTATAATTTGAGTTAGGTGTTAATTCTGTCAGCTTATAGTTTGTACCGTCAAAACCTAATCGAACTTTATAGCTATGAGGGGCGAGAATATAACCGCTGATAGCACTGCTCTGCTGGCTGAATTCATATTCCAGACCGGCATAGACCGTAACTGGGCTCCAGACTGGATTATCAAGAGAACCGGTGTTGGTTATGGTAAAATCCGCAAGACCGGGTATGGAAACTCCGTCTTTGGTCGGTCGGACAGAAAATGAACCGGGCAACAATTCACCACTCTCCTTGTCAGTTAATGTAAAGTCTAGACCATTTTCTCCGCTGTAGCGAAGGCGATAATAATATAGATTTATTTGACCGAATCTTTTGGCCGGAAGGTCATATTCCGGCCTGATAAGAGGAAATGAAGCTGGGTTATCACTGCTGTTATTCAGGATTATTTCACTGGTAACAACAGTTTCACCATAGACGCTTTGATCTCCTGAGACTGCATCAGCTCCGACAAAAATAACTTTCTCGTACCAGTATCGCTCATAATTTGCAGCCTGATCCGGAGGGACTTCGACGGTGTTATCCGTCAGGGTTTTAAAGTGAATGGTTGGTAATGAGCTATAGGGATAACCGATATCGACTTTGGGGGTTAGATAGTAATCACCCATGCGCAATTTAAACAATGTAATTTTTCCCGTTACCAGATTGAAGTTCGAATTTGTTTGGTCTAATACGATTCTTTGGGTTTGCTCTGTAGCATTTGGAGAAACAAAGACTAATTCATAGGCGGTCGAAGTGGGCAAGTCAGCTAAAGCTGTCTTGGTATCCAGAAAATTTTCATAGAGATCTAAGGAAACATTCATAGTTCGTAAGTCCTGACTATTTACCCCCCTAAAAACAATTCGATACTGACCATTCTTGATTAAGGAGTTAGTCTGTAGGTAACTTCCGCCAACAGAATTACCAACTATGGTTATATTTTTAGTATCACCATAGGCTATTAAGCCTGTTTGGTTGTTTATGGTATTTGCTTTGATTAACTTCTGATCATCAGTAGGATCATAGTCGGAAAAATCTCGCCGATCTGTTTGTATTGATGGGTGGGATAACGGTGTTGTCCAATCAAAATTAAGTAAAATATTGGGATCGCTGCCTAGCGCCGCCTTAATTGCCGGAAGTTGCGAGTTAAGAGCGTAGGGATTACTTGTAATATTTAAATTGCTTACATTATAAATTTCTTGCAAAATCCCAAGATTGGCACCGTCCGTATGTACGGTATACATATTGTTTTGGCTTATGATTGCCCGCTTCGCTTTGGGGTCGGTTTCCTCAGCGCTCACATCCAGAAGGGTTTCGCCGATGATGATTGAACCGCCCGGAGCCCAGACGTCTGTCGCAGCATAAATTCCAGTCTCTTCGCCATAGCCATAAATATAGCTATAACCGGCTAGATCACCAAAAAGTCCAGTATAAGCGGTAATAAATGAATTGGATTGTAGGCCTATTTTTTTACCATAACCTTTCAGGATGGAATCCCCATAAGTGTCATGTTGATTATCACCTGAAGTTCCATGGAAACTCCAACAGTACATATAGGTTTGAGCGGATCCGCCATAGCTACCGCCGTGCATCTCTAAGTATCCCCCCTCATAACTGACAATATATGTACCAGTTTGATTTGTTTCTGTGGCTGCGTTGACTGTACTGGCACCATATTCACCGCCATAGGCATATACTTCTGTGTACATATCATAGGAGGCAATATATCCGTAGCACTGAACCCAGATTCCATAACTACCGGCTTTATAGGGGAGTAACCCCTTTTCATCCACAATTGGTTTTGGTAAGTCTTTAAAATCAAAACTATATTCACGAAGGCTATCCCAATTTGAAAGTGGATTGTTAGTTGGCATACTGCTATTGTCGACCCCACCAATACCGATAATTGTAGGCCCACTTGAGGCAAAAGCCGGATCGCTATGATTCAGCAAATTAAACGCTTCTACGCAACCGGAAGAGACGCGAATACCATAGGTACCACCTCGGGCATAAACCGCTCCACCTTCAATGCAGGTTAGATAACTAGCCCATAGGCGAAGTGTAGTGCCGGCAATTGTATTGGATAAATATATTCCGGCTTCCCCTCCGAGAGCAATGATTTGACTGTGGTAATAAGGATGGTAGAACACGGCATTACTACGATTGTCCGCATAAAATCCATAGGTAGAACCAGTAGCTACAATTCTGGTACCATGAAAAATCTCAATGGTGGTTGCCACCGTACTAGTAGCGTCAAAGCCAATACTACTTACCCCGGTACCGGTAGCAATAATTGTACCTTTTTTCTTAGACTCAAGGTTACTGGTAAGGCTGGGGCGATTGGTGGCACTGTTGGCGCTTAAGTCACCACTTTGAAAAAACACGGCTTTCATACCGGTAAGATTTCCTTCCGCAAGGATAACTGTTCCAGCACCTACGTATAACCCTCTACCTGCCAAAGTTGAAGTATTGATTCCTGTTACACTACCTAGGCCGACCACTCGGGTTTTGGTCTGATCTGACTCAGCCTTAGCATTGGCATAGCTGTCTGAACCGTCTTTCGTTACAATTGAGCCGGAAGAGATACCAGTTGCAGCATTGTATCCCTTCACCAGAGATAAACCATCAGCATACAATTCATTATTTACCAGAATAGCTCTTGCCACAATATTATTACCATTGGCTGTAACGGTAGAAGCATTGGTAATAGACATATCGGTAACAGAAATGGGTATACCGGCAGCGGTCGTGCAAGTTGCATCTAAAATACCGGCGCTAACTTTTAGTGAATTTTTAGTATTAACACCACCACTGCCACCAGTTGCATACAAAGTGAAGTTGTTTAGCACCTCTATTACTCCAAATAAAGAACTACGTGTTAATACTCCGTACATGCGTCCACTAAGACGGGCTATTCCATTGCCGGAAAATGTAGTCATACCAATAAAATCAATGGCATTGCCAGAGGGATTTGTGACTATTAGTTCTGCTCCTGGATTCATTGCATTAATTACTAATTTATTGGTTTCTAAGCTGCCCAGCAAACTATTGATTGTCTCTAGTGATACCGGCTGTGAGTTATGTAGTTCAATAGTAAAGAATTGATTAAATCCGTTTGGAGTAATACTAATTGCCGATCTTTCATCAAATTCATAGAAAATACTGTGATTAGAAGCGGAATAGGTTAGATAATTCAATCCTTGAAGTGCGGTTCCAGGATTATCAACATAGCTATAGATTCGAACTAGCCCGTCAGCGTTAGTCGCTGGAATCTGTGGTCCAAATTTAAAAGTTACACTATTGATGGGATTTCGCTGCTGACTAATTTCCGGTACTCGTCCTCCATACAGAAGACCGGTCTGACATCTGATAATACCTATTCCCTCAGGGGGGACAGATAGTTGTATTCCGTCAGAGGTATACGCCTTTATTTCCGTGCTGATCTCCTCTATCGCATAAGTAGAGATCTGAGGAAGCAAATCTTCGGAAGAAGCGTCGATTTGGTAATTCATTTGATAAAGCTGCAACTGGGTATTTATTTCATTTCTTTGCTCAATGGATAACTGCCAATCATGAACTTGATTGGAAAAATTCAGGGCAAGCGCCACCAGCATATGCTCTTCTGTATCAAAACCAAGATAAAGAACGCAGCCATCTGGTTGGATAATCGTCTCTAAAAGGTATGAATTTGCTATCTGTTCCTTGATAAATGAATCCTGCAAACTGCTGAACTGATCTGTCTCTGAAGGATTCCCTAACGTCGAGTACCAGCGCTCCCGACTTGGCTGCACTATAGTTAGATCAAGTTGACTGTTTTCGCGTATGGAATTGGTTAACATTTCTGCCAATTCAATCTGCGTATAATCAAGATTGTGTATATCTAAGGGTGAAGTGGTAGCTTCAGCTTGGGTCAACAGTAATTTTCCCGCTAGTAATCCAGAGACGAGTACAACTAAAATTAGCATGAGTGCGGTAATACTTTTATTTTTAACAGAGGGAAGTGGTCTCATTTTACATCACTCCTATTATAGTATTTGTGTCTTCCCCACCGGCTTTCATCTATAAAGTAAATCAAATAAAAATCGCAGACCACGACTTTTAGGTCAGGTAGTTTCCCGGTATCCGCAGTGGAGCATTATAGTGTACTTTTCCTTGGTACGAGAGTGAAATTATAGTAGGTGTTTTACTGGAATATTCGTTTTATACATGATAGAATGTGAAAAAGTTGAGCCTATCTTACAGTGAGGATTATTATGAACAATCATTTACTGTTTCAACAAGTGTCAGTTCCGCCAGAGACACTATATTATCTGGAGAGACCTCGTTTAAATGCGCGACTGGAGGAGGCTGTGAAAAAACCGCTTGTAACCCTAGTTGCCGGTGTGGGATACGGTAAAACTCAGTTGATATCTTCCTTCTTAAAACGGTATCCTCGAAGGATTATCTGGTCGCAAATTTCCCCACTTGATAATATTGTTTCCCATTGGTGGAACCATATTGTCTACTGTATCTCTCTACAGAACGAGACGTTGGCCGACCGTTTACGCCTACTGGGCTTTCCTGGTACACTGGTTTCTTTCGAAAACTTTTTGCACATTATAACAGACTCATTAAAGCCGGACCGAAAGTATTATTTAGTATTTGATGACTTTCACTTAATTTCTAATTCGGAAATTTTATGGTTTGTTCACAGCCTTATTCAGTCGCAGATCGCCAATGTTACGGTGATAATCCTTTCTCGCAAACCACCAGAATTAGAGTTGACTAGTTTATTATCCAGAAATACTGCTGATATGATTACGGAAGATGATCTTCGCTTTACCGAAGAGGAGATCGCTGATTATTTTAAGAGTTTGCATATAAATATAGCAAAGAAAGAAATTAGTAATATTTTTTCCGAGACCGGAGGCTGGATTTTGGCCATTTATCTAGTTGCCCTATCGATGCGACGGGGAGAAAGCCAAATTTCACCACTACGTACGCTAAAACCAGATATTTTTAAATTAATGGAAAGCCAAATTTTTCAGCCTTTGCCGCAGGCTTTGCAGCAGCTGCTTATCAAGATGTCTTTTATCGGTAGCTTGCCTTTAGAGCTGCTTCAAGAAATAGCTCATGACCAAGGCGAAAGCATGAAAGCTATTTTAAATATCAGTTCCTTTATTAGATACGATAACTTCTCTGGCAATTGCCAAATTCATTACTTATTTTTAGAGTATTTACGTCAAAAACAAGATCAGGTACCGGGGCACGAAGTGAATCGGCTGTACCTGAAAACGGCCGACTGGTTTGCTAAGCGAGGGGATTATCTGGATGCTATTCGCTACTATATGAAAATTAATCATTACGAAGAAGTGATAAAAATATTTTTTACCTGCTCCTTTCGGGTTTCTGTTAGTATGGCTGATTTTGCTATTAACACACTTAGTACGATAGCAGGCGATAGGAGCGAACCTTGGCCGGTGATTAATATCTTAAAAGGCCGTTTTTTAATTAATAATTTTCGGACGGAAGAAGCTAAGACGGAATTAAACCGTGCTATTCTTCATTTGGAGAACCAGCCATTAACGACTGAAAGTCAAGCCTTATTGGGGGAAGCTTATTTTATTCTAGCCTTAACCCACTGGATTGAAAGTTCTGCCACTAGGAACTATGACCATGTACAGCTCTTTAAAAAAGCTGATAACCTACTGCCGAAAGGAAGCAAGATATTTGATTATAAACACTTGCATTTAAATGGCGGTAGCTATGCAAATGTGGTTTTCTTTCCTGACAAAAAAAGTCAATTAGATTTTGAAGTTGCTATGTCTGAGATGTTGCCTCATCTCATCCATTTGACCGGCGGCAGTGGCAGTGGTGCGAAAGAATTGATTGCTACAGAAAAAGCTTACTTCCAGAAAAAGTTTGCTCTTGTGGAGGAGTTCGCTTATGACGCTATGAGTAAGGCCAAGCAGGCTGAGCAGTATGATATAGAGAACATGGCCGTTTTCTACTTAATACGGCTCTATTTTGCTCAAGGTGACTATTATAAGATAAAGTCACTTTTACGTAAGCTCAATGCTGTTACCGAGCTTCATGGTGTCGCTGATGCTTACAGAGTTTGCGATATCATTGAGGGGTGGTTCTTCTCTATGATTCATATGCCGCAGAAGGCTGCCGGATGGCTACATGAAGAAGATGAGCGAAAGAATGATTCTCCGATTACTTTTGGAATTGATCGCTTGGTTCGGGCGAGATGTTTTTTTGTTGATAAGCGTTTTGCTGAGCTAGAGGCCCAACTGAATAATCAGAAAAATTTGTCTTTGAATAATTTTGTCATTGGTGCTTGTGAGCTAAAAGCTCTGCAAGCTGTTCTTAGTTATCAGATTGGCAATAAAGCTAAAGCGTTGCAGCGCTTAGAGGATGCCTATAATCTGGCAAATAGTAATGAGTATCTTATGCCCTTCATTGAAAATGGCAAAGATATGCGAACTCTGGCCAACTATGCTTTATCACAAAAAAATCATACTATTTCTGCGGCGTGGTTGAAAAATATCAGTATGAAATCCTCAACCTACGCCAAGAAACAATCTGAAGTTATTAAAGCCTATCAGTTAGATCAGGGGCTGGTTGGGCAAGATCAAAATAAGTTAACTAACCGGGAGATGGCAGTTTTAGCTGATCTTTGCCAAGGCTTATCCCGGGAAGAAATCGCCAGTAACTGCAATCTATCCAGAAGTACTGTCCGAAGCATACTGGAATCAGTATTTAATAAATTGGGAGCTAAAAATAGCATTGAAGCGGTACGGATTGCTACTAAGCTTCGATTGCTCTAGTGATACATATAACATATTCGCCAGTTCACTTCTATAGTAACAGCTCGCCTTTAGTCACCACTCTAAATGCACCCCCAACTCTTATTTGTTCTCTTTGAGCGTCCTTTTTTAAAGTTGAAAAAATCTCTGATGGTCGTTTCATACTTTCGCCCTGAAGAAATTTGTACATTTTACTTCCATCAATAATTTTGTTCTTATAAAGATAGTATGTTAATGCGCCATTGGCGGTTCCGGTAGCGGCCTCTTCATTGATATCGTATAGTGGTGCAAAATTCCGGCAAAAGGCCGTCACTTCATCTTGGTCTGACAAAGTAAATGCGTGCAGACCAACCACACCATATTCTTCTGATAGCTTGGCTAAGGCCGGAAAATCAGGCTGTAACGCTAACAGTGTTTCTTTTGATTTGATATGAAGCATGATGTCTGGTAAGCCTGTTGAGATAATTTGCGGAATCATGCCGATTTCATCGACTTTAATGCCCATTATGCTTGCAAGTTTTTTTAATTCTTCTGATTGCGTAATTTCTTTTAGTTCCTGTGGTGCGCTCATATCCATAAAAACCAGTTGGTTTTTAATGTTAATCCTCAGCGTACCTGCTTTAGTATCTATCGTGTATGTGTCATTGTCTTTTACAAGTCCTGATTCCAGCATTGCGCCAAATGCACCAATTGTTGCATGCGCACAGAGATCAACCTCATTACATGGCGTAAAATAGCGAATATGAAAATGACCAGGGGATATTGGTTTTACAAAGGCTGTTTCGGAATATCTAAACTCATTGGCAACTTTAACCATGGTTGATTCAGGGGGAAATGATTCAGGTTGATATAAAATGACAATACCTGCTGGATTGCCACCAAATAATTCGTTTGTAAAGGCATCTACTACAAAGGCATTCATGTGATTGCTCCTCTATATATTTTTTTGATCTAACACATACTACATAAATTCTCAGTCTACGAGTATATTATAGAGTAGGGCAACAAAAAGACAATCATGATGAATAATTTTAGTATTAACTGCAGGTATTAAGGCAGATAAAGATAATTTGGCTATACACGAATTAACCTCTATAGTGTGGTTTGCGATATTTCAATTTTGTATAATTGGTTTGTAATTCTCTTTTATGGAAGGAGGAAGCAATATGCCAAATTATTGGATCGGCGTCGCATCATGGAATCATGTTTCCGTCGGGGTTAATGGAGGCTTCTGTCAACTTTGCCATGGAAAACAACAACCATTATCTCGTATGAAAAAGGGTGATTGGATTGTTTATTACTCACCTAAAGAAACATTTGAAGGCAAAATACCCTTGCAAAAATTTACGGCTATAGGCAAAGTGGAGGATGATAGTGCCTATCAGTATGAAATGGCATCTGACTTTATTCCCTGGCGGCGTAATGTTAAATTTTTAAAAAATATTATTGCGGTCGATATTCATGAACTGATTGATCAACTCGAATTTATAGAAGACAAAAAGCATTATGGAGCTAAGTTTCGTTTTGGACATATTAAAATTAATGAGCATGACTTTATGCTGATAGCCAATAAAATGGGTGTAGATTTTAATTGCTTTTTGGAATGAATTTTGCAGACTGTTAAGTATGATTGTTCTAATATTACTGTACTAGCAACTAAAAAGATCCCTAACAATTTGTATCCAAGAAAGAATCCCCTGAATGTTGTTCCTTTGTCGGTACAGCATTCAGGAGATTTAGCATTTAAAGCAATATTTTGCTCATAATGTAATCGTACCTTTATTCCCAGCTTAGATACACATTCATGTTTTCAGCCTGTTCAAAATTCAAGCGAAGGTTAATTTCCCCTTCTTTAAATGCACTGGTGTCAATCTTTCCATCGAAATCTTTAGAAATATCAAAGACTTTTTCCGTATCGCCTTGTTTTAGTACAAGTAATACCTTACCACTGCTATTGGTGTTTTTGGCATGTAAGGCGGCAAGATTGTCGGGGGTGAAGGTGACGTTTCTGGAGGCGTGACCATTAACGGATTGGGCGGAAATAGCTAGGCTACTGACACCGGAACTATGGCTCTCCCCTACTGCAAACCATGAGAAGGATATGGCTCTCCCTCCACAACCCGCCAACATGACCACAAAAATAGTTAGAATCCCCAAAAGTGCAATAGATCTTTTTTTCATTTTCTTTCCCTCTTTCCTGATTGGTGTTTACCAAAATATTTTGTCTCGAGTATATGCCCCATGAGCACAGTAAATGACGATTTGGATTGTAAAGGATTTTCCAAATTCTGTGGTAAATTCCGTATGAAAGTTTATTTTTCGTCTGAAAGTAAGAGGGAACTGATTTTAGGCCTCGAGGGCGGCTTCATTTTTGTACAAGTCAATTGTTGAATAACCGTTGATCAGAACGGCAGCAGTAAACCAATTATTTTTGTAGTTGTTGTTAACAACGCCTTGATATTTTTGCGCTACATAGCGAATGCTCTGTGTTCCAATGGCGTGTAGCCCTGAGGCTTTTTTACTGGTACGAAAAAGTCCCTGCTCCATCACCGGCTCTATTTCGTAGCCATTTTCTACCAAGAGGATTAACAAATTTTGCTGGCGCCTAACCGTTAGTTTCACCCGGCGAAGTTCTTTGTTATTTACTTTTGATGCGGCCTCTAACGCATTATCCAATAAATTCCCCAATAAGGAACACAAATCTAGATTGCTGACAGATAACCCAGCGTGAAAAACACCTTCCACTACAAAGTCGATTTCCAATTGTTGAGCTTCCCAAAACTTCTGATTAATCACAGCATTGGCGGTATCATTTTCCAGATTAATGAGGAGGGATGAATCCAATTCCCGCTCATATTCATCTATCCTTTGTAACGCTGTAAGATCGCCTTTTTCTTCTGCTAAGGTACGCCACTGGGCAAGACTATGTCTTAAGTCGTGACTGAGTATCTTAATTTTATGATCCGAGGCTTGCTTGCGCAGCACATAACGCTCAATCACATTCTTTTGGATAAGGAGTGTCTGGGCTTCTATTGTTTTTGCAAAGTATCGGCTAACAAAATAGAAGATAAAATATAATAACAACCAAAAGGTTAATAGGATTGCCGTTGCTTTTGAGAGAAAAGCAAACAGTTCTTCATAGGTCTGGGCACTATTATAGCTGTCGGCCAGAACAAGGGTCACAAGTATCCCTACAAATCCGATGCTCATAACATACCAATACGTATTAGATATATAGCGTTTACCTTCTGTACTTAGATGTAAAACCAGTAAAGCCAAGAGGCTATAGATAATGAGTTGGAGTAAAAGCGAGACAAATGTCCCGACAAAAGTAGTTGCGGTTTGCTTAGCGGTGACTGCATACACAATGAGCACTCGAAGGACGGCTGAAAAATAAAAAATCGTTACATTTATAACCCCAAAGAAAAAACGTTCTTTTATCCGTCCGCCCATAAGAATGACAGGGTAAAGTATGTACAACAATAAAATCACAATACCGGCTACTTTTGAAGCTGAGGCGAAATATAATTGTAGTACCCCTTCTATGGCACTAAAGGCGATCATGACTAGAGCCAGCCTACTTCCCTGCCATTTGGGCTTAAGACCAACGGTTTTATGAAATAGTAGCGTTTGCAATAAGGTTATCAAAATAGCAAACAAAAACTGCAATATTCTTACATAAATCATATAATCCTCTATCCCCTATAGTCTTTCCTGCAAAAATGCCAAGTATTTTTCCATGGAAGCATTTCTTGCCTCACGCTTAATTCCCATGGGAACACGGATTCCACCGGTCATGATGAAATCGTCCCCTTCGGTACGTTGGACATGATTAAAATTAATTACATAACACCGCATAATGAGCCCGAAAATTGGCGAATCAAGTAGCCTAATATAATCTACCAAAGGTCTAACTAACAGCTCGTGTGATGAATAGAGGGTTTTGAGGGTGATTCGCCGGGTCTTTTCCGCTCTGAGATAGATGATATCAGCCTTTTTTACCGACAAGTTGTCCAGTACACCCAAATGTCGGCACTTCAAAGTTACCTCACATTGATCTTGAGCGTATAGATTTAATTTACTAAGGATTGCACTAACGGCTTCCTCTACTTCTGAATCAAGTCTGCTTTTAAAAATATAACGAAAGGCGTCATACAAATAGCCTTCCCTTGACTGATGCTCAAGGTAGGTGGTGAATAATAAGAAGGAGGAATTACCCAGCTCCCGTAGTCTTTTGGCCACTTGAAAGCCGTTAAGGTTCGGCATGTCTACATCCAAGAACACAATATCAAAGATCTGTTTGTCCTTTTCAACTTTGTTAATTAGACTTTCTCCATCGCCAAAGCTATATATCTCTACCAGTTGACCCATATTTTCAAAGGCTTTAGCCACCACATGGGCAAATTGATCTAAAAAGGCTATATCGTCATCACACAGTGCAATACGAAGCATCTACTCACCTATAACTTTACTGTTTTGCTTGCTTCTGTATTATAGTATAAATCACTGTGTCAGTATATGTTTCCTAAGACCAAGTGCAAATCTGTGGAATTTTATTTCTAAGAAAGTGTTCCGATTGCTCGACAAGAGAGTGGTCGGATATATGAGACCTTACATATTTCCATGGGTACAGCCATAGTGCCTTAAGGACATCTAACAAGGCTCTCCACAACGTGTTATGTCAATTTTGCTATCACTGCACAAATTAGAGTATATATAATAAGAATAATCATGGTAATTTTAAAATGCTTTTTCGCTTCAAGTTTATGATATAACTGATCAATGGCTGGCTTAAAGCGTACCACCACTACTGATAACACTCCCCAAGTAGCCGCTGATAGCAGGCTAATTCTACCTTGGAAATTCATAAAATGATTACTATAGTCCCAGAAGATACGATGGAGCATAAATTCGCAAAAATAGCTGCTTAACAACTCATAAATAGACATAACTATGGCACCGATAAAAAACAAGTGAAGGGGTTTTCCTGCCCATTTGTTGAAACAAAGTAAAAGTAGTAGTCCGCCAAATCCATACATTTCAATAATGGGTAGCCCCCACACCAAGGGAATATCTTGCAGGATGGGTATCCCTTTTAAAAAAGGCAAATAACTACTAATTGGTGAACCTACAAACAAATAGCCCTTGGCCTGAAAAAAACCAAAAGTAATCCATACAACCAGTGTTTCATAAATCCAGCCAAGAAAAGCACAGAAAAGAAAATAGGCAGAAATTTTGTAGAAGTCTACTTTAAGATGATGATAACGCAATAGTCCTGCTGATTCTGTCATGGCAATAATCCATTACCCTTTACTTAATATAATCATTGTTCATAGCAGCTTAAAGGCAAGGAAACTCCTCTGCATGTTGCTAGTTTGACTGACAACACATCCAGATTAGTTTATTTTTAATTAATATTATTGTATCAAATTGTAATTAAGAATGAAATAGCTTTGAGCCATTAGTGGAATTTAAGGTTATGCCTAACTTCTATGTCGATGGAAATATGACATAGAAGTTAGGCAATCACTAGCTAGAGTCTGTCGAAAGGGGCAAGCAAGTATACCGCAATGCCCCATGCGAGTATAATTATTTCTGTATCGTGCTTCTTGCTCTTTCTTTGGCTTTCTCCCTCTTTCTAACAAAGGGAATAATAATGCAACAAAGTAACACTACAACCAACCAGATTGAGTTAATAAACTCAGGGCTTTCGGTAAACAACTGGCTGCCAATATTGATGCCGATGCCAAAGCCGCACAACAACATTGCGAAACATATAAGTACCCCACTGAGTTTGATCTTATCTTTATCCTCATTATTGATCTCTTTTTCATCCATAACCTATCCTCTCCTATCTAAAACGTATACATTTCTGGCTAGTTTTGTCATAAACTATGGTACTAGCTTCTTGCTAGAAACAACTATGTCATAACAGAACCGCTCATAGGCGGAACTTTACCAGAAAAAGTTCCGCTTATGTTAAAGAATGTAAAAATTGATACTCTTATAGTAATAACTGTAAATTTTGGGCAGGGTAAGGCTCTAACTTGTTATTTTTAGTGCGAGCTACTACTAAAGCCTAGGTTCGTTGAATGGCCTCCTCAATGAGTTTGACCGTTTCTTCAGGAGAGTCCACCCCGATAATAATTTTATGGAAATCCTCATAGGCAGGGGGTTTTAAGTGTGGGGTTAGAATATGATGTTCACCTGACTCTTTAAATTCTATTACAACGGCTTTGTCATTGCGGCCAAGATCATAGAAGACTCTTTTGTTGTCTTGAACAAAAAAACCACCAAAATACCAGCCATATAAATCCGTGCCCCATTCCTTTTGCCCAAAAGGAATCAGCGTGGGTGTGTTGTTCCAGGCCTCGGTGCTTACGGTAGCGGATTTAACATTACTCAGTGGGACGGAGAACTCACTCTTTAGACTGAATTTTCTCATTCCTTGCATTTTTACAACAAGTTGGTCATTTACTACAGATACCTGTGCCATTTTTATTTCCTCCATAAAATATAAATATAGATTGATTGGTTAGCTTCTACTTGATGAATAAGGAAAATGATGACTTAGTTCTTAGGATATAGGAGTAGACTTTGATAGCTTTTTTTCCTTGCTCTTACCTACTAAAATAAGCAAGGTAGCAAAGACTGTTAGGAGCAAACTAAATAAAGCGGCTTCGATAAAGTCTGAGCGTGGTGCGTCTTTTTGAAGGAGAATAGCAAAGAACAGTCCGGTGGTGGCATTATTGGCACCATGTCCTAAGACTGCTGGCCAGATGGAGCCACTTTTGCTGGTAAAATAGGATAGAATCGTACCAAAAGCAAAACAAAAGAAGCACATACCGATGATCCCAAGCCAGGGGAAAAATGGATAGTCTGTGCCGAAATTATAGCCAATAGCGATAACCGGTGCGTGCCAAAGCCCCCAGATCAAACCACATAACAGATAGGCTTTGGGGCTTGTTGTTAGTTTTCGGAGGGTGGGAAATAAGAATCCTCTCCAGCCAATTTCTTCGCCCAAGGTTAAAGGCATAATAATAAAGGACAATAATAGCGCATTTATGATACTACTAATAATTAAGTCTAGCCCCATGTCCATAAAGTTAGGGTTAAACTGATCGGGAAAAATAACAAAGTAGGCGATGGTGATTAAAAGGTTAAAGCCGACGGTGGCGATAAGGAAAATGGCCACATACCAGCGTATATTACCTTTAAACCGTGGTTTAAAACTAGGGATTACAATCCGACTGGATCTGTTTAGTAGTTTTAAAATCAAAACCGCTAAAGCTGGTGTCCACATGCTAATAGAGAGAATTGTCGTTCCTAGCCCAGAACGAATATTTAGACCTAATAAGGGAATAAGTCCCTGTATAAGCCATCCCATAGCAAAGACTAAGATAATAAAGATGAATAACATCTTCTTTTCTTTTTGGGGTGTTGCTTCCATAAATAATGCCTCCACTTCAATACATGTTAAACGGTGAAGTCATTATATTAAGTTTGTTTACGGCGGTGGACTATTTCGCACCAAATGTCAATTTTCGCTTGAAATGTCTTTGCCGTAGCCCATTAACATAATTGTGGCCACAAACCAATTATTTTTGTAAGTGTAATCTGTAGCTCCGCCATACTTGCTTGTGATTAATTCTATACTACGCAGGCCAAAGCCATGCAGATCGGTATCGGTTTTAGTGGTCTGCAGAAAGCCATCCTTAAGGGTCGGTTCTAGGGAATAACCATTCTCTATCATTATGAGCAAAAGGTTGCCTTGACGTTTAAGTGTTAGGGTGATTTTCCGGAGCTGGTCTTCTACCCCCACTTTAGAAACAGCTTCCAAAGCATTATCCAAAAGATTACCTAGTAGGGAGCATAGATCTAGCTTATTGATGAGAAGATCATCGAAAAATATGCCCACAACGTTAAAGACAATCCCCGCTTGACGGGCTTCCCAAGCTTTCTGATTAATAACTGCATTGGCATTCTCATTCTCAACATTAAATAATATACTGCCTTGTAGCTCTTGCTCATATTGCTGAATATCTGCCAGTGCTGCCCAATCACCCTTCTCTTTTGCCAGCTTCCCCCAAGAAGACAGGCTATGTTTTAAATCATGGCGTAGCACTTGAATTTTCTCATCAGAGGCCTGTTTACGCAGAAGATATTTTTCAATCATATCCTTTTGAACTTTTAGGGTATTAGCCTCAGCTACCTTGGAGAAGTAACGGCAGGTGAAGATAAAAATAGCGTAAACAAAGAGCCAGATAAGAAATAGGCCAAAAGAGAGTATGGTTAGGTAAATGCGAGTTGAACTATGGTATTCTGCTTTAGAAAAGTAATAATATGTAATTAAGAGTCCCACCAATATAATAGCAAGGCTCAGGCTAATAATGAGCCAATATTTCCGGGGAATGTAATGCTTCCCTTCCGTGGTTAAGTGAGCAAGTAAGGTTGCTAAGATAGCAAAAATCACTACAACAAATAAAATAATAATAAAGGGGGTAATCCAGTTACTCCAGTCAATAAATAGTGTTAATTTGGCGGGAAATAAAATGACACTTGTAAACAAACTGGCAAAGAGAAATAGCCCTAAACTTATAACTCCGTGAAAGAGACGTTCCTTTATTTTCCCTTGCATTACAAGCAGTGGATATAAAATAATTGAAACAAAAATGAGACTCCCAATCCAGGCCAGAGGCTTAGAATTTAGGGCAATAACCTGAAAAATTGTTTCAATACTTGCCACCAACAAGATGGGCAGAAGAATTCGTTTTCCCTTCCATTTAGGTTGGATGCCAAAAGTTTTCTTACCTAATAAGGTTTGAAAGAAGGTAATGCTAACCATTAAAAAGAACTCAATCGCTATCGTATATATCCAAAGTGTCACTTACAGCCGCTCCTTAAGATATTTCATATACTTCTCCATGGAAGCCTTTTGGGAAATTCGTTTGCTGCCTAAAGGGATGCTCTGCCCTCCTCGCAGCACAAAGTTGTCTTGGTCGATTCCCTCTACCGCACTAAAATTAAGGAGATAGCAACGTAGAATTGGAACAAAGACAGCCGGATTTAAGATTTTCGCATATTCAGATAAGGGTTTTACTAGTAACTCATACTGGGCATAAGCTGTACACAGGGTCACCCTTCGGCTCCGTTCCGCTTTAAGATAAAGTATATCTGACTTGCGTAAAGTTAAATCTTCAAGTACCCCCAGTGTCTTTTGTTTTAGGGTAACAAACTCTTCAAGGCTGCCACTGTAATGCAACGTAACCAGCAGTGCTGCCACCGCTTCCTCCACTTCTGTTTCCAGATTGTTTTTAAAAAGGTAACGAAAGGCGCCGTAGACATAGCCCTTACGGGACTGATGCTCCATATAAGTGGTAAAAATTAAGAGAAAAGCCGAGTCTAATTCTTTGAGCCTCTGGGCAACTACAAAACCATTCACATCAGGCATTTCTACATCCAGAAAAATCACCTGATAATAGCTCTTCCCCTTCTCAACCCTTGCAATTAAATCTTTACCGCTGCAAAAGCAATCAATCTCGACAGCCTGATTTTGGCGATGAAATGAATCGGTTAATAGCTTGGCAAAGAGAGTAAGAAAGGATCGGTCATCATCACAAAGGGCAATTCTAATCATACACACTCCATTGGTTAGATCTGAGAGCTGACTAGCATAATTATACTGTAAATTCGGCTCAAGGGAATGGGTTTTCTTTCAGCCATTCTTTTACTCTATTTAATAGGAAAGGCTGTATACTAGGATAAGTGAGCTCCTTTGGTTCATTTTTAAAGCACTTAATGGAGCTAATTTCGGAAACGGGTAACTGACCAAGAGAATGAATTAGAGCGTAGCAAAGTAACCCATAGCTTTTTGTATCACTGACAACACAGTAAGCACATATAGGCGTAATTTCAAAATCTACGGCTCCAGTTTCTTCATAGAGTTCTCGTTTGGCTGTTTCTAAAATCGGCTCCTGCGGCTCTCTTCTCCCACCGGGGATTTCCCAAGAACGTCGTTCTCGGTGCTGACAATAAATCCAGAGGCCTTGATATTGACTGACAATGACAGCGTACCGGAGCTGTTCATCCTCCACGCTTGTCAGCTCTTCGAATTCAATTTTTAGCATAAAACCTTACACTTAACATCCCTTCATCTTCTTCATAATATCCTTGCAAAGACCACAAGCGGAATATAGTTCATATATGGAGTTGTTTTGGAATTAAAAATCCTTTACCACCTACTGAATAATAGCATTATCTTGCGCTTTTAGCTATTTTTTCTAACTCCTTTCTTGCTAATTCAAGATTGACAGAAGAAATAAATGGTATTGCCATTTCCAAAACTTCTGGTTCAAAATCCCACCACTTAATATCCAAAAGGAATTCTATTGTCGCTTCATCAAATCTGTATTTTATAATCTTGGCCGGATTACCCACCGCAATTGCATAGGGAGGAATATTTTTTGCTACAACAGCATAGCTGCCTATAATTGCCCCATCTCCAATTTTGACTCCGGGCATTATTTTGGCTTGCCTGCCAATCCATACATCATTACCAATTATGGTATCACCTTTATTGGGCATGTCCTTCTTTGTCATACCGATTTTGTTTGCCCAATTTCTGCTAATAAGACTAAATGGGTATGTAGAAAAAGACTTGATACTGTGGTTGGCGGCTCCCATAATAATTTCTACGCCACTTGCAATGCTTGTGAATTTTCCGATAGTTAAATCTCCATGTCCTGGGTAGTTATAAAGTATATTATCACGCTCAAAATCAGCGGAAGTTGCATTCATAGAATCGTAATATGTAAATTCACCAACATGAACATTGGCTGCTTTGATTGTATTTTTTATGTAAATCATATTTTTCATAGTCTCGTTTGGGTAATTGTTTTCTGTCATTTCGTATTCAGCGGTCATAATTTTTCTCCTCTACATGGTCATAGTAAATTTGTATTTTTTAGCTTTATCATGACGTAATTGTAGAAAAATTACGTTTGCAAAATGTTTATGGAGTATGTAAAAAATGTTAAACCTTGTTAATTGTGATGGTTTTATATCAATATTTTCATTGAAATGTACATGCTTTGCCTTTATAATAAGTCTACTGGGTGAAACTATACTTTATACTAAGAGGTGTAAAATTGTTTGACCAAAGGCTTCACCCGAATAGAAGAAGACCGTCATTAGACGATAATTGTTTAACTCGCCCCCATATACATAATTTACTTGAAAAAGCCTTAAAGAAACAGGTAACTACCGTTGTTGCCGGTGCAGGTTATGGTAAAACCCATGCCCTATACTCTTTCTTACAGGAATATGATGCAGTAACCATCTGGATGCAACTTACTGTTTTTGATAACTTAGCTGAAAGATTATGGGAAAATTTTATTTATGCTATTTCTTTGCAAAACGAAGATTTAGCTACCGATTTGTTGGAAGTTGGTTTTCCTGAATCAATGGCATCCTATCATCGTTTTTTGTCCTTATTTTCAGAATCTATAAAAATGGACAAGAAATATGTCATCGTCTACGACGATTTTTACTTGCTTCATGAAAAGATAGTCTTAGAATTTTTTGAGAAACTTATCTATGCCCATTTGCCTAATTTATCGCTGGTTTTTATCTCCAGACAAGAACTGCCAATTAATACTATAGGCCTATTGGCTAAAGGTTTGTTATCCCCTCTAACAGAAGATGAGTTTCGCTTTAGCGAGAATGAGATGCGGAGTTATTTTAAAATTCAAGGGGTTCAGGTCTCTCCCAAAATGATCTCGGATATCTATAAATATACAGATGGCTGGATTTTTGCCATTAATCTTATGGTTCTCTCTCTCAAAAAAGGTCAGAGCCGTGAAGATCATGCTTTTATTGCCGTTAAGGAAAATATCAATCGTCTAATAGAGGCGGAGCTATTCTCCTCTATCTCTAAAGAACTGCAAGAGATTTTGATCGGTTTTTCCCTGCTGGATGATGTGCCTCTGGATCTTTTACATGAATTATTTCCGAATAGTGATTTCATTATTAAGGAACTTTCAAAGATTAGATCCTTCGTTCGCTATGACGCATTTATGAAAACCTATCGAATTCATCACCTGTTTTTAGGTTTTTTAAGAGAAAAGCAAGCTTCTATCAATGGCCAAAAAATGGAAAATACCTACCGGAAAGCCGCTGCTTGGTATGACCAAAATGGCTTTAAAATTGATGCGATTACTCTCTATGAAAAGATTCATGATTACGATAATATTTTTAAGCTTTTTATGACCTATCCAATTCAAGTGCCCAAAAATATGGCTCAATTCATGATGGCTTTATTAGACCGAGCTCCTGAGAGTGCTACGGAGAATAATCCTTTGCTGAAAGTTCTTTATTCCAGACTTCTACTAAGTGTTGGTCAGCATGAAAAGGCCGTGAACATTTTGCTAGGTCTGAAAGAAAAATATGAGAATATGCCGCACTTTAAAAATGTTAATATCATTTTGTGTGAAGTGCATATAATGCTAGGAGTTATTGAGGTAGCTAGAAGTCGTTACTTAGGTACTGTAGGTCGGGCGATCCAGATTTATCAAATCGCCTTGGACTACTGTCCTGAGGGTAGCCACGTAGCTAAAAATATGAGTATGAATGTATCCCCATATGCCAATTTGATTGGGGCTAATTGCGATTTTATGCCAATTCTTGCAGAAGCTGTAATTGTTGAGGAGTATTATAGAGCACTTATCAACAACATATCTTATGGAGCAGCTGATTTGGCTTATGGGGAATACTATTTTTTTCGGAAGGATCTGAAGTCAGCTGAAAGGTATATCCGACAGTCTATTACTAAATCTTTAGAAGCTAATCAGTTCCATATTGAGAATTTGGCTCATTTCTATCTGCTGCGAATAGCTCTAACTACAGGCAACTATGCCAAAGTTATGGAAAGACTACAGCTATTACGGCAGAGGGTGGAGCAGCAAAATCATCAAGATAGCTATACTATGTTTGATATTGCTGCAGGGCTGGTCTACGCTGTATTCAGCGTGACTACCAATGTCGCCGGGTGGATACGAGATAATTCTGAGAATACTGCTGGGGTTCTATCCTCTTCTATTACTGGACTTGATACGCTAACTCGATTCCAGTGCGATTTGGAGGAGGAACACTATGGGGAGATATTGACTTTTTTAGAAGCCAAAAAGGATAAATATTTAGGAAACTACCTATTGGGGCAGCTAGAAATTGCCATAATTAAGGCGATTTGCTTATATTATACTCAGGAGCCAGAAAAGGCTATTCTGGTGCTGGAAGAAGCTTATCGGCTCTCCTTAAAAAATTCTTTTATTATGCCTTTTATCGAACAGGGCAGTAAGATGAGAACCCTTGCCAATGCTGCTATTCAAAGCCCAAACTGTACAATTCCGCAGCCATGGCTGGAGGATATTCGCACCAAAAGCTCCTCTTACTCCAAGAGACTAAATCAGATAAAAAAGGATTACCAAATCCATCATGCAATGGAAATTTCTATTGAACTAACCAAGAAAGAAATGGCTATTCTCAATGATATTTGCTGTGGTCTAACCAGAGAAGAAATTGCGCTGGAGCAAGATTTATCTATTAATACAGTTAAAAGTATGTTGGCGAATATATTTGAAAAACTTGGCGCGCTCAACACCGCTGATGCGGTGCGTATTGCGGTGGAAAAGAAGTTGCTGAAATAACTCTAATAAGATGCTTCTATTCAGAAATATTATGATATCATAACTTTAAATAAATTACCTATGTGTAGGCTTTTATAGTCTTTGGCAGGATGAAAAAAGAGTAATAAGGGGTAAAAGGTTATGAAGTGGAAAAGGGCCTTGATACTAGTTAGTGTTCTCTCTCTCCTCACACAACTGTTAGGCTGCTCATCAGGGTCACTAGCTGAAGAGCTAACTACTGGAACAATGGCGTTATCCTCCTCTGGGTCTGAAAGTACAAGTAGCTCATCTATAGGCACAGCTCTTCCCTCTGAGAAGATCATTGATTCGAGTATAGTTACAGGCGAGGAAGGGTTTTCTCTAAGCCTAGCAGTAACTACAGAGGAAGATCAGTCTGCGCGATATGTGTGTGCAATTACGGATAGGGCTATTATTTATGATAGCTTTGAGAAGCTGGCACCCAATAGTCTGGGTATTGTCACAGGAACAGTCATATCCAGTGAGCCTTACTGGTATAGCCAGTCACTACACACCTTGAGCAAGCTACAAATAGATTCTGTCTATAGTGGTAGCTTTCAACCCGGTGAGGTCATATTGGTTAGTCAATTTGGTGGGACAGTTACCGAAAAGGAACATCGAGAAGGTATTGGGAATGGTCACCTACCTGTAGATAAGTCCAAAGCTTACCCTGATGATGGAACTTTAGTCACGGGGATTGATGGCTACTTTCCCATGCCGGTAAATCAGAAAGTGCTACTATTTCTTCAAGATCCTGACTTGGTTCTTGAGGGTGTGGAGCAAAAGATTTATTCCTCACTGGGGGGCTATGATGGTACCTTTTATCAAGGTAATGATTTAACTACCTATATTAAACCTTTGCCTCAGGGCTGGAATTCTGATGAGACATACTCCCTAAGCGATTCTTGTTTGCATGGTGGAGCTCTTACCATTTCACTGGAGCAAGTAGAGGCCTATGTAAAAGAGCTAGCAAGTCATAAGGCAGATGATACTTTGTCTGTAAACTAACTGCTACTTTTCCTTCGGTAGTTGGCTTGAAATATTTTTCCGATATCTTTGCAGAGCAGCTGTATGGCTTGACGCCCAGTACTTAGGGCTGAGGGTAAACCACCGGGTAACATGATACGTTGTCCCGCAAAATAAAGCTGACCTAGACATCATAAAAAGGCGGTATGAACATATGAGAATCGGTATTGGCATAGATACTGGGGGCACCTATACAGATGCCGTTATTTATGATTTTGAAAAAAGGGAAGTATTAGGCCAAGCTAAGTCTTTGACAACGAAAAATGACCTGTCAATAGGGATTATAGGTGCTTTGGATGGCTTGCCCCCTTCCCTGCTTCAAGAAGCCGAAGTTATCGCCTTGTCAACAACCCTTGCTACTAATGCTTGTGTTGAGAATAAAGGCGGACGCGCCAAGTTAATCTTTTTTGGTGGTGATGTTAGAGTCATTGACCAGTTAGGTGGAAAGTACGGCTTACCCTCCTCCCAAGACATCCTTTTACAAAAGAGTTATACCACCTTTTCAGGTGAAATGGAAAAAGAGCCGGACTGGGAGTTGTTTCGCCAGTGCCTACAGCAGGACTTTGATTTTGATGGTATTGGTATTGTTGAAATGAATGCTATGCATAATAGTGCTCAGATTGAAAAGAAGGCCAAAGCTATTTTTGAGCAAACTTATAGTGATGTACCCGTAGTCTGTGGGCATGAGTTGTTTTCTCATTTGAATTGCCTGCAGCGGGGGGCTAGTACTCTTCTTAACGCTAGTCTTTTTCCGGTAATTAAGGACTTTTTGGAATCTATAAAAAAAGCCTTGATCCTTAGAAATATATCTGCCCCGCTGGTTATTCTTCGTAGTGACGGTAGTCTCATGTCTGAGACCTTTGCTTCTATTCATCCGGTTGAAACGCTTTTGTGCGGACCGGCCGCCAGCACTCTGGGTGGTGTACACTTAAGTGACAGCCCCAACAGCATTGTGATTGATATGGGGGGCACAACTACAGATATTGCCTTAGTAAAAGATGGTTGCCCTGTAAGGGTAACTGATGGGATTGCCATTGGAAAATGGAAAACTTTTGTGGATGGGCTCTATATTAATACCTTTGGCCTTGGCGGTGACAGTGCTATACATTATAAGGACGGACGCCTACTGCTGGAGGAGTATCGGATTGTTCCTCTCTGCGTGGCCGCCCACCTCTATCCTTCCCTACTTGATAGTTTAAAGCAGATTTTGGTTCAGAAACGAAAGCATACCATGTTTTTATACGAGCATTACATGCTGATACGGGACATTAGTGATAGTTCACGCTATACCCCAAGAGAAAAAGCCCTTTGTAGGATTCTTAGGGAAAAGCCTTTACCCCTTTCCGAGGCGGCTCAAGCTGTGGGAACTGACATGTATAATTTAAATATTGATGGACTTCTTAAGGATGGAGTAGTGCAAATCTGTGGTCTTACACCAACCGATATAATGCATATCCGCGGTGATTTTGACAGCTACGAGTTAGAAGCTTCTCGGTTAGGGGCAGAGTTTGTAGCCTATAACCTTTCGATTACTATAGAAGAGCTCTGCCACCAGGTATATGGCGAGATAAAAAGTAAACTTTACTTTCATATTGTAAAAGTACTTTTAGAAAATACGTATCCTCATTATCGGAAGAATGGAATAGAGGGAGATACCGAAAAGTTTATTCAAACCGCCTACGACATGGCAACTGCCAAGAAGGGTAAGGAACTTTTTTCATTAGCTATTCAGACGGATTATCAATTAATTGGTATAGGCGCACCTATAGGCATATTCCTGCCTGAGGTGGCTCAACTTTTAGGTACTACTGCTACCATTCCAGATAATTATCAGGTGGCTAATGCTTTGGGTGCCATTATCGGCAATATTAGCGCATCTTCCAGTATTGAGATTAAACCTAACCTTGGTGTCGAGGGTATTTCGAGCTATACGGTTTACGGAATAGAAGATAATCAAGTCTTTGAAGAACTGGAGCAGGCGGAAGAATATGCTCTTGTGGTGGCGGAGAAAGCCGCTAAAGAGGAAGCCCTTCTTCGTGGAGCAAAAGGCGATATTGCTCTTACCGCTTTGGTGGAGAGAAACAATGCCGAGGCAAGAGGCGGTACGGTATTCTTAGGCTCAACAGCTACGGCCAAGGCTGTGGGGTCAGTGGGGTTTTAGGCACAGTTCATATCCCCGCCACAAACTTTACAATTGATGGGCGCAGAAAAACCAGCGGCCAAAAGGAGTTTTGATTATGGACTTTGGCATTAAGTTACAGCAACTAAGAAAAGAAAAAGAATGGACGCAAGAACAGCTTGCAGAAGAGCTGTATGTTTCCAGAACCGCTATATCAAAATGGGAAAGTGGTAAGGGTTATCCCAATATTGAGTCGCTTAAAAGTATATCCAAGCTTTTTTCAGTGAGTATTGACGATTTATTGTCAGGTGAGGAATTGATAACTCTTGCAGCAGATGAAAACCGAACAAATATGAATAAGTTGCTTAGTCTTATCTATGGCGTTTTAGATTTAATTGTGCTTGCCTTTTTGTTCCTTCCGCTTTACACTCGTCAGGATGTAGACCTTATTCGCACAGTGAGTTTGTTTGATAAACCGGATGCTAATACCCTTACATGGATAATCTATCTTGCGCTGCCTTTACTAATGGCAGCACTTGGGATTATTCAAATTGTTGTGCAGCGGTTTTTAAATGAAAAATGGTGTAATTTTTGCAGAACAGGTTCTATTCTTTTACATGCGTCCTCCATTCTTGCATATATCGCAACACGGCAGCTATATGCAGCTTCTCTTCTTTTTCTGCTTTTCATGATTAAGATAGTCCTTTTGATAAAGGGCAACCATATTAAATAAACTGCTATACGCCTTGCGAAAAGCCCTCTGACACGAAAAGTGTCGGAGGGCTTTTGCCGTTGTGACGATTTGTTTCTTGATTGTTCAAGTATAAGGCAGCACAATAAAATTGCGACCGGCGCACGGAGGCACAATACAAATGCAGAAAGGATTTTTACCTTTGGAACAAACGAAGAAAACAAATAAAAGAAATTTCATCATCACCGGAGTATTAATTTTACTTTCCACACTATTTACCGTAGCAGTAAAAATATTTGATGTTCGCCCTATCGGGCCGGAGGGATCAACGGTTGGGTTTTCCACCTTAAATGCTTTTATGAAAGAACTTATTGGCGAAAATCTGCTTTGGTATCATATCACCGACTGGATTGGTGTTGCAGCCATTCTTGTAGCTTTGGGATTTGCGATATTGGGTTTAGTGCAACTGATAAAAAGAAAAAGCATCAAACTTGTAGATGGCAGCATTATTGCCCTTGGCGTGTTTTATGCTGTTGTAGTTGCGGCATATATCTTTTTTGAAACATTCATTGTGAATTATAGGCCTATTATTATGGGTAGCGGGCTAGAAGCCTCCTACCCATCGTCCCACACAATGATTGTCCTGTGCATTATGGCTACGGCAATGCTGCAATTTAACGGGCGAATAAAGAATAAGTCTATAAGAACAGCAGCAGAAGTAATCTCTGGTGCAATAATTGCAGTTACAGTAATTGGGCGCTTCATTTCGGGTGTACACTGGTTTACCGATATTGTGGGCGGTCTGTTCATTGGATTATCACTGATTATGTTGTACTATGCTACAGTAAAACTGATTGAGAAATCCTAACACAACACCTTATTTGCCACGTGACATATAAAAAAGTCGTCATGTGGCAAGTAGTGCTTTGCGCCCAAAATGAGAGAGATAACACAGCATGACGGCAAGTTGGAGGTTGCTACCATGCTGTGTTTTTATCATTTCAAAATTCTAACACTGCTTCCCAATTCGTCAGGTAGCCCATCAAAAAAGCTGTTGGATATATGCGCGGGAATCTTTCGCCCAATAATGTGATATTATACATCAACTAATGAGGGGTGATATTCCGTATTTAACGTTTAAAGATTTTGGCACAAATGAAAGGCGGCACTAGGCATAAGCTGCTAGGGCATATGCTTGTGCTTGCGCCAAGTGAGGGTATTATTCCTTACGAGTCATGGTTAAGGCGTCGCAAGAAAATTTTAGCAAATAAGTCTTATCAATCTGGTAGAAAAGCAGTTAATACATGACTTGCGGGAAAAATCAAATGCGGCAGGTAAGGGCTCCGGCTCCCACACAACTTTTGTTGTCCGCACGCTTGCCACACCCCATTGACGGGGAAGTTTTAAAGTCCACCAGAGATATCTATAGATGCTCCAGTTACATAGGAAGAGAGCGGCGATAAGAGTAAGAGCACGAAAGGTGCGACCTCGCTGGGTTTTCCGAAGCGGTGCAGAGGAATACCTCTTCGGGTGGCTTCGGCTTCGGCCCAAAGTGCATAGTCTAATAAGGTGTCAGTTTCCAGATATTTTTCCCTTTGTCTATGGGTATCGATAACTCCGATATTGATCGTATTAACCAAAATATCAGGTGCCAAATCTTGGGCAAGTAGCTTCGCCATTTGCTTCACTCCGGCTCGTGCGGCACTCACCGCGGCCATGCTACTTTCGGGATTATTTGCGGTGACAGCGTTGATAATAACAATTCTTCCTGAATCTGATTTTTTGAGTTCCTCCATTGCGGGCTTGACCAGATTTAGGATGCTAAATAATTTTAGGCTATATTGTGAAAGCCAGTCTTGTTCTTTGGTTTCTAGTACACTCCCCCTTACTCCATGACCTGCATTAGCAACAATACCATCCAAGCGTCCAAAAATTTGTAATGCTTGGCTAAGAACAGCAGATACTTCATCAGAATTTTGTACATCGCATTTCACAGTATAGAGCCTTTCTTGTTGCACTGGTGAGAGGCTGGAGCGTAAATTCTTTAGTGCCTCCTCACTTCTAGCACAGGTTATAACTGAGGCGGCTTCATTAAGCAAAGAATAGACGATCTCTTTGCCAATGCCTTGGCTGCCACCAGATACAAAATACACACGGTTTTCAAGTTTTAGATTCATTCCGCCACTCCTCAACTTCTCGTTTATTCAATAATTATAAGTATAAATCATTATGCTCTTAATTGCTGCACCTACAAAAAAACCGAACCTAGAAAACTAGTGTTCGGCTCTTTGGGCTGTTTCTTAGGCTGAATACCCCAGACTTATAAGCCTGAAATGATCATAAATATTCCGATAGCAATACAACCAGCGCCGATGGCTATGGCCAGCCATTTTTTGTTCTTAGTATCGTTGACCAGTTGGTCTTCCGACTTGTAGGTAAGCTTGGAATGCTTCTTGTCTACATAGCTCTTACCAATATAGTAGCGTCCGCCACTGGCATAGAGTTCTCCCAGAGCGTAGATTGGCTGATTAGCAGCCAAGAGTTGCTCCTTCAGGCGATAACCAAGAAAACGGGCTTGCGGATAATAGTTCCAACGACTGACATAGTGATGATTCTGTTGTAGCCAAGAAGAATTATGGGCTTCAAAACGGTCACAACCAGGTTGCAGCTCTACAGCACCGCCAAAGCTATCCATATCAATGTATACGGGTGTTTCACTACTAGGGTCTTTTAAAAAGGTTGGAACCGGACTCTTTTCGCTGGAAATTTGATTCTCTTTCTTAACGATTTCAGTTCGGGTATTGCCCTGAGAGTCCCGCTTAGTCTGAGTCTCTTCGTTAACTGAATAGCACTGATTGCTATAGAAAGCGGCTTGACGGCCGGAAAAGGGCGCGGTAACAGGTTCTTCGCTATTGATTACCCCTTTTAATTCCACATAGTGCCGATAGCTAGGGTCAGTAGATAACATACTCTCCATTAAATCAATGGCTTCAGATACGGAGCTGGTCTGCATATATTGCATTTCCATGGCAGCAGCTTCAAATCGCTTAAACATAAAGAACCCACCGGCAGCGCCCCCTAGTATCAAAACAATACCGAGTAAAATTTGCATCTCTTCTCTCCCTCGCTTAGTTATTCATTTCTGCCAATAAACGTTCCATTTCGGCATCTACGGCAATATTAGTTTCCAGATCTTTGAATTCGTCTTTAGCAAAAGTAGTATCGCCAGCCATATCACTAAAGGCCTGGGCTTCAGCTTCCTTGCTTTCGATCTTTTGTTCCATCTTGTCCAGTTTGGCAAAGGCACTGGAAGAATCTGTTCCACTTAGGGTTGTAGCCACACTCTTCTGAGCATCAGCCATCTTGGAGCGGGCAATCAACATGTTCTGCTTGGCTCTGGCTTCTTCTAGTTTGGAACGCAAAATCTCTACCCGATTTCTCAGTTCACCCACTTGCATGCTGATATTATCGTAAGAGGCTTGTAACGTGGTAACGTTACTGTCAACGGTGACCTTATTGGCTAAGGCTTTTTTCGCCAATTCTTGATTGCCGGCTTGGAGGGCTAGTTTAGCTTTGGCCTCCCAATCCGCTGAAGTTTTCTTAGCATTTTCCAGCTGTTTTTGTGCCTGACGCTCGCTGCCCATTACTTGACCTAAGGATTGGGTAGCGCTACGAACCTGCTCTTCCATGTCAATAATAATTTGCTTAACCATTTTTTCAGGATTTTCAGCCTTGTCAATTAAGTCGTTAATGTTTGCTTTCAATAAATCTCCGATACGTTGAAAAATAGCCATGTCTGTGTCCCCCTAAATTTTTATTATTTGTCTTTTGGTTTGAAAAGTAAACTCTTAAGCAGCAGACCAATTCCAGCCAGAATAAAGCCAAACATCAGTATAAAGAAAAACAGGCTTGTTCGTCTAAAGATAATGTTAACACTCATAATTATGGTTATAAGAATCAGCGCAACGCCTATGATGGTTACTAGCCAACTAACTATGGATTTGGAATTGTAAAATAGTAATATAATACCAATAAATAGTGGAATTACTACCACACCTGTGGGTATACGAAAGCCACCCAAAGCAAAACTATACCAAGAAAAACCTACGTCTGTTGATTGAAACACAATAAAGAGACCGATAGCCAGACAAATTATGCCCACGAAAAAGGTCACTAGTGATGAGTCACCTTTCTTTTTCTCCGGTTCGCCAATTAATTGTTTCTCAAGATCATCCATTTTTGACACGTATCTCCCCCCTCTCCCCATGATAAAATGTCTCTACAGTGAGTCTTTTGTCAATACCAAAGCAGTAGAACCATTTTATTATGGAACTGGAAAAACATCAA
Source organism: uncultured Oscillospiraceae bacterium (assembly GCA_964518595.1). Classification (GTDB taxonomy): domain Bacteria; phylum Bacillota; class Clostridia; order Saccharofermentanales; family Saccharofermentanaceae; genus CAZFHA01. The sequence continues at coordinate 89,565 of CAZFHA010000002.1, forward strand.
CAATTACTTTATGTTGCTAGTATATCTTGGGATAAAAGAGAAATATAGTGTCTAAAGTGGTCGTTTACATCCTTTTAATGTGCAGTAAAGATAGCTTGTATTTTTTAGGAAGTATTAAGGGGCTTAGCTGGCTGGCAAGATCGCATTTTCTCTTCGCTTTTAAAAAGCAAGCATTATTGACATTTCTAAAATTAGGTAATATACTACCTGAAAAGGTAATATATTACATTCGAGGTGTCTTATGTATAATTTTGAAGAAATGGATAAGCGGACAGTAATTTTTGGCTATCTCTTTCGAGTGGCCAATCGTTTGCAGATACGCTTGGATAGTGAATTTTCTGATCTAACTGCCAAACAGTGGTTTGCCTTAGCCATGCTGGGCTTTTTTGATGAGCCTGCTACCCTGAAAGCTTTAGCGAAAGCCTCGGATACTTCTCATCAAAATATGAAACAGATTGTATTGAAGCTGGAGCAAAAGGGCTTTGTTAGGATTATGCCGGACCCTCTGGACCGTAGAGCTCTTAGCATTACCCCCACGGATAAACTTGCTCAATGGGATGAGGCTAATCAAAAAACAGCTAAAGTTTTTTTAGATCGTATGTTTAAAGACTTTAGCCAGGAAGAAATTTTGACATTCTATCGTGCTTTATTAAAAGTCTATGATAACTTACAGACGGTGGTTGGAGGTAATGAAGATGAAGGATAAAATATTGGTAACTTACGGTTCTTGCTATGGCACAACAAAACAATATGCCAGTTGGATTGCGGAGGCTTTGGGTGCTCAGTTGGCTGATATTAAATCCCTTTCAGCAGATTCGGTAAAGGACTATGCATTAGTCATTCATGGTGGTGGTCTCTACGCTGGGGGAATCTCTGGGCTGAAGCGTATGCTTCGTTATAAGCCCTCCGCCCTGCTCATTTTTACCGTGGGTCTTGCCGATCCTGAGATTACAGATTATCAAGGAATCAAACAAATGCATTTTTCTCAAGAGGCACTTTCTTCTGTTACGTTTTTCCATTTAAGAGGTGGTATTGATTACAAAAAACTTTCTTTGCTTCATAAGTTTATGATGTTTATAATGAAGCGCCATTCTGAGAAGAATACTTCTTCCTTGAGTCCGAAAGCCATGGCTGAGCGACAGCTATTTTTAGATACCTATGGAAAAGCGATTAGCTTTGTTGACAAGGCGACCATTGAACCCTTACTTTTGGCTGCAAGACAGTGCAGTAAGTAAAGCCAGTAAATCAGACTTTGGATGGTAGGACTATTCCCTATATTTTCCCAGTCCTTTGTTTGCCTTTTAGCCTATTCAGATATACAATGAATTATATCTAGTTAATATCGGCTCTCCCTTTTTCAAAGGGGGATTTACAAAGGAGATATTTATGACAATTTATGATTTTACTGTACTTGATAATAATAATCAGCCTGTTTCTTTAGAAAAATATAAGGGAAAGGTACTGTTGGTAGTAAACACGGCTACTAAATGTGGTTTGACTCCTCAATATGAGGCTTTGGAGGGACTTTACCAGCGTTTTTCTAAGGAGGGGTTTGAAATACTAGATTTCCCTTGCAATCAGTTTTTGAAACAGGCTCCGGGAAGCGACGAAGAGATTCAGAGCTTTTGCACTCTTACCTACAACACGACTTTCCCCCGCTTTCATAAGATTGATATTAATGGTAAGGATGCTGACCCTCTTTATGTATGGCTTAGAGAGCAAGCTCCAGAGGATAAGGGAGATGAACAGACTCATGCTTTTGAAAAGAAAGTGGCTCTGCTTAAACCCTTTGCTAAGGCTGGAGATATTAAATGGAATTTCGGTAAATTCTTAATTGATCGTCAGGGTCATGTGGTTGCCAGATACTCCCCGGCTTATACCCCAGAGGCTTTGGTGGATGATATTGAAGCTCAGATTCATTTGGCTGGCTGATAACTTTTTTCCTATTACGAATACAAAGTTGTAACCCCGAGATAGATTTTGTCTTGGGGTTATTTGCGTCTGCCTTTATGGATATGATAGAATAACAAGGTTCGTCATCGGGCATTTAGGAGTATTTGACAGCATGTTTTTATCTTTGTTTTCTAAAGTTTTTGGAAGTGGCTATTCCTGTAATCGACAAGTATTAAGAGGAACTTTACTTACCTTCTTATCTTTTCGACTGGTTTGCAAATTTATCTTGTTTTTTATTGTTAAACCGATTATTACCTCTATGCTTCAATTCGCAATAGATAAACAGGGGCAGGAAGTTGTTTTTAATGGTTACGTTTTTAAATTCTTATTAAGTTTTCAGGGTCTTTTGGCTGCAGGACTTTTGCTGTTTTTGGCAGGGGTTTTGATTTACTATGAGTTTTCTGTCATTACTATTATTGCCCTTAGCACGTGGCGCGGTAAGGCCGCCACTATGACCGGGGCGCTACTTTTGGCGATTCCTAAAAGAAGATCACTCTTGGTTCCCAGCATGCCACTCCTTTTTATCTATTTATTAGGGATTTTGCCTTTGGCCAATATGGGCTTATCCTCTCTCTTACTTCCGAAGTTACGCATACCAGATTTTATCCTCGGAGAGGCAGCCAAAATGAATCTGGGGCTCGCTCTTAATTGTCTCTATATTTTTCTTCTGCTTATATTCTTCTTAACAATTTTCACTTTGCCGGTAATGATTTTAGAAGAAAAAACATTCCTTCAAGCCTTAAAAAGAAATTTTATCTTGATTAGAAAAGCGGGTATAAAGCTACTTGGTGTATATGCTATCTATCTCATAGTTTGGCTGCTGCTCCAGAAGAGTCCTCAATGGCTTTTTACCTATTTGTTTAATGCGCCTCTACTTTCTTCTTTACAAATTTGGAATCGATATGGCTTATCTTTAGCCGCGGCGGCACGGCTTATCTTAACAGCGATTAACTGGATTCTTCAGCTGTTTTTAGTTCCTGTTTTGATGACAATAATTGTTCGGTTCTATTTGCAGTCGGAGCAAGATAAGCAGTTAAGTAAAAAGTTTTTTCAGCCCCGATTATACCGACATCATTTTTTGTTTTTTAACTTTGGCGTAATCTTTAGACGCATAAAAGGCTTTTTTAAACCGGTTTATAGACGTCTGCTGTTAATAACAGGGATAGTTATTATACTTGTGGCACTCCTAGTCTGGAATATTCAACTTTTACCCGTTCTTCATTCAATAAAGCGACCGTTGGTTGTTGGGCATCGCGGTAGCGAGTATGGTGTGGAAAATACTTTGGATGCCATTGATGGCGCTATTTTAGCCGGAGCGGATTTGGCTGAAATTGATGTACAACTTTCTAAGGATAATGTTCCGATAGTAATTCATGATACCAACTTGAAACGCCTGAGTGGTGAAAATATTAATATTTATGATTTGACGTCCAAGGAAATCTCTCAGATTCAAGTAAGGCAAAATGGATTTACAGGATCAATTCCGACTCTGGATGAGACCTTAAAATGGGTTAAAGGTAGAATTCATTTAGCCATTGAGTTAAAGCCAAGCGGCAGGGATAAAGTTAGTTTGGTTGATGCAGTAATGAAAGTCGTGAAAAAATATAATTTCATGGATCAGGCTATTTTCTTTTCCATCGAATATGATCTGGTAAAAGAATTACGTCAAAAATATCCCGATATTTCGGTGGGATATTGTATATATACTACTTTGGGTTTTCCGGATCTTAAGAAACTACGCAGCTTACGGCTGAATTTTACGTTAATTGAGGCAAGCCTGATTAATACTACGCTTATTAACCTATTTCGAGAAGCAGATATTGCTGTGTATGCCTGGACCGTTAATGATTCTCAAGCCATGAACAACTTGTTACAAGATGGGGTTCGGGGGCTGGTTACCGATGATCCTAAAATGGCTGTAGCGATTAGGAGTAAGTATTGATGTTAAAATTATTGGGTATAACAATAAGAGGCTATTTTATGTAAAACTGACAGACAGAAATGCTAACCGTTTTTTGGATGATGTGTCCACACATCTTGCAAGAAACGGTATACATCCATAATAATTCCGCGTCAACCGCATTAACAATGCGTCAGGGCTAAATGAATGACAGACATAGAAGAGAAAGTCTAATTGCTAGGTCTCTTGTTCTTCTAGAAGCAGTCTCCATTTTCATAATAGTGACCGGTAGGAATGTCAAAAAAGATAATGGCAATGTCTTGCTGCTTAGGTAAAAGCGCTCTAATCCCCTCTTCCAGAAGGTTAGCTACTTTATCCTTACAGGCTTGATCTCGGGTTAACCAGTGAATGTCTACCCGCAGTAGATCAGAGGTAATGGTTTCTCCGCAGCAGTATGTCTGGCTCTCAATGTGGCTGAATGTGAACCAGTCTGCCGGGCAGCCTACTGCTGCCGCCAAGGGGGCAGATAAGGCGGCGGAAAAATTTTTAACTTGTTCCAGAGTTGTGTTTCTGAAGGTTAGATGTGGCATAGTGCTTCCTCCTCAGGGGGTATTTTTATAAAGTTTTTGGGGTGCTTAGAATTTTACAAAGAGTCATATTTGCCTACTATCTTACTGGTTAGACAGTATTTTTTCAAAGGCTAGACGTAGTTTTTGATCGACTAAGTAGATAACACCGCAATACCGATAACCTTTATTCGTTAAAAGCTCGCGCATGGGTAGGTTTTCCGGATGGGTGTCAACGCGAATACTGGCTTTTTGCTGCGCCCGAGCCAGACTTTCACAGTATTCTAATAACTGTGCGGCTATTTTTTGTCGACGGTAATCTGGATGTACCACCAGACGGTGTATAACGGCGTAATTAGGCTGAGCAGTTAACCATTTACCATAGTAAATTCGGTCGTAATCCGGTTCTCTTTCTGGGGTATAGACCACAGCTCCGGCTATCTGGTTATCATGACGAATGAGATACTCTCTATTCTTTCGGATGTCTTCTTCCACAATCCCTTGATTGGGATAACCATTCTGCCACTGGTTAATTCCAGCGACTTTGAAACCCTGCTGGGCCTTTTCAATGATCTTCAGGATGGCAGGTGCTTCAGCAAGTTGGGCCTTTTCTATCATCATTGTAAACTCTCTCTATCAGTAAATTTCTGCTCTCTAATAGCTTATGTTAAAATAGAAAAAAAAGAAAGTGGCGTCTACGTGGAATCGAAAAAATCTAGCACAGAAGAATCCAGTCAAGATCCTTTGCAAATGTCTCTGTCTGTTCGCGGGTTAGCGGAGCATGTTCATCGTACCGGTGGCCTCTCCTCTCTTACCTTTAGTGGGATTACCGGTGCGGAAGGAACTCGGCTGCATAAACGGGTTTTTGCCGATTTACAGAAGCAATATACGCCTGAAAATCTTGAAATTGAAGTTGCTTTGGAAGGGATTTGGCAGGCTGAGGATTTTACTTTAGTGGTTAGAGGCCGGGCAGACTGCTTACTTTATAGCTATTCCTCGGAGCGCAAGAGTTCAACTTACAATCTCATCGAGCTTAAGTCTTATATGGGGAGTTTTGATCAAGAAAAAGATGTTTTTCAGTCGGTTCACTGGGCACAGGTTAAGATTTATGCTCACTTACTGCTGGCTCAGCGTCCCGAGCTCGGTGGGCTCTATGTTACGCTTCGTTATGTAGCTATTGATACCTTGGATTTTATTGAGCAAAAGCAGTGGATTACCCCTAAGGAAGCGGAAAGCTTTTTTGAGGAAACTTGCCAGGTGTATTTTTCTTTAGCTCGTAGTTTGGCCATCTATCAACGGGAACGGGATGCATCTATTCAGGGATTGGTTTTCCCTTATCATCAACTTCGCAGTGGTCAAAAGGCTTTTATGCAAGAAGTTGTTGGGGCAATTTCTCAGCGTAGTAGCCTTTTTGTGGAGGCACCCACGGGGATTGGTAAGACCATCTCTACCTTGTTCCCAGCTATTAAGTGTCTGGGTCACAAAAAGTGCGAGCGGATTTTTTATTTAACCGCTAAGACGGCTACTCGTCATGTGGCAGAAAAGGCTCTGCATGATTTGGCGGATAAGGGGCTTTATCTGCGCAGTATTACGCTCCAGGCTAAAGAGAATTTATGCCTTATGCCCCAACTTTTTTGTGATACCCGGCAATGTGCTTACGCGAATGAATATTATCGGCGGTTGCCGGAAGGGATTAAGGAGCTCCTCCCTCATATGCGTATTACCCCCACCGAGATTCTGGCAATAGCTCAAAAACATTGTCTCTGCCCTCATGAGCTATCCTTGGATATTTCTCTCTACTGTGATGTGATTATAGGCGATTATAATCATGCTTTTAATCCTCGGGTAAAGCTTGACCGCTATTTTAATCAGCCGGAGCAACATCAGGTTCTTTTGGTGGATGAGGCGCACAATCTGGTAGACCGAAGTCGGGATATGTATTCGGCAAGCTTAAGCAAGAGTCGCTTGGTTGCTTGTCAGAAAGCCTTGCTAGGAATGGATGCTAAGGTTGATGGTTATTTAGCTGATGTGAAATCTTATTTTCAGATTCTCTGTGACAGCATTCTGCGTGAGGAGAAGGCATTACCCTTGGTAGAGAGTGATATGGATGGCAATAAAGTCTTAGTATCAGGCTACTTTCGGGCGGCTCGGAGCACGCCCCGGGTACTCTATAAAACCCTCTGGAAATTTTGTTATTTTGTGCGACCGGTACTGGACCTACTCCCTTCCGGAGCGTTACGTAAAAATGTTTTGGATTTCTTTTTTGAAGCCCGGTTCTTCTTAACGGTATTGGAGCAGTACTACGATGATGCCTATATTTATCAGGTGGAAATGATTCCCGGTACGCTACTGGCTGGACAGGATCATGAACTGACGGTTAGTCTGGTTTGCTTAGATGCTTCGGCTAAAATTCGCCAACTGCTCTTTGACCATCATGCGGCGATTTTTTTCTCGGCTACCCTTTCTCCGGCACACTATTACACGACTATGATTTTAGGTGATCGCCAACAGAGCGACGCCAAAATTTTATCCCTGGCTAGTCCCTTCCCGCCGGAGAATTTGGAGGTGGGACTTTTGACGAATGTAAAGACTACCTATCAGGAGCGACAGTTCAGTGCTCTTAGGATTGCTGAGTCCATTGTCGCTTTAACCAGCCGTCAAAAAGCGAATTTTTTGATTTACTTACCTTCCTTTGCCTACTTAAAACAGATTGCCGAGGCAGTTAAGAGCCTGTTTTTTAGCTTGCAGAGCGATAAAGTTGATGAGACGGATTTTTTACTTCAGACAGCCAATATGAGCAAAACAGAAAAAGAGCTTTTTCTGCTTCGATTCGAAGACTATGGGCAGCGCAGACTGCTGGCTTTTGCCGTGTTAGGTGGTCATTTTGGTGAAGGTATTGATCTGGTAGGGGAACGCTTAGGGGGCGTTATTGTTGTAGGTGTGGGTCTTCCTCAGCTTAACCCTCAACGGGAAATTATGAAACAATATTTTCAAGAGAAATTTGGTGAGGGTTTTGCCTTCGCCTATCGTTTTCCCGGTTGGGAAAAAGTTCTTCAGGCGGCTGGTCGGGTGATTCGCAATGAGGATGACACCGGATTTGTTCTGTTAATGGATGAGCGTTATGATAAGCCTGACTATCATATGCTTTTTCCAGAGCATTGGCGTCCGGTTACACTCCAGGGTATTGAGGAGTTTTTGTAGATCTATGGTGTGTAGCTTGCGTGTAAGTTATTACCAGCTGGGGAGATCATCTAGTAGCTCCATTTTGCGGTATTTCTTTTCTAAGCGAATCTCTAGGTAATGACGGGCTATTATGATAATTTCCTCTCGGACTTGGGGGGATACTGTAAAGGCAAAAAGCTTCTCAAGGGAAGACTCATAGATATAGCTAAGGGCAGCCAGGCAGCCATAAGAAAGTAGTTGATAATGACCGGCGGCGGTTAGACAGGCTGACTTTTTGCAGTAGATTTGTCCATGGGTATAGGAAAAAGCGCCATACCAGGAGGGCTCGGTCTCCTTACAGTAAGAGCAGAGTCCTAGGGTAGCTTGATACCCCAGCAGTGACATAATTTTCCATTCAAAAATAGCGGCTAAAAGACGGTAATCACTTCCCGCCTTGGCTAAACGATAGAGGGCATAAAGTAAAAGCGGGTAAATCTGGCTACAGCTCTCCCCTTCTACGGCTGTGTCAGCGGTGATTTCTAGTAGATGGGCAGCGGTGGTCAAGAGCTCTACATTTTCCTGTATCGGTGAGAAATGCTCTATGATTTCCGCCTCTTTTACGTAGAGATAGTCTCCCTTGGCTGTGAAAACAAAGTCACAAAGAACCAGAGCTGCGCTGGCTAAGGCTAGTGGACTGTTAGACTTGGCGGCAGCGGAGGCTCTGGCTGTAAGGGTACCGTGATTTTTGGTGAGAACTGTGATAATTCGATCAGAATCGCGATAGAGATTTGAACGAATAACCAGGCCTCGGCAGGCTAAAAAAGCCATAGTTTAGTCTTCCTTTCGATAGCCTAAATCATGAAGGAAGGTCTGCTTGTTTTTCCAGTCGGCTCTGACTTTAACATGGAGATCCAAATAGACTTTACAGCCGCACATTTTTTCGATATTTTCTCTGGCTCCTGTACCAATCCGCTTAATCATTTGACCTTGTTTGCCAAGGAGAATGGCCCGGTGGGAAGTCTTTTCACAGAGAATGGAGGCTGTTATCTTAACCAGGTCGCGGTCATAATCATCTTCTGCTCCCGGTTTAAGTTTTTCTTCAAATAGGACAATCTCTACAGCGGTTCCATGGGGGATCTCTTCGTTGGTGTAGCGCAAAATTTGTTCGCGAATCAACTCAGCAGCTAAGGTTCTTTCCGACTGGTCGGTAAACTCCTCCTCCGCAAAGAGTCGTGGGCCCTTGGGCAGTAGCTGGCTGATTTCGGTTAACAGAATATCCACCCCATCTCCGGTTCGGGCAGAAACGGGAATAATGGCGGCAAAGGCATAGAGTCCATAATAGGCTTGGATCAACGGCAGAAGCTCCTCCTTGGTGACTGCATCGGCCTTGTTTAAGACGAGAATAGCCTTTTGATTAGATTCTTTAGCCTTACGGCAAATCTCCTCTTCGACCGGACTGGGCAGACCCTTGGTAGCATCAGCCATGACTAAAAGCATATCGGCGGATTGACCAGCTCGAAAAGCGGCATCTACCATGTACTCCCCAAGGCTGGAATGGGGACGGTGGATACCGGGGGTATCCACAAAAATGATCTGGACATCCGGCGCATTATAAATGGCTCGGGCATTTTTACGGGTAGTCTGGGGTTTTTGGGAGACAATGGCCAGCTTCATTCCACTGATTTTGTTAAGTAATGTAGATTTTCCCACATTAGGACGACCGATAATGGCTACAAAGCCTGTATGGGCAAGTTCTTCACCTAAACCCTGTGCCTGGTCAGGGTTTAGGGGCTGTTCTTCTTGGGAAAGTCCCATCTGATCCAGAATTTTTTCTTGTTCACTAAACATCTTTTTTTCCTCGTTTTCTTCCTGATGATCGAAGCCTACCAGATGTAGACTGGCATGAGTAGCTAAAAAAGCTACTTCTCTTTCAAAACTATGTCCATATAACTCGGCTTGGTAGGCGGCAATTTCTAAAGAAATCAACACATCTCCCAAGGGAAGCTCTCTCTTTTCGTCTGGTCTGGGAATAAAATCTGCCGCCTGAAGAGGCTGAAGCAGACGCCCCTCCTCCATATCCAGTAAGGGGAAGGAAAGCACATCGGTAACTTTAGCAATATTTCGAAAGCTGCTGTTGGCTTTCTTAATATGATCCTTGCTGACGAAGCTACAGGTGGCTGTCAGAATAAGATTCTTGTCCTGTAAAGCCGGATCAATAAATTTTTGGGACAAGACAAGTTCAAAAGCCTTGTGGCAAAGCTTTTGACAGGCTTCGATTTGTTTTGCCGAAAAACGGCGCTGTTTATTTACGAATTGTAGAATCATCTGGATACTTCACCCTTTCATGGAGAACGCCGGTGTATACCTGTACAAAGGCGCCGATAATTTTTTCAATGTCTTCAAAGGATAGGCAGGATTTGGTCAGCTGATCCTGATCAATCTTCTGCTTGATTAGCTTTCTGAAAAGCTCTTCAATCCCTTCTAACGTGGATACTCCGGTAGATTTTACTGCGGCTTCACAAGTATCAGCCAACATAACTACGGCTGATTCTCTGGTTGAAGGAATGGGGTTAGGATAGCGAAAGCGGTCAATTTGTGGTTCGGTTAGCTGGTGTTCTTCCGCATATTTTTTTGCTTTATGATAAAAATATGCCTGAAAGGTCGAGCCATGGTGCTCTTGGATGATTTTCAGTACCGCCAGTGGCAAGCGATAGCGGCGACCAATGCGAATACCAATATCCGGATGTGCAAGAATAATTGCGGCACTTTCTTCCGGCGGCAGATGGTCGTGGGGATTGCCGATGGAGCCTTGATTCTCTGTGAAGTAGAGTGGTTTGTCTAGTTTGCCAATATCGTGATAGTAGGCACCGACTTTGGCTAACAAGGCATTGGCATCAATCGCTTCAGCTGCGGAATCCGCCAAATTCGCCACCATCATACTGTGTTGAGATGTTCCAGGTGCTTCTACAAACAGTCGCTTTAGCAGTGGGCTGCCCGGCTGAGAGAGTTCGATAAGACGCAGGGGCGATACTGTGTTTGAAATTAGCTCGAAAATAGGCATAAAACCAATGGCGGCTATAACCGCGATTGCCCCAGCCATGGCTGCCCAGAGGGAGGAAAGCAGTCTGTCGGTCAGGCTGCTTTTCATTAGGAGATTAAGGGCAATAGAGCTGACAAAACAGGTCAGTCCCGTACAAATAATCATTGCGGCTGCATTGTATTTGCGGTTACTCTTCCCGGCAATCAAAGACGCAATGATTACCCCACACACACCCACAAAAATAAATTCTACATCAAACTTACTAACGGGCAAAAGAATCAAAATCTGTAAGGTTGAGACCACAATAGCTGTTTGGGTTCCCAGGTAGGTGGCGACAATTACTGCGGCAAAATATACTGGTGCAATTGTTGATGATAGCTCTGTCATATAGACTGCAGCTATGATGGGAAGCAAATAGGATAGGGATAAAGCCAACATATCACGGCGGCGGCGAAGGAAATCTGGCTCCACACGCCTCAAATAGATGGCTAAGATAATAAAAATAAGGAGCACGTAGACGAGAACACCTAATAAAAGTGCTGTGTCAAAACTACCATTATCAATAAGATTTAGTTCTAAAAGAATGGCATAGGTGTCGGCAGTTATTTCATCGCCATAATTTACAATCCGGGTACCCTTTTCAATGACTACCGGACTATTTAGTGCGGCTGTGTAGGCGTTTTGCCTGGCGGCTTCTGTTGCGGCTTCATCAAAGACGGCATTGGGTCGAATGATGCCGGTTAAAATGTTTTTTACTAGTTCGGCGTTGGTTACATAAAGAACCTCGGTGCCGCTATTTTGTTGGGTTATTTGCGAAGTAAGATCATAAATCCGGCTCTGGAGCATGAAGTCATCAACTTTATCCGCTACAATCTGAGCTGTGATAGAAATTGACTGTGCACGTAAGTAACTTAGTAAACTCTCGTCAGCTGTGACTAACTGAAAGGCACTGTCGCTGGCCAGTTCAAAACCGAATAGTCCTTTTATTTGGGTGATTAATTGTTCGCTTAACTCCCCATAACTTTTATTGTAGGTGCCGTCCGGGTTCTTACTGCTCTGTCTTACTTCCGAAAGGAGCGTATAGAAATGTGTTACGTCATTTAAAGATTTTTGGGAAATATCCTCTGATCTAACAAAAATCGGATTAACGGCGTTTTTGCTCTCCTGTGCTCTTCGCTCCGTCTCTTTGACATTCTTGACCGATCTGGAGCTGGTAATATCATAAATACTCTTCTGACCCGGGGCTAAGGCATAGCGCCGGGGCATTGAACCAAAGTAGACGAGGATGGCTACAAGCAGTGCAAAGAAAATAATAAAGAGAATTTGAATGTTTCGCTCCAGCCGCCTACCGGAAGAAATCATAGACTCCCTCCTTTCTCAGCTCTGGCATTATAAGCTTGAATAATTTTTTGCACCAAGGGGTTGCGTACAACATCTGTATCGCTGAGTTGAATCATGCCAATACCGGGAATGTCATGTAGCAGACTAGAGGCATCCCATAAGCCGCTGACTACACCCTTAGGCAGGTCAATTTGGGTAATATCACCACAAACACAGACTCTGGCATTCATGCCGGTACGAGTCAGAAACATCTTCATCTGTTCGACAGTGGTGTTTTGAGCCTCATCCAAAAGAATAAAGGCATCATCAAGGGTTCGACCGCGCATAAAGGCCAAGGGAGATACCTCAATTAAGCCTTTTTCCGACAGTTTCCAGAACATATCCTCACCCAAGAGCTCTTGCAAAGCATCGTATAAAGGACGCATGTAAGGATCAACTTTCTCTTTGATATCTCCGGGCAAGAATCCCAGCCGCTCCCCGGCCTCCACCGCCGGTCGAGCCAAAATAATTCTTGATACTTCACGTTTTCTGAGGGCGGCAACCGCCATGGCTACTCCTAAAAAGGTCTTACCAGTGCCGGCCGGGCCGATACAAAAAACTAATTCGTTATGTTTCAAGGCGTCAATATAGAGTTGTTGTCCCAAGGTCTTACCGCGGATGGAACGTCCCTTGCCTGTAACTAACACCACTTCTTCTGTGGCAGCAAAAAAACTCTCTAAGCGACCTGTCTTGGCCAATTCACAGAAATAAAGCACGGCCTGAGGGTCTAAATCATCACCGCGTTCCAAGTAACCAGATAAATTAGTTAAGACGGATTGAACTTGCCTGATACTGTCATCACTGCCACTAACCGCAACCCTGTCTTTTTGGTACTCAATTTCAACTTGAAAAAACTGTTCAATCATTTTGTTGAAACGATTATTAGCAGTAAAAAACTGGCTGGCATGTTCCAGCTCCAGATATTCTGTACGTTGGTCTTTTACTGCTGTTTTTTCCATAGCATCTAGTCTCCTCAATAAATCGTAATTAGTCAGGCTGAGTGATGGTACTACCATCAGCCAGAGCCGGTATTGTTAGCTGGTTCATTTGCGAAACAGTGGCCAAATTTTCTAAATGAAGACGCTTAATGGCGTCATTTAATAATTGTTGGGCATTCCCTACATCCTGATCACGATACATTGCCTTAATAACGAACCGGGAAAGTGCAGGATAACTGTTGCCGTTAATTACGATCTGAGGATTAGAAGAACCGGTATCTCTGATCTCAGTTAAAGCAACAATTCTTTCTTCATTAACAGAAATAGCCAAGGCTTTTGAGGCACGCATTTCATTAATTAGCAGCAGCAGCGTGGAGGACTTAATGGCCAAATCTGTACTGGAATCCATAACAATTTGTAGTCCGCCGCCTTGGACTTGAGTCAATCCGGCAAAAATTTCGGCTTTCTGCTTTTCAGCAATTACCGCTTCAAAGGACTGATCCTCACCAATTAAATCCGCATCAATGGAAGCGATTAAATCTGTTAATTTCTGATTTTCGGCGGTCCAAGTTTCGTTTTCACGAATAAGCAATAAGACTTGATCCTGAAGCTCGGTTAAGTCTTGCTGGGCGTAAGCCGACTGCTTATTGGCAGCATTAATGCTTTTAAGTTGCAAGGCCATAAAAAGTCCTAAAAAGAGTAGCACTACAATGGCAGTTAATTTGAAGGCCGGATTCTTCATTGCGCTGTCTTACCTCCTAACTCCTGAGTTAGTAAGTCTATGGCGGAAAAATCAGAAAAAGCCGGGACGGAAAGTTCCTGCTTTTCTTCCACAGTTATCATTACATGCTCACTTTGTCTTTTGAGGATATAGGAATCCTTTGATAGATTCTGATACAGCTGACTAGGGTCATCAGAAATTACTGTTATGACGAAAGGAACCGGATGTTTGACATTGTTTATCCGAATGGTAGGGCCGGTACAAATAATGATTGAGGTGTTTACCAACCTTTCACCGTTAATGGCAATTGCCTTAGCACCGTAGGATTTAATTTGATCTACAATACGCTGAACATCTTGGGCATGAATCAGGCTGCTTTGGGCTATATCATCCGCCTCGGAAACTGTCGAATCATTTAGCGTAATAACTACTCCACCACCAGTTACCGGGGTGAGACCAGCCTTGGTACGTACCTCTGCTAGACTTTGTGCCATTTCCGGGTAACCTTGCTGGTTCAAGACATTTTCTGCGACTAAATCTTTACGTTGTAATAACTTTTCGTTTTGTTCCTTCAAGAGGCCATTTTCAGCTTGCAAGGTAGATATCTGTTCCTGATAGGAGAGATACACACCTTTTGACTCGCTAAAATTCTGCTGCAGTTCAATGGCAGTACGGATTTGGAAGCTAATAAACAGCCCAAGAAGCACGGCTAAAGCAGTCAGAAGCCAGATACCTACGCCCTTAGAGCCTTGAGGCAGAAAGCTTGATCTGACTATCTTTGAATTCGTTCTTCGCGAAGAAATATGCTTCACCTGTACCTCCCCTGTTTACTCGCTTTCTTTTTGAAGCTTTGTTAGAAGCTCTTGATAGTAATCCGGTAACTCTGTATCCAAGCTAATTTCTTTGCCTGTCAAAGGATGAACAAACTGCAGTGATTTGCTGTGGAGTGCCTGACCCAGAAGACCATAATGATCTCGCCTCGGTGCATATAGAGGATCACCAATTACCGGATGTCCAATATAGGTTAGATGTGCTCGGATCTGATGTGTCCGGCCCGTCTCTAGGGTTAATGCCAAATCGGTAGCTTTCCAAAACCGTTCTACAACTTCAAAGTGCGTAACGGAAGGCTTGCCGTCAGGAACAACAGCCATACGCCGTCGGTCTGAAGGGGAGCGCCCCAAAGGAGCATCAATGGTACCTTTACCTGTGGCGACAACACCATAAGCACAACAACGATAGCGTCGAACCACATCGTGAGCGGAAATCAGCTTAGCCATCTTTTCGTGGATTTCATTATTCTTGACGGCGATAATAAGTCCGGAAGTGTCTTTGTCAATTCGATGGATAATCCCCGGTCGAATCACTCCATTAATATCGGAAAGTTGACCACGACAATAATGCAGCAAGGCATTTACCAGTGTTCCTGAATGATGTCCGGGAGCCGGATGTACCACCATGCCCTGAGGCTTATTAATTACTAGCAAATCATGATCTTCGTAGACAATAGAGAGGGGAATATCTTCTGCCTTGATTTCGGTGGATTCAGGCTCAGGAATAGAGACAGAAATTACATCATTGGTCACAACTTTGTAAGAGGCCTTGGGTAAAATCCCGTTCACTAAAACATGACCTTGGGCAATCAGCGTCACCGCGTAAGAACGAGATAGATTAGGAAGGCTCTCAGCGAGGAAACTATCAAGGCGGCCCTGATTTTGGGTAGCCTTAAGTTCATGATTCATGATGCTCGCCCTCCTTAGAAGCCGGTAACATATCTTTTTTCTCGGCAAGTAGTCTCTTGTCTTTTAAAAGTAAAAAAGCCAGTGAAATTGCTCCTAAGACAACACAAATATCGGCAAAATTAAAGATGGGGAAAGTGAAAGAACCAAAGCGGAACATCAGAAAGTCAACCACTGCCCGGGTGCGAATCCGATCAATCATATTACCAATGGTTCCTCCCACCAAAACGGCTAAAGATAACCTAATGAGAAAGAAGTCCTTGTTACGTAAGCGATAGATAAAATAGAGCAGTATCATAGATACCAGAAAAGAAATTCCAGCTAAGACAAAAATTCCCCAATCAGTCTGAGCCAGTAAGCTAAAAGCACCACCGCTATTAAGCACATGGGTAAGATAGAAAAAGTTATCTATTACCGGAACCAGCAAAAAAGGCTCGATGTTCTGAGTGACAAGAAATTTCGTTCCTTGATCAATTAAGACGAGAAGAATAATCAAAATATATAACATAAACACCTCAATTTATTAGTACCCTATACTTGGGACTCGAAAATTTGGATACGTTCGATAGAAATACACTTACCATTAGTTGGGTTCAACTCAGCTAAGACACCGTTAATCATAGCGCGTCCGGGAGCCGTCTCATATACTGCTGGCAGCCGGTCGACTAAGCGACGAAGGGATATATCTGTGCGCATACCTAATATCCCGTCGGCAGCACCGGTCATTCCGGCATCAGATATATGTCCTGTTCCTCGGGTGAGAATCTTCTCGTCCGCAGTCTGCACATGAGTGTGAGTGCCCATAACCAAAGAAACACGACCGTCTACGTAATAACTCATTCCTTGTTTCTCCGAGGTTGCTTCAGCGTGAAAGTCTAGTAGACTCATCCGGGTAGAGAAGCGCTCGGAGGCATTCTTGAGTATCCGGTCAGCGGCTTCATAGGGGGACTCGGCAGGATCCATTCCGATACGGCCCAAGAGATTAAAAACCAGAAGACGTCCTTTATTACCGCCGTCAAACACTGCTGTCTCAAATCCCGGCCAGGCTTTAGAACCATTAGCCGGTCTAACCAGACGTTTCTCAGAATCAATAAAGCGGAAAATATCGGAGCGTGCAAAGGTGTGATTCCCCATGGTTAATATATCTGCCCCAAAGCTAAATAGATCCCGAGCAATGACTTGGGTAAGACCAAAGCCCGCCGCCGCATTCTCGGCATTGGCAACGCAAACATCAACGGCTAACTCGCCTTTAAGCTTAGCTAGTTCTTGTTTTAGGATACGTCTGCCGGGCTGACCTACAATGTCACCAATAAATAATACTCTCAAAATTCCTCCTAATGATTAGACATACTACAACTCCATATTTTACCATAAAAAAAGCGTTTTTCCTTGTATATTAACAAAGAAAAACGCTTGTTCTTAAAGTGCTTTAATCATTGTGGGAATTACTTAGCAAAATCAGTTGCTCTGGTTTCACGAATAATATTAACTTTGATCTGGCCGGGATAGTCAAGTTCGTCTTCAATCTTTTTGCAGATTTCTCTGGCTTTCAGAATCATGTCAGGGTCACTGACAACTTCCGGTTTCACCATAACTCGTATCTCCCGTCCGGCTTGAATTGCGTAGGACTTCTCAACGCCTTCAAAACTGGTGGCAATCTCTTCCAATTTTTGAATCCGTTTAATGTAGGTTTCAAGATTCTCACGTCTAGCTCCGGGTCTTGCAGCGGAAATCGCATCAGCCGCAGCCACTAAGACTGCAATTAAAGTCTCTGGTTCCACATCGCCATGATGGGACATAATAGAGTTTATTACTTCGTCAGATTCTTTATAGCGTCTGGCAATATCTGCTCCCAGTTCTATGTGTGAGCCTTCCATTTCAAAATCAGCCGCCTTACCAATATCATGTAATAATCCGGCTCTCTTGGCAACGGTAACGTCTAGACCCAGTTCTGCAGCCATCATGCCTGTAATCCAACAAACCTCAATAGAGTGCTGGAGCACATTCTGACCATAGCTGGTTCTGTAGCGCAGCTTACCGAGATATTTGATAATCTCTGGATGCAGACCCATGATGCCTGTATCAAAGGCTGCTCTCTCACCTTCTTGCTTAATTGTTGCCGCCACTTCCTTCTTGGCCTTCTGAGCCATCTCTTCAATTCGAGCCGGATGTATACGACCGTCAACAATAAGCTTTTCAATGGTGAGTCTTGCAATCTCTCTGCGCACAGGGTCGAAGCTTGATAAGATAACAGCTTCCGGTGTATCGTCAATAATAAGATCTACTCCGGTAATGGTCTCAATTGCTCTTATATTCCTACCTTCTCGGCCAATAATACGCCCTTTCATTTCATCGTTCGGTAATGATACTACCGATACGGTCACCTCGGAAACATAATCTGAGGCATAACGTTGGATTGAACCAACGATGATTTCTTTTGCCTTTCTGTCAGCTTCTTCTTTGGTTTGCTCTGTCATTTGTTTTAACAAAGTAGCCATATCATGGCTGTATTCGATCTTAGCTTGATCCAGAACTAAGTTTCTGGCATCTTCAACGGTAAGTCCGGAAATACGCTCCAATTCAAAAACTTTTTGACGCTCAAGCTGTCTGGCATTCTCTTCCATAGCAAGAACATCACTGACTCGAGAGTCTAGGGCCGATTCCTTCTGCTCTAAATCGTCTAATTTACGTTCCAGAGCTTCTTCCTTTTGTTCGATTCGATTTCGTTCTTTTGATAGTTCTGTGCGCTTTTCACGTACATCTCTATCCAGTGCAACTTTTGCTTTCGTTATTTCTTCTTTAGCTTGTAAAAGAAGTTCCCTTTTTCTACTTTCGGCTGTCTTTTGCGCTTCTCCCAGTAGTTTCTCTGCATCTACTTCTGCCTTGGACACATCATCTTTAAGTTTCTTCTGACTCGCTGATATGCCCTTCCGATAATAAATTACAGCAGCTCCTACACCGAGCAGCGCACCAAGCAACAGGAAAGCAAGTGGAATATACCATGCTTCTATGGTACTCACCCCCCAATATTTTATTTTCAAGGTACTAAAAATTTGTCTAAATTATGAATAAGCACAACTAGTATTCTAATAAGTATTCACTACTGATGTCAACTCTTTTTTCTGGTAAAAATTATGTCTTGCTCTTCACTTTCCCTCTTAACAGGCGCAAAAGGTTGAAGTCTCTCAATAAATAGCGATATTTATGTAATTATGCACAAAAATCTTGACTGAAATTTGGAATTACTTTCAAAAAATGGGTTTATCATAAACAGAAAAATTTGTTTTAGATTTAGTTTCCCATTACCAGTTTAGTGGTTGCAATCCCGCCTGCTGAAGAATCTTTATACACAAATATGTTAAATATGGCGACGGCAATTTCTTCTGGCCAAATACAAGAAAACTATCCCCCTGCTATAACTTAGCTTGGGGGATAGTCCTCTATGCCCTTTAAGACAAGGGTTATTACGTTATTTAGAGATCCTCAGCCAGACTGTCTGGATAAATTTCTCTTTGGTAGAAGGTTGTGTGAAGGAGCTCGTGAGCTAAGTGCCCGTTGGGCTTGCCAAGGAAATCAGTATAAAGCTGCATAAGCTCACTGTTCTTATGGCTCTTACGCTCAGGCATTTTAACATCTTCTTCATAGAGAGCTTTAGCTCGTTCAGCACGAATATCTAGACTCATTAAGACATCAGCTGGTTGTTGGGGTTGTCCGCCACCGCATACACAGCCACCGGAACAGCCCATAATCTCAATAAAGGTGTACTCAGGTGCTCGCTTCTCTTTGATAGCGTCAAGGAGCTTTCTGGCGCCACCTGTGCTATGGGCGATGGCAACTCGAATCTGCTTACCGCCAATGGTAAGCTCAGCTTCCTTTACATCCTCTGCAACACCACGAACAGCCTTGTATTCGAAGTTAGGCAGATCCTTATCTTCTACTAGGTCGGCTACGGTACGTAAAGCTGCTTCCATAACACCGCCGGTAGCTCCAAAGATAACACCGGCACCGGTATACTCGCCTAGCAGGTCCTGATCTGGTCCTTCATCCGGAAGAGTCGTGAAATTTAGACCGGCTTCCCGAATCATTCTGGCTAGTTCTCGGGTAGTTAGTACCACATCAACATCACGCATACCTGTGGAATCAGTCAGTTGTTCTCTGGATGCCTCAGTCTTTTTAGAGGTACAAGGCATAATAGAAACCGTTACGATAGATTTAGGGTCGATACCCTTCTTCTGTGCGTAATAGGTCTTAATGATGGCACCTTCCATTTGGTGGGGTGATTTACAGGTAGAAAGGTGAGGAAGAAATTCTGGATAATAGAACTCGCAGAAGCGAATCCATCCCGGAGAACAAGAGGTAATCATGGGGAGAACTCCACCATTTTCAATGCGGTGTAGCAGTTCGTTACCTTCTTCAATAATGGTTAAATCAGCACCAAAGTTGGTGTCATAAATCTTATCAAAGCCCAGGCGACGCATAGCCGCAAACATCTTACCGGTAGCTCTTGTTCCGATAGGGAGACCAAACTCTTCACCGATAGCCGCCCGAACAGCTGGAGCAACTTGCACCACAACGTGTTTGGAGGGATCGTTGATTGCGTCCCAAACCTTTTCAGTTTCTTCCTTTTCGTGGAGGGCTGCAACAGGGCAGGCAATGATACATTGACCACAGAAAATACAGGGAGCATCAGCCATGGGCACATCATAGGCCGGACCAACAGAGGTATTAAATCCACGATTTAGAAAGGATAGAACACCAATTTCCTGCTTCTGACAAGCAGAAACACAGCGGCCGCATTTGATGCACTTACTGCCATCCCGCACTAAGGAATAAGAGCTATTATCGTAGGTAGAAGGACTCTTCTCCCCTTCAAAAGTTATATTCCGAATGGTATATTCATCGGCTAAGGTTTGTAGTTCGCAATTGCGGTTACGGATACAGGCTAAGCAATCACGGTTATGATCGGATAAGATCATTTCCAGAGTGGCTTTACGTGTTGCTCTAACCTTGGTACTGTTGGTATGAACTACCATACCTTCAGATACAGGCATTACACAAGCCGCTGCCAAAGATCTGGCTTTCTCAATCTCAACGAGACATACACGGCAAGCTCCTGCTTCGTTAACACCCTTTAAAAAGCAAAGGGTAGGAATTTTGATGCCAGCCTTCTTGGCTGCCTCTAAAACGGTATAAGTGGACGGTACGCTGACCGAAACACCGTCAATGGTTAGATTCACCATATTCACTAACTTTCACGCTCCTTTTTGATCTAGGCATTAAAAGAGCATCATCTCTTAATGACAGCTTTAAATTTACAGGCTTCAATACAAGCTCCGCACTTAATACATTTTTCAGTATCAACGACATATACTTCTTTACCTACTACACCAGAAATTGCATCCACAGGACACTTCTTGGCACAGAGGCTACATTTTTTACAAAGATCAGGAATGATATAGTACTGGGTCAGACCCTTACACACATGACAACGGCACTTCTTCTCTTCCACATGCTCTACATATTCCTCACGGAAATGATGTAAGGTAGACAAGATCGGATTAGCGGCTGTTTGACCAAGCGCACAGAGGGAACCATTCTTAAGGGTGGTAGCAACCTCTTCCAAAGAATCAATGTCCGCCATAGAACCTGTACCATCAGTGATCTTTTCAAGTAGCTCGTACATCCGTTTTGTACCAATTCGACAAGGTGCACATTTACCACAGGATTCATCAACGGTAAATTCTAAGAAGAACTTGGCAATGTCAACCATACAGGTATCTTCGTCCATTACGATCATTCCGCCGGAACCCATCATAGAGCCTACGGCTACAAGATTATCGTAATCGATGGGGGTATCCAGAAGTGAGGCCGGTAGACAGCCACCGGAAGGACCACCGGTCTGTACAGACTTAAAGGCCTTGCCTTTAGGAATACCGCCGCCAATATCAAAAACAACTTCACGGACAGTGGTACCCATAGGTATCTCAACGAGACCAACATTGTTAACCTTACCGCCCAACGCAAAAACCTTAGTGCCCTTGGACTTCTCAGTTCCGATTGAGGCAAACCACTCAGCGCCTTTGTTTAGGATTACCGGAATGTTGGCATAGGTTTCTACGTTATTAAGGATAGTAGGCTTGCCAAAGAGTCCTTTGATAGCCGGAAATGGTGGACGAGGTGTCGGATTACCACGCTTTCCTTCGATAGAACGCATGAGGGCTGTCTCTTCACCGCACACAAATGCTCCAGCGCCTAATTTGATATCAATATCGAATTCAAAATCAGAACCGAAAATGTTCTTGCCCAAGAGGCCATATTCTCTGGCTTGTCTAATGGCTATATCCAAACGCTCAATAGCAATAGGGTATTCAGCTCTTACATACACATAACCCTGCTTAGCTCCAATACAATAGCCGGCGATAGCCATGGCCTCAATCAAGCTATGGGGGTCACCCTCTAAGATAGATCGATCCATGAAAGCACCGGGGTCACCCTCATCCGCATTACAGCAAACATACTTAACGTCGCTGTCAACTTTGGCTGAAAATTCCCATTTCATACCGGTGGAGAAACCACCGCCTCCACGGCCTCTCAGTCCAGAAGCTTTCACCTCTTCAATAATAGACAGCGGATCTCTTTTGGTGGTTAAAATATTGCCCAGAACCTGATAACCATCTCTGGCAATATATTCGTCAATACGTTCGGGATTGATAACGCCACAATTTCTCAGAGCAATACGCATTTGCTTCTTGAAAAATTGATTATCTTCTACAGCTACGCTCTTCTTGCCTGTGGCGGTTTCAATAGTGAGAGTCATGAGTCTCTTAACAAAACGACCCTTTAACAGGTGCTCGTCAACAATTTCTTCTACATCTTCAGGAGAGACACGATAATACATGACTCCTTCTGGGTAAATCACAACTACGGGTCCCTCAGCACAGAGGCCAAAACAACCGGTTTTTACAACTTTAATTTCTTTATCAAGTCCTCTGGCTGGCAATAATTCCCCAAAACGCTCTAAAATCTTAGGGGAACTTGAGGATGTACACCCTGTTCCGCAACATACAAGGACATGGGCACGAAATAATTCCATAATTCTTAGGCCTCCTTATACTTGGCTATGATACCGGGTAATTCCTCGGGCTCAACCCGCCCGTAAACATCTTCGTTTACTAAAATTACCGGTGCCAGTCCACAAGCACCAACGCAGCGGCAGGCTGTAATAGAGAACTTACCATCCTTAGTAACTTCTCCTGTTGGCACACCAATGGATTCGACTATCTTATCCAGAAGTGCCTGAGCCCCTTTGACGTAGCAAGCTGTGCCGAGGCAGACATTAAAGACTGTCTCGCCCTTGGGCTTAAGAGAAAAGAACGAATAGAATGAAATTACTCCGTAGACCTCTGCTACGGAAACATCTAGTGCAGCCGCAACTCTTTTTTGAACGGGTAAAGGTAAATACCCATATACTTCTTGCGCCTGTTGAAGTGTAGCCATTAATGCCTTTTGACCTTCGCCTTTATGCTTAGCCAATATTACATCAAGCTTTTGGCTCATTTCTTCTGGAGTCAGTTTTGTTTTTCCCACAGTTGACTCACCTCCCACATGGTAGGATAACATGAAAAAAACTTGTGCTCAATTGATTGATGAAGAAAAAACGGCCAAATAAGCAAAATTTTAAAAAATTAACAGAAAAAACCAGGTAATAAAAATCATTTCGAAAAGAAACGAAAAACAAATGAAAAAACAAGGTTTGCTTGCTAAAGGGATAAAGCAGATGTCACTAATTATTCTCTAGCCTTTAACTTTTTTGCCTTGAAATGAAATGAAGTAAAAGTTTTTGGTCGAGATAAGGGCTGAAAATTAGCGAACGCAAGTTGCATTTTACTTCAAATGTAATTTTGGAAGATGAAGGTTGCAGAAAATAATTTTTTCTATACAATTAAAGACGATTAATAGGATGTTTTGTGCTTGTTCCGATTTGAAATTTGCATAAAAAATAAATGGGCTTGCATTTACATCTCGTAGGATTTTATATTAGGAGTTTAATATAAGGAATATATGAAATTAGAAATGATTGTTAATTCTCAAGAAGATGGAAAACCGGCCTATGAAGTTTTAGCGGCTCGCTTCCATATGTCTCGTTTGCTACTCAAAAGAATACGTCTATATGGTACTCTCCATGTGAATCAGATTCCAGTGCGGATGAAAGATCCTGTCTATAGAGATGATTCTATTGTGATTACTTATGAAGAAGAACGCGAGGCTGTGACCCTTCGTGAAGATTGCGATATTCCTATTCGCTTTGAGGATGATTGGTTGATTGTCTGTGAAAAACCTGCTGGGCTAGTGACTCACCCTTCTTGGCAGCACATGGATGACTCCCTGATTCAACGTCTTTCAAACCAAAGGCTCCATCCTGTTATGCGTCTGGACAGAGAAACCAGCGGTCTAATTGTTATTGCCAAAAATGGTTACGCCCACAATCTTGTGGCTAAGCTACCCATGGAAAAACATTATCTAGCCATTGTACATGGCAGATTTTCTCCGGAAAATGGACGAATAGAAGCACCTATCGGAAGAAGTCCGGATTCAATTATGATTCGGGAAGTTCGAGAAGACGGACACCCCTCTGTCACCCACTACCAAACCCAAAGCTATGATGAGGACAAAGACATCTCTTTGGTGGAATTTATTTTGGAGACCGGACGCTGTCACCAAATCCGAGTTCATTCCCGTTACTTGGGTCATCCCTTGGTGGGTGACGGACTGTATGGTCCTCGTTCTAATGATTATTATGATTCGAGTTTTAAGAATATTGCTGTTGATGAAGCCATTGGACGTCAAGGGCTCCACGCCTCTTATCTAAGTTTCATTCATCCACTTTCAAAGGAAAAAATGACTTTTGAAAGTCCTTTACCAGCTGATATGCAGGCACTACTTGATAGCTAGAAGCTACCTTCTGTCGCTGTGGCGCTGGATTAAGGAAGCGGCTAGTTCCAAAGCTGTCTTATCTTTGGGGTCTCCTGATAATAGACGGGCGATTTCTTCCCGGCGGCTTTCGGTAGAAAGCTGTTCCAAGGTAGTATGAGTTCGTTGGTTTTCCGTGGTTTTACTAATGAAAAAATGTTGCTGGGCAGCAGCGGCAATCTGCGCCATATGGGTTACACATAGCACCTGATGCGTTGAAGCGATAGAGGAAAGTTTTTGTGCTACAACATCTGCTGTTTTCCCTGAAATACCGGCGTCTACTTCATCAAAAACTAAGGTAGGCGTATCATCTACTTCCGCCAAAATTTTCTTTATGGCTAGCATGATTCGTGAAGCCTCACCGCCAGAGGCGATTTTTGCTAGCGGTTTAGGTGGCTCTCCCGGGTTACTTGATAGCATAAAGCTGATATCGTCATAACCGGTGCGCGAAAAAAATCTTTCTTTGGGACGCTTTTGGAAAATGACATCAAAGTTAGCACCGGCCATGCCTAAATCTTTAAGTTCTGCATTAATAGACTGCGTTAAGGTAGTGGCAACTTTCACTCTACTCTCGTGAAGTTTGTCTGCCTGTTGTAGTAATTCTTTTTCTAACTTGATTCGATTCTTATGGAGTTCTTCCAGAAAGGCTTCACTGGATAGGAGCTGGTGATACTCTATCTCTACCTCCTTAAGGTACTGCTGCATGGCAGAGATGGTTTCTCCATATTTTGCCTTAAAGCGAAATAGTAAATCAAGCCGGGCATCAATTTCTGTCAGGGAATATTCCGGCTGTGCCGCTTTCTCTAAACTGGCATTAAGATCACTCTCCACTGCTTCCAGCTCGTATAATGCATCCTTAAGTTTTTCTAAGATGGGATTCATTTCGGGGTTAAGCTGGGCAACAGTATCTAGCCCATGAGCCGCCGTAAAGAGTTGCGCTAAAGGCGAATTAGGCTCCTGAAGATCCAGTGCTGCTAGAGCTAGTTGCATGTTGGCCTCCAGTTTCTGGAAGTTATTTAGCCTTTGCCTCTGTTCTTTGAGCGACTCTTCCTCGCCCTCTTTTAGGTTAGCCTGAGTCAATTCTTCGATCTGGTAAGCTAATAATTCGGCACGCCTGGTGCGAGCCGCCGGATCAAGACCTAGTGCCTTAATCTTTTCTAAGCATTCTTTGTACTCTGACAGGAGTATATGATAGCCGTCCATGAGGGATCTGATTTCTTGTCCCCCAAAGGAGTCTAAGAGTTGTTGATGGCGGGAGACAACAAAAATATCCTGTTGATCATTCTGACCATGGATATCTACCAAGCGGGCTCCGATTTCTTTTAGAATCGATAGCGAAACCAATTTGCCATTAATTCGGGCTGTAGAACGTCCGTCAAGGGTGATTTCCCGGCTGATAATCAGACAATCATCCTCTGCCTCTAGACCAAACTGGGACAGAAGTGGTTCTAAGTGAAGTTGATCTATCTGGTCAAAAAGCGCTTGAACAGAGGCCTTCGCCGAACCATGGCGAACACTGTCTTTGCCGATGCGCTCCCCTCTGATAGCCATCAGCGCGTCTATCAGTAAAGACTTACCGGCACCGGTTTCGCCGGTAATTACACATAAGCCGGTACCGGGTTCAAAATCTATCTGATCTAAGAGGGCAAAATTTGCGATTTCAAGCCTTCTAAGCATGCTTGTCTGTCTCCCTTTTAGAAATCTTTGCTTAAACGAACATTCATATCTCGGATGGTTTGAGCCAATGCCTCAGCCTCTTCTTTTCCAGAAGTAGCTACAAAAACCGTATCATCTCCGGCAATGGAACCAATTACCCCATGAAGTCGAATTGAGTCAAGGGCCGAAGCTGCCGCCTGTGCCATTCCCGGCAGTGTTTTGATAACTACAAGATTCATGGCGCATTCGCAGCTCAACAAAGACTGCGCAAAAACATTCAGTAGTCGTCCGGGAGCTACATCCCCAGTCCGATCTAAAACACTGTATTTGGTCTGGCCTGAAGCAGAGGTAATCTTAATAATGCCCAGCTCCTTGATATCTCTGGAGACCGTGGCTTGCGTAATATTGACCCCATCCTTAATCAAGGCACTGACTAGATCTTCTTGGGTACTGATATCCTTTGAACGAATTAAACGTAAAATGCTCTCTTGGCGTTCGTTTTTAGTCATCTTCATAAAAACTCCCCCTGGCACGAATTTTCTTGCGAATGGTCTGATAAAAATTATTATAGCCCAGACGAGCCAGATACATTGGATTAGCAGCTTTAGAAATATAAATCCGATCCATGGGTTCTAAAGCAATGTCATTTCTTCCGTCAAGGGATAAAATAGGCTGTTCTGAGAAATTGCCGATTCTGAGTTCTACTTGGCTTTCTTCACTGACCACATAACTACGATTATGCAGTGTATGGGGGCAAATGGGGGTAACGAGGAAAACATCCAGCTCTGGCTTAACAATTGGGCCACCGGCGGCCAGCGAATAGGCCGTGGAGCCGGTAGGTGTAGATAAGATAACACCGTCTCCGGATAAACGCTCAACATAATCTCCGTCAATAAATAGATCTAGTGTCAGCACATGGAGTAAGTAACCTCTGGCAACTACCGCATCATTAAGACAGAGACCTGAACCTTTGGCTCTGCCCTCTTGATCTTCGACCCGAACCTCCAACTGGATTCGTTTCTCAATGGTGAATTCGCCCTTCAACAGACGCTGAACAGCATCTTCGAATTGATCCGGCTGAATCTCCGGTAAAAAACCAATACTACCTAGATTGACGCCAATAATGGGAATGCCTTTAGTATGATGTTCATGAGCGGCAGAAAGAAAAGTACCGTCACCGCCAATGCAGATGATGATATCGCAAGTTCCATAATCACCAATCTTCAGAGCGGATTCACCGCCCAAAACAGAATGAGAATAGCTCTTATCTATAATCGCTTCACCACCGGCCGCCTTAATACTGGTGGCTGCTTGGCGGGCAAAGGTATAGTCTGGGTCTTTGTCTATATTGGATATAATCCCAAATTTCATCCCTTTCTCCTAACCGTCATAGCAAGATTTCTGCCTAAGACAGATTCTTGTATGATTATACATGTAAAAGTTTGAAAATTCACTATTGTATAGCCAAAGTTTGAAAATTAAACTCGTTATTTAAGGTGTGAGTATTTAAAAACTCAAAGGCATAAGCCCCCAATTCACCCAACCGCGGCTTCTTTTTCATAACGCTGATCCTTATGCAGCAGCTTAAGGCAAGCTTGGCTGATAGTTTCAGCATCCAGTCCCTCTTTGTGAAATAGCTCCGCTCTCGTGCCTGCCGGAACAGGATGATCATCAATGCCGATGAAAGCGATGTCAGTTTTGAGATTGTGTTTATGAAGTAGGAGTGAAACCGCAGCTCCCACCCCTTCATTAAACATGCCTTCTTCACAGACAAGTACAGGCCTGTGGGCAATGGCTTCCAAGATCGTCTCTTCATCCAAGGGCTTCAGGCAACGTAGATCCAGTACGGTAGCAGAAATACCTTGCTGTTCTAAAAGGGATAAGCTCTTCATAACCTCTGCTGCCATAAAGCCTACAGTTAATATGGTAATATCAGAGCCTTTATGTAAATATTGTGCCTTAGTCACTGGTATGCTGGGCAAAACGCCTAGATCAACTTCGGCGGCTCTAGGATAACGAATTGCTACCGGGCCTTTATTTTCTAAGATAGCATAACGCAGCATTAACTTTAATTCGCCATAGTCACGGGGGGCAAAAACTGTGAATCCAGGCATAGCAAGGAGAATGGGCAAATCATAGATGCCCTGATGGGTCTCCCCGTCCGGCCCAACAATTCCCGCCCGGTCAATGGCAAAAACCACATGGAGGTTTTGCAGTGCCACATCATGAAGCAGCTGATCGAAGCCTCTTTGCAAAAAAGTTGAATAAAGAGCAACTACCGGGATTAAACCATTGGCGGCCATCCCTGCCGCCATGGTGATACAGTGACCCTCGGCAATACCTACATCAAAGAAGCGCCGTTTGTAGTGGGCACGGAACAGATCCAGACCGGTACTGGTCATCATCGCCGCACAAATGGCTACTACCTTAGGTTCCTCGGCGGCCAACTCTACCAGTGTTTCGCCAAAAGCGCTGGTAAAACTGGAACCGCTTACAGCTTTACAGCCTGCTTCCGTATCAAAGGGGGCAACGCCATGATATTGGGAAGGCATGGCTTCCGCATAATCATACCCCTTGCCCTTTTGGGTGCAAACGTGGAGAAGAACCGGTTCGTTAATGTCTTCAACAGTCTTCAAAAAACGCAACAAGGTAGGCAGATCATGACCGTCAATGGGGCCATAGTAGCGAAAGCCCAGATCTTCAAAAATCACCGGATGCTTCCGACGCAGTGCAATCCGCAAAGTATCTTTCATAAAGGCTAAGAAACGATAGGTTAAGGAGCCGAGAACCGGAATTTTTTTCATGAATTTTTCTGCCCGGCGTTTGGCTCGGATATAACGTGCCGAGGAGCGCGCTGAAGCTAGGTGGCGAGAAATTCCGCCCACATTCTGGTCAATGGACATCTGATTGTCATTTAAAATTACAATTAAATTTTCCCGGAATTGTCCGGCGTCATTTAGGGCTTCGTAAGCCATACCATTGGTAAGAGCCCCATCACCGATGACGGCAATTACCCGTCCCGACTCACCCTTAAGGTGCTTGGCACGTAACAGCCCCAAGGCAGCAGAAATAGAGGTGCTGCTATGACCTGTATCAAAAAAGTCATATTCACTTTCACTGCGACGGGGGAAACCGGCTAGCCCCTCATATTGTCGTAAGGTGCTGAACTCATTATAACGACCGGTCAAAAGCTTATAGGCATAACACTGATGCCCTACATCCCAGACAATCTGGTCTTCCTTAAAGTTAAAGGTCTGAACCAGTGCCAGAGTCAACTCAACAACACCCAAATTAGAGGAAAGGTGCCCTCCGTTTTTGGATACTCGTTCAATAATTGTTTGACGCAGTTCCTCGGCCAGAATATATAATTCGTCAATGGATAAGTTTTCGAGCTCGGCCGGGTCCTGGATTTGATCTAATCTTTTACCCATATATCTTTAATTTCCTATTTGTCGCGATGTAGCAAATAACTGTTCAAATCGCGTAAAAATGCTGTATTGTAACCTAGTTGTGAAAGCTGTTCCAAGGCATCTTCGGCAGAAGTAATTTCCCACTGTAAAAACAGCTTAGCCTTTTCAAGACCGTAAAGAGTTACAAAGGTCGACTTATTACTGTCTTGATCCTTGCCAATAGATTTACCTAGCGTCTCCTTAGTAGAAACAACATCCAAAATATCATCTTTGATTTGAAAAGCTAAACCTAAATGATCGGCAAACTTTTCTAATATAGTATACACCTGATCTTCGCCTTTGTTTGCAAGTATTACCGGAGTTAAAATTGCTGCCTTAAGCAGACAGCCGGTTTTAAGCCGGTGTAAGCGAAGTAAAGTGGTTTCGTCAACCTTTTGATTCTCGGCCCAAAGATCGAGACTTTGTCCGCCGATCATGCCTTTAAAACCTGCCATTTGTGCAATCAACGCCCCGGCTTTGGCTGAGGCACCATCGACAGTAGCCTTGAAAATTACTTCGTAGGCACGGTTTAGGAGAGCATCTCCAGCCAGAAGAGCATAGGCTTCATTAAATTTTACGTGACAGGTGGGTTTTCCTCTTCTCATGTCATCATTATCCATGCAAGGCAAGTCATCATGAATCAGGGAATAGGTGTGTATCATTTCTAAGGCGGCGGCGAAAGGCATCGCCTGACTTTTTTCTAAACCCAAAAGCTCAGCTACCGCTAAAATCAGAACCGGGCGGATTCTCTTACCGCCGGCCATTAAACTATAGAGTGAAGCTTGGACAGGAATGAGACTGGAGCAACTTTCATCATTGGCGCCAAAATAGCATGCTAAATTATTCTCAACAGATTGTTGGTAGGCAAGTAACTGCTCTGAAAAACCAATAGGCTCAGCCTGTTTCAGCTCTGTTGTAGACATATTTACTCCCTCTGCATCTGCTCTAAGGGAAGAGCAGCGCTTCCTTCTTCTAGTGGGTTCTCTTTAGAACCGGTCAAGATAGCAACGCGCTTTTCGATGTCCTCTAAACGTGCACTGCATAGCTTGGACAAATAGACACCTCTTTGAAAAAGCAGAATTGATTCGTCAAGGCTACTATCACCGCTATCCAGTTTGCGGACAATCTCTTCTAAGGCTTTCATTGCTTCTTCAAAAGTAAGCTTATCATATTCTTCAAAATTATTCATGTTTTACGACCTCACTTTTCGCTAATACTTCACAGGCCAGCTGTCCATCAGCCAGCTGTAAAGAAAAGTTTTGTCCTACTTCCACTTGATTCACAGAGGTGATGCAATGTTTTGTATCTATATCACTGGCTAAACTATAGCCTCTTTTCAGCACTTTCAGAGGGCTCAAAGCGTCAAGTCCGGCAATTAGGCTACCCAGCCGACTTTTGGCACTGTCCTGTTGCTTGGAAAGGCCATGTTGGAGTTTAAGTGTCAGAGTATCAAGGCGCTGGCTCTCAGCTTCCAAACGCCGTAAAGGCGAACGTAGTGCTTGGCTGGCGGACAATTGCAAAAGTCGATTGCGCTTATGAGTCACTTGATGGAGGAGATTTTTACTAAGCCTCTCTTCAAGCCGATTAATTTGTAAAAGTAGTTCGTTCTTTACCGGCATAACGATCTCAGCAGCGGCTGAGGGTGTTGGTGCTCTCATATCGCTAACAAAATCACAAATCGTAAAGTCTGTTTCGTGACCAACTGCTGAAATGATAGGTATTTGAGAGGCGAAAATTTGGCGGGCTAGGAATTCGTCATTAAAGCACCACAGGTCTTCCATCGAACCACCACCACGTGCCACAATAATAACATCTACATTTTGTTTTTGGTTGAACCAAGTAATTCCCGCCGCTAATTCCTTAGCAGCACTTTCACCTTGAACCGCAGAAGGATAAAGTAGAAGATTGAAATTGGGAAAGCGACGGCTCAGGACATGAATGATGTCTTGAATAACGGCGCCCTTAGGTGAACTAACTACACCGATACGGTTAGGTAAAAAGGGTAAGGGCTTCTTATGCGCCGGATCGAACAACCCCTCTGCGCTAAGACGAGCCTTGAGCTTTTCAAAGGCGGCATGAAGATCACCGACCCCTTCCCGTTCCATGGTATAAACCACTAACTGGAAACGTCCGTCTCGGCCGTAAAGAGTAGCCCTAGCCTTAATGACCACGGCTGAGCCGTTTTCCGGATTAAAGTCGATTTGAGAGGCATTGCCGCGAAAAGCAACACAATTTACCTGGGCTTCTTTGTCCTTCAAGGTAAAGTACCAGTGGCCAGAAGGATATTTTTTAAAACCGGAAATTTCACCTCTAACAGTGACAGCAGAAAGTATTGGATCGGTCTCCATAAGATTACTCACATAGTTGTTCAAATCTTTTACAGACCAAATGCCACTCATGCCTTTTCTCCAGTGGGAATTTTGCCTAAAATAGCGTTAATATAACTTTTGGATTCTTCTGTGCTGTAGCGTTTTGCTAACACCACAGCTTCGCTGATGGCAACATTAACCGGGACATCTTTGCTTTGACTGATCTCATAGCAGGCCATTCGCAAGATCACCAGATCAACCTTCGGTAGTCGCTCTATCTTCCAGCCCTTCAGTAAAGGCGAATATAGCTCATCTAATTCACTGCGACGTGAAGTCACACCGCTAACAATTTCATCGAAGAAAATAGTATCTTCTGGAGACAGGGGATATTCACCTAAAAAAATGTCCCGTTGTACTTTCGGGTCATCCTTTCTGATCTCCATTTGATATAGTAATTTGAAGGCGGATTCCCGCGCTTCGCGTCTGCTCATCTGAACCTCCCTGGGGGAATTAATTTATCTAAAAAGTTCTTTAATTTTTCTTTGTCGGAAAAGATCCGCACGCCGATAAAGTAACCAATCAGCGTAATAATAAGAATGAAAAGGGTCTTAAAGAAACCGAAGAGAACCAAAAGTAAAGCCAGCCCGAAACCACCTAAGGCACCAATTAGGCCGGCATTCCTGTCTTTTAGCATTTCCAGCAAACGAACAAATAATTGTCTCATGCTTATCTCTCAACCCTTGCAACCACTGGTTCTACCCGGCTTACTCTCACGGATACGGCTTCTACAGAAATTCCGGTATAACGTTCGATATCTTTCTTGACCCGCTCCTGAACCTTGGACATCATGGCCGGTACTTCAACGTTGGAGTATAGTACTACCACTAAACGAACCTTGATAGCATCTTTCTTTCCGGCAAAAACATGTGCTTTGGCTGATTTGATTCCTACCTGGGCACTCTTAGCGGAATTAAGGGCGATACTTTCGATTGCGTCAACACCAATATCCACGGAGCCAATATCCGTTTCCCGGATACGGGTACGGCTTAAGCGTCCAGAAAGAATTCCGTAAGTAATGGTAAAAACCGTTGAGCCTAATAGAAAGACTAAGAAGGTGAAAAACAGCCACTTGATACTACTGTCATCAGCGATAATGGCGGCAATAGAAGTGAGAATGCTGGTGAGTAAACGCTGGTCTATAAACGTATATAGAAAAACCAAAGACAGCATCGCCAGAAGAAACGCATATATAACGATTAATACCCTGATGGGCCTGCTCATAGTGAAGGCTCCTCTCTCGTGACTACGCCGCAAACATGGACATCTACAGCTTCTACAACTAGCCCTGTATATTTCTCAACATCTTCTTTAACTTTTTCCTGAATCGCCCAAGCTACTTCTGGGATAATCATACCATAATAGACAATGGGGAAGATAGTGATAGATACGAAGCCTTCGTTAGTTTCGTGAAAAACAACTTTTACCCCTTTGCCCTCATGGACGACGCCCAAATATTCTTTAAGAGCAACGCCAGAGGAAGGCTTAAGCCTAGCCACCCCTTCGGATTTCAGGGCAGCTTCGGCGGCATACTGGGCAACAAACCCCTGAGACATGGAACGTTCGCCTTTGATTGTCTCAGGGATAAAACTATCACTCATCTTCTTATCCTCTATTTTGTGCGGTTATCAACCTCATATTCGGCATTGTCTCCGAATTAGGCTCTTTCCAGATATTCACCTGTCCGAGTATCTACACGCACAACTTCATCTTGGTTAACAAACAAAGGTACTTTAACGGTAGCGCCTGTTTCCAGTACGGCAATCTTGGTAGCATTGTTAGCGGTATCGCCACGAACACCAGGCTCACATTCTGTGATACGTAATTCAACAGTGATGGGTAATTCAACACCGAAGATCTCGCCCTGGTAAGACAACACTTTACAAATCATTTCTTCTTTCAGAAACTTAATGCCGTCACCGATATCCTTAGCGGAAATAGGTCTTTGCTCGTAGGTGCTCTGATCCATGAAATAGTACAGATCTCCATCAGCATAGATGAACTGCATGTCATTGCGTTCCAGTTGAGCTTGTTCGAACTTTTCACTGGGGTTGAAGCTGCGCTCCACTACACCACCGGTCTTAACGTTCTTGTACTTGGTACGAACAAAGGCTGCACCTTTCCCTGGTTTAACATGTTGAAACTCAATGACCTGAAAAACCTGGCCATCCATCTCAAAGCATATTCCATTTCTAAAATCACCTGCGCTAATCATATAAGTCTCCTCTCAGCTTTAAAAAATCTAATGATTGTAACTTTATTTCTCTGCCTACATTGAATGGTCAAAGCGCAGAGCATAAAAATTCATGCTTACATATTTTACTTGACTGTGTAAAGAACCGCAAGACCCACTTCTTAGGTCAATTATCTTCCCCAATAGGGCGATCTTGGTGACATATTCGCCTAAAATTTGTAAATTTTGCGTAAAAGGCGTTCGAAGGGACGTTTTAGCCGTACATAGAAAACTTCTTTGCCGGGAAAGGGTTCAACCAGCACAGAATAGATACCGGCTCGATTGGCAGCGATGATGTCGGTGAATATTTGATCGCCAAAGAAGACAGCCTTCTCTTTAGGGCTGTTAAGTAATTTTAAGGCGCGGAAAATTCCATCGGGAGAAGGTTTTTTTGCGTAGGCAATACAGGCGATATCTAAACTTTTCGCATAATCGGCAGAACGAGTGGATTTAGCATTGGATACAAGACAAGGGGTAAAGCCAAACTCTTGCAAACGAGCTATCTGGTTTCGACCATAATCGCTGGGAACTGTGACGTGATCCTTATCCAGAGTGTTATCTAAATCTAACAGTGCAACGGAAAATCCTTTATCTCTAAGCTCCTCTAAAGGGACTTCAGCTAAACTAGGGTAGACAGCACTAGGGATGACGCGGCTTTTTTTTGCGGACATGATTAACTCCTGCTCTAGTAAATACATACTAATTTTTACTAAACTATAGCATGATTAGTAAAATTATGGCAAATAGAAAAGTTGAATTTTGACCCTTTTAGCAAAACTACAGTTATTTACTTGAATTTATTCCTATTATCAGCATATAATTGTTCCGATAAGCGTATTATAAGAGTCTAAGTGAGGAGGACGGGTTTCCCCCGTGATAATTATATGAAAGTATCAAAGTTTGGTGGCTCTTCTCTGGCCGATGCAGAGCAAATTAAAAAGGTCTGTACCATTTTATTAAGTGACTCAGAAAGAAGAATACTGGTGGTTTCGGCACCGGGTAAACGTCATAGCAGTGATATTAAAGTTACTGATCTGCTGATTGCCTTGGCTTCTGCCCGTTTGGCGGATTTGCCCTGGGAACGGGAATTAACTTTAGTTTTGCGCCGTTTTGAAGAAATTGCCGAGGCCTTGGATGTTAAGCATGTTATGGGCTCTATTCGCGAGAATCTTGAGACTTTGACCGGTTCAGACACTTCTCATCCGGGAAAATATATGGACGCTCTTAAAGCAGCCGGCGAAGATAATTGTGCCCGCTTGGTAGCGGCCTACTTAAGTAGTCAGGGGCATAAAGCTGAATATATTAATCCAAAATCCGCCGGTTTACTTTTGACTTCGGATTTTGGTAAAGCTCATGTATTGCCGGAATCTTATGGTAATTTGTCCTCCAGCCTATCCAGGGTTGATGGTATTTGTGTATTCCCCGGTTTTTTTGGCTATTCGCCTGAAGGTGAGGTAGTAACCTTTTCCCGTGGTGGCTCTGATATTACCGGTGCTATATTAGCGGCAGCAGTGAACGCAGAGGTTTATGAAAACTGGACAGATGTGGATTCTGTTTATGCGGTGAACCCGGCTCTTATTAAGAACCCCTTCCCTATTTCTGAAATTACCTACGACGAGATGCGGGAATTATCCTATGCTGGTTTTTCTGTGCTACATGAAGAAGCACTCTATCCGGCTTATCTTAGAGGGATACCGGTTCATGTCCGCAATACTAATAATCCTAAGGCCGTTGGAACAAAGATCGTCTGCCGTCATCAGAATTATGATTCTTTAGTTACTGGTATCGCCGGAGAAAAAGGCTTTTGTACCGTAAATATTAGTAAGTATTTAATGAATCAAGAAATTGGCTTTTTGGCTAAAGTTCTACAAATTATTTCTGAAGAGCAGATTGCTATTGAACATATGCCTTCTGGTATTGATTCCATCACTATTGTTATTCGCTCGGCAGAATTTACTGCAGAAAAAGAGCGCCGAATCGTCCAACGAATTAGCTTGGAACTGCAGGTTGATGTGATAGATGTACGCCGGGACTTGTCCATTGTAATGATCGTTGGTGAGGCAATGGCTAAAACCGTTGGTACTACAGCGCGAGCAGCGGCGGCTCTTAGTAAAGCCGGTATTAACTTAGAGATCATCAACCAAGGTGCCTCTGAGATTTCGGTAATGTTCGGGGTAAAAGAAGAATATTGTAATTACGCTGTGCGGGAGCTTTACAAAGAGTTTTTCTTAAAGTAAGTAAAGAGTTTTTCTTCTCTTTGAAATTAGACAGTTGGCAATGGAGCTGGCTGTCTTTTTTATTGTAGCAGGACAGAAAAAAGATCAGATTCTCTTAACGAAAATCTGATCTCTAGAAGTTTTATTACTTTAAAGAAGCTGCTTAGCCCCCGGCAGGCTGTGCCGGATCTGGAGAGGGTTGGGGTGGAATCGGGGTTGGGGTCGGTGGAACTGGAGTTGGCGCTGGTGGTACAGTTGTGATTGGTGGTTCAGTTAGTTCAGTTGTGATTGGTGGTTCGGTTGGTTCAGTTGGTTCAGGGGTCGGTGGAACTGGAGTTGGCGTTGAAGTTGGCGTTGGAGTTGGAGTCGGTGTTGCGTTCGTCTCTTTCGTCGTTGACTCAGTGGTTTCTTTTGGTGTCGGCGTAGCTGTAGTAGTACGCTGGGTGGTTCGACCTGTTTGAGACGGATATGGTGTAGGATCAGCTTTCATTTCTGGTAAACTCTCACCAATTGTCGGATCGGACTCGGACAGCATTACAGTCATAACAAAACCAACTTTACCGTCTGTAGTTTCGATTTTTGTAAAAGAGCCATCCTCTTCAAGTACAGTAACTACTTCTCCCCGGGGTAGAAAAGCGATGGGAGTACTCTCGAGAGCCATTTCTGGATAGAGGGGCACATTTTCAGAGATCGTATACATGACCTTATTCAGAGCCGCCTTTGACGCGTTAGACTCGATGGTAATATCATTGCCGGGAGTCTGGGTAAAACGCCCCACATTAAAAACCGCCATCATAGCAAAGTAACCTACGGCCAGAAAAACAGCAAAAGTAATCACTGGCTTCAGAATCATCCAAAGCTTGGTGTATTTAGAGGGGCGTTTTCGCAAGTTAGGATCGGTGGGCCGGATACCCGAAGGGTACTTCTCCGGTGTAGGGGCTTCAGTGCTGGCAAAAGCACCGGCAGCAGCTAAAGCTGTTTCAGGATTGGGAACAAGAGCATCTCCCGGCAAGACTAAAGTCTTCTCTATCTGAAGAAGAAGCGCTGTTAAGCCGCCCTTACGGTTCTTTGTAATGGCACTATCTATCAAGGCCTTAAGCTTTGCTTCTGGTTCTTCTTGCCCCGCTATCAAAGCAGAAAGGGCTGGTTCAAAAAAGGCGTCCTTAAGCCCGCTGCCAAGAAAGTAAAGTTGATCTCCATCCATAAGTTTAAGACTAAGTTGACTGTCGCTTGAGGGTGTATCAGCAGATACACCTAAAAAATGTACTTCTTCTGAGCTTTGAGCAGCAATTACATTAGAACCAAAGGCGCTCTGTTGAGCCTTTGGAGCGAGGAGCATGGGTTGACCTTGACGAAAGAGCGTTACAGAAGCGTCTCCAATACTTACAAGGCGCAAAAGATTACCTTCTACAATACTTACCGCTAAAGAAACCTGCAAAGGACTATTATGTTGTCGGCTCAGTTGATACACAACCTGATTGGCTTTCTGCAAAAGTAGTTTGGCAAAGGCATCGAAGTTAATAACGGACTTCTTTTGGACTTCTTGCACTAGCTGTGACAAAATCTGCATAACTTGCTGCAGTGCCATAGCCCCCTTGGTATCATCGCCTTGAGCAGAGGCTAGAGCGCAGACCTGAATAGGTCCGTCAGCCAGAACCGTTCTTGTGAATCGGCTACTATATTCCTGTGCCTCACGGTAAAAATTCTGCAGAAAGACATTTTCTTGCGGAAGGCCTGATACAAAATTTGTTTCGCAAACTGCCGCGGCAATGGTTTTACTCATTAGTTTCCCCCCAAATATAGCTGTGTAGTAATGGAATTTGCTTTTCCCATTTGACAAACATCATCCAAGGATCTGGTTGAACGGTATATAGACCATCATCTGGAATACGGTATTGTTCGACATTTCTTGCCATAGACACCCCAACAGTACCGACTCTTAGTAAGTCAGCCTGGGTCATATTTGTTTCAAACATACCGGCAGAATCCTTTAAAACAGCAAGCTGGGTAAGGGTGTTCTGAGAGGCCACCTTAGAGATCAAAGCATTAGCAACTTCTCTTTGACGGTTGGTGCGGACAAAGTCTGAATCAGCATGACGAATTCTTGACCAAGCAATAGCTTGCACACCGTTTAAGGTTTGATAGCCTGACTGGGTCAACAGTGGAACAGAACTGGATAGGAGCATATTTTGCTCGTTAATACTCTGGTTGGCATATTTCACTTCTTTGGGAAGAACATCAATATCAATCCCACCTACCAAGTCAATCAGCCCAGCTGAACTCTTGAAATCCAACATCGCAAAACGCTGAATATCCAGACCGAAATTTTCATTAATTGTATTGATAAGTAGGCCGACTCCACCATAAAAATATGCATGGGTTAATTTATCCGTGCTGGAGCGTCCCTCAATGGTAACGCCTGTATCACGCATGATAGAGATTAGTTTTAAGGTGTTGGTACGCTTGTCCATAGAAACAATCATAACGGCATCGGCACGAGCCTTTACATCATCAGAGCCTCGGGCATCAATACCAAATACGAGAATATTTTCAACACTACTATCCTTCTGGGCAACTTGCTTAATGGGAAATTTAGGATCGACGTAGACTTTGGTATGTCCTCCTGCAGCCCAAGCGGAAGAGGTATCCCCTTCAACCACTTCTGTGTTGTCAAATTCACCCAAATCTACTGGGGCGTAGGTTTCGTTTACGGCACTAACTATATTAATGTCTGTATAACCAATCTGACCAAAAATATTTAAAGAGACATAACCAAACCCACCAATACCTAAACCAAGAACTGCCAAAAGCAAATACATTAAGACCTTTAAAACAATCTTAGATTTACTCTTAGGTGGTTTAGACTTCTGGGGCTGATTTCTTCCCACAGAGGATTGCGATGATTTTTTAGCTGTAGGAGTGGTAGATATTTTTCTTATCCCAGACTGATTCTGACTGCCTGAGTGATTTTCCCACGGCTGATTAGTAGGAGAACTCATCAATAATTAGCCTCACTTTCGATCCTTGATACAATATATGCCTATGCATTTCTCTTTATCTTATCGAACTTTTATGAACATTTCAAGAAAATTTATTTAAGCTGCTAATGGAATGGATAAAAAATCCTGTTTTTCTTTTTGAATTAACAAAAAAGTTAAAATCTTTCGCTTCAATAAATTTTAGTGGTAAAATAATGAGGAAAATCTTAGACAAGAAGCATTCACATTTAGCTGATTTGCTTCGATTAAGGAGAAATTTTATGATACATACGCAGAGAAATACAGGCCGTTCCAAGCTGGTGCGTTGGCTCGGTGCTTTTGCCCTTACCGGTTTGGTACTCGGTGTTGCGGCTTGCCAGAAACCGGCTCCTGCCGAAAGTTCCCTAGTAGCAACACCTTCACCCTCACCAACTCCCTCGCCTTCACCTACCCCAGTTATCACCCAAAACCCTAATGCCATTAACCCTTTAACCGGAGTTCAGGATATGGATCCGGCTAATGTCGGAAAACGTTCAGCGGCTTTTTCTATTAATAACCATCCTTCCGCCCTACCCTCACGTGGTATCAGCCAGGCTGATATAATTTATGAATTTGAGACCGAAGGCGGACAGACTCGTCTGTTAACCGTTTATGCTGATATTGCTAAAGTACCGGAAATCGGTTCTTTAAGAAGTGCTCGAATCATTGCTGCTGATTTAGCCGCCGGGACGAATTCTATTTTTGTCCACTATGGACGCAATGCCCGGGTGCCTCAATATTTGAGAAATAATGAAATTGACCATGTTGATGGCAATGAGCATAGTGCTCAGTCTGGTCAGTCGGTGGACGGCGTTATTGATCTACCTGCTAATATTTATTTTTGGCGTGATAATACCTGGAAGAAGAAAAGAGCTATCGAGCATACTGCCGTGACAAATGGTACTCAGGTTTTACGGGCAATAACTGATCTGGGTGTTCCTCTTGAAGGGGAAACACCAGAGCTTTTTCCCTTTGCTGAGAGCTGTCCTACCTTGGAGTCTGGAAAAGATATTGATAAGTTGGTGGTATATTTTTCATCCAATAACCCAGACTCGACCTTTACCTATAACTCAGAGACAAAGCTCTATAGCAAGAGTCAATACAAGGATCAACCACAAATTGATGAAACTAACGAGCAGCAAGTCGAAGTTAGAAATGTTTTCGTTTTATTTACGAACATCCGCAATCATGGAGACGGTACCATTGATGCCTATTTTAGTGATGGTGGAACGGGTTACTATGCGGCTAATGGTAAGATTATTGAAGTGAATTGGAGCAAAACAGCCCCTCACAGCCTGATTGTCGTAACTGATAAAGAAGGGAATGTCTTACCAATTTGTCAAGGCAAGAGCTATATAAATATTGTCAGAAAAGGTTTCGCTGATCGCAATGTATTTTAATTCTCTAACCTAAAGTACCGTAGGTTATTGATGCCTTAGTAGAAACGAAAAGAGCTGTCCCAGTGGTATCGGGATAGCTCTTTTTTTAGGGGCAAGTATTTTAAAATCAGCAGATCCTATTATGTTTTAGGACTTTCCGGAAAGCCAACTTTGTACTCGTTTGTAAATCTTTTTGCGTCTGCCTTTTGAGATAAGAAGTTGCTGAGGAAAAGATAATATTAATCTGAAGCCAGTAAAAGCCCGGGCGCGAAAATATGCCACTCTGGCCGTAGGGGTCACTGCCGGAAAGTTTTCAGACACATAGAGCAGGACTTCTTTACTAGCGTGAACATAATCATAATACTTGGGACTATAGACAGTATGAATAATACTACCTAACCGTTGGCGGTAGTAATATTTTACCTCTGAGGTATAAACAATTTTTTTGGCTTTAGCCAATAACTTATAGGTAGTATAGAGATCCTCATATAACTTACCCTTGGGAAAAGTTATATCTTGAAAAATCTCTCTTCGGAACAGTTTGTTCCAGACGAAAGATTCGTATTTTCCTACTTGAAGCATCTGTTTAATTGCAGTTTCAGCGTTCAGCAGGTGAACTTCTGTTGACCCCTTAATTTTTCGGGGCTTTCCCCAGTTATCTGTTTTTACATGGCCACAGATAGCAATATCAGCCTGATGGTCTTCTAAAAGATTCACCAGAGTCTCAAACATATTTCCGGCCACATAATCATCACTGTCTACAAAACCAATGTAGTCACCTTGGGCGATAGCTAGACCGGCATTTCTGGCATCAGAAGGTCCGCCGCAAGGTTTGTGAACGACCTTAATTCGGCTATCAATGGTGGCATAATGATCGCAGATTTTACCGCAGCAATCGGGAGAACCATCATCAACCAAAATAATTTCGATATTTTTATAGGTTTGACGCATAATGCTTAAAATACAAACGTCTAAAAACGCCTCTACCCTATGTATAGGCACAATAATACTGATCACCTAGGTCAGGCACCTCCAATCGCTGCAAATTCGTTGATTCATTACAGGCTCTCTCTGATCCAAAGTCCCGCAGCCTTAACTTGCCAGACTTTTAAATCTAATTTGTGGGTTGCCCAACCAGAATCAATTCTTTTTTGCAAAAACGCAAGGCCTGGAAAAGAATGGTTGAAATCCACTTGTTCTACACAGGCACTGCCCATAGCACAAGCGATTTCCAGCGCTTTTTCCCAGGTCTCACCTTTAAGATAACTGGTTAAGAAACCCGCTATTGCCACATCACCGGCTCCGGTAGCCGAGACTACTTCACGTGGAACAAAAGCCTCCTGAAAATATTCTGTCTGGCCTTCGCGAAGGTAAAGCCCTTTATGACCACATTTAATTAGAATTTTCTGACCGCCCAGTCTAAGCAAATGGTCGGACAGTCGCTTTAGGTCATAGTCAATATCAATAACATCAATGATATCACGGCCTTGGGCTTTCTTCTTCCATGTCTCATAGAGGGGACGATCAATCATAAAAGCCAACTCTTCGGCACTGGGCAAGAAAAAATCCGTATAAGGTAAAAAATTCTGGATGATGGCTTCCCAGTTTAGCTGGGCTACAGCACTCTGAGGGTCTATGGCAACCATATCTACAGCTGTAGGTATGCCGAGCTCCTTAACTGCCGCTAAAAGCTCCTTAAGGGCGATACCGTCATTTTTAATAAGTAAATCTAGCAGTGGCGGATAGCCTAAATGAAACAAATCGCTTTCGGCGACAATAGCTAGATTAATATCCTCAAGGGAAAAAGTCGTATTGGCACCAGGGTGATGCAGAAAAATCCGGTCAATGCCTGGAGGCGCAAGAACTACGGAATAGGAAGTAGCATCTTTTTTATCTTGGGTGATAAAGGCCTTGGGAATGGTCTTCTTAATCTCAGCTATAGCCAATTCTCCAAAGGCGTCCGAACCAACTTTAGCCATAACCTGTACATCATTGCCTAGTTTTTGGAAGGCGGCACCAGTATTGAAAACTGCTCCACCAAGGGTTACAGCCAGTTCTCCCACGCGAATCAAGCTTCCAGGCTGCAAGATTTCGCCAATATCTTGACTCTTTTCACCTAAAAAAGCTGGGGTAAGATCAAGGCAAACATGACCGGCGACAGTAATTTTTTTCTGCATGTCAAAATCCTCCAAGGTGCTGTTAAAAATCTTGTCTTTGCTTCTGGGTTTTTAGGGTACGCTCTATATTCCGTTTGGCATCACGTTCTTGCAGTGAATCCCGTTTGTCGTAGTTTTTCTTTCCCCGGGCTAAACCAATTTCCAGTTTGATTTTTCCGTCTTTAAAATAGCAGCGCGTGGGTACAAGGGTAAGACCCTCCTGTTTTAGAATGGAGTACAGCCGCACAATTTCCCGACGATGCATTAAGAGCTTTCTTGGTCTTAATGGATCTTTATTAGAGCGATTGCCTTGTTCATAAGGGCTAATATGAGCGCCCAAAAGCCAGAGCTCGTTATCTTTGACTTGAACATAGCTATCCTTTAGATTGATTTTTCCTGCTCGAGCTGATTTGACTTCTGTTCCAAAAAGCACAACTCCAGCTTCATACTTCTCTTCAATAAAATAATCATGAAAAGCTTTGCGATTATCTGCAATAACTTTTATGCCTTTCTGTCTTACCATGCAAAGATCCTCCTTGGGCTGGAATTAGTGTAATGAGGTTAATGTCAGGGATGGGGTGGCATTAAGGGATAGATCATCCCTCTCTCCCCTTAAATAATGGTAATAGCCAGCAGCTGCGATCATAGCTGCGTTGTCTGTACACAAAACTAAAGGTGGATAGGTGGCAGTAATTCCATGAGTCGCTGACTTTTCCGCTAAGACCTGACGCAATTTTTTGTTGGCACTGACACCGCCAGCCAGACACAGACGATTACACCCTGTTAGCTGACAGGCCTTGATAGCATGATCTACCAGTGTATCGGCTATAATTCGTTGATAGCTGGCAGTAAAATCAGCCAAAGGTAAAGTTTCGTTAATCATTTTGAGCTGGTTTAGTTGGTTAAGGGCAGCAGTTTTGATACCACTAAAAGAAAAATCAAGGGACTGGCTGATGGTTGGCTTAGGAAAAGTAAATCGACCTTCATCACCGTCTTTCGCTGCGGCCTCCAGCCTCGGTCCGCCGGGGTAGCCCAATCCAAGCGCCCTGGCAATTTTGTCAAAGGCCTCCCCGGCTGCATCATCTCGGGTACGGGCTAAAATTTCAAAGTCTACATAATCTTTTACATAAATAATATGGCTATGACCACCGGAAACTACTAGGCAGATAAAGGGTGGCTTTAAAGTAGGGTCGGCTAGGTAGTTCGCGGCAATATGCCCCTCAATGTGGTTAACGCCAATAAGTGGGGCTTTAGTAACGGCCGCAATACTTTTAGCAGCGGATATGCCCACCAACAACGCACCAACTAATCCTGGACCCTCTGTCACAGCAATATAGCTTACCTGTTCAAAAGATAGTTTCGCCTCTGCCAT
Source organism: uncultured Oscillospiraceae bacterium (assembly GCA_964518595.1). Classification (GTDB taxonomy): domain Bacteria; phylum Bacillota; class Clostridia; order Saccharofermentanales; family Saccharofermentanaceae; genus CAZFHA01. The sequence continues at coordinate 133,775 of CAZFHA010000002.1, forward strand.
TGCCTCTTTAAGGGTTGGAATAATAGCTTCAACATGCATCCGTGATGCCAGCTCAGGTACAACCCCGCCAAAGGTTGCATGAAAATCAGCCTGGGTTGCTATCTTGTTAGATAGTACTTCCCTGCCGTCTACTACCAGCGCACAGCTGGTTTCATCACAAGAGCTTTCAATGCCTAAACCAATTACTGCCATGTTAAAAATCTTGCCCCTTTATTTCATTATGACGTGGAAAAAGAGCTGGTCTAGCAGTAGGAGTGCACCTAAAGCACCAACATAAATTCCACAAATCAGAATACCTTTACGATTTAATTTTTTTAACATAAAAGCCATGGCAAAGTAGCCAGATAATCCAGCTACAATCACCCCAAGAATAATGTTAAAGGTTTGACCCGGCTGCATAACTACATCGCCTTTAATTATCTTAATGATATCTAAAAGAAAAGATCCCAAGATCGCCGGTATTGACATTAAGAAGACATAGCGAATCGCGGCTTCCCGTTTAAAGTTTCGAAATAATAGGGCGGCCAGACTGCTTCCGGAACGAGAGACTGAGGGCAAAATAGCAATGGCCTGACCAATACCCGCTAGGATGGCATCCAGCCACGACATCTTCTTAATGGGCTTGTCACCTTCCTTTACAAGTAAAGTGGCCATAAGCAGAGCACTGGTAAAGATAAACCCAACCCCAAGACCCGCACCGTCAAAGGAAGATTCAATCAGGTCATTAAATAGGAGAGCAAAGAGCACAGCTGGAACGGTAGATGCTACCAGAAGCCATGTTAAGCGCCCCATAATATTCTTCAGAATATAGAGAACCTCTTTTCGCATAACAACGAAAACCGCAATAAGGGTACCCATATGCAAAAAAGAGTAGAACGTAATAAAGTTTTCTCCTTGGATATTCATAATTTTTTCGGCCAAGACTAGATGTCCTGAGCTGGAGACCGGAAGAAACTCAGTTAGACCTTGAATTAAACCTAAAATAATTGCTTGCCACCATGTCATTGTTCTTTATCCTCCACCAGGTAAAAATTTGCATCTAGAAAATCACTAATCGTTTTTATGTATGTGACTGAATCGGTTTTGAAGGCACCCACATAAACAGCACCGGAAAAAACATGGCTCATTGTGGTGGTTGGGTGCAGGCGCTCGCGCTCTGATACAATCTGAGCTATACGGCTGGAGCCGATAAAGGTATCATGATCACCATATAGAATGCAGACGGGAACTGTAAGCTGAGAAATCTTACTGGATAAATCAAAGCTGCTCCCCTCACCAGCCGAAATTCGAATTGCATAGGGAACCGTATATTGGGTTATCACACCTAAAGGGCTGCTGCGCTTTACGATGGGTTTAATATAGTCGTCAGAGTTTTTGGCGGGAGAATCTAAGATAACACCTGTGATATAACTGCGATTAAACTTTAATTCCTGAATCTTCTTTGGGTAACTCTGAATATTATCCCCCTCGGCTGGAAGCTTGTACATGGCCATTAAGGCGGCGGTACAGCCATTACCGATACCATAAAGAATGACATTAGTAGTCACTGAAATTTTACGAACATTCTCAATGGCACCCAAGACATCTTGCCATTCCAAATAACCAAAGGCGGTCATTTCTCCATCCGATTCACCACTATTACGTAAATCAAATAGAAAAACATTAAAACCATTGGCTAACATACTTTCGATTAAATCAACAGTATCTACTCCAAACTGCATCCGATTACTATCAATATCGTGAACCAAAATTACTGTGCTAATAGGCGTTTCAAATTTCTTGGGGTCAACCTTGAAAAACCAACCGGATAAATTCGTTTGTTCACCAAAGGCTTTAAAGCTGGTAGGAGAATAGGCCGGCAAAATATTCGAAGGCACATTGGTCAAAGGCTTTCTTTCTCTGTCCATGATCTGATTGGCCGTACTAGCCGTTATACTTACAACTGAAACGATAATAAGTGCCAGAATGCTAAGGATAATAGCACCCCGAACAATTATTTTAGAAAGATTTAATCTGGCGCCCGGACGACGTGTAAAACCTCTTGACATGACATTTCCTTTCTAAAGGCTCTATTATAGAAAATTTACAACATGCGCTTTTTCTTTAAAATGAAGACTGTAAGCCCGATGCTTAACAGTGCCAATACCATGGTGCCCCAAAAGGGCGCTGAATTAGGTAAGAAATTCTCATCCCAAGGCATTGGTACATTCTGACCAAAAAAGCTGGTAATAGCAGTTGGTACAGATAGTACAATGGTGGCTGCTGTCATAATTTTCATGATAACATTCATGTTGTTATTGATAATTGAAGCGTAGGCATCCATTGTACCATTAACAATAGAGGCGTAAATATCAGCCATTTCCTTAGCTTGGCGATACTCAATGATTACATCCTCCAGGAGCTCCTGATCCTCTTCATATTGTTTAACAATGCGACCACGCATTAGCTTCTCCAAAACCGCTTCGTTAGATTTAAGAGAGGTGGAAAAGTAAATCAAAGATTTACCAAACTCAAGTAATTTATATAAATCCTTGTTGCTAATGGATTTAGAAAGGGAGCGTTCGGAAGCTTCCAAAGATTTATCCATGTAACGAAGGATTTTCAAGTAATCCTTGGCACCGGCTAAGAGAACTTGAATGGCAAAACGGGTGCGAAAGTTGACGATAAAGTCTCTGACCCGATTATTGGTAAATTGGTCTAAAAGCGGAGCCGAACGTAGCGAGACGGTAATCAAATGGCGCTTGGTAATAATAATACCCAGAGGCGAAGTTTCATAACGGACACTCTGGCCTTCTCGCTTGATATAAGGAATGTCAATGAGCAGTAAAACATCCCCGCTCTCCTCGTCCAAGTCAATACGCGGACGTTCTTCTTCATCAAGAGGATAACGTAGAAACTCGGTAGGGACGTCAACTCTAGCCTCGACGTGATGAAGCTCATCTTCTGTGGGAGCACACAAATGAATCCAGCAATCATCGGAAATATCGTCAATCCGTTCCAACCGGTTCACCATTTTCCCTTTTTCTGTCAGTTGTTTGGTTACATAAATATCTAGCATGTGCACTCCTCCCTTCATTAATATTAACTTAAGCAAGAATAAGGCCGAACATAAAAAACGACACAAGTAGCAATGTGCCTTGCATCGACAATCAACACACTGATATTACCATACGAAGTGCAGAAGACGCTACTGCTTTTTCAAAACTGCCCCATTTTACTATCTACATTGCATTAAACTCCTGTTGAACCGAAGCCGCCTCCCCGATCATTTCCGATGGACTTTACATCGACTGTTTGACATAATTCCATGTGGTGTACAGGGGCGAAAACCATTTGGGCTATTTTATCCCCTTTGCGAATTAAATAGGAGCCATGGCGATTGTTCTTTTCGGAAACCAGTAGCGGCTCCCGGTCTTCGGAAGCGAAATAAGAGGCGTTGTGCATAATAATACAAACCTCGTCGCGATAACCGGAGTCTATGGTTCCAGGGCTATTGGGAATTCTTAGCATAGTTTTTAAGGAGATGCCGCTTCTTGGACGGATCTGAACTTCGTAACCTTCAGGAATAGCAAGAGCAAATCCAGTGGGAATAAGCTTAGTTTCTCCAGGCTCCAGTAGCATCTCAACAGCTGCACAGATATCCATGCCAGCATCCCCGGGATTAGAATAGAAGGGTAACGTAATATCGGGACGTAGAACCTGTAAATATACGGGGGCGCTCTGTGAATCTAATCTATCCATAGTAATAATCCTTTCCTGTTTGGCCTTTTAAGAAATTAGGTTTGCCAATAGCTCCGCCTGTTGTTCCAGGGTTTCGTCGAAAAAACGCAAAAGATGTACTACGGGAAAGCCTCGTTTTCGACTGTATTCTAGTAGCTCTTCCCCACTACTTGATAGGCTTAATGGACCTAAAAGCTCAGAGCTACAGGGTCCAGGATGGGGTAGTACTACGATGGCCTTATCTTTCAGTAAGGGTATGGTTGAAGTTACCTCTTTGCGCTCTAAATAGAAAGTTCCGGAATTATGGCAACGTTTACAGTTAGGTCTGTTTCGACCAATGGGACAATACTCCGATTGCATCCAAAGGCTACGGCCATAACGATGAAGCAAGAGAGCGGAATCAGAGAACTGCTTTGGCTGGATCTGCTCTAGCAGCTCAATGGCCTGATGAGGTAAGAGCTCTGCCGAAAGAGCCACGGCTTTGGCTCTTTGCTTCAGCGCAGTTTCAACTGCGACGTGATTAAAAAGATTTCCACCTTGATGAAGCCAATAGTCGGAATTCTCACTTAGGTTTCCGCTGATTACCCCTTGAAAGGCAGAGCCCAGTTGACTAGAAAGCCATCCCAGCGCCTCCTCCAAGGCCTGATTAGTGGTATTTTTAGTTAGGCCTGGGAGCCAGAGCCGAACTTGTGCTTGAGGATTTTGGGTAAGTAAGCCTAAAATTATTTCGCGCCCACGAGGACTATTTACATCGAAAAGGCTAAAACTATAGGAGTCAGCCTGAGGATAGAGCTCTTTGTCGGGCAAGGCTTTAAGCGAATAGTAATGAAGGTGGGTTTTTTCTTCCGAGGAGTTCCCTGTGCCGGAAAAAGACTGTGTCTTCTTGAATATTTTACCAGCTCTTACCTCGGTTAAGGGTAGGTGATGTTTGTTTTTTGTAACAATCACTTCTGCCAGATGACTAAAAATCTCCCGGCGCCACTCGTTAATAATAGAAATGGCATTCTGGCAAATGAAATCAGCGGCAATCTCTACTTGATTTACCTGAAAGGGTAAATTATTGGTCTTGCATAGCTGCTTTTGCAGACGTTGATGATCGACTAAGGGATAACTTTCCTCTGGCGGTGGCAATGGATGCGAAAGGCTAATACCCTGCCAACGACCCTCAGAGACCTGTAAGGAAAGAACAAATTTATTTAGTTCTTTATCATGGGTGATGCTAATATTTACAGGGGTTTTGTACCTCTCGGTATAAATTAAAGGTGCAGAAAAAGCTACCTGAGACATTTGGTAGACTTCAGCGTCAAGGGGCAGTCCATAAATAAGCTGGGGATGAAGACCCAAAACAACAAGCTTATTGCCCTCTCTTTGGAGCTTGCCAACGGGGAAACTGGCAAGCTCTTTCCCATCAATACGTATTGAAAGGTAATCACCCTTAGAGGGCGTTTCTTTTGCATTGCATTGGATAATTAATTTGCCTTGTACAGAATTAGTGTCAACTAATTTGCCAAGAAGAAGACCAAAGCGTCCGCTGTAATTCCCAGCTAATAAGTCTTTATCTTTAGTGGCTGGAAAAAAACCTCTGGTAAAACTGCCACCCCGATTAAAGGCTAAAAGCAAATGATCTTCCAGTTCTTTTTGTTTAAACGCAGAGAGGGGCGAATGAGCTGAAAGGTCAAGAGCTTCTCGGTAAACACTGGTAACCACAGCACTATAAGCTGCATCCTTCATGCGTCCTTCTATCTTGAACGATGTAACACCAGCCTCTTTCAGTTGAAAAAGGTAAGGCAGTGCACTTTGATCCTTGGGGGATAAAAGTCGCCCGCCTTCTGAACCACTTTCCCCGTGCAGTTGAAAACTCTGGCGACAGGGCTGGGCACAGCTGCCTCGGTTTCCGCTCCGTTCTCCCCGCCCATGCAAGCTGCTGAAAAGACAGAGCCCGGAATAGCTGACGCATAAAGCGCCATGGATAAAAACTTCTAATTCTACATCTATTTCTTGCGCCAAGGTGGACAAGCTCTGGATGTCTTCCAAGGATAACTCCCTAGGGAGTACAACCCGCTTAAAGCCATTGTTTTTAGCCCAAAGCAAATCTTCTTTAGAGGACAAATGCATCTGGGTGCTGGCATGAAGTGGACAGTGAGGCAAATGACGGCGAAGCAAGGTTAGAAGTCCTAGATCTTGGATAATAATTCCATCTATTCCTAAATTCCAAGCCTTCTGCGCAAGGGTTAGGGCTTGGAATAACTCTTCTTCATGTAGCAAGGTATTCAAGGCTAAATAGGCGGCGGCACTATGTAAATGTACGTATTCTATGGCTGTTTCCAGCTCGGCATCACTAATATTTTGGGCACCGGCTCGGGCGCTGAAAGCTGATAAGCCGAAATAGACTGCATTAGCACCATTATTGATGGCGGCTTTCAGGGCTTCCAAGGAGCCGGCCGGAGCGAGTAATTCTATTGGTTTCATTAGTTTTCTGTCCATCCTCTACTTCAATTTGCTCGAAAACAAGGGCTTCTAATGGTAAAAGTTCCGGTTCGGTAGGAGGATCGGAAAAACCATTTTCATAAGCATCCAGCAGTTCCTGCAAGCGCAGAACTTCTTTCTTGAGTTCCCAGTTAATTTCTCTCATATGCTGGAAATTCTGTTTCTCAACAGCGATCTCTTCCCGGCTTCTCTCCACCTTAGCTTCAAGCTCTTGAAAGGCTTCTTCTTTGTCTTTAACTTCATCCAGAAGATTAATAAGAGCCAGAACAGTAGCGTTGGAAAGGGCAATGCCTGGTAATGCGGTTCGTACCTGACGGATCATCTGATCTGCCGAGGCGGCAATTTCTCGGATATAAGCTTCTGGTTTTTCTTCATCGGCAGTAAGGTAGTACTGCATGCCACCAATATAGACAGGAACTTTAATTGTCTTAGCCGGCGAGGGTACGCTGGTAGAAAGGCTCTTAACCGGTTTGCGATATACCTGCTGGTATTCAAGCATACGGTTAGCTTGGGCACGAGAATCCAAATCTGCCGTTAATTTAACCGCCTGAGAGCGAGAAACCATCCCAACGGCTTCTGAATCTTTCGGAAATGCACTCTCTTTGTTGCTTTTGGTCATTGCTTCCACCTGCCTGTCAAAAAATACGCCTGCCCTATGGTTGAAGGTAAGTTACTCTATTATACCCTAGAATTTATCCAAGGGCGAAAAAGAAATCCAAAAAGTTCCACGAAGAAAAAGAGGCTATCTGTTACAGATAGCCCCCTTATCAACTAATAGTAATATGTCGATCTACTTATTGAGCAGCAAATCTTTCTTTCAGAGCTTCCAGCTGCTTAGTCATTTCAGCAGGCAGTGGATTGAACTCTTTGAAGTAGGATTCAATACCGGCAATTTCTTCTTGCCAGAGAGTCTTGTCAATGGTCAACAAGTTCTCTACGTCAGCTTCAGTGAAGTTCTCAAGACCAGTCAGGTCAATATCCTTAGCGTAAGGGATATAGCCGATAGGTGTCTTACGAGCATCAACTTCGTTATTGGTGCGCTTCAGAATCCACTCCAGGACGCGGAAGTTATCACCATAGCCAGGCCACAAGAACTTGCCATTCTCATCTGTTCTGAACCAGTTTACATTGAAAATTAAAGGTTTCTTCTCAATTAGTGTACCCATGTGTAGCCAGTGCGCAATATATTCTCCGGCATTGTAACCAATAAAAGGTTTCATAGCCATAGGATCTCTTCTTACCACACCAACAGCACCAACAGCAGCAGCGGTGGTTTCGGAAGCCATGGTTGCGCCAACAAATACACCATGATTCCAATCAAAGGATTGGTATACCAGAGGTGCAGTCTTAGCTCTTCTACCACCAAAGAGGATAGCAGCTACAGGAACACCCTGTGGATCTTCCCAATGAGGAGAAATTGAAGGACATTGTGCGGCTGGAGCTGTAAAACGGCTGTTAGCGTGAGCAACAACATTAACATCGTCACCCTTATTCCAGTCGTTACCCAGCCAATCAATCATGTGATCTGGTGCAGGTACACCCATACCCTTCCACCAAACTGTCAAATCATCAGCTAAACCAACATTGGTGAAGATGGTGTTCTTCTTAGTTGTGAGCAATGCATTAGGATTGGACTCCATAGACGTTCCAGGAGCAACACCAAAGAATCCATTCTCAGGATTAATGGCATAGAGCTGGCCATCTTTGCCAGGACGCATCCAAGCAATATCATCACCAACAGTGTAGACTTTATAGCCCTTGGCATAGGATGGGGGAATCAGCATAGCTAGATTCGTCTTACCGCAAGCGGAAGGGAAAGCACCGGTGATATATTGAGTCTTCTTTGTATTGACATTCTCAATACCCAGAATCAACATATGCTCAGCCATCCAATCCTGCTCTTTAGCTAAAACAGAAGCAATACGAAGGGCAAAGCACTTCTTAGCCAGAATTACGTTACCACCGTAACCGGAGTTAATTGACCAAATGGTGTAATCCTGTGGGAAGTGAGCAATGTAGCGCTGTTCAGCGTCAATTGAGGCCTTAGAATGCAGACCCTTAACAAACTCAGCATCATCACCCAGTTGCTTCCAAGCAATATCACCCATTCTGGTCATGATACGCATGTTCAAAACAACATAACGGCTGTCAGTGAGCTCAACACCCACCTTGGACATGGGAGATCCTGCTGGACCCATCAGATAAGGCAAAACATACATTGTTCTACCCTTCATAGATCCATCAAATAACTTAGTAAGCTTGGCATACATTTCGGAAGGCTCCATCCAATTGTTGGTGTGGCCGGCTTCCTCTTTGGTCTTTGAGCAAATAAAAGTTCTGTCTTCCACCCGGGCTACATCGTTAGCAGCCGTACGATGGTAAAAACAACCGGGGAGTGCTTCTTGGTTGAGTTCAATTAACTCACCGGCAGCAATACACTCATCCTCCAGCCTCTTCTTCTCTTCCAGAGAACCATCAATCCAGACAATATGATCTGGCTTGGTCAAAGCGGCCATTTCATCGACCCATGCTTTGACATGTTTGTTCGTAACTACCATTGTGATACCATCCTTTCGTTTCTTCACTGTCGCAATTCCGCGAATAGTATCATCATATCATTACATGCCTGTTCTGGATAGAGGTTATTTGAATAATTTTTTCTTTTAAATTGCAGTTTTTTAGCTTTTTTTTTCATTCAAAGGGTTTTTGCATGAAAAAGCGAAAGATTTAGCGTCAGTCTGTGCAAAATGAAAATCGTTTCGGCTTCAAAACTGTCGGATAAACAGTTCGGCTAACCCTAGGTATTGCTCGGGGGTAATATTTTCCGCTCTGATGTCTAAAGGTAGCTTAGCCTCCTGAAGTAACTGCTCAATCTGAGCCTTTCCGTCGGGAAAGAGTCCGCTTGCGCCTAAACTATTAACCAATTGCTTACGTCTTTGGGCAAAAGCGCTTTGAACTAAAGGAAACAGGACACTGGGAACTTGGGTAAGTCTTCCAGATTTTTCTAATAAAACAATGGCGGAAGTGGTGTGCGGAGCGGGGTGAAATGCTTGTTTAGGTAAGTCCATGAGAATTTCTTTGCTGCCATAGAGGCTACTGAAAATAGCCAAAGGGCCGTATTTCTTACTGCCGGGAAGGGCGAAAATTCTTTCACAAGCGGCTTTCTCTACGGTAAACACCATTCTCTCCGCTTCCGGCCATTCACGAAAGAGCTTTAGCATGATAGGGGTCATAATGTAATAAGGTAAATTTGAAACGATCACTAAGGGATGACTGGCATCAATAGGTAAAGTAGCGGGGTTCACCTTTAGAAAGTCCTCATTACGGACAGTAACATTAGTACAGTCTTTAAGGGTCTCAGCTAAGGGCGGCAATAAATGAGTATCAATTTCAATACAGTACACCCACTGCGCCTGTACCGATAATTTTTCGGTAAGCGCTCCAAGCCCCGGCCCAATTTCGATAACAGTAGCCTTAGTCTCCAAATTATCCAGTCCTTGACTGACAATTTCGGTAGCGGCTCGGTCATCAATCAGAAAATTTTGCCCTAAACTATGTGTAGGTAGAACCATATGCGTCTTTATTAATTGGATACACTGCTGTTTATTCATCAGCTAAAATACCTCACCCCTGCTTCAAAAATAGGTTGCTCTTTATTTCCTTGGATATTACCCGCAATATCACGACCAAAACGCTCTGAATGAGCCATTTTCCCTAAAATCTTACCATCAGGGCTAAGAAGCGCTTCAATTCCCAAGGCCGATCCGTTAGGATTCCATTGGGTACCGGTACTCCCCTGTCCCATAAGATCTGTATAGCTGGCAGCAACTTGACCCTGCCTATACAGGCTCTCTATTAATTTTTCTTCGGCTACAAAGCGGCCTTCTCCGTGAGAGATAGGCACTTGATGTAATTCTCCCGGAGTACATAAGGAAAGCCAAGGAGATGCGTCAGACATAATTTTTGTGGTCACATAGGAGGACTGGTGACGGCCAATCTGATTGAAGGTCAAAGTAGGGCCGGTCTCCTCCAGAGGTGCAATATCCCCAAAGGGTAGTAGACCCAGCTTAATTAGGGCTTGAAAGCCATTACATATCCCCAATATAAGACCATCATTCTTTTGGAGTAGATATCTAACAGCTTCTGTCACCGCTGGATTTCTAAAGGCAGCAGCGATAAATTTTCCGGAGCCTTCTGGCTCATCACCTCCAGAAAAACCACCAGGAATCATTAATATTTGTGAATTCTTAAGTTTTTGACTTAAGAGAGTGAGTGAATCGGCAATATCTGCCGCTGTCTGATTACGGATAATCAGAATTTCAGCTTTAGCTCCCACTTGCTCAAAAGCCGCCGCAGAATCATACTCACAATTGGTTCCGGGAAAAACCGGTATAAGCACTCTGGGTTTGGCTACTTTAATACTTGATTTGCTATGTTTATAAGCTGAACCGGTAAAAATAGCCGGTAAGTCTTGCTTCTTCTCTGCTTCAGTCTGGGTAGGATAGACATTTTCTAAGGTAGTGGTGTAGGCTAACAGGGCGTCTTGTAAATCTAGTTCCGAAGCACCTAAACAAATAACAGAATTATCTTTTGTCTGACCAAGAAAAACCGCTCCGGCGGATTTTAACAGAGTATCTGCTTGAGGGTCGGTTACAGAGAGAATGATGCTTCCCCAGGCAGGCGTGAAAAGAAATTCTTCCTTTATATCTGAATTGAAGGAAAATCCAAGACTATTGCCTAGACAATTTTTGGCTATTTTAACGGCAATACCGTCTCTACTGGGAACTGAACAACTCTTTATTAGTCCCTTTTCTCTTAGCTGATTCATTGTATCAAAGAGCTTTAGAACAGCCTTCTGGGAGAAAAGTAAATCTTGATCCAGTGGGGCGGCTAAGAAATAGACTTTTTCGTCGGCTGCAGAAAAGGCCGCTGAGGTGATTTGGTCTGAAGTTGCAGTAGCCACAGCAAAGGATACAAAGGTCGGTGGAACCTTTAATTGATTAAAACTGCCGGACATACTATCTTTTCCGCCAATCGCGGCAACGGAATAATCAAGCTGGGCTTTATAAGCGCCTAGAAGTGCCGCCAAAGGTTTGCCAAAACTTTCCGGAGATTCTAAGCGTTCAAAGTACTCTTGAAAAGTAAGGTGCGCTGTTTTAGGATCTGCTCCCATAGCCAGCAGCTTCAGTAGTGATTCGACTACACTATAGTAGGCTCCATGGTAGGGACTCCATTCCGACAGAAAAGGATCAAAGCCATAGCTCATTAGGCTAACATGCTGGGTTTGCCCCTGTTGGGTAGCGATTTTGGCAACCATTCCTTCTTCCGGGGTTAGCTGGTTCTTACCAGCTAAAGGCATTAGTACTGTACCACTGCCAATAGTAGAGTCAAACCTTTGGATTAATCCTTTCCGAGAACAGGAACGCAAACTGGATAGCGCTGCCTTTAAAGACTCGGCAAAGTGATGGGGGACATACTCGGCTAAGGGGAGACACGGATAAGGCTCTGTCATATCCGGCAAGGTGATTTTAGCCTGACTTTGAGCGCTGGCACCATTGGTATCAATAAAAGAACGCGGAAGATCAACAATCTTCTCTCCTCGCCAATACATGACCATCTTGGGTTCGGCAGTTATCCTAGCAACTGTCACGGCTTCAAGATTTTCAGCGGCGGCTAAATGCAAAAATGCCTCAAGAGAAGCAGCCGGAACCACAACAGCCATTCGTTCCTGGGATTCGGCAATAGCAAGTTCCGTTCCATCCAAGCCTTCATATTTTTTAGGGATGGCGTCTAAATTAATCTCCAGACCCTCTGCTAATTCACCTACAGCCACACAAACGCCACCAGCGCCAAAATCATTGCAGCGCACAATCAGCCGGGTAACTTCAGGATTACGAAAGAGCCTTTGTAGCTTTCGTTCGGTAGGTGGATTTCCTTTCTGTACTTCAGAACCGCAAACCAAGACAGACTCTTCATCATGAGCCTTGGAGGAACCGGTAGCTCCACCGATTCCGTCACGTCCTGTGGCTCCGCCCACAAGGATAACCACATCCCCGGGCTTAGGTACTTCGCGAAAGACGGCGTCAGCCGGGGCGGCTCCGATTACTGCACCGATTTCTAAACGCTTAGCCCGATAGCCGGGATGGTATAACTCTTCAACTTGTCCCGTTGCCAGACCAATTTGGTTGCCATAAGCACTGAATCCGGCAGCGGCTGTGCGACAGATCTTCCGCTGGGGCAACTTGCCAGGCAAGGTATTTTCTAAGGCTTCGGTAGGATCGCCTGCACCGGTAATGCGCATCGCCTGATAGACATAGGCTCGACCAGAAAGAGGATCACGAATAGCGCCTCCCAGGCAAGTAGCCGCACCGCCAAAGGGCTCTATTTCGGTGGGGTGATTATGGGTTTCATTTTTGAACATCAGCAAATAATCTACAGGCTCTCCATTGATATCAATTTTGATACGGATGGAACAAGCATTGATCTCTTCTGACTCGTCCAGAGCCTGAAGCTTACCTTCAGCTTTTAATTTTTTCATAGCCAAAGTGGCTACATCCATTAAGCATATGGGGCGCTGGGGCTCTTTTTCCTGATAAACTGCTTTCCGGTCGGCAAGATACTGCTGAAATGTGCCTGACAGCTTTTGGGAAAAGCCTCCCTTATCAAGGGGAAAAGTGATATCTGTAAGTCTTGTCAGAAATGTGGTATGCCGACAGTGATCCGACCAATAGGTATCAAGAACCCGTAGTTCGGTCATGGTAGGGTCTCTCTGTAGTGTTTTGAAAAAATCCGCCGTAAAAAGCAAGTCGGCTTCCGACATGGCAAGTTTAAGATCTCCTCTTAGAGCCGTTGCCGAAGTCGGCGTCAGCGCACGAAATCCACTAACACTTTTTATCGGAGCCGGTTCTTGCCAGGGGATTTCCAAATTGTCAGGTTTGGTATCTGAGGCCTGACGTGATTCTACAGGGTTGATTAAGTATCTGGATAGCAAGGCTTTGTCCTTGTCTTCCAGTGAACCGTAGAATAAGTAAACTCGGGCAGTCCTTACTTTGGGCTTTTCTCTTTGAGTCAGAATTTGGACACACTGTGCTGCCGAATCCGCTCGCTGGTCATATTGACCGGGTAAAGCCTCTACAATTAGCGTGAAGTCGGAGCCTGTGGGAGGGAGTGTTTCGTCGTAGGTTCTATCTACCGGCGGTTCTGAGAAAACGATGCCTTTGGCTAAAAGATAATCTTCTTCCGATAAACCACTGATATCGTAGCGGTTAATAATTCGCAAATCCTGCAAAGTATCAAGCTTAAGATCTGCGCGCAACTCCTGCAAAAGACGACTGGCCTCTACAGCAAAACCGGGTTTCTTTTCGGCATAGATTCGCCTCACCAACTCCACTTCCATCCCACTGCTCCATTCTCCATCTCTGGCTACTTAATACGTTGACCTGTTAGGTTAATTTCTCAACTAATTCTGTCATGATTTCACTGTTCACTGCCAAGAAGCGTTTGAGTCCTTCAGCATCCAAAGATCCATGGCTCAAGCGGGCTTGATCATAAAGATGAAGGGCTAATTTGTCGACTTCCTTCTGTTCTTTGGCAATGCCGGAAAGGGCTCTAAGGCGCAGTACCAATGGGTGACTGGAGTTCAAAACCAAATTGCGCTTCTGAGGGAAGAGCTGATCCAAATCCTTATAAGGATCATCTTCTTTGCCGGTACGCATCCGCTCAAATTGCTTACGCATTTCATTTTGGCGTCTGGTTTCTTCTGTTTCTTGAATAAAGGCAGGTAATTGCTTATCGCCTAAGGAAACAACCGAAACTTCCAGAGCATTGTCTCCCGTAGCTTGAGTGAATAGTTCGCTTAATTGCTTCTGCTCTTCTTCTGAGCCTGCCTCGCCCTCGAACTCTGCATCTACCCGCTTGAAGTGCGTGTTGGGATACTTGTATTCCAAGAAAGAAATAAAGTTATTATCTAGCTCTTCATTTAAAACAATGACTCTATAGCCCTTTTCTACAGCCATAGCCACGTAAGCGGCTTGCGCTTCAGGGGATTGTGTATAGCGAACCGTATCCTTTTCCGCTGTTAATTCGCTCATGGTAAAGAACTGGTTGTCGATAGTCTTAAACAGACAAATATCTTTGACCTTATCAAAGAACTTTTCGTCACGCAGCATACCATATTTTACGAAAACACTAATATCTGACCAATAGCTTTCAAAGGACTTACGATCCTGCTTGAAAACTTCGTTGAGTTTGTCAGAGACTTTTCTAATAATATGGCCGGAAAGCTTCTTCACATAGTCATCTTGCTGTAAAGCTGAACGGGAAACATTTAGGGGCAGATCCGAACAATCCAGACAGCCCTTAAGCAAAAAGAGGAACTCAGGAATCACTTCGGTAAGATTATCTGCTACAAATACTTGATGATTATAAATTTTAATTCTACCCTCCAGATTCTCATAGACATTATTCGTCCTTGGGAAGTAGAGAATTCCTTGGAGGGTGAAAGGGTAATCCATATTTAAGTGAATCCAGAACAGCGGCTCGCGCATATCAGCGAAAACTTCCCGGTAGAAAGCCTTGTATTCCTCATCGGTACAATCCTTAGGTGCTTTAGCCCAGAGGGGGTTTTTGTTGTTGATGGGATTATTAACCTTGGGTGTGGGGGTAAATTCTTCACCTTTTTCTTCCTTCTCAAGGCGTTCTTTTTCTTCCTTTTCCAACCATGCCTTATCGGCAGCACAATCAACAAAGTACAGGTCGTAAGGCATAAAGGAACAATATTTCTTAAGTATTTCTTGGAGCTTAAA
The DNA here is from genome assembly GCA_964518595.1 of uncultured Oscillospiraceae bacterium. GTDB lineage: Bacteria > Bacillota > Clostridia > Saccharofermentanales > Saccharofermentanaceae > CAZFHA01. Next base: position 148,786 of record CAZFHA010000002.1, read on the forward strand.
GGCATCAAAAATTCCTTTGGCTTCATCGGAAAAAGTCAAAGTAATAACGGTTCCCCGATCTGTCTTGGTGGAGGCGGCAATGGTATACTCCATCCCATCATTAGACTCCCACGAAATAGCTTCCGCTTCAGGCAAAAAAGATTTCGTTTCAATCTTGACTTGATCGGCTACCATGAAAGCCGAATAAAAACCTAAACCAAAGTGACCGATGATACCACTTTTATCTGTTGATTGCTCCTTATATTTCTCAACGAAATCCATAGCACCAGAAAAAGCAATCTGGTTGATGTATTTGTCAATCTCTTCAGCTGTCATTCCAATTCCATTATCGGAAAAGGTTAATGTTCCGGCATCCTTATCATAGGTGACATCAATTCGGAACTCTTCCTCACCGGCTGTCTTAGGCGCTTCACCTAATTCCTGCAACCGCTTAAACTTTGATATGGCGTCGGCAGCATTTGAAACTAGCTCCCTGACAAAAATATCATGGTCAGAGTAGAGCCATTTCCTGATAATGGGAAAAATGTTTTCGGTTGTTACTGATACTTTTCCTGTACGAATAGACATAGAAACCTCCAAAAAATTAAATTATATATCTTCTTCCCGCTGGGTATTACTTTGGCGGGTCAAAATATAGTGCTGTACAATCTTCTGATATTGCTGGGAAATTGCCTTCAAAGCCTCATTACTTCCAGAGGAGAAGGCTATATCATCCACAGAAGCCACCGGTAGTATATCAAAAGGTGAACTGGTTATAAAGAGTGCCGGTTCATCCTGAGGGGAGCTGGCCTTCTCCTTTTCCTGTTTAAGCTGATCCAGAGTAAATAACCGCTCCTGATAGTGAAAACCAGCAGCTTTAATGGCAGCCAAAACATAGCGTCTGGTAATTCCGATTAAGATAATCTCATTCGGTGGAGAATAGACATTATCACCAATCAGAACAAAGAAATTAGAGCGGCTACCTTCGGTGATCTCTTCCCGACTATTCGTAAGTAATAGCTCAAAGGGATGACCAAAGGGAGTGGACTCCAGTAGCTTAGCGGCAATTGCCGCTTTGTAGTCGTCATGAATAATTTTGACTTGGGGATCAACCCGCTCCCACTTTAGCTGCGCAGTTACAATCCCCTGGGTAACAGAGACTTCATCAGGATAGCTAAATTGGGAAAAGTAGACCACCTGCTTACTCTTAGTCACGGCTATCCGTAGATTTCCCGTATCAAATTTAGGACTAGCCTCTTTCAATAACTTCATACCCTGCTCATAGAGCACATCAGTATCTAGTGGGAAATCCTCTTTAGCAGTAATTGATTGCAGTAACCGCAGCATGTGATTTTCGAAAAAAAGAAAAATTCCCTCTTTAATTCGAATAGACTCGTAATAGATAATTTCGTCAACCGGCTCAAATAACTGCATTGTGCGAGCCTGCTCAAAAGAAATCTTCTGACCGTTCAGATAGCAAAACTCACCGGTTGGGTTCTCTAGCAAGGGAAAGCCCATAATTCTCTGCTCCTTTTTGTGCTTATAAACTGACAAAAACACCCAAGGGGTGCTTTAGAAAACATTGATTTATCAGCTCAGGTCTATTTTACCCTAGAGGAGCAAGCACGTAAAGTCTTTGTCAGAGGAAGTCGGGCTTTTATTCGGAAGGAATGTCCGGGGCTAGAAAGGTATCCTTATCCCAAAGCCCAGCTTGCGTAAAACCATCTACATAGGTCATAGTACCCTCACCTTGGCGCATATCGGCTTGGAATTGACCGGAATAGGTAGCTAAAAGAGCGTTGTTCTCGTGATATGTATGCTCTCCCCAGCCTTGTTTCTGATCATTAACCCAATCACCTTGATAAAAAGATCCGTCACTATAGTCTAGTCGACCTTGACCATTTCGCTTCCCTTCCTGCCAGTTGCCTGTGTAGGTCCAACCTTCAGCACTGGAAAAGGTGCCTTGGCCTTGAGGAAGATCATTATGCCACATTCCGTCATAGGTTGAGCTATCGGCGTAAAGATAAAAACCCTTACCGTCTTTAAGACCCAATATCCAATTACCCTCATAATATGAGCCATCTCCATAGGTATAGCGCCCGAAGCCTTGACGTTGACCTTTCTGCCATTTGCCACTATAGGACCAACCCTCTTGGCTGGTAAATACACCATCCCCCTCAGGGTAATCTGCGAACCATTGACCGGAGTAATGGGAATCATTCTGATAACTACACTCTCCCTGTCCCTCTTTCAAACCCTTAACATAATTACCGGTATAGGTGTAAGTAGAGGAAGAAAATGTTCCTTGTCCCTCAGGCTGATTATTTGCCCATTGTCCACTATAGGTAGAGCCGTCAGCATAACGAATTTTCCCTTCACCTTGACGAAATCCCCGATCGAAATTCCCTTGATAGCTCCAACCGACTCTGCTAACATAATGACCTTCGCCTTGGAAGAGATCATTCTTCCAATTACCTTCATAGCTGGAACCATCAGGGAAAAGGCAACGGCCAAAACCATTCTTCTTTCCATCTTTCCATTGACCATTATAAGTCCAGCCAGTAGAATCCTGCCAATCTCCATTAAAACCAACCAGATCCTGATGCCAGTCACCTGAAAAGCTAAAGCTGGTATCTTGATAATTTCCATAGCCCGCCCTAAGACCATAAAAAAAACGACCTTGATAAGAAAACGCTAGCTGACTATTGGTGTATACGCCTGAGCCGTTAGGCTTGTTCTTATCCCAGTCACCCTCATAGGTCGACCCATCAGCATAAATACAGTAACCCTTGCCGCTCTGATTGCCTTGACTAAAGTTACCAGCGTAGTACCACCCTTCGGAAGACCAGTACTTGCCTTCGCCTTGCCAAAGTCCATTGTTCCACAGACCCTCGTAAATACTACCATCTTTATAGGTGAATGTGCCTCTACCTTGAATCTTATCACTGTCCCACTGTCCACTATAAGAACTGCCATCGCTATAGAGGCGGATACCCTCACCGTCCTTCAGACCGGATTTCCATTCGCCTTCATAGCTGGAGCCATCATGATAGGTTAACTTTCCAAAGCCCTCAAGCTGATCAGCCTTCCATTGTCCGGTATAACTCCAACCTTCCGGGCTACTATAGGTGCCGTGCCCCTCTCTCTTCCCGCTTAGCCATTGCCCCTCGTAGAGACCTCCATCGTTATAGGTAAGCTTGCCTTGGCCAGAATACAGTCCCCTTACAATTTCACCTTGGTAAATCGAGCCGTCACCCATAACTAGTTGATCATAATATCCATTGAGTGAAGGGTCAAAAGCACCTTCCACGTTAAAAGACAAAAGTTTTCCTGAGGCAGCGGCTCCTCCAAGGGTAATGGTAAGAACCAAAAGAGCCAGGGCTGAGGCAAACTGAGCTCGCTGCAGAAACATATTAAGCTTCTCACTTCGAGCGGTTTTCTTGCTATTTACTATAAGGAGCCCAAAAAAGAGCAATAATGTTAGCAATAAAAAGATAGCTAAAAACCATGCCAATATTGTCATATGAACTCCTTTCCAATATTTCTTGATGATTATTTCTTAAAAAAGATAGAAGGACTAATATATATTACTATTGATACATGGACTTTGTAAATTGGCTTTTGAAAATTTGTTGAAAGTAATTTATTTAATCATGGCGTGAGAAAAAATATTTTGCGTTTTATTTATAGTTACAAGCATTAAGACTTATACTGAAATAGATCGTAGGATTTTCAAGATAACAATTAACTGAAAATCCTTCAACTAACCATTTTTCTGCTAAAGAGATCAAGTATAGTAGCCAAATATAGAAAGCTTTTCGCTGTCTGAATATAGGTAATATCTGTCACCCAGCTTGTGATTCGGCTCTTTGGTATCAAATTGTCCCGCTAAAATGATTTGAGATCACGGAAAAGAGCTCGAATATATAAAAATATACCACGCCTTTACTCTTGTTACTAGCCAAAAACTTAGTACTCTTGTACTTGGGTTTTATGATTACTAGGGTTTTATGATACGGTGGGGTTGGAAATGCTTATTCTCATATATTTTCTTCTTTTAGTAGATGACAATAGCAATTATAAGAGAAATGATTGTAAATGATATAGTATAGAATACAGAAACAATTAATCCTGGTAGGTACTGAAACCAACCAGGATTGTTAGTGTCATAAATATATTGAGGTAGGACAGAAAAAATGAAACAAAGTGGCAATAGCCATATATTTAAAGGCTTGAACTTAACATAAAAAAAGATACCTGCAATTGTTAAAACGCAACTAATTATTGCAATCATTATAATTATTGCCCAGTCTGAATGGTCTGTAATACAGGACTATGCAACTAGCTAGATTTGACCCTACTTTTGGAAATTTTATTTCAAAGAACATTATAACAGCCACCTTAGTTTTCTGTTATAATTCTCTTGACGTCTCTAACTCTGTTTGCTAAAATAAGCAAAGTTTATACACATAATTGCATAAATATTCACGGAGGAATACAAATGGCAAAGGAAAAAATCTTATTAGCTTATTCTGGTGGTTTAGACACATCTGTTATCATTCCCTGGCTGCTGGAGAATTATGACTGTGAAGTTATTGCTATGGCAGGCGAAATTGGTATTGGAATTGATGGCGATTTTCTTAAGGAAAAAGCCTTGAAGTGCGGTGCTTCTGCTTGCTACATTGAGGATATATCAGAAGAATTTATTACTGATTTTATCTATCCTACTTTGAAAGCCGGTGCGATTTACGAAGGGAAATATCTTTTGGGAACCTCTTTTGCCCGTCCTGTAATCGCTAAAAGAATGGTGGAAATTGCTCGCCGAGAAGGTTGCACAGCCATTGCCCACGGTAGCACAGGTAAGGGAAATGATCAAGTTCGCTTTGAGTTAAGTATTAAAGCCTTGGCTCCTGACTTGAAAATTATTGCGCCTTGGAGAATTTGGGATATTAAATCTCGTGATGAGGAAGTGGATTATGCTGTAGCTAGAAATATCCCTCTGCCTGTAACTAAAAAGGATAATTATTCCATGGATGAGAATCTTTGGCACTTGTCTCACGAAGGAATGGATTTGGAGAACCCTGCCAATGAGCCTAAATATGACCAGTTACTTAAACTAATGAAATCACCGGAGCAAGCCCCGGATAAAGCCAGCTACGTTGAGCTTACTTTTGAGCAAGGTATCCCTGTTTCTGTAGATGGTCAAAAACTCTCTCCGGTTGACATGCTGAAATACCTCAACAAAGTTGCCGGTGAGAATGGTGTTGGCATTGTTGACATGGTAGAGAACCGTCTGGTTGGGATGAAATCAAGAGGTGTTTACGAGACTCCCGGTGGAACCGTACTCTATGCCGCTCATAGAGAACTGGAACTGCTTACCTTAGATCGTGATACTTTACACTACAAAGATCTTGTCTCTCAGCGTTTTGCCGAGCTAGTCTATTTTGGACAGTGGTTCCATCCTTTACGGGAAGCACTCAGTGCTTTTGTAGATGAAACACAGAAGACCGTAACCGGAACCGTCCGTCTCAAGCTTTACAAAGGTAACTTAATGCCTGCCGGTAGCACTTCTCCCTACTCACTCTATGATGAAGAGATTGTTACCTTTGCTGAAGACCATGTTTACGACCAAAAGGATGCAACTGGTTTCATCAATTGCTTTGGCTTACCGGTAAAAGTGGTCGCACAAATGAAACAAAAGAACGGGCTACTTTAATGTATCCGTTCCCCAAAAATAATAAGGCTGAGGAGTTTAGCTGTGAGTAAAAAAATGTGGGACGGGCGCTTTGAAAAGGCCACCGATGCCAAGGCTAATGATTATAATACTTCCCTTCCCTTCGATTGTCGGATGTTCCGTCAAGACATTGCCGGGAGTATAGCCCATTGTCGGATGCTAAAAAATTGTGGAATTCTTACTCCCCAGGAGGCCGATGATATTATTAAAGGTCTTTCAACAATTGAGGAAGATATTCTTAAGGGTGACTTGACTTTTGATTCAAGAGCTGAAGACATTCACATGTTTATAGAAGAAGAGTTAACGGCTAGGATTGGCGAGGCTGGAAAAAAGCTTCACACTGGGCGGAGTAGAAATGATCAGGTAGCCTTGGACTTACGGCTTTACCTACGTGATGTTGCTACCGATATTCGTCAACTTACTTTGGAGCTTTATCAGGCTATCTTGGAACAGGCTGAAAGTAATATAGACACAGTTATGCCCGGTTATACCCATCTCCAGCGGGCTCAGCCGATTACTTTTGCTCACCATCTGCTGGCCTATCTGGCTATGTTAGAACGGGATATTTCGCGCTTGGAGGATTGGCGGCGGCGAATGAACTATTCGCCTTTGGGCAGCGGTGCTTTAGCCGGAACCACCTATCCCTTAGATCGAAACGCTGTAGCTTCAGAATTGGGTTTTACGGGTATAACCGCAAACAGTTTGGATGGGGTTAGCGATCGTGACTTTGTAATTGAGTTGGCTTCGGTCCTCTCTATCCTGATGATGCATCTATCACGTTTTTCAGAAGAGATCATTCTCTGGGCCAGTCAAGAGTTTGCCTTTGTAGAGTTAGATGATGCCTTTTCTACCGGCTCCTCTATAATGCCTCAAAAGAAAAATCCAGACATTGCCGAGTTAACCCGTGGGAAAGCTGGGCGCATGTATGGAGATTTATTGGCTCTTCTGGTTGTAATGAAGGGGTTGCCTCTTGCCTACAATAAGGATATGCAGGAGGATAAGGAAGCTATCTTCGATGCCGTTGATACAGTTCTATCCGCACTTCCACCTTTTATAGGTATGATTAGGACTATGAAGGTAGTAGAAGAGAAAATGGCTCAAGCAGCGGCTTCTGGTTTTACCAATGCAACAGATTTGGCTGATTATTTAGTCAGACAGGGTCTTCCCTTTCGTAGTGCTCATGAGGTGTCCGGTAAATTAGTACGATATTGTATCAAGGCGGAAACTACTTTGCTGGATTTAACCCCAGAAGAGTTTACTAGTTTTTCACCCTTAATCAAAGAGGATGTCTATGAGGCTATTGCGCTGAATACTTGTATAGAGAAGCGCTTAACAGATGGTGCTCCGGCGCCGCTAAAAGTTAAGGCCGCACTCAAAGACGCCCGCTCCTTTCTTACTGCGACGATGACCTAGTCCTTCCGCAACGAATTTGTCAGACCAAATCGAGTAAGATTGCGCCCATGCTGGGCGCACAGCAAAGAGCCTGTCTTCCTCCCCAAAAGGAAAAGACAGGCTCTAAATTTAGGCTATAAAGTTAAAAGTTATTCCTCTTCACTACTCTCTAAACCATTAGTATCAGCCGCTTTCTGCATCCATTCAAAGGCTTCTTGCTCCAGACCCATAGAACGATATGCAGAAGCCTTACCTTGAATGGCTTCAAGATAACTCGCATCTAAGTTGAGGGCTTTATCATACCAAAGGATGGCTTCTTCCGCCTCTGACTGAGCCAGATAGAAATTTCCTTTGCCTACTAGAGCTCCAATATGTAGGGGTTCAAGCTCTAGCGTTTTTTCAAAATACTCCAGTGCCTCATCAAAGCGGCTTTGGTAATAGTTAACCACACCAATGCTACAAAGTACATCCGGAAAATCTGGTGCAATTTGAATGGCCTCATGGAGCAAACGCAGGCACTCCTCTTCATCACCGTTAACATGATAAACATAAGCTAACTCATTTAAGGCAATTGGATTACCTGGTTCTAATTCCAAGGCTCGTTTTAACCACTTTCCAGCACTCTTCTCTCTGTTCTTACGAATCTCCATCATGCCTAATAAAATGTAAGCTCCGGCACATTCAGGATCCAAGGCTAAACAGCGTTTACAGTAGCGACGGCTTTCTTCCAAATAGCCACACATAAAATATACGTCGGCCAGGTCATGATAGAGCTCTGGGGAGTCAGGGAGAGTTCGACAAGCTGTAATTAAACAGCGCATCCCTTCATAAACCTGTCCAGACATAACCAAAGCCTTACTCTTCCCACGATAGGCATCCACTATGCTATTATCAAGAGTGATAGCTCGACTGAACTGTTTGATGGAGCGAGTATAATCAGTATCATATAGGTAGGCGTATGCCAAAGTAACATATGCAATGGCTTGATCGGGGCCAAATTCAATGGCACGCTGACCATAATTCTTGGCTTCTTCATAATCACCTAATAAGAACATGAGATTAGAGAGTAAACAGTAGGTCTCGCAATCCTCGGTATACTTTTCAAGGGCAAGTTTAGCCATATGAACAGCTTGCTCGAAATTACCCTCACGTCGTAAAAAGCGAATTTCCCATTTGGCAAAGGCGGCGTTATCAGGGGAGCGTAGCCGCAGCATAGAAACCCATTCCATACCAATCCTGAAGTGCTCAGGGCAATCCAATAGATCTAGAACCAAGAGTTCATATTCTTCCGGTCGGCCTTGAATTTCTCCAGTGCTACAAAGCATTTCCCATTCTTCAGCCAAAAGGATAAGCTTGCCAATTTTGTTCTGGTAACGAAAGCGCTGAAAACGGACTTGGAAATTCATAACTGCCAAATAGTCTTTATTCTGTCCACGCTTGGCAGCTAATGCTAAATCTTGTTCAAAGCTATAATTGTCCGGTAAATAATTAACTGGTGAACCTAGAAAAACAAAGACTCTAAGCATCCGCCCCCAGCGGCGAGCCAAATAGAGATCAAGAGAGCGAATTAATGACTTGCTCTTTCTGGCAGATTCGATGGCTTGGACCAATTGATTTGTTCGAAGAATAATATTCTCGTATTGTGTTGATTGTGAGCTGCGTGACTGACCTAAGGCAAGAAAATCAACCAGAAGATTTACCAAAGAAAAGGTAAAAGGTGGACGTTTATGAAAAACAGATTGGCCGCCCAAGACTTCTTGTCCCGATTCTAAATAGGACAGTGCCAAATCGCTTAGACGGCTTTCGCCATTTGGCGAAGTAGCTTTTCCTTCTTCATGCAATAAAATTCCTGCATATTTAGCCAGCAAAAAGAAGCCATAGTAAGCGTTTTTGGGTAACGCCTTGGAATATAAGGGCAAGTCAGAATGCCTATGGATTAGGGCATCATAGTCAAAATCCCTCATAATTTCAAATTGTTCTTGTTCAGTCATATGATCATGTCCTTTTCATCTCAAGGGATATCTTTCGATTTAGTTACGCATGCTGTGGATGGGAGCCGGAATACGTCCACCTCTATGAATAAAATCAGAGCAGGAAGAAGGATTTACAGACATAATTGGAGCTGATCCTAATAATCCACCATATTCGACAAAATCCCCTACGCCCTTACCTGGTGTAGGAATAATCCTAACAGCCGTTGTTTTATTGTTGAAGGTTCCAATAGCCATTTCGTCAGCAATAATTCCGGAAATGATTTCTGCCGGTGTATCACCGGGGATCGCAATCATATCCAGACCCACTGAGCAGACGCAGGTCATGGCTTCTAGTTTTTCAAGGCTTAGGGCACCTTTCGTAGCCGCAGCAATCATACCTTCATCCTCGGAAACAGGGATAAAGGCACCGGAAAGTCCACCTACAAAAGAGGAAGCCATAGTTCCACCCTTTTTCACAGCATCATTTAACATAGCCAATGCAGCTGTTGTTCCCCAAGCTCCACAATCCTCAAGGCCAAATTCTTCCAGAATCCGAGCAATTGAGTCTCCAACCACCGGCGTGGGAGCTAAGGATAAGTCAATGATACCAAAGGGCGTATTCAGTCTGCTAGAAGCTTCCCGGGCAACTAACTCACCCACTCGAGTAATCTTAAAGGCCGCTTTTTTGATGGTTTCAGCGACAACACCCAAGTCTTCCCCTTTGACTGTTTCTAAGGCCGATTTAATGACCCCAGGTCCGGAAATGCCTACATTTATAACACATTCCGGCTCGCCTGGCCCCAAGAAGGCTCCGGCCATAAAGGGATTGTCTTCAGGAGCATTTGCAAAAACAACTAACTTGGCACAACCAATTGCGTCACGCTCCTTCGTCAATTCAGCTGTTGCCTTGATGATCCGCCCCATATCACGAACAGCATCCATATTAATGCCTGAGCGACTGGTGGCTAGGTTTAGGGAGGAACAAACATGATCGGTAATTGCCATACTTTCGGGAATTGACTCGATGAGTTTTTTATCACTATCGGTGTAACCCTTCTGAACTAAGGCAGAAAACCCACCAATAAAATTCACACCACAAGTCTTAGCGGCTCTTTCAAGAGCCTTTGCAAATATTGTGTAGTCCTTAGCACCTGAAGACGCGGCAACAATGGAAATAGGCGTAACGGAAATACGCTTGTTAATAATGGGAACTTGGTACATGCGACTGATATCCTCACCAACTTCTACCAACTTTTCAGCCCGTTTGGTGATCTTATCATAAATTCTTTGTGCCGTTTCTTCTGGACTACTGGTAGAGCAGTCCATGAGATTAATACCCATAGTAATCGTTCTAACATCTAAGTGCTGTTCCTGAAACATACGGATTGTTTCGAGAATCTCTAAATCATTAATCATTCTCTCTATTTACGCTCCTCAATTTGATTGATTCCACACTAAATACGGTGCATGGCATTAAACAGATTGGTGTGCTGAATAAGGATGGAAACACCTAAATCCTTGCCAACCTCATCTAAATGATCTCCCAGCTGTTTTATATCGAAAGTAGATTTACTTAAATCTACAATCATAATCATGGTAAAAATATCCTCCATGATGGTTTGGGTGATATCCTTAATATTTACTTGGCAATGGGCTAACTCAGCACTAACTCGGGCAATTATCCCAATAGTGTCTTTTCCCACAACAGTAACAACGGCAGTTTGATTATCCATACTTATCATAAATTATCTTTCCTCTCCTCAAGTTGAAAAGTACCATTGACAGTAGCTAGGGTATAATTCCAGCTACCACAATGTTCAGCCTCTGCTATAATATCCTTGATATCGTAATAAGGCAAGAAATGAGATAAAACAACTCTCTTTATCTTACAAATACTTGCATAAGCATAGCATTCCTCAGGGGTCATATGCATCTTGTTAGTAGCACGAAATTTATCTAAAGCACCACAATCCATGATTGCCAGATCAACACCAGAAAAAAGCGGGGCTAATTCTGGGAAATAGTTTGTATCTGAAGAATAGGCAAAATCGGCTCCTTGATAGGTAATACGTAGTCCAAAGGTCTTAACAGGGTGTTGCGTTTGATGGAGTTGCACCTTGGCGCCAAATAACTCAAACTCACCATTCTCTTCCATTGTATGGATAAGAAAATGAGGATCACCGGCAAAAAGATTGTACATAGCCTCTGGCTCCTTAGGCAGGTACACCGGAATCTTGTAAATTCTACCGCTATGGCTCTCGTTCATTTGCAAGGCATACCTTAACACACCCATATCTGAGCAATGATCAAAGTGCAGGTGCGTAAGAATAATAGCGTCTAGCTGCTCTAAAGAAATATGAGAAAGAAGGCGGCTCAAAACACCGCTACCACAGTCTACTAAAATGTTCTTGTCTGAGAATTGAATTAAATATCCGGAAGTTGCCTCCCCGGAAGTGGCGTAACCACCGGAACAGCCTAAAATAGTAATTTTCATGGCACTCCTATACACGGTAGTTAAGCTCCGTGCTCCTCTCCTAGATACATCAAAGTAAAATAATAGACTCTATTATTTTACCACAATAATTTAGCAAGGGAAGGCTTCCAGAAGCCTTTCAGCTTGGCGTAAACCATCAATGGCCGAGGACATAATTCCACCGGCATAACCAGCACCTTCACCGCAGGGAAAAAGACCCGAAACACCTAAACATTGACCCTTATCATCTCGTAGGATGCGTACAGGTGATGAACTTCTTGTCTCAAGTCCGGTGAGGACGCTTTCTGGATGGGCAAAGCCATTAAGTTTTCTATCCAATTCCTTAAGGCCCATGGCCAATGGGGCCGTAATATAGTCTGGAAGTAAGTCGTGAAAATCGCCCCATACCACACCGGGTTGATAGGTTGCTCTGATTTCTCCCCCCTTAGTGCTGGAAACCTGATTCAGAAAATCACCAACCAATTGAGCGGGAGCTTTGCCTGAATTATTGGCATAGCTATAGGCTCTTCTCTCTAACTGTTCTTGGTATATCGCTCCGGCTAAAGGACTTTTATCTAAAAAGTCCTGGGGATTTACGCCAACCAGCAAAGCACTGTTGGCATTTTCGCCCTCGCGGGCGTGATAACTCATTCCGTTGGTTACAATCCCTTTCGCCAGTGTAGAGGCGGCAACAACCTCTCCCCCGGGACACATACAAAAGGTGTAAAGCGAACGCTGGTCAGGGACATGGGCGACTAGCTTATACTCGGCTGTCGGCAGTGCAGGATGCCCGGCATAATCACCATATTGACTCTTATTAATGGCTTTCTGAAAATGCTCGATACGTAGACCTATGGCCAAGGGTTTGGCCTCGAGTGCAATCTTATTTGTGTGTAAAATTTGCCACGTATCTCGGGCGCTATGACCGATAGCCAAGATAAGAGCGTCAGTAGGCAGGTAATTTTTTCGGGGAAAAATCGGTGGTTGTAAGATAGAAGACTCCCCTACTATTTCACGAGAAGCAGTCCAAAAAACTCCTTTTACTTTACCTTCCACCAGATCCAGACCGCTGAAAGTCGTAGAAAATTTAATCTCACCGCCTAAATCCAAGATCTCTTGACGAATTTTCGGTACAATTTCCGCCAAGAGATCTGTTCCCACATGAGGTCGTGTCAAATATAGAATATTCTTAGGGGCACCTGCCTCTACCAAGGTATTAAGCACAAATCGGCGACGCGAATCAGATACTCCGGTATTTAATTTTCCATCAGAAAAAGTACCGGCTCCACCTTCGCCAAATTGCACATTAGAAAAGGGTAGTAGCGCTCCCCTCTTCCAATAGATATTTACGTCCTCCTGACGCTCTGAAATAGCTTTTCCTCGCTCAAGAACAATAGGTTTCATACCTTGACGGGCTAAATAAAGAGCTGCAAACATACCGGCCGGACCAAAACCTACCACAATCGGCGACGGACCTCTTCTTGTCTTTGGAGGTGGCGGTACAGGAGCACTGCTTGGTGGCGTAAAAAGGCGAACGCGAAAACAAATTTTGATTGCTTTCTTCTTTCTGGCATCTATGGACTTTTTAAGAATTTCTATCTGTAAATTAGACGCTGGCTTACGTCGAACTTGGGCTAGGGCTTGAGGTAAAAGGTCAGGTTCATGATCTACTGTCAGAGGGAGAGCCATGTACTCCTCTGGACTAAAAACTAGGTCAATATCAGTATCCATTCTTATGGTCACGTCCTTGCTTACGAAGATAGTTAGCGGCACCTTTGCCGGCACTTTGGCCGGAAGACCAGGCCCATTGCAGATTATAGCCACCGCAGTCACCGTCAATATCTAATACCTCACCGGCGGCAAACAGGCCGGTCTTAAACTTAGATTCAAGGGTGACAGGATCAAAGTCTCTGGTACGAATTCCACCTGCAGTGGTTTGGGCTTGAGGAAATCCCATAGTACCGGAAATGGTTATAGGTAGTCCTTTGATTGCCTTTGCCAATTCTTCCAGTTCTTCTGCGGTCAGTAATGAAACTTCTGCAGACAGCGCTTTAGTGGTTGCTTGACGTAACAGACTATAAGCCAGCCTACGCTGAAAGATACCAATTAAGAACTCTTCTAAAGAGTTCTTCTGAAAAATCTGTTGGCGCAAATACAGCATAGTCAAAACCTCATCGCGACTCCAACCCGGCAAAAAATCCAGTTCGATTACCAGATGGGTATGCTTTTGGGCAAGGGCACGGGAGACAAATCCTGACAACTGTAAGATAGGCGGTCCGGACAGACCATAATCTGTAAAAAGTATTTCCCCTTCTTCCCGGCGGATAAGTCGACCATTTAGGAGAAACTGAGCAGCTCCACGAATTTTATTTCCTGACAAGGGTTTACAAAACTTATCTGACGTTTTTAGCTGTACAATAGCTGGCAAGGGCGTAACTAAAGTATGCCCAAAATTCTGTAATAGTTTATACCCATTCCCATCAGAACCGGTGTTAGGGGCACACATACCACCCGTTGTGATAATGAGTGCCGCACAGCTATATTTCGACTGATCTTCAAGCGTTAAAGAAAAGCTGTTATTTTTTGCCTGGCAGTTAATAACTTTGGCGGCGGTGACTACCTGAATTCCACGACTGTTCAGTGCCATCCGCAAGCAATCTAATACAGATGAAGCATGAAGACTAAGAGGATATACTTTGCCGGCTTCCTCTGTGGTAAGTAGACCCAGCTGTTCAAAATATGTAATCGTCTGATCAACGGTAAAACGCAGCAGAGCGCCTTGCGCAAAAGTTGACTCTTCGCCGTGAAAATGACTTAGATCATCGGCCAGATTGGTGAGATTACAGCGTCCGTTGCCTGTGAGCATAAGCTTCTTACCTAGGCGGTCATTTCTTTCGAAAATAACAATCTGTGAAGGCAAAATACCGGCATCAACTGCTCCTAGAGCAGCCATAATGCCGGCAGCTCCACCACCGATTATTCCTAAAAGGTATTGATTTGTGTTTTGAGAGGTCATATTATGCTTTATCAATCAGAGCAAGGCAGCGGCTATACTTGCCCCGACTGTCTCTGGTGGCACCGGTATGGGCAATAATATCTTCGCCCAAAGCCAACACATCCCTGACATCTCCTTCTTTAAGCTCAATCTCCAGCTCGCAAAAATATTCTTCCTGATCTTTGGCATAGAGGTAGCCTCGATCAAGTGCAATCTCCATCAGGCTATCACCATAACCAGCCAAAGAAGCCGTTCGTAAAAAGTTTGTCCGACAGATCATCAGTAAATCTTTACCTTCTACTGCTTCAAGAACCGTCTTAAGCCTATCCTTTGGATCTCCGTCACTTATGGCATGAAAGAGAAAATACTCCGGATCAAAGGTCTCCTCTTCTGATTCCAAGTTCCATTCCAGTCTCTGGTGGAGGCCATCACGGTTGGTGGTGCCAATTTTAACGGTCTGTAAAAAGCCCTGCTCCCCACCGCTTCTAATACGAATGCTGGTGAAAAGGCCACGCAAAACCTGATCAGCTGTATCCAGATAATAGCTGTCGAAATTCTCAGTCTTCTGAGAATTGGGGATAAGGATCTTGTTGAACCAGCTCTCCTCTAACAATGCCAACATCTCTGCTTCAGAAGAAAAAGCTAGTTTAAGTTCAGTTTCCAAAAGATTACCTCCTGAATGATTACATTCAATATCTGCTTGAAGTGCTTAAAACTTAATCTTACGAACACCTGCTTCGGTTACTAATGTGTAATGGGTACCGTCATAAAAATCTACGGACAACAGTTTCTCGTCTACAGAAATATCCGACTCAACAGTCATTGTAGCCGCATCAAGTAGTAACAAACGCTTGTCTACCGCTAATAGCAGCTTCCCTGACTGGTAGGCCCAATCGATAAAATTATCACCTAAAATCATAGTGGTTTCAAGCCCCAATTGCTTGTTTATATGATCGATCTTAATCTGTTCACCGATTGCCTCTGAATAAATGACAAAAGCACCTTCAGGAAGACCCAAAAGAGAATAAATCTGCGCATAGGAACCTTCACGCACGAGCTGAGACTTGTTATCAGTTACAGCCAGTAACGTGTCTGCCCCTGCCAGCAACATCTCATCCTCACTCAAATATGCCATCATAGCTAAGATTCCCTGTGCGTCTGGAACATAGACTGCTCGATCCTCCAGAGTAACCTTATCCTTAGCTGTTACGATATCAATTTGTTTGATTAGGGGCTGCATAACTGAACCGTCAGTATCGACCAGAGCAATATCTAAGCGTTCCCCTGAAGGAGAAAAGGAAGCTGAAACAGGATATCCCGACTCGACAGAGTTCCATTGGCCTAAGATATTTCCGGTTTCACTAAGCAGCACTACTGCCCCTTTGCTATCCGTCTCTTCGGTGATCAAAGCTGCTTTCCCATCGGCACTTAACGTAGCAAAACTAATTGCTTGGCTCAATTGAGCTCGGTAAACCTCACCTTTAGTATTAAATTGTATACAGATAAATCCGCTATTATCTGCGACCAGTGCCTTGTCTTCCTGAATAACGCAGATAGGATCATTATTCAAGTCCACATCAACAGCATAAAGCTCGTTTCCGGTAGAGACCTCCAGAAAGGAAACCTTGCTGGAAGTAACTTTAAGAATACCGCCGGCAAAAGGGTGTAAACTTTGTGCTTCAGAATAATCACTGGGAAACCCTTCTTGGGCTTCCAAATGGGTGGTCTTCTCAATTCCCTGAGCGGCTGCTAAATGATTACGGACTAAAAAAAGTAAAACCCCTGACGCCACTATTAAAAGCACACAAAAAAACACCAATAGAGGGAAAAGTGGTTTTGGGCGCAGAGTTTTCTTAGCGGCAGTGGTTTTACGTTTAGGGGGAGAGGCCATGTTTAACACCTTTCTTTGTGGTCGGAGACAGAAAAGGCTCCTGATTCATTTCCGCCAGACCGAAGTCTAACAGTATCTTCTAAGTAATTTAGCTAATCTTCCCGGTAAAGAATGGCTGAGAAGGCAATTTTCTGAGAATCAATTACGATTCCGTCAACCAAGACGCGACCATCCTCCTGTTCTTGGAAAACAATTTGCACCTTTTCGCTGAAAATAATTTCTGAAGCATAGCAAATGTCTATGCCAGTAATTTGCTCTTGGTTTAACCCCTTCTTATAAGCAGCATCCAAACACCAGGCAACATAACGGGTATTATTAACATGCAGATTTCGATCAATCTCACTAAAATCTGCGTAGCGAGTCAGGGTAAATTCCGGTGAGGCTTGAAGTAAAGTTTCAAGGGAACCCTGAGGTTTAATCTTAGGTGGATCAAAAGGCAAGGCTTTCCGCGGGTCTGAAGAAGAGGTTGCATAGTTCATAATTTCCGAGGGTCTTAAGGGTCTGTGAGTAACTTTATCGGCGGCAATCCAGACGGAAGTTCCCTGGCCGATAACCTGCTTATTCTGGTCATGAAGAATAAAGTCGCGGAAAAAATACAATCGATCACAACCTCGAGACCAGGTCTCAATTGTAATCTTCTCAAGCCAAGCCGGGCGCTTTTGCAGCCGAAGGGAAATTCTAAGCAGTAGCCAGCAGCTACCTAATTGATCCATGGTATCCGCACCCCAACCATAATCCCACACATTTGCAGCGGCAGCCTCCTGCATTAGAGCAAACAGACTGTGGAAATGAATCCGGTCGGTATAATCAGTATCACTGCTTCGAATGGTATAGGTATAGTGACCTGCATGTTTATGTAGATCAGGTTCTTCAGAAATTACTGCTTGTTTTATTTCTAAATTGCTTTGTATACTCATATAACTTCCTTGATTATGGATCATGCCAAAATCTATGTAAGACTCCTGTTATTATTTCATACCCGCCAGAAAAAAGAAAGTTAAACTATACTTTTTTTATGACTCTTGGATTGAAGCGACGAAAAGCATTAATAAAGCGTTCATCTGGCTCGAAACAAATCATTGTATCGAGATTGTCTTTACGAGTCAATATAAACCAGCCAGCCGTGGGATCTTCGCCTGAACGGTAATCTAGCATCTTGGGATTCTGCTTCAAGGATTGATTATACTCATCACTATTAACCGGAGCCATAAGGGTAAACTGCTTGCAGCTACCATTATACATCCGTTTCCGCTTACGACGAGCAATAATCTTATCAATTGTTAGTTCATCATTGGTAACGCTATATTCATACTCATAGCGCATTCCCGTAAGAAGACGATAGGCCAGATAGCCGATTGCAAAGGCGGCAATCGTCAACAGATAAAAAAGAATCTGCTGTCCGATAAATACTGACAATAAGAGAAAGACTACAATAAGAACAACGGCTAGAAAGGTCCCCCCAAGAGAAATGGCCATTTCTTTACTGCCCCATTTCCGCTTGACTATTTTTTCGATAAAGACATCTTGGTTCATACATTCATCCTCCGTCTCCAAAAATCAATTGTTACTATAATAGCTTATTTATCTCTAAAGGGAAAGAAAATCTAAAAAAAAGGGCTTGACTCTGAAGCGAGTGCAATGCCCTTTTCTGTTTAGATGTTTCTAGTAATTAATACATTCCGGCACCGGGGTTAGGCATTGGCTGTTCCGGCTCAGGGATGTCACATACTACAGCTTCAGTAGTAAGAAGGGTCGAAGCAACAGAGGCCGCATTCTGTAAAGCAGAGCGGGTAACTTTGGCTGGATCAACAATTCCAGACTCAACCATGTCCACATAGACTTCTTTAAGTGCATCGAAACCTACACCAGGATTGCTTTTCTTTACATTCTCACAGATAACACTGCCATCAAGTCCTGCATTGGTAGCAATCTGTCTTACCGGCTCTTCCAGAGCTTTGGCAACAATCTTAATTCCGGTTAAAACATCACCTTCGTGTTGGGCTAGCAAGGCTTCAACATCAGGTAATGCATTAATGTAAGCAGTACCGCCGCCAGGAACAATGCCCTCTTCTACAGCAGCTCTAGTTGCAGCCAAGGCATCCTCGATACGGAGCTTCTTCTCTTTCATTTCGGTCTCAGTAGCAGCTCCAACCTTAATGACGGCTACACCACCAGAAAGCTTTGCTAGACGCTCTTGGAGCTTCTCTTTATCAAATTCAGAAGTTGTTTCTTCGATCTGAGCACGAATCTGAGCTACTCTGGATTTGATATCATCTTCTGAACCAGCACCATCTACAACAATGGTATTCTCTTTCTGAACCTTAACTTGACGGGCACGGCCTAATTGCTCGATTTCGGTGTCTTTCAGGTCAAGAGCCAAATCTTCTGTAATGACTTGACCGCCAGTCAAGATGGCAATGTCTTGAAGCATTGCTTTTCTTCTGTCGCCAAAACCAGGTGCCTTAACACCCACACAGGTAAAAGTACCACGAAGTTTATTAACAATTAAAGTGGCTAAAGCCTCGCCCTCAATATCTTCGGCAATAATCAAGAGCTTCTTGCCTTGCTGTACAACCTTCTCCAAGAGAGGAAGGATATCTTGAATGCTGGTAATCTTCTTATCGGTAATTAAGATGTATGGGTCGTCAAGTACGGCTTCCATCTTATCCATGTCTGTACACATGTAAGAAGAAACGTAACCGCGGTCAAACTGCATACCTTCTACAACTTCTAATTCTGTACCCATGGTCTTGGACTCTTCAACAGTGATAACACCATCAGCTGAAACCATCTCCATGGCCTTAGAAATTAATTCGCCAACATAATCGTCACCACCGGAAATTGCTGCTACTCGGGCAATATCTTGTGATCCGCTTACAGGTTTAGCTTCTCTAGCAATAGAGGCTAAAGCAGCTTCTACAGCGGAAGAAATTCCTTTGCGCAGAATAATAGGGTTAGCGCCAGCGGCTAAGTTCTTCATTCCCTCGCGAATAATTGCTTGAGCCAAAAGTGTAGCAGTAGTTGTTCCGTCACCGGCCACGTCATTAGTCTTGGAAGCAACTTCCTTCACTAATTGAGCACCGGCATTCTCAAAACGATCTTCTAATTCAATCTCTTTAGCAATGGTAACACCATCGTTAGTAATCAGTGGAGCACCATATTTCTTATCGAGTACAACATTTCTGCCCTTAGGTCCTAAGGTGATCTTAACCGTGTCAGCAACTTTGTTAACACCAATTTCTAAAGAACGACGGGCGTCTTCAGAATATTTCAAATCTTTAGCCATGTAAAAATTCCTCCGTTAGTATAATAAATTAGTTGTAATCAGCGGTGATATTTTACTCAACTACAGCCAGGATATCGCTTTGACGTAAAATTGTGTAATCTACGTTATCCATCTTAACTTCAGTGCCGGCATACTTACTGATTAGTACCTTATCTCCGACCTTTACTTGCATGGTAACTTCTTTGCCATCTACGACTCCGCCTGGACCAACCGCCACGATCTCCGCCACCTGGGGCTTCTCTTTGGCAGTCCCGGGAAGAACAATTCCGCTCTTTGTGGTTTCGACAGCCTCGACCATTTTAATTACGACTCTGTCACTTAGTGGTTTGATCGTCATAAAAAAACCTCCCTTGTTATACCTGTTAGAAATTTCTAGCACTCTGATAGTGTGAGTGCTAATCTGTATCAATATTAGGACTTTTTCTCACTGCTGTCAATACACTTTTTTGCAAAAGTCAAAAAAAGTCAAAACACTACTCCTGGTCAGAATCTTCCGAAGTAATATCGGCCTCAGGGGTAGGCGTGGGGATAATGCTTGGTGCTTTAGGAATTGACAATACTGGATCAAAGCTATGGGTTTGCCCGAAAATAAATTCCTGAACAATTGGAATCATCCCGTTCCAGTTAGGCCGAATACTCCACTCCCCTTTAACGATATCGCTATAGGTATTTTCGTTGGCATACCCTTCTACGGGGAGCTGCAGGAGCTCGATCTTAGCTGAAGAAAGTTTGGGGAGAAAACCAGTCAGGTAACTTTCAATCTCCGAGGGAGTTACGTTAGTAGAAATGAGTTTGAGAATTTCCGAAGAAACTGATAGTTTTTTTGTGACACCCAGAGACATAAAGCGTTCTAAAAGCGCTTTTAAAACTGTTACTTGCCGCGAGGAGCGCTGATAATCATCATCCATTTTGCGGATTCGAGCGTATGCTACCGCTTGACGCCCATTTAGGGTAACCAGACCGGAGTCATAAAGTTTATTAGCCGAGATCGGATCTCCAGCCATAACATTCTGTTGGGCAATCAAGTCATTAAGTCCCCCGTCGGAAGTTCGCTCTTTGTTGGTAACATTGATATCAATCCCACCAATTGCATTGATGACCTTTTCCATATGGCTCATGTCCACATAGGCATATTGTTCGAGGTCAATTCGCAGCTGATTTTCTAAGGTCATAATAAGAAGTTGTGGGCCGCCATAAGCCATAGCGGCATTGATTTTTTGCGGCTTGCTGTAGCCTGGAATATAGGCGTAACAGTCACGCTGTATTGAGGTTAATTTTAAGGTGCTGTCTGTTTCGTTAATGGTTAGAATCATAATAATATCCGAACGGCTGCCGGTTCCGTCTTGGCTATACTCTCGTCCGGTACTATCTTGTCCAATGAGCAAAATATTATGAACATTATCAGCTACAACAAGTGGTTCAACGGTACTCGGATTAGTCAATTCCGAGAATTGACGTGCATTGCCACTTTCATCAATAAGGGTAGCGGTTGGGTCAAGCTCTTCAATCTGGATATTTCCCAAAAACAACCGCCAAGAGATAAAGACTCCAAGCACCAGAACAACAAGTGTACAGGTTATGGCAAAAAGCACCCGCAGAGCTCTTTGGCTCCGGGTAAGTCGGCGTTTACGTCTTCTATTTCCGTTTTTTTTCCCAGGGCTCAGCTTCTGGGGGACGTTTCTTTTCTGGGGGTGATGCGGGGGTGCTTGCACTCGCCCTCTATTTCCACCCCCAGTAGTTCTTTTTGGATTTTGATTTACCCCATGATTATTTTTCATATGATTGTAATCAGACTCTACCTGATGTCCCCTTTCTTGTAACAAAGCTTATTAATGACTACTCTCCGTAGCCATTAGGGTTCTGGCTTTGCCAATTCCAGGCATCACGACACATGGTTTCTAAGTCAAGCTTGGCAGCCCATCCCAGTTCTTTAAGGGCTTTATCTGTGGCAGCATAACTTACTGCAATATCACCTTCACGCCGTGCCCCAATTTCATAAGGTAGCTCACGGCCAATGACTTTTTCAAAGGCATGAAGAACTTCCAAAACGGAGTTTCCGATTCCAGTACCTAAATTGTAGGTTTCTACGCCCTTACTCTTAAGGCATTTCTTGACGGAGGCCACGTGACCTTCTGCCAAATCAACGACATGGATATAATCTCTGACACCGGTACCATCTTTGGTGGGAAAATCATTACCATGGATTTTGAGTTTGGCTAAGCGTCCAACGGCTACTTGCGTAATGAAAGGAACTAAGTTGTTGGGGATTCCCTTAGGGTCTTCACCAATCTGACCTGAGGGATCTGCTCCTACAGGATTAAAGTAACGCAGTATTTGAATCGACCAACTGGGATCAGAAACAAACAAATCACGCAAAATCTGCTCGTTCATCCATTTTGTCCAGCCATAAGGATTCGTACAGATGCCTAAAGGTGATTCTTCGGTAAAGGGCACTGCATCAGAAATACCATAAACCGTTGCCGAAGAGCTAAATACTAAGTTTTTAACCTGATGAGCAGCCATTACTTTACAGAGAACCAAGGTAGAATCTAAGTTGTTAGTGTAATAGGCTAAGGGTTGTTGTACAGATTCACCTACAGCCTTTTTCCCAGCAAAATGAATAACACAAGAAATATCATGCTTTTGAAAAACCGTGGACAAGGCTTCTTCATCAATCAAATTGTAAGGGTAAAAGGTAACTTCCTTCCCGGATAAGGCTTCAATCCGCTTCACCACTTCCATTTTACTATTAGACAAATCATCAACGATTACTACAGAAAATCCGGCTTTCAATAATGCTATACAAGTATGACTTCCAATATATCCGGCACCACCTGCAACAAGAATCTCAGACATAATAGGCCTCCTTCAAAGATATAGATGAAACTTTTAATGAGTCTCTATTTTAACATGGGAGAGGGATTTTTTCTGCGTATGCACAAAAATAAACTTTTTTCTAATGAAACCGTAATCTTGATAATAAGAAGATTAGGATAATTAAAAATGGTGGCTAGTCTTTCAGGTAGCTTCAGCAATTTTGTTATTGCTGAAATTATCATAGTTGTTTACTTCTTGAGGTATAATAGAAGCAATTGTAAGTAGCTGATATTAATACTGTTTTTTGATCAGGTATACAGCGTAATTCATACACTTTTCACGCAAATAGTGTATGACCTTGTCTTAGCATAGAAGTATAAGCTAAGTTTTCTGAGCTAGTTATGGAGGCCAAAGATGACAAAGAAATCAATTTATATCGCCGATGATGAATCTAATATTCGTAATTTGGTTCAGACTTTTCTTGAGCGTGAGGGGTATGAGATTACAGCATTTGCAGACGGTGAGTCTCTTTTACGTTATTTTTCAACCAATCCTGCCGATTTGGTTATATTAGACGTAATGATGCCAGGTAGAGATGGTTTCTTTATTTGTAGTGATCTTCGTAAAATTAGCGATGTGCCGATTATTATGCTTACGGCACGAGATAGCGATGCCGATTATATTTCTGGCTTATCTTTAGGTAGTGATGATTATTTTACCAAGCCTTTCAGTCCTATGAAATTAGTTATGAAGGTCAAGGCCATTTTTAGACGAATGGAGTCAGATAAGCATTCAGATAATTCCGAAGATGTCTTGCGTTTTGAAGATATTTCAATTATGACCAAAACAAAGTCAGCCACTTGCTCTGGTGAAGATTTACAACTTACCCCTAACGAGTTTTCCCTCTTAACCTACCTGATTATCAATCAGGATCGAGCCGTTTCCAGAGCTGAGCTTTTGGATCGTATCTGGGGGTATGAAACTGAAGTTGAAACCAGAGTTGCTGATGACACAGTAAAGCGCCTACGCAAAAAACTACATAACTCTAAGGTGGAAATTAAGACAGTCTGGGGTTATGGCTTTCGTTTAAAATCAATAGCCGATGATAATCGATCCAGTGATCATCAGGAAGGGACAGCGCAAGACTAACTATGAGTAAGATTTGGAGCAAACGGAAATTAAGCCTTCGCTTTCACGTTTTCTTTGCCTTTATTGTTGTACTACTAATAACATTATCGGCGATAATTTTAACCTTTAATCTATTGGTAGGGGAATATATTAAAGAGGACGCCCGTAATAAGCTTGGGAATGCTTACAAGTTTGCTAACCGTGAACTGGCAAGTCATATGCTCTTAATTGATCCAGACAAACAGATTAATCAGATTGTTCAATCGATTAAATTAGGCACCGGACTTGAAGTGCAGATGGCAATTGCCAGAGAAGATTATAGCTTGAAATGGCCTGATATATATGACGACCCTCAAGTCGTTAATACTGCCAATAAAATATTGCAGGATATGCGTCAGAATAACGATCCTCTCGGACTTGATCAGCTGGTAGTTGTTGATGGCGCAGAGGGTCAGCCGCCTTACTATGTTAAGAGTATTGAGCTTAATCTATCTACGGCTGAGCCTTATCATTTGATTCTTTTTTATGATCTTTCGAGCTATTTCACCTTTGTTGGGAGAATAAATCAGCTACTTTGGCTTATCCTACCGGCAACTCTGGCCTTAGGTCTTCTCTCTTCTCTGGTGGTTTCAAACACGATTATTATTTCAATTAACAAACTAATCAAGTTTGCCAGTCGAATTGGTAGTGGCGATTTCCGCCCGCAAACCATGGATTTTGCCGATAAGGAACTGGATGACTTAGCCAATGATATGAATATTATGGCCGCCAGACTAGATAAAGCGGATCAGGAACAAAAGACTTTTTTTCAAAATGCTTCTCATGAACTGCGAACCCCCCTAATGTCCATACAAGGCTATGCGGAAGGCATAAAGTATGGTGTATTTGATAATCAAGAGGCTGCAGCGGATGTTATCATTTCTGAGTCCCAGCGCTTGACAGGAATGGTAGAAAACTTATTGACGATTTCCAGGCTTGACACAGCTGTGTCCGGCAGACAAAAAATTGCCAAACAAAGGGTTGATTTGAAAGAGTTATTAGCCTCCGTAGCCGAAAATGTTCAAGGGGCTGCTCTGCTGATTCACAAAAATTTAAAACTTGACTTTGCGGTTCAGAACATACAAATTCTAGCCAATGAAAATGATCTTTTCCGTGCCTTTGAGAATATTCTTTCCAATGGCTTGCGCTATGCGGAAAAAGAAGTGAAAATCACCATGTCTCTCAAAGCGCCTGAGCTTGTTGAAATAGACTTTAGTGATGATGGTCCAGGGATATCAAAGGATCATTTAGATCAGGTATTTACGCGCTTTTATCGGGGCGAAGATGGTAAGCACGGTATTGGCTTGGCTCTGGTCAAAGCTATTATTACAGACCATAATGGTACAGTTACAGCACGTAATAAAATACCACCGGAACACGGCGCTATATTTACGGTGGAACTTCCTACTCTCAGGGACTTCAGTAGTGATGCAGATTTTACTGACCTATAACTCCTAGCCTAAAGAACCTTGATTTAAGGCTGAGCTATCGTGAGTAGTTGGATTTGTGATTCACTAATTTTACTACTTAAACTAGTATTAACTTCTAAATCCACATCTATAGTCTTGTCCAATAGCTGGAAGGCATAGGCTACAGTCTGACTTTGTCCCGGGGCTACGGGGGTGGAGGTGTTATTCAACTCTGTTGAAGCATTTTCCATGGTAGCCGTATCACAACTTACTCGGTTTTGGACAGCCTTGACAGAAAACTCATACAGAGCGGTATGACTATTGGCGGTGTCTTTGTTGGTAAAGGTAAAATAAACCACTAAAGCAGGCTCGCCGCTGGCATCTTCACCCAACTCATAACGTAAATATTTTAAGCTACAGGTATCTTTTTCAAAATTAATCAGATCCGTATTTTTACGACTCGCTGCCAAAACAGCCTTAGTCTCAGCAGTTTCTGAAGTTGATGAAGTCGTCGAATTCGTTGCACCCACATCGGCGCTGGCAGTATCGGTGGGCTGGGTTTCGCTACTGCTCTCAGAACTGACTGTAGTTTCGCCACTTTCTACGGCTCCCTCCCCTTCACTTGGATTAGGGGCAGTGGTTTCGTAGGCAATGCCAGGTATATTTAGAGGCAAGTAGTCAAGGGCAGCAACAAAGCGTTCATCTAAGGGTGTTTCTATTTTTTTAGGATTTTCCGGCAAAGGTGTATCTGGCTGGGCAAATAGTTTGAAGGCCGTTTGGGTTAAAAAGAAGACAATTACAGCAACCAATAATAACTGAAGAAGCAAAAATAGCGAAAGCCCAGCTTTTCTGGTCTGACCTAAAACAATCTCCAACTTTTGCGATGATTTTCCTGAGGATCCCGTTGTAAGAAATTCAACAACTTTAAATGAGGTTGAATCAATTCTTCGAAAAATTTCTGAAAGAATAGCACTGCTGGTAAATTCATCCAATTGCCGGTTAGTTCTCTGATTCGTTTCGGCAATGGGGTACTCAGCTACCAAGGTTTCTACCCGCTCTTGCAGAATGTCGCTAAATAAGAATACTAGTTCCTCTGGATCATCTATATTAGCTTTTTGTTGATAGACACTCAAAAAGGCATCGGTGAGAGCTGCTTCCGTTCTAGTACTATCTCCTAAAACCTGATAGGTAGAACGATAAGCCGAAGGAGCATACATCTGAAAAAAATCAGCAAAGTTCTCTCTTGTCAGTGGTTCAGACCAAATTCTCATGGATACTCCTCCTCTCTATATTCTTGTGACCACCCGGGGTAAGCAGCTTCTGCCCATGGCTGTTGATAAGGATCGTCCCTAAAGCCGTTTCCGTATGCGTTTGCGTCGTTTTGGGACGCAATGGGGGCTTGATTCGGATTAGCTGGATAAGGATAATCTGGATTTACTGACCTGGACTGCTGAAAGGTTGTCGTCGCTCTCTGGCCTTCGGGCTGGGGAACCTCCGAATCAAAAGGCCTTGAGTGTGAGGGCTTGTCAGGTTTAGTAGGCAAGAAAAACAATGTAACCAGAGGGTAGGCCAATAGGACAATAGCCATAACAAAAGTAAAGGATAATATGCCTATACTCATGCCCCCTTCAGTTAGATCAGTGAAAAGCAAGCCACTATAGCTTAAAGCACCAATAAAGAGGCCTAGAGAAAAAGTTTTTTCTAAAATTCGACGGGACATAGGCTTCTTGTCTTCTCGGATCATATTAGAGTAATACTCAGCAAAACGGAATTCATGAAGTCCCAGTGCCACGCCTAACAGGATTACAGAGATAACTAGGGTCTTGGCTGTAGGCATAACTCCCAGCAAGGCAAGTGCGCCAATTTGTAAGAGGGCTGAAAATAAAATGCGACCTTTAATATTAACTTTGCCTGGAAAAATTCTTAGCAGAAATTGTACAACCATGCCACTCATAAAAGCAAACAAGATATAGTAAAAAGCTATTGTTGCCAGTGAAAGACTAAATCGCTCTAACATCCCAGGTAAAAAAACCAAGAAGAAGGCCAATTGAATTCCCATAGGCATTATGGTACTCCATAAAAAGGTGCCGGACTTCTTACTGGAAAGGGCATAGAGATAACTGGGTAAGGTTAGTGGTGGCTCAGCAGAAGCTGGGCAGTGCTGAACAAAGACTAGCGCTTGAATAGCCATTAAGATTAAAATTAAACCAGCCACGATGGCTACAGCAATCATGCCAAAACGTTCTAATACCACACCGGTAATAACAGCTCCCACACAGCCACCTAAAATATACCCGGTGTATTGGGTATAATGAATCACTTTTTCAGTAAAATTCTCATAACCTAAGCGCCCGGCATAAATGCGATACTCCCTCTGGAAATAGAAAACCATTCCAAGAGAAAATCCTACGGGAAGCATGAGCAAGATAAAGATTATAGGGTTATGAAAGATTGTCGCCAAAATCATAAAAATAAAGGCCATCAGTACAAAGGCTACGAGAGACACTCTTGTGGTCAAGCTCTTTACCAGTGATTCCTTTAAACCATGTAAACCAAATATTCCCCAAAGCACCAAGAAGCTGGCGGCAAAAATTGCTCCCTGAGGCGGAATAGACTCTGGCAAACCTTCGATTAGTCTTGGATTGCCCAGATAGTTGGGAATTATGAGCACAGGCATAACGGCAGCCATTGCAGCAAAAAAGGCAATAGATTGACAGCCGGATAAGCCATAACGAATGATCTTAGGTAACATCCGATCTGGTGGTGTTAACATGGTTTGGAGTAGTTTATGAATTTGGTAGTACACAATGGTTAAAGCCACAGCGATAGATACAATTGTAAATACCCAAGACAGCGTTACACCACTATCTGCCTGATTAAATTCCTCCACAGGCATTACTACCTCGAATAAGCCAACAGGGATGTCATCGGCGCCCATGATTGGTGCAATGCCGGTAACGTAACTGCCGGACTTGTCAGTTCGCTTGGTAACTGCAGCCAACTGTTGATCAAAGGCTTTCGTATAAACCTCATCGGCTCCGGTTAAGGTAACCTGTTCTTCTTTGACTTGTGTGTCACTGGTTTGGGTGGTATATATGAGCAGAAAAGAATTTCCAGCCTTCTTGTAGACATTAATATCTAAATTATTTAGCGGCAGTGGGTAAGTCATATCTTGGGATAGTGAGGTATGAGCCAAAGAGAGAGCTCCAACTACCGCAGTAGATTGTAATAAATCACTTCTGTCTTGTTGCAAGACTTTGGTGTAGGCTGCGGAAATAGATTGGGAAATGACCAGAAGAATAATGAACGTAATAGTAAAGAAAAAGCCTAGTTGAGCCGCCAGTGATCTGGCGCCTTTAGGCGCAGTTGTAATGGTGGAAAGAAAAAAACTTCTCATCTTAAAACTCCCCCCGTTTTTTCAGACGACTGATTAGTTTGGGGATAGCGAATTGAATCGTAAATAAAATCAGACCGGCAAAACTAACCAAGGCCGCTGTTAAGAAAACTCTCTTTTCAAGTTTATTCCCTAACTCACCTATAAAAGTATAGTCTGAAACTAACTCAAAGACGCCAACCACTTTGCCTTGGCTATCCTTTATAGGGCTTAGGACAACAAAATTACCGCCTTGAGAAATGGAATGCACCGCCGAACTTGCGTCAAGCCACTCTGACAAGGGAATCTTTATCCCAAGAAATTCTGCATCCTTATTGCTCTGGTAGAGGGGCGACAAAGAACCATTGGTATATGTATATAGAGCATAGCGTTTGACACTCTGTCCAACAATTTCATTTCCTTGCTCAACATCCCCTGAATTTACAATTAATGCCGGTAGCAAGCTACTATAGCGACTTTGAGCCGCAATAGGATCTTGTCCTAATAAATCCCCATTAATTGCCATGGAGTACTGCGTAGCTAATCCCAGCGTTTTCTCTTTGAGCTGCTGCTGGTATTCTTCCTCAAAAGTGATCCGTAAATGATGGGCAGCAAAAGAAACGGCAACCACTGCCGTAATAACAGCTAAAATTGTTAAGATCACAACTCTAAGGCCGGGCGAGGCAGGAGCGGAATAGGTATTCTGCTCAGTCATAGTGGACATTAGATAGGCCTCCTTTATCAAGGACATAAAAATACTAGTATCTAATTATAGCCTAAAATCCTCAGAATAAGAAGTAATAGCATCTACTCTTGTAATTTTTTGGTATGATAATAGGGCAATAAACCTTTGAGGAGGCTTTTCATGCTTAATTTTTTCCAAACCTTGTTAGCCAAGTTAGCGCTTCCCGGCGGCGTAACTAACTTTTTAGCGCACTTACTATTTGTGATGGCAATTATAGGTATTTGTTTTATCTCGGAATTATTTTTTCGCTTTATTGTTCTGCGTAGTTTTTATAAGATTAGCAAGAGAAGTAGTAAAAAGCTCTTTACCTTTATTCAAGAAAACAAGCTCTTAGAGCAGGCTGCTCATCTAATCAGCCCGCTTATCATCAACGTCTTTATTCCCTCCTTTCCTACTTTTGCCCCCTTGCTTTTTAACTTGAATCTTATTTACTTGGTGATTGTCTTGATCCGAATTCTGAGTGCGCTGATGAATGTCTTTGAAAACATTTACCAGACCCACGAAATCTCGGCCAAACGTCCAATTAAAGCGGTCTTGCAAGTATTTAAAATTGTAATCATAATCATTCTTAGCACTATCGTTATTTCCTCCTGGCTGGGTGAGAGTCCCTTAGTACTCTTGAGTGGTATTGGTGCTTTTACCGCAATTCTGAGCTTAGTTTTCAAGGATGCTATTTTAGGTTTTATGGCAGGAATACAACTAACGAATAATGATATGGTTCGGATTGGCGACTGGATTGAGATCCCTTCCAGTAACGTTAACGGTGTAGTAAAAGAAATTACCCTGATAGCCGTGCAGGTGCAAAATTTTGATAACACGGTAACCTCTGTACCGGCCTATACACTTATCTCTGCGCCTTTCCGCAACTGGCGCGAAATGATTGAATCTCAAAGTCGGCGGATGATGCGAGCGGTATTCATTGATATTTCCTCTATTGGATTTTGTAGTCCAGATCTATTATACCGGTATGATTATCTTGCTGCCTCGAATAAGAGTGGCCTAGAGGGAACAAGTGATAATCAAACCTCTTTAGATCTAGAGGCAGAGCTTTCTGATCGTCTCACAAACATCGGCTTATTTCGCCTCTATTTGGAAGACTATTTACGTAAACATTCTAAAGTTCGTCATGATATGTCAATCCTCGTTAGACAGCTTCCCTCTACCGCTCAGGGCGTTCCCTTGGAAGTTTGTGCTTTTATTAATGAAACTACATGGGTACCCTTTGAAAATGCTCAATCGGATATTTTTGAACACATCTTCGCTACTGCGCCTGCTTTCGGACTAACCATCTTTCAGCTTCCTAGCGGAAATGACTTACAGAGTTCCAAGAACAGCTTACTCTCGGCCCCAAAGAATCCAGCTAAAGAGCTTCAAGAAAAGAATTAAGGCAAGTTTTCATATTTGCATAAAAAAGCTTTCCCAGTAGGGCGCCTATCCCTAATGATAGGTGGCTGGGAAAGCTTTTGCGATTAAAGATCAGTGTAATCCCTAGTTGAAACTATAGGTCATCAATCAAAGCCGTTGATTTAGCGTAGGCTGTACTTCTTGCCTCAAAAAAGTCTGTCTTAATCATATTGGCGTTGCTGTATTGGCTTACCCAAGACATGGATTTAGGTTCTTGATCGTAGCCTTCAAATAGAGGCGCAAAGCCCAAATTCGTACAACGTAAATTTCCTAAATAACGAATGTAATCCGTAATCATGTCCTTATTAAGGCCGGTAATCTCATCTCCGATGACATAGTGGCCCCACGCAATCTCTTGCTCAACCCCTTGGCGGATCATGTCACGGCACATTTCAATATTTTCACTACTAAAAAGACTGGGCACCTCTTTCTTGAGTTCCAAGAGAATAGAGCGAAAAAGCCAGAGATGGGTATTCTCATCCCGATTGATATAACGAATTTCTTGGGCAGAACCAGGCATTTTTCCATTGCGCCCCAGATTATAAAAAAACATAAAACCAGAATAAAAATAGACCCCTTCCAAAATATAGTTAGCAATGAGAACTTTAAGAAAGGTCCTATCATCCTTGCTGACCTGAAATTCATTGTATAGATCACCAATGAATTGGTTACGCTTTAGCAGGTGCTCATCATTCTTCCACTGATAAAGAATTTCGTTGCGTTGATGAGGCGAACAAATGGTATCCAGCATATAACCATAACTTTGGGAATGCACAGCTTCCTGAAAAGTCTGAATTGATAAGCAAAGATTAATTTCATTGGCGGTGATGTACTCACCGATAAAAGGCAAATTCGCCGTTTGGATGCTATCCAGAAAGACCAAAAAGGATAAAATCTTATCATAGGCACGCCGTTCTGCTTCGGAAAGTTTTGGGTAGTCGTGCACGTCTGCATTCATATTAATTTCTTCTGGAATCCAGAAGTTATTCATGGCTTGACGATACCAGTCACTGACCCAGGTATATTTCATATTATTAAAATCATTTAAATTCGTTGTGTTACCACCAATCATCTGGCGTTTCTGTACTTCCATATCGCCATCGGGATTAAATAACTTTTTCTTGGTTAAAATACTCACGTTTCTACTCCTCACATATATAAAATAGCATTAAGAAGAACATACCTCGCACTCTTCTACTTCCAAAGCCTTACTGCGCATGTAGTACAGAGTTTTGACTTTCTCTTCCCAAGCCAAAATCAATAGTTCTAAAACTTGACGTAATGTGTAATCGTTGGTGATATATAGGTTCATGGACTGGGCTTGATCAATATGTTTCTGTCTTACTCCACCAGCTCGAATCACCCATTCCTGGTCAATAATATGGGCATTTTTATAATACCAGAAGGTTTCTGCTGACAGTTCAGGTGCAACTCTGGGTACCAAGCTGTTTTTCTTTTCTTCCAAAAAGTAACGATTCATAATCGGATCAATACCGGCTGTGGTACCGGCAATAATAGAGGTAGAACTGGTTGGAGCGATAGCCATGAGATAGGCATTGCGCATACCATTAGCGGCTACATTAGCCTCAAGCTTTTGCCAACGTTCCGACGTGTAATTACGCTTGCTAAAGTAAAGACCGGTTTGCCAATCAGAGCCCTGAAAAAAGCTATACGTCCCCTTTTCTTTGGCTAACTTATTACTAGCAGAAACAGCTCCATAATTAATGGTTTCAAAAATCTTATCCACAAAGGCTAAGTGTTCTTCACTTTCCCAAGCCAACTTGTGTTTTGCCAGCATATGATGATAACCGCTAACACCTAAGCCAATAGGCCGATACTTTCTGTTGGTAATTTGAGCGTAAGGAATGGGATAAAAATTCAAGTCAATAACATTATCCAGAGCCCTTACAGCGCACTCTGTGATACGTATAATCTCACTTTCATCTTCTAAGTTAATGTGTCCTAAAGACAAAGAAGCCAAATTACATACCACCAGATCTCCGGGTTTAGTGATTGTGACAACGACAGTCTCACCATCCACTTCTTTGATTTCCCGGCTGACAGAGTCAATAGCACTCATATTCTGAGCAATTTCCGTACAAAGGTTAGAGGAATAAATAATACCGGCATGATTATTAGGATTCATACGGTTAACGTGGTCACGATTAAAGGTAAAGGGTGTTCCCGTCTCAACTGCCGATTTTAAGATTAAACGGATAAGATCCTTAATAGGAATCGCTCGTTTACTGATACGGTGGTCTTCAACACAGTCTTTATACTTTTGTTCCCATTCCTCGCCAAAGCAATCCTCTAAGGCATAGCCCTTAATAGATAAGATCTCATGGGGGCACATCAGATACCAGACACCCTCAATATCTTCTTTGGCCATCTTCCAAAATAAGTCTGGATAACAAACCGCTGGAAATATATCGTGGGCTTTCATCCGGTCATCACCGTTATTGGTACGCAGCTGCAAAAACTCCGGAATATCTTTATGCCAGGCATCCAGATAAACCGCTAAGGCACCTTGACGAACGCCTAATTGATCTACAGCTACGGCTGTATCATTAGCAAGCTTAATCCAGCGGATTACGCCTCCTGCCGAACCGGGAAAGCCTCGGATAGGAGCGCCTACTGCTCTAACCTTTCCAAAATACAGACCCATTCCCCCACCAAACTTGGAGACTTGGGCAAAGTTATCAATACTGCGGTAAATTCCGTCCAAGGAATCAGGAACCGTATCAATGAAACAAGAAGACAGCTGGTGATAAGGCTTACGGGCGTTAGAAAGGGTCGGCGTAGCCATAGTGACTTGTAACTGACTAAGCATATCATAAAAAGCCCGTACCCAATCTAAGCGATTAACTTTTTCCGGCATAGCCAAATGTAAGGCAATACCCAAAAACATTTCCTGCGGTGTTTCCATTGGAGTATGACGGCGTGTACGAATCACGTAACGCTTGAGTAGCAAGTCAAGACTGCTATAGGTGAGCAATTGGTTTCTGGACTCATCAATAAAAGTTGCTGCTTCTTCGATTTCCTGCTTGCTATAATTTTCTCTGATATAGCGACCATAGAGATCCTCTTCCTCTAAATAAACCAGCTTCTCATAGAATGTGGTAATTTTTAGCTTTTCCAGTTCTAAAGAAAGAGACAAGGTGAATTGATGCATAAGTAATCTGGCAGCGATAAACTCCCATTTCGGAGCTTCCTGCATAGTCAGTTCAACAGAAGCTTTAATTAAGAGGCTAAGTTTTTCCAGATCTGGCATATCTGCCTTTTGGAAGGCAAAAAATTTATTGAACAAGATTTCTAAATTATACTCTGGTTCCGTATAAGTTCTCTGGATACCCTTAAGTACAGACTCCAGAGCAACACCGGGCAATAGAGCTGTGATTTTTTTACGAGCAGCGCGTTTTCTGGTTCTATCTTCTCTATAGAGAATGTAACTTTTTGAGACTTCATAAAAGCCTCGGTTCATCAAAGCTTTCTCGACTAAATCCTGAATCAGCTCCACTTGAATAGCGGCACCCTTCTCAGCCAGGATCATAATCTCCTGCTCAACTACCTCCGTAATCTCTTGAAGGGTTGCTGGGGCAGCAACCTTATCTACACTGGCAAAGGCTTTGGCAACAGCTACAGTAATTTTGTCACTGTAATACTGTTCCGTATTCCCGTTTCGTTTAACAATCTCCATTATCAGTTCCTCCTTCAGGAATTGGTTTTAGTTTATCATTACGCTAACCTTGAAACAAGTACAATTAAAGTTGGGTTGTAGGAAAGATATCTCTCTTTTCAACAAAAATTTAATAGGTTGTTGTCTAAAGCCTAAAAGCATAAATAGAAACGGCGACCTAAGGTCGCCGTAGTAAGAAGCTGGCGTGAATCCTAGCGTTTTCCCTTATCATAACTCTCGCCTAAAGCTCGTGGTGGGCGATTAGACTTAGAGAAAAAGACTAATAACAACAAAGTTAAAATATAAGGCAAAGTCATGACTAAGTCTTTGTAGCTGCTGGGCATAGCCAGAACTTGAATCAGCCGATTTCCGCCGGATCTGGCAAAGCCAAAGAGTAAACAGGCACCTAAAGTAGGCAGAATCTTCCAGTTACCAAATATCAATCCGGCAATAGCCAGAAAGCCATAACCTACATAAATAGCCGAAGAAAACTGCGTGGAAATAGAATAGGCAAAGCTAATGCCCCCAATACCGGCTAGAAAACCAGAAATAACAACCGCAGAAAAACGAATCCTCTGTACCGGAAGACCCGCAGCATCTACTGCCTGAGGATTATCACCGCAAGCACGTAAATGCATTCCGTATTTCGTCTTATAAAGCACATACCAGGCCACCACAGCGATAACCAGTATAATTACTTCAAAAGGATAGATATCTCGGAAAAAAGCCCCTAAGAAGGGAATTTCACTGAGGCCGGGAACGGTCCACTTCAAAATTGCACTTAAAGTAAAGTTGTTTGAGGGTTTATTAAAAATGGATTTGTTAATTTGTATAGTCAAAAATGATGTCAAAGCAACAGCCAGAATATTAATAACTACGCCACTAATAACCTGATTAGCCTTGAAGCGGACGCAGAGCAAAGCATGTAACATAGCATATATTCCACCACCGATGGCGGCAAAAATAAGTGCCAAATAGAAAGGCAGAGATGAAGTAGAGGCAAAGAGTCCGGCGGTTAGAACCGCAACCAGAGCACCACAAAAAGCACCCATCCCCTGTAAACCTTCTAAAGCCAGGTTGGTAACACCGCTTTTTTCAGAATAAATTCCACCAATGGCAATAACGAACAAAGGCAGGGCAAAGGAAAGTCCATCAATAATTATTACATCCATTAGCTTTTCCCTCCTTCCGTTGGCGCTGCTTTATTTTTAGCTTCAGCGCTGTCTTCATCGTAGCCATCTAAAAGATGTAGGGACAACTGTCGAATCATCTGTCGGAGGAAAACACCGCAGGCACTAAATAAGAGAATTAATCCGGTAATTAAATCAGGAATTTCAGACTTGATCCCCGTAACCGAACTTAGATAGGTACTCCCCTTTGAAAGAATCGTCACAAGGAAGGAGGCAAAGATTATACCAATGGGGTTAATATTTCCTAATAATGCTACAGCTATGGAATCAAAACCGGTACTGGGAAGTACTTTAGGTTGGATTGAGCCAAAGTAGCCTAAATAATACGATACACCTGCTAATCCCGCTAAAGCACCAGAGATAACCATGGCCATGACCATGTTCTTTCCAACCTTTACACCGGCATACTTGGCAGCGCGGGGATTTGTCCCCACCATGCGCAGCTCAAATCCCGGTGTGGTTCGATCAAACAAGAAGCGCAGGGCAAAAGCCGCCGCCAGAGCTAATACCATGGCAAGGGGAATATCAATTTTGATGGAACCCACAACAACATTGACCAAAGTCAGACGTGCCGCATCATTAATGACCTTAGACTGTCGAGAGATGGGATCAACAAAATAGGTATAGATAAAAAAAGCAATTATATATTGAGCAATGTAGTTAAGCATAATGGTAGAAACTACTTCATTAATATTAAACTTGTATTTTAGAAAGCCAACCAGTCCAGCCAAGGCCGCACCGGCAAGAATCCCAACAATTATAACTAAAGGCTTGGCAATAGCCGGAGCCAGATCACTATAACCAATCAGAACTGTGGCTAAAAAGCCTGCAGTTAACATCTGCCCCGCTACCCCAATATTAAACAACCCGGCCTTTAGAGCCACAGCTACAGCAAGAGCAGCAAAAATCATTGGAGTTAAGGCATTGAGAAAACTTAAAAAATCACTGAGCCTACCCTGATTACCACCATAATTAGGCTTAGCTATTAATCCTACTCCCTGTAACAAGCTCTTATAAGCAATCAGCGGGTCTTTACCTAAGAAGGCGATAATTATGGCTCCGACAATTAAACTAAGAAGAATGGCAAAAAGCGGAATACCCAAGGTCAAAAAGATGCGGTTATTTAAAAGTGTGGCCGTCTGATAGCGAAAATCATTCTTTGAACTCATCCAACATTTACCCCCATCATATATTCACCAATTTGGTTGGCTGTAAAGCTGTTTGCCGGAGCAATTCTGAGTAGCTCACCATTATAAATGACTCCGATAGTATCTGCACAACTCATAATCTCATCTAGCTCCAGAGAAACAAGTAAAATTGCCTTGCCTTTATCACGTTCGGCAAAAATTTGTTGGTGGATGTTCTCAATCGCACCAATGTCTAAACCTCTCGTAGGCTGAACCACAATCATCAGCTGGGCCTCTTGCTCAATTTCCCTGGCAATGATAGCTTTCTGCTGGTTACCACCACTCATTGAACGCACAATGGTTTCAGAGCCTTGACCGCTACGAATATCGTATTCAGCAATTAGGTTATCACTGTGATTTTTCCACTGTTGAGCAGCAATTATGCCTTTTTTAGCATAAGGAGATTGATAATAGTTTTTTAAAACTAAATTATCCTTTAGAGGAAAATCTAAGACTAAACCATAGGCTTGGCGGTCTTCCGGCACGTAAGACACACCCTTCTCTATTCTATCCCGCACTGAATTGTGGGTTATATTATCGCTGCCTAGTAAAATATTACCGGCAGTCACTTTAGTTAATCCAGCAATGGCATCTGCAATCTCTACCTGTCCATTACCGGAGACACCGGCAATAGCAAAAATTTCGCCTCCATGAATATCAAAAGAGACATTTTTAACGATTTCAAAATTATTGTTATCCTTGATGGATAAATTCTTAACTTGTAAAACTTTATTTTTAAAAACGGCTGGTGCACGCTTGACATCAAAAGCCACTTCACGGCCTACCATAAGGTTAGCCATTTCCTTTGTGCTGGTAGTTTTGACATCCAAGACATCAATCAACTTCCCGCGGCACAAAACTGCGCAGCGATCCGCCACCTGTTTAATTTCTTCTAATTTATGGGTAATGAGAATAATTGTTTTTCCATCCTCTTGAAGGCCGCGTATAATTTTGAGTAAAAAAACAATTTCCTGAGGGGTTAATACCGCCGTAGGCTCATCAAATACCAGTATCTCAGCCTCTCTATAGAGCATCTTAAGAATTTCTACTCGCTGCTGCATGGAGACATTAATCTCCTCAATCCGTTTGGTCGGTTCAACTTCAAGGCCATATTTCTGAGATAGAGTCAAAACACGTTTATTCGCACCCTTAATATCAACACTAGGGAAAATACCCAGCAGTCTCCTCGTATTCTCCATTCCAAGGATAATATTTTCTGTGATGGTATAGTTCTCTACTAACTTAAAATGCTGATGAACCATACCGATGTTTAATTTGGTTGCATAATTGGGTGATGAAATCTTAACTTTTTTGCCACGAATAAGTATTTCCCCTTCATCGGGCTCATACATGCCAAAAAGCATACTCATCAGAGTACTCTTACCGGCACCATTCTCACCTAAAAGGGCAAAAATTTCTCCTTTTTTGATCTTTAACGTTACATCGTCGTTGGCAACCACTCCCGGGAAGCGCTTGGTTATATGTCTCATTTCAACAATATATTCGGACATACTTTATCTCCTTAGCGGGAATATAATTTTACACATAATCTTTTCTGCAAAGGTACAAAGGCGGGATCACTCCCGCCTTTGCGCTACAAACTACCTAATACTCACTAGGCTTATTTTAGACCAGGGAAATCTTCAGGTGTTGTACCACTAAAGTTTGAGGGCGGCACAATCTTACCTTCTTTAACCAGATCATAGACTTCCTTAATCTTGGTCAAAGCATCCGCAGATAACTGTTGACGACCTTCAGCACTAACAAAGCCGGTAGAATCTGTATCAGCCATAAGCAGAACATTCTCACCCTTAAAGGTACCGTCAGCTACTTTGTTGAGAGCCCGATCAACACTAAGGCTCATTACCTTAAGTGCTGAAGTAAGAACAATATTAGCATCGCCATTGGCACCATCATCAAACTGGTCAACATCGCAACCAATAACCTTGGCATCTTTAGCTTCTTTAACCGCAGTGAAAACACCATTTCCGCTTGCACCAGCGGCAACAAAAATAATGTCAACACCTTCAGCCAGTAAGGCATTACCAATTACTTTACCGGTGGCGGCATCATTAAAGCTACCGACATAGTTACCACCTACATTAGCACCTGTAACGTCTGTACCGGCATAGGAAGGTAATTCAATGATTTCGGTCTTGGTGCCAAGGTGGGCATTAGCATAGTTAACTCCGGCTTCAAAGCCATATTGATAGTTAACATTTGAAGGGAAAGCAAGGCCATTAACTACGGAAACCTTTCCTGTCTTACTGTCTAAGGCAGCGCCTACTCCTACAAAGAAACCACTCTCTTGCTCAGCAAAGGTCATAGCATAAACATTGTCTAAAACAATCGCTTGACCTTCAGCATCAGCTGGAAAAGTATCAACCAAGATAAACTTAACATTAGGGTTGGCCATGGCAATGTCACCAATTCCAGCAAACTGGAAACCGCAACATACAATAACATCATAGTCAGCTACCAGGTCAGCGACAGCTTGAACAGCGGCTGTAGTATCTCCGGTAGGTTCTTGCACTGGGGTAACTTTTGAATCTGGATTGTTATCAATAAATTGTAAAATTCCATTGTAGATGTCTTGATTAAAGGAACCGTCATCGACCCCAGAAGGGCTACTAACAATTGCAATGTTCAGAGCTGCAGCTCCAGAGCCACCGCCACTAGTAGTGCTTTCTTCACCGGAAGCACTTGACGCTGCCGAGCTGGAACCCGCAGCACTACTGTCTTTACTGGTAGTAGCGGTAGTGTTATTACAGGCGGTAAGTGCCAAGGTGGCAACCATAACCGTCGCTGTTGCCAATGCAGCCAGTTTGACCTTAAATGTACTCATAAAAAACCTCCATAATGTTTGCCGGGTTATTTCCGTTCTCATTGGATTTAATTACTGCTACATAATATCACAGGAACTTTCCTTTTGTCACACGAAAAAAGAATTCTTTCTTTTGATCTACGCATCACCGAAAAAAATGATTAGACTCAGGGCTTTTCCGTAGATCGAACCTTAAGAAAAAAGCTTTTGCAGACTTTCGGTAAAAGGAGCATAGGCCACACCATGTTCAGTTACGATACCGGTAATCAGGCTGTTATCGGTTACGTCAAAAGCCGGATTGTAACACTTGACCCCTTCCGGTGCCATGGGCTCGGTATAAAACTTCTCTTTAATCTCCCGCTCATCACGCAATTCAATTTCAATATCTTCGCCAGTTTTACAGGTAAGATCAATGGTGGATGTGGGTCCTAATACATAAACAGGAATCCCATAGTATTTAGCTAGAATGGCTACGCCGCTAGTACCAATCTTGTTAGCAGTGTCGCCATTAGCGGCGATCCGGTCGCAACCTACAAAGCAGGCTTGAATCCAACCATTTTTCATTACGATGCTGGCCATGTTGTCACAAATCAGTGTAACATCAATACCGGCTTCATACAGTTCATAGGAAGTTAAACGAGCACCTTGTAGTAAGGGTCTGGTCTCATCTGCAAAAGCTCGTACATTCATGCCCTTCTCTTTCGCAAGAAAAAGCGGACCTAAAGCCGTTCCATAAAGAGAGGTAGCCAGCGGTCCGGCATTGCAATGGGTAAGAACACCGTCGCCATCTTTAATCAGGGTAAGTCCATGCTCAGAGATGGCCTTGCACATAGCGATATCTTCCTGCTGAATCCTTATGGACTCATTCTCCAATTGCTTGATAATGGCTGCCAAGGGCTGTTCAGCCATATCGAGAACAACCTTTTCCATGCGATTCAAAGCCCAGCTTAGATTAACTGCCGTAGGCCTTGAGCTGTTCAGATAGTCCTTGTACGCTCTAAATTTCTTCAGAAAAGCAGCGTACTCCTGCTCTTGGATCTGTTTAGCAAGGCAAAAAATTGAATATGCCGCACAGATGCCGATAGCCGGAGCGCCCCGCACTTTAAGTTCAAAGATTGCTTCATACATCGCCTCAGCGGTATCTAGCTCCAAATAAACTGTTCGATTAGGGAGCTCTGTCTGATCTATAATAACAACTTTAGTTTTGTCCGCATTTAAGGCAACATTAGTGGCCTGTAAAAGAGTTTCAGCCATAATTATCTCCTACCATTCAATTTAAATTAGTACTGTCTGAGTCACACCAGAGAGAATATCTCTTATTCTATATTCTCACCAATGTTACGAATGGCCTTATGGAAATCCTCTGATTCAGAAACAACCAGTACCGGCTGGGTGAAGTCTAAGGCAAATAAACCAATAAATGACTTAGCATCTACAATAATGCTGCTATCAGGAGAATGGATTCCTACATCCTCAGAATAACGAACTGCCATATTCTGGATTTCTTGTAATTGAGAAATACTTGTGATAATTTTTTTGCTAACCATACATATTCTCCTTCTTCTCTTCGGGCCATATTTACAATATTCCTGCGCAACAGCCACTGCTTTATACACCAATATAGTAACATAGTTTAACGCTTTTTTTGCTGGAAAAAAGAAAAAATCATGAAAAACCACTCTGGAGCAAGCTGCTTCCTCAGAGTGGTTTTTCATGGAAAATATTAAAGTTTTAAAGTAGGTCGATTAGATGTCCGTAGCCTTCATCTACCATAGCCTCTTTAGGAATGAATCTTAGAGATGCACTGTTGATGCAATAACGTAATCCGCCTTGCTCAGTCGGCCCATCATCAAAGACATGCCCTAAATGAGCATCGCCTAAGCGGCTTCTTATCTCCGTTCGGATCATGCCGTGAGAGGCATCAACTTTCTCTTCCAGAACGTTAGGATCAAGAGGCTTCGCAAAACTCGGCCAACCACAACCAGAATCAAATTTGTCGGTGGACAAAAACAAAGGTTCACCCGTAGTAATGTCAACATAAATACCCGAGCGGAATTCCTGCCAATAGGCGTTGTCAAAGGGAGGTTCAGTAGCATTTTTCTGGGTTACAGAAAAAGACAGTGGCGACAGAATTTGAGCCAAATCTTCTTGGCTCTTCTTAGCATAAAGGCTGGGATCTACAACTGCCTTTGCTGCTTTATCAAAGCGTGCCGGTCCGATATGGCAATAACCGCCGGGATTTTTCTCTAAATATTTCTGATGGTATTCTTCCGCCGGATAATAGTTTTCCAGAGGGAGTACCTCTACAACAATGGGCCTATCATAGAGTGGCTGGAATTCTTCGATAATCCTTTGACAGGTTGCCTTATCTTGAGGATCGTTATAATAAATACCAGTCCGATACTGACTTCCACGATCATTACCCTGACGGTTAAGGCTGGTAGGATCAATTACTTCCATAAAAAGGCGCAATAAAAATTCTAAAGGTATGGTGTTAGGATTGTAGGTTGTTTTTACTGTTTCGGCATGTCCAGTACTACCGGAACAAACTTGTTCATAACTGGGATCAGCAGTTTTGCCATTGGCATAGCCAACTTCGGTGGCTTGAACACCACGAATCAAACCGATATATTTTTCAACACCCCAAAAACAACCGCCAGCTAAATAAATATCTGCCATACTCGCCTCCTCTTACCTTACTACTTATTTGTGGCCAGAGCTACAGTAACCGAATCGGTCTGTTTCTTTACCAAAAGTGTCTGCCAGAATGCATATTGATTCGAATTCTTAGCTGCTTTGTACTGCAGGCGAGGTGCAACTTTAATCATTAGGAATAAAATCAAATCTTGTAAAAGTTGGCGGTTATCTATTTCTAAAATCAACCACCGACCACCGGCAGTGACAAAGGTCTGTTGATAGATTTCTTGACCGAAAGGAGATAACTGTTCTAGAAGCCCCACCGCTTCTTCCGTATCACTATCCTTAAGAAATAGCACAGCCGTTACCTGGTTGTCCTTGGGATATAAAGTGCAGAGGGATTGCTGATTTATATGATACTCAACACACCACTTTTGTTTATGAGAGGCGGCAATTTCGCTAATCTGCGGCTTGATGCCATAAGCACTTTTAATGTAGCTATTCAGTTCCTTCCATAACGGTCCGCCAGTAAAGGAAAGAAGCTGTTTATCTTGTTGAACTACCTTAGTCTTTCCTATCTTTGTCATTTACTTGTCCTCCCTTAATTTGGAAGTAAATTTTCTTTAGCAGAAAGGATAGGTAATACATTTCTTTCCTGTTCTGCTTGTAAGTAAGTATACTAGCTGCCTGTGACACCCTAGTGTCAAATATCAAAGAGGAACTGGTGAAAAGTGCGGCAAAACTGCATGATCAACGCTAATCCCCTGCAAGTATTTCTACAAAAACGGGCTGGCTAAGGAAGAGGTAATTGATAATTTAGCCTAAAAAAAGCCTAGGGATTCTGGGGCGGATGATATTCCCAGCCATAATCTCCATGATAAATCATTTGATGACTCATGCCACCATCAACGACCAAAATTTGCCCGTTAATAAAGGAGTTTTGTGAGTTGCAAAGAAAAAACACCGCCCGGGAAACATCCTCGGCTCTACCTATCCGTGCACTGGGGTGCTGCAGATGATCTGGTTCTTTAGAATGGGAACAAGTTACAGAAGATGAAGTAGTATCTATCCAACCGGGAGCGATGGCATTTACTCTTACCTTGCCTCGTAAACTCACAGCCATAGCATGAGTTAAGGCTGTTATGGCACCTTTAGCCGCTGTGTAGCTTTCGGTATCCGCTTCAGACTGGGCGTAGCGAGTAGAGGAAATATTAACAATGGCGGCATCTTCTGAAAACAAAGGTAAAAATAATTTAGTTAGATAATAGGGTGCCACGGCTCCCACTTTTAGCACTAGGGTAAAATCATCGTAACTGCAGTCACTGATTAATCCCCTTCGGCTAATACAGGCATTGTTAATTAGTATATCAACCTTAGCATATTGGGTTCTCACAGCTAATGCAAAACTCTCTAAGCACTCCTGGCTAGAAATATCTCCAAGAAAAAAATCGCAGTTGTAGCCTAACTGCTTAAATTCTGCAGCCAGTTCAAAACCACTAGGGTCTGTGTCAATAAAAAACACCTTTGCACCGGCTGTAGTAAAGTCTCGAACTAGTGTGCGTCCAATGCCACCGGCACCGCCTGTAATAACACAAACTTTAGATTGAAAAGCCATTTGCTTCACCTACCTTTGTTTTATGTGTCAAAAATCTTGGATTGGAATAGAGATATAGTAACATAGGCCTATTTACCTTGAAAAGAAAAAAGAAGAGTAACATCTGCTACTCTTCTCTTAAGTGGTTGCGGAGGCGGGACTCGAACCTCGCGACCTTCGGGTTATGAGCCCGACGAGCTACCAACTGCTCCACTCCGCGGTGTATATCCCCAAACTAGAAAGGCCTCCACAATTGTGGTGCTCGTGACCGGACTTGAACCGGTACGAGAATTACCTCGACGGATTTTAAGTCCGTTGCGTCTGCCGATTCCGCCACACGAGCTCATTCCCGCTTGGGTGCTAT
Organism: uncultured Oscillospiraceae bacterium; assembly: GCA_964518595.1. Classification (GTDB taxonomy): domain Bacteria; phylum Bacillota; class Clostridia; order Saccharofermentanales; family Saccharofermentanaceae; genus CAZFHA01. The sequence continues at coordinate 192,896 of CAZFHA010000002.1, forward strand.
GCAATTGTAGCATTGTAAACTTTCTCTGTCAAACATAATTTTAAAATTTTTGGCGCTTCTTTTCCACTTTTGCCAAAGTGAACAAGAAATACTGGTGATATAGCTTTCGGATGTATAATTAATATAATACGAAGTCTAAAGCGCTCTAATTGAGTACAAAATATGCAATAGTTGTTTACATAAAATTCTATAGTATTATATACTTAATAAGTAATTTTAAACCTATTTTGGAGGTAGCCCTAAATGAGTGATGAGAATCCGGACAATATTCATGATAAGGAAAAGGACTCATTAACCCAAGGCAATGCGGAGCCGCAGAATGATGCGGTTGCTTTTCCCTTTTTGGTTTCATTTAACGCCAGTGACGAGACCACGAAACCCTCTGATATCCTTAAGAAGCAACAGCTGAATGAAACCTACAAGTCTTTAGGATCTGAGAGCTCACCGCTGGGAGACAGTGATTTTGAAGCTTTAGATTATGCTGGTGATAGTACTTTCCAGGTGGAATCATTTAACGAGTCCACCTTTAATCAGAATTTTCAATCAGTACAAGATAGTTCCTCTCCTCCAGCTTCTCTAAGCACTCACCCGAATCAGAGAAAGTGCCATCCTGCAATTTTAGTATTTTTTGCCATCGCTCTTATTGCCGTTACGTTAGGCATTCTAAATCAGTTAGGAAAGTTCGACTCTCTTTATCCTGGAAGCTCAGGGGTAGACGCAAGTCTCCTCCCACCAAGACCCCTACCCCCAGACAGCAGTTCCAGCTTAGTGATTCAAAGTAGTCAAGATACTACCCTTCCGACCTTAGAGCAAACGACCACCTTAGTGACAGAGTCTGCCAGTGAAGCCACTCTGATTTCCTCGTCTGTTTCGGAAACTACGATTAGCCAGACTACAGAAGCTACAGAACCAACCTCTAAGAGAATACCTTCCAGCTTTTATACTTTTATCTCTGATGGCACTTCCGATGGTCCAACTGCCAGTTTTAATTTCAACATGAAGAATACAGGCACTCAAGCAGTATCTTTACTGGATGGGGTAGAATCCATTCGATTCACCTTTAATACCAATCAGCTTAAGATCATTGAGGTTACCAGTCCTGACTTTATCTTTGTGCCAGACCCCGAGGCTTACAATGTTTTTATTGGAACACCCATTAGCCAAGAAGTCATTGATATAGGTCAAACCCGAGTAGTGCCCATTTCTGCCCGTTCAGAGGGGGGGAAGGTTGGCCGCTACACGGTAAACTATTACGTAAAAACCTTTTCGTAGATGTAGACCGAATAAAGGATTAAGCATTACTCTAAGAATAAGCGTAAGGGGCAGCTCCATCAGATGAGCTTGCCCCTTATTTTAAAAGCTATTTACACTAGATACAAAGGGAAATGTAGAATTACTTCTCTATCTTCATTCCTGATAGGTAGGCGTTAATAAATCCATCAATATCCCCATCCATTACGGCATTCACATCAACCATTTCATAGCCGGTTCTATGATCCTTAACCATGGTATAGGGGCAAAAAACATAGGAACGAATTTGACTGCCCCAAGCAATTTCCATCTGGTTCCCTTTTAGATCTTCAATCTTCTCCATGTGAGCAGCCTGAGCTAAGGCGAAGAGCTTAGCCTTTAGCATGTTCATAGCCGTTTCTTTATTCTGAACTTGAGAGCGCTCAGATTGACAGGCTACAACGCAGCCAGTGGGGAGATGAGTAAGTCTTACAGCTGAATCGGTTTTGTTTACGTGCTGTCCGCCTTTACCCGAAGAACGATAGGTGTCGATCCGTAAATCTACGGGGTTGATTGTGATATTTATGGAATCATCCAGTTCAGGAATCACTTCGCAAGACGCAAAAGAGGTGTGTCTTCGTCCAGAAGAATCAAAGGGCGAGATACGCACCAGGCGGTGCACCCCGATTTCTGAACGCAAAAATCCGTAGGCGTTGTCACCGGAAACCAAAATTGATGCACTCTTCACACCAGCTTCATCTCCGTCAAGAAAATCTAACTCTTTTACCGTAAAATCATTAGCTTCTGCCCAGCGGGTGTACATTCGATAGAGCATTTCAGTCCAATCCTGAGCCTCTGTGCCTCCTGCACCCGCATGCAAAGTCAGAATAGCATTGTTCTTGTCATACTCACCGGTAAGCAACGTTTCCAGACGCATATTTTCAAAATTATGCCGGAATTCCGTTAACCCTTGTTGTACTTCTTCCAAAGTCTCTTGATCTTCAGCCTCACTACCTAACTCGCACAAAACCAGCAGATCTTCCCGGCTCTTCTCTAACTTGTGATAACGCTCCACCCGCTTCTGCAATTGCCGCATACGGGTCTGCACCTTCTGTGCTGCAGTCGCATCGTTCCAAAAATCCGGTTCTTGCGCCCTGACCTCCAATTCGGAAATTTCATCCTGAATCACATTTATATGTAAAGCATCTTTCAGACGCTCCAACTGTTCTTCATAGCCTTCTAACTCCAACCGGTACTGATCAAATTCAATCATCAAACTTTCTCCTCATTTTTGAGTTGGTCAATAAATACTTTTAACCGCTCCATAGCTTCCTTAATATTCTCCAAAGCCGAAGCATAACTAATTCGCACAAAGCCCTCACCACAATCGCCAAAAGCATTCCCAGGCACAATCGCAACTTTATGCTCCTGCAAAAAACGCTGACAAAAAGTGTCAGAGTCCAGACCAAGGCCTGAAATAGACGGAAACGCATAGAAAGCACCCATAGGCTCAAAACAATCAAGTCCCGCTGAACGTAGCTCATGAACAATGACCCGTCGCCGCTGATTATACTCTTCACGCATGGCCTCAAGATCTTGATCGCAATGACTTATGGCCTCAATCGCAGCCTGTTGGGCTGTAGAAGGCGAACACATAATGCAGTACTGATGAATTTTATTCATGGCCGCAATGAAGTGCTTAGGGCCGCAAAGGTAACCAATCCGCCAACCGGTCATGGCATAAGCCTTGGAGAAGCCATTCACTACAATAGTCCGCTCATAAAGTTCAGGAAAAGTAGCTAAGGAGGAGCTTGGTTCCTCACCGTAACTTAACTCGGCATAAAGTTCGTCAGAAAGTATATGTACCTGAGGATGGCGCCTCAGCACCTCAGCTAATTCCGCCAATTCACTACGATTCAGAGTCGCTCCGGTAGGATTACTGGGATAACCGATAATCAGTAACTTAGTCTTGTCTGTAATCGCCGCCTCTAGATCAGCCGCTTTTAATTTAAATTGGTCTTCACGTTTGGTGTTTATAACCACAGGAACACCCCGGGACATTATGACAGTTGACTTATAAGCCACAAAACAAGGCTCCACAATAATGACCTCATCACCGGGATTAATAAAGGCTCGAACAGTAAGATCAATTCCTTCACTGCCACCAACAGTAACCAAAATCTGATTCTGAGGGTTATATGTCAGATTAAAACGGCGTTGCATGTAACTGGCCAAGGCCTCGCGCAATTCGATGTAACCCTGATTCGGAGAGTAGTGCGTGTTGCCTTGCTCCAAAGAGTAGATTCCGGCCTCGCGAATACGCCAAGGTGTCACAAAATCCGGTTCGCCAATAGACAGGGAAATAACCTCCCCTTTCATTTCATTGGCCATATCAAAAAATCGTCGAATTGCTGAAGGTGGAATAGCCTTCACTTGATCTGATAAATACATGTCTTGGTTTTGCTGCATAAACTTCTCCTCTCTCCTTAAACAAGCACGAAAAATAAGGACGTCAGAGAACTACGGCTTCACGTTTGTCAGATTCAGTCTCTTCAAAAACAACCCCATTACTCTTATATTTTTTCAGAATAAAATGAGTGGCCGTCGAAACAACTCCGTCGATAGGGGCTACTTTATTTGAAATGAACATCGCTACCTCTTTCAAGGTGGAGTCCTCAATAATCAACATCAGATCGAAACCGCCAGACATTAAGTAACAGGAAGTCACTTGAGGATAACGATATAGATGACGAGCAATTCTATCAAAACCTTGATCGCGCTGCGGTGTTAAACGAACTTCAATCATAGCCGTTACGGATTCCCGTTCCGTCTTATCCCAATTAACTTCCGCAGTATAACCCAAGATGACTTTATCCTTATGCAGTACATCCAGCTCCTGCTTTATTTCTGACTCACTTACACCCAACATAACAGCTAATTCTGATTGGGCAAGTCTGGCATTTTGTTCCAGTAATCGTAATAGTTTGTAACGATCCACCATATTATTACCTCTATCCTAAGGAATTTTTCTGTTAAGGACTAATTGTATCATAAGGCAAAGTAGGTAAGCAACATTGGTAATTTCGATTTTTTTACTGCTGAAACCGCTGAATTAATTCTCTAATTCCTCTAATCCCTTCATTTCATTAATCCATTTTCCCGAGCGGAAACGCTTCAGGCCAAAAAATAATTTGAAAAGTTCATCTGAGGTAGTAATTAAAAAGACAACCGCCAAGGGTAACTTCCAAACCCAGCCTGCAGCAAAGGCTAAAGGCATGGCCCAGAGCCATAAGGGTAAAATGTCAAGAAGAAAGGCATAACGAGTATCACCACCGCCACGTAAGGCGCCCAACATATTGACAAAGTTCAAAGTTAAAATTGGAACCATGATAGAAAATAGTCTGATAAATTCAATGGCATATTCTTTGGCTTGAGGCGAAACGCCAAAGATTCCTACAATGTAAGAACTACTGAAAAAAAGCAAAATACCAATGAAAATAGCTGCGATAAAGTTCAGCAAATTAGTTCTTGACGCATAGGTAAACGCTACTCGGCTCTTTTTTTCGCCAATTTTATGCCCAACCATAGCCGCCGTAGCCGCAGCCATGCCCATGCTTAGAGCAAAGGTAATCCGATTAACAGTTTGAAGAATATTAAAACCAGCCATATAAACTGTGTCCATCCGGCTCCAAAGCAGCGTATAACTACTGGCGCCCAAAGCCCACAAACCTTCGTTAAGAATTACCGGTGTGGTAACTACCAGAATTTTTTTCAAAAAGGGCTTAGTAATTTTCAAAAAATCACGGCGGTAGATACTAATCGGTAGACGCTTAAGATATACCACTGAAAAAATCAGTATTATCTCTAAAAATCGTGCTATAGAGGTCGCCAGCGCTGCTCCGGATACGCCCATTTCCGGAAAAATACCGATGCCATTTATGAGCAAGTAGTTTAGAACCGTATTCGCTAGTATTGCTATCCCCGCTACTAAGAGTGGTAAGGCCGCCCGTTTGATGCTACGGAGGCCACTGTAAAACAAATTGGCAATAGCTGATAAAGGATAACTAATAGAGACAATTTTTAGATAATCCGCCCCCAAGCGGATAACTGCTGTGTCATTAGTAAAAAAGGTCATAATTGCCTCGGCCCAAACTAAAGTTGCAACCATGAACATAAGTGATGATATTAGGCTAAAGACAAAGCCTACAGCCATAGTCGAGCGAACGCTCTGCTCATCTTTTTTGCCATAAAATTGGGCAATAAAAATAGAGGAACCAGATCCTATACCAAACATAAATACAATCATCAAGAAGAAAATCGTATTGGCAATGCCCACCGCTGCCAGAGCCTCATCCCCCAACTGTCCCACCATGATGCTGTCAATTAAGTTTAGTCCGGCACTAAATAAGCTTTGAAGGGCTACCGGCAGCCCAATTATCCAAATGGAATGCCAATACTCTTTATCTTTGACCATCGCAGAGAATTCTTTAGAAACTCTTCTAGACAGACCTTCTATTATTTTCATTATATTCTCACATTTCCTTTATCTAATTAAAGTTGCCTTGATATTATTCACTTATGGGCGTAGTAAAGCTGTATTGTAACTAATAGACAAGAAAAAAGCAAAAGACTTGCACCAAGATAAAACTTAATGCAAGCCCAATATACTTTGACAGTAAGAAAGTAGAAGCTTCGCTTAAATGCGCGCTACGCCGCTTTTTCTGGCAGCTTCACTAACAGCAGCAGCTACGGCCTTACCAACCCGAGGGTCAAAGGCATCCGGAATAACATACTCAGGGGTTAAGTCCTCAGCAGATACCAGATCAGCAATAGCATAAGCCGCAGCAATCTTCATCTCTTCATTAATGTCACTGGCTCTAACATCTAAGGCACCGCGGAAAATTCCGGGGAAAGCCAATACGTTGTTAACTTGGTTGGGGAAATCGGATCTACCTGTGGCCATAACCTTAACGCCAGCTCTCAGAGCTACATCTGGCATGATCTCCGGTACCGGATTCGCACAAGCAAAAACTACAGGATCCTTAGCCATAGAAGCAACCATCTCTTCAGTCAGAGCACCAGCAGCCGATACACCAATAAATACGTCTGCACCAACAATTACGTCTTGCAGACTGCCCTTTTTCATCTTCTGATTCGTGCAATCAGCAATCTCTTCTTTGGCTTCATTCATGTTGTCACGACCCTTCCAGATTGCTCCGGTTCTATCGCAAAGTACAACATCTTTCAGTCCGCAAGAAATTAGTAACTTGGTGATAGCAATAGCAGCAGCACCGGCACCATTTACTACAACAGCCACCTCAGATATATCCTTGCCAACAATACGCAAAGCATTAATCATACCAGCCAGAGTAACAATGGCTGTACCATGTTGATCGTCATGGAAAATCGGAATATCACAGATTTCTTTCAAACGCTTCTCAATCTCAAAACAACGTGGAGCGGAGATATCCTCCAGGTTAACGCCGCCAAAAGAACCGGCTAAAAGAGCTACGGTATTAACAATATCGTCTACACTTTTAGAACGGATACACAAAGGAAAGGCATCAACATCGCCAAAAGCTTTAAAGAGGGCGCATTTTCCTTCCATAACCGGCATGCCGGCTTCCGGACCAATATCGCCAAGACCCAAAACAGCTGTACCATCGGTAACCACAGCTACCAAATTGTGTCTACGGGTATAAAGATAAGAAAGATCAACATCCTTGGAAATCTCTAAGCAGGGCTCAGCCACTCCAGGAGTATAGGCAACGGCTAACTCAGCCTTGGTGCTTACAGGAGCCTTGGCAATAACTTCAATCTTGCCACCCCATTCAATGTGCTTTTTGATTGCTTCTTTTTTAACATCTTGAATATCCATGTACAATGTCCTCCAATTTGTAATCCTTCGTTTTCAACCACAACTATAATAGGACTCTTCGATAAAAAATACAACTGTTTTTCACGAAAAAAGTTTTAATTTCTTATTTTTCACTTTCAAATGAAAATCAAATGAGTGAAAAAAACCAAATATGAAATAAAGTCAGAATTTAAAAAGCCCTTTTAAGACAGATTCCATTGAAGATTGAATCCTTATTTGTGTGTAAACAATCCCCAAGAGTCTACCAAAAGCTAAAACAAAATAGGTCAGAAAAAAAGCCGAGAGTAAGGCGATTGCATTGGGACTATGAGGGAAAAGCATTTCACCAAAACCAGCGATAAAAATAAAGGCAAAATAAAGCAAGGTGATATGTAAGAATATCCCCAGCTTCTTCCCTTTCGTATAACGAAAACTATAACTTATGGCATCAAAAAGATTCTTGTTCTCCGTCATCATAACCAGCGGAACAAAGAGCAAGGCCAAAAGTATGTAGAATAGCGGGGCTAAGAAAACATATCCTAATACTGTACCAAGCAAAATTGTCAGAGCAAAGATTGTGATGATAAAAAGCACCACTAAAAACAAAATTGTTATAGGAAGACGGCGGAAATAGGATTTGAGACCCCAACGAACCGTCTGTCCAAGTTGTTCGGCAATATAGATCTGACCATAGAGGTAGGCAACTAAAAGACAACAAAAAAAGATAAAGGTCTGAAATACTAGATACAAAATGTTTCCTATCGGCACCGGCGGTAGTTCCGGCAGTGAACTCATGCCCCCGGCTAAAGCTGCCGCCGTAGCACTGGCAGCCGTCGCTTCCAGACTAATGCTGGCCAGATGCTGGGACATAATAGCATTAGAGCGTTCTGCAAAATACAGTAACTTGTTCATATCCGGATCGCCCAACGGCCAAAAGATACTCACCACAAGAAGAGCGAATACAAGAAAAAACAGGCTGCGAGCAACCCATTTTTTCTGTAAACGATCAATCATTAGTGCAGAAAGGAAAACATTCTTTATCATCATAATTTATTGAGCTTCTGCAGTATCGGCAGTGAGATCTTGACAGATCTGGCCATTAATAATATGCTCGGCTATAATTCGCTTAGCTTTGTTTTCATCGACTCTAACGTAGGTAACTTTACTTCCGTCTGTGTCAATAACTTCCACAATAGGTTCGAATTTGCAAAGACCAATACATCCTGTCATGGACACAGATACATCAGAAATTCCACGGGTTCTTAACTCTTCTACCAATGCTGCCATAACAGGACGAGCCCCGGCAGCAATGCCACAAGTTGCCATACCAACAACAATCCGTTTTCCACCCTCACTACGGGCAGCCATATCGGCTTGTGCTTTCTTCTTAATTTCTTCGAGTTCGGCTAGTGATTTCATCTTAAATACCTCCCAGAATTTCTTGCTGCTCTCTTATATAGTCACGTATAAATACGTAAACTTCCGGTTCTGATAGGGGAATATCCCCTAGCTGTGCTTTAACCTCTACGGTGTCTATACCCTTCTTTTCTAAACTATCTTGGCTAAAGTAAATTGCAAAATCAATCTGTGGATAGGAAGCAATTAAACTAGCCATAGTCTCGCCTATATCTCCCAAGGGCAAGCGGTCGATAGAAGAAAGACCAAAAGTAGCTACTACCTTTGTTCCAACACCGGTTGTAGAAGTAATAAGCAGTTCTCCACCAGTCAGTTCACAGGCCTCTTTTAAAAGAGGCAGACCCAGACCCACTTTCCTTGTAGTTCTGGTGGTAGAAAAGGGGTCAATGACCCGGCTAAGAAACTCTGGAGACATCCCTCGACCATTATCAGCAATCTCAATAACTAATCGATCCTGCTGGGTATAAAGATGAATCCAAACTTCAATCCGGGTGGCTCCTGCTGCAACGGAATTAGTTGTGATATCCAGTACATGCAAGGATAAATCCCGCACTGCTTTGTCCCCCTTATTGGCTAAAGTACTTACAACTGTGCCAGCCTCGGCCATTATATCACTTGTATGACTTTTCCTGCAACGCTTCCAGCAGGATTTGAGCAGACAAATTCTCCTTGCTCGCCAGTGGCAAGTTAATGGATTGACCGGGGTCAGCAATTTTATCCAGGTGATGGGCATCAGAACTGGATATAAAAGTAAAAGGTTTCAGCTCTGGATGTGTTTTTAAAAAAACCTCTTGCTTACAGTCTTTTGACAATTCCAAAATCTTGCCGTCATACTCTGGCGGAATCGCCCCTAAGCTTGCCAATATACTGTAAGATTCTCGGTCAATATGTGCCGGAACTGCCAGACCACCGAGCTGGCGAATAGAAGCTTCCAGGACGTCAAAACTTAGGGAAGATGCGGTTAACAGCAACAGAGGTTCCTCACCCACAAGGCTGTCATTCTCATCAAACAGCAACTGCCGACCAAAAATATCAACTCGGTTAGGAATAAGGAGTCTGGTTTTGGTAAGAGTTTCTTCGAAAGCTAGACCTTTCTCTATGGAGGGGAAATAAGCTAAAAAATGAAAACCTTCGCTACACTCTACTTCCATTCCCGGTAACAGGATTGGTGCTTTTCCATACTCTTTCCTGAGAGCCGCGCTACATTGATAAGCCGCCTGAAGATTACGGCAACTTTGATGATCGGTTATGGCAACAGCATCTAACTGGTTTAGGTAGGCCATTCCCATAATATTGGCCGGAGTCATATCATCATCAGCACAAGGCGACAATGCTGAGTGAATATGAAAATCATAGGTGATATTCATAATGCCTCGTCCAAAAGTTTACCTAAAAGATACGCGGCCTGAAAAGTGGATAATTCCGTGCTAAGCACAGCTATATTCTCTTCTTGGGCACGTGCCAGAACCGCCGGTTCCATTTCTACGCCCTCTGTGAGAACAATTACCGGGCAGGAAGCGAGTGCGGCTACAGCTATAACATTCATACTGTTTAAAATCGTAAACCAGCAGCAAGTCTCCTCTAACCTTGACATGGCCCAACTGAGCATGTCGCAGCAGTAACCTTGACTGATTTGGGGGGACATAGGTGGGGCGGTCAGAACCGTTAGGTTCAGTGCCTTAATTAACTGATCTATCTCTATCTCTTTGGTCATGATACACTCCTTGTTTTTTCAAGTTACAATTCAAGAATATCAAGAGCTTTAGCGACCTGACGGATATGTTCTTTGAGTTTAATAATACAATCTGTCTCTAAGGCATTACCCTGAACAATGTCTTCGGCCAAGGCCGCACAAGTTGGGGCTCCGCAGGCTCCGCAGTCTAAAGCCGGTAAAGTTGACAAGATTTTTTCCATTTGCTCATATTTGTCTAAAGCTGTTGCCAGATCTAAATCAAGCTGCAAAGATGTATTCTCGCAGAGCTGTACTTCCCAGACTTGAGCATCCAGCGTCTCTGGTGGCATAAAAGCTTCAGGATTTTGGCGGTACTCCTCTTCTGAGCTCTTTACATAGCCTCGGGTACGAGCCTTGGCGGAAAAAGGATTAGCTACAACCAAAGGGCCACCGATGCAGCCGCCAAAACAGCAAGACAATTCCACAAACTCAATATCTTTTAGGCGTTCATTTTCAATCTCTTCCAAAATAGAGATAACATTGTGGATCCCATCTACCGACATATATTTCTCAGTACCCAAACTCTGTGCCTCGCCACCGGAAGCCGCCCATTGCACACCGCAAGCTGTGGCCACTTTGTGTGGCAACAAGTTATGAAAATCTTTATCCGACATTTTTTCCAAAGCATTTAAAAGCATCGGATAGACTTCGTGAATACCTAGTACAAAGTCCACCTGGGACTGTTTTTGCCCCAAGGGATTAAGGGTTGCTGAACGTTTGGAGGGGCAAGGGGAAAGAAAATAAGTCCGGCAATTCTCCGGTGGAAGTCCGGTCTTTTTTGCCACCTCTTCCCGGGCAAAACGGGCCGTTATTTCCATGGGTGAGTCCAGGGGTATTAAATGGGAAATCAGTCCTGGGTACTTCATCTGAATCAGCCGAACTGCTGTGGGACAAGAGGAAGAAATCATCGGGAAAAGACTGGAAGATAGTTTAGGGTTCTCCGCCAGCTTTTCCCGCTTTTGCCAAAGCAACTCTCTCGTTCTGTACGAGGAGGCGGCTGCCCCTAGAGCAACTTCATAAACATAGTCAAAACCCAAAAGATAAATGGCTTGTAATACCATGCTGCGGGTAGCAGGATTACCGAACTGGGCGTAAAGGGATGGAGGAACTAAAGCAATGGCGGGATTATCCGGTTGGGGAATAAGAAATTGTGGGCAAGGATCTGTAACGCCTCTTTTGGCGTTATGAGGACAAATACGAATACACTCACCGCAATCAATGCAGCGATTCTCGTCAATTACTGCCTTACCATCTCTCACGCGAATGGCTTCTGTCGGACAGCCTTTAATGCAGTTGGTACAACCAACACATAAGTCTCTATTCAAACGAACACTGTGTACATTGGTCACGCCTGTCACCTCAAACCCTTAGAAATTAATCCAAATTGTTACCTTTGTTCCATTCCCTACCTGGGTATCAATAGTCATTTTATCTGCATGTCTCTTAATGTTGGGTAGTCCCATTCCAGCACCAAAACCCATTTCCCGGGCGGTATCAGGTGCGGTTGAGAACCCAGCCTGCATCGCCTTTTCAACATCCGGAATACCCGGCCCCTGGTCGATAATTTCAATCATAATAGAATCAGGGTATATAGACATAACTGCCTTTCCGCCATGAGCATGAATAACGGCATTTATTTCTGCCTCATACATGGCGATAGCGGCTCGCTTAACGGCTTCAGCCTTAACTCCCAGGCGTACCAGCGTCTTTTTCATCTGGCTGGAAGCTTCTCCGGCCTTGGTGAAATCATTGTCACAGATAGGAAATTCTCGCACCAGCGGTTCTATATCATCTCCCCCTTTCCGCGAATACCGGCAGCATAGAGTAAGCCACAACTGGTAAACATAGAAAAAGGTGTTGATAACAAGGCAATGCCCTTCTCTTCTGCCAATGCACACATCATCTCGTCAGGACGTTTTCCCCGGACAAATATTACAGCCAGAAAGTCCATCATTTCTGCCGTCCTAATGGTCTGTGGATTAACGAGACCGGTAAGCATCATTTGATTACTGGAGCAGGCGAACGCCATCACATCGCTCATCAGGTCAGAGCCGCAAGCCACTTCAATATCTATATCTAAGCGGTTAGCGGAAACAACTATTTCTGCCTGTAGAAGCTGCATACAGTCCCTTAGTTTCATGAGCACCTCCGAAATATCCAAAATTTTGAAAATGAATTGTGTTTATTATAACCTGTCCTAAGTGACACGGCAAATGTTATAATAGTCTGTATTATCATCTAAAAAGCAAACTAATGTGAAAGGTAGATATCATTATGAATCAACTGGACATACGGCCTGACCTTCTTTATTTTCTCCCTCCCGACACCCACTCACCAGAACAATTAATTCAACTGCTTAATTGTCATCAGGAGATTCGCTTTGTTTCCTTTGTAGGGATTGATATGGCTGGAAATGATACAGACGAAAAGATACCCATGACCTATTTCATCAAGAATATTAGTGCTTTTCTTGACACCAAGCGGGTGCACTCAGATGGTTCAGCGGTGAATCTTCCAGGCATTGCTAAGTTACACGATGGTACCATTGATTTTTTAGCCGATAAAGACGCAGTATGGTTTGTCGACTATAATTACGAACATGTTGACCCTGAAAGTAAAAGACCCATTGGCACTTTACGAATTCCTAGTTTTATTTACTATAAGAACGAAATGGTATGCTCAAGATCAATCCTGAAACGCTCTATTGCTCGGATGTTGGAGAACCTTTTGGAGGTGTATCGCCAGTATCCGGCACTTTGTGCTGCATCGGGATTTAGCTTTGAGGAGATTGATCATCTGGGCACAAGAGCCGCAACGGAATTAGAATTTTGGGTTAGCTCTCCCGACGAGAAAGTAAGCGAACAACGTCTTTCCATTGCTGAAAGTCTTAAGGAACACTACTGGAAGCGAACCCGGGGCAAGGTTAGAACTGCGCTGGAAAAAGCTATGATCTTGCTAGAGTATTATGGTTATAATCCTGAAATGGCACACAAGGAAGTGGGTGGTGTTAAAGCTAACTTATCCGGTCAAGGCGAACTGCAAAACATTATGGAGCAGCTGGAAATTACTTGGCAATATGCTGACGCTTGTACCACTTGCGATTATGAGCTCTTCGCCCGCATCTTTATTAAGGAGTGTTTTCGGTTACATGGACTGGATGTAAGTTTTTCTGCCAAACCCTTGTCTAATACCATCGGCAGTGGCAAACATATCCATGTGGGCTTTATTGCATATCTTAAGGACGGCAGAGCCGTTAATCTCTTTACCCCGGAAGATATAAGCCATGACTACCTTAGTGTTGTAGGCTGGGGAGCACTTTTAGGGTTTCTGAAACACTACCATCTGGTTCAGCCCTTTATATCTATGACCAATGATAGTTTTGCCCGGTTACAGCCTGGCTATGAAGCCCCTACTCACATTTCCGCCTCCATTGGCAAAGACATCAATGTAGCTACTCGAAATCGAACTGTACTTGTTTGCTTGGTAAGACTTCTGGATGAACCACATAGATACCGTTTTGAAATACGTTCACCTGACCCAAGAACTAATAGCTATTTGTGTTTGGCTGCCGGCTATCAGTGTATGTGGGACGGGATTAAGTTTGCCGTTAATTCAGAGCTAAGCAGCCAAGAACTTCAGGCAGAATTCTCCAAAGCCTACGAGGATCAGGGACAATATCTACCTAAGAACCGCCAGTTTCGGGTAGAGAATGATCTATTTATGGACTATAGTCCTAAGGAAAGAGATCGGCTATTCGGGCGTCCACCGGCTACGGTCTACGAATGTCTTCGAATTATGCTGTATCATGATGACTTGTTACCACTACTTTGTGCCGGTGATGTCTTTAGCGACCAAACCTTAGCCTCTTACGCTCGTTTGATGCTGGAACGTTGGGAAAAGGACTTGTCAGAAAGAATCCTTCCTCACAAATTAGAATCCATCAGAAATCTGGTGGCGTTTCATGCTCCAGACAATAGCTATGACGAGACAATGTGGAGCGATATACAGCTAATCCGTACCCGGTTGGCAAAGGATACGCAAGATTATGTCTCTATATTTACTGAAATGCGCTTGGCCATTGATGGGAGAAATCTAAAGGAATTATCTAAACTACAACAGGTTATGAATGCGGCACACACCGAACTCATAACCCGTTATCATGACTACTGTCAAAATCAGATTCGCTGATTAGAATACTCGAATATAGCTTACAAAGCCAGGCATTTCATGCTTGGCTTTTTCTAATTTCGCCTCAGTTAAGCTACCGTCAGAACCTGTCAAATAGGCCTTCTCGCCCGAAATAACCGTGGGAACCTTCTCGAAATGGATACCCTGCAAGTGCTCGGCGATAAGACTATCAGATACCTCTTCCTTAACCCGGATTAATGCTTTGACCAGAGTTTCATTATGATCCAGCAGTAGCGGATGATCCGCATAATGCCAAACCGTTATATGAGCAGAACGTTCTTGGTGGAGAGCCGCATCAAGAACATCTCCCACCACCGCAGAAGCTGTCGCCAATTTCCCAGCCCCTTGCCCGTAGAACATAGCATCACCTAAGGCATTTCCGCGAACGCAAATAGCGTTAAATACGCCATCAGCGACGGCAATAGGATCAGTTTTGTCTACAATGTGGGGAGCAACAATTGCCGTAGCTTTTTCATGATCCGGATGATGCAAAATTGCCAGTAATTTAACTTTTCCACCTAGAGCCTTGGCATAAGTAATCTCATCCTGAGTTATTTTAGTAATTCCCTCGGTATAGATTGCATCTGAATCGATGTAATCACCATTCAAGACTATACTACCCAAAATAGCTAACTTACGTTTAGCATCAATACCATCAATATCTGCACCAGGATTCTGCTCGGCATATCCCTTGGCTTTGGCTTCTGACAAAGCCGTTTCAAAATCAGCCCCACTTTCTGTCATTTGGGTCAAGATATAATTGGTAGTTCCGTTTACAATTCCTACAATTCGAGAAATCCGGTTAGCTGCCAGACAACGGTGCAAAGGCCGAATAATCGGGATTCCTCCACCTACAGAGGCTTCAAATAAGTAGACACACTGATTTTTCTCTGCTAGCTGCATAAGCTCAACGCCATGCCGGGCTACCAATTCTTTGTTAGAGGTCACTACGGACTTTCCGCGCTTCAATGCCTCTTTGGTAAAGTCGTAGGCAATAGTGGCACCACCAATAGTTTCAGCTACTACCGTAATCTCTGGGTCATCAAAAATATCCGCCGGATCTTTCGTGAACAGCCCATGAAAGGGACTATCTGGAAAATCACGGATATCCAAAATCTTCTTCACGGCTATAGGCTCACCTAACCGACTCTCTAGCTCAAAATGATTCATGGACATGACTTCGGCTACTCCGGAACCAACTACTCCAAATCCCAAAATGGCTACATGAATCATACATTTACCTCCAAACCTTTCTTTGCCCTGTTTCTATACAGGCATTTTTCTGTTTCATAGCATACGCCAAAATCTAAACCCTGAAAAGGAAACCTCACTCTCTCGCTAAAATACGACAGGAGCGGACACCGGGAATATTCTCGACGTCCTGGATTAACCCTTCTATTGACTTGTTCATATGATCTGTTTCCATTGATATAGAGACATCCGCCAAACCATTCAGGGGAATATTTTGATTAATAGTAAGAATATTCCCATTACTGGAAGCAATCATCTGGATAATACCGGATAAAATACCGGGAAAATTCTCTAAGGCAATAATCAGTGTAACTAACTTCCCCTTACTTGTTTCATAAAATGGCATAACAGAATCTTTATACTTGTAGTAAGCACTACGAGATAGACCGACTTTCCGTACCGCCTCATTGACCGAACGAGCTTGATTCGCATTAAGAAGTCGTTTTACTTCCATAACTTTGACAAAAACTTCAGGTAGAACATTTACTTTCACCAGTAAGTACTCGTTGTTTTTCGTCATACGCCCCCTCCAGTCCGTCTATAACAACCAAGTGTCTCTGATAGGAAAACAGATTATCTTAAGGAACTATACCATGCTTAAGAAAGATTGGCAAGCATCAGTTGCAAGGCTTTAGCCCTGTGGCTGATAGCGTTCTTCACTTCCGGCTCTAACTCAGCGGTAGTCTTCTGCCAATCAGGTAGGTAGAAAATCGGATCATAGCCAAACCCCTTTTCCCCCTGATCTTGGTGCCAAATAAGCCCTTCCAACAAACCTTTGACAACAAAATGACTGCCGTCTGGTCTGACTACGGCAATGGCACAGACGAATTGGGCGGTACGCTTAGGCAAGGGTACATCAGCCAGCAGTTTCCAGATCTCGGCAAACTTCTCGCCATAACTGGCATTTTCGCCACAAAACCGAGCCGAATAAATACCCGGAGCTCCCTGAAGTGCATCAATAGCCAAGCCGGAATCATCAGCCATCACATATCCGCCGGTTTTTTGATGCACAGCCTGAGCCTTTATCAGTGCGTTTTCCTCAAAGCTCTGACCAGTTTCAAGAATCTCTTCATCTATCCCCATTTCAGCCATAGAACGGATTTCAAAAGGTAAATCCTTCATAATCTGTTTGATTTCTATCAGCTTATTTTTATTGGCCGTTGCCACAATAAAAAGTTCTTTTTTCATTACTACTTACCTCCATGCAGCGCTCACTGTAAGCGCCAAGCTTTAGGATAATCGTTTTTAATACTTCCGTTTTGCTGACGTCCAAAGCCCAGAGGAAATCCTTCAACCATAATAACCAGGGGTAATTGCTTTTCTAAAAGGGTCTGCTCCTCTTCCGTCAGAGGTATGGTTTCACCTTTTAAGTAGCGGACTAACCGCTGATCTTCCCGGGCTAGGGATATGTATCGCTCCGGACGAATTTGTTCCCTTTTTAGTAAAAGTGCCAAGCCTTGACTAGGTGTAAAAACAACCTTACTAGCCGTAGACTTTACTTCACCGAGAAAAGCCCCCATTTTTACTAATTGTAATTGGGAGAAAGCTTCCAGGGGCCAAGGTAGCCAATAGGCTTTTCCAGAAGTAAAAAACAATTGCTCTTTTTCCTTGAGCCATTGAGGAAAGCTGGCGGGCAGTAGTAAGTTTTCAAGAAAAGGCATAATTGTTTCCAGTGCCCGTTTTCGTTCTTGGCGATTAGGACAATTTTTCGTCGAAAAAGAACCAGAAACGCTCTCCTTTTCTATCTTATTTTCCTTCTGTAAGTGAATGCAAAAATGTCCGTCCCCTAAATTTGATTGCGGCCAAATTCGGATTCCGCCCTTAAAACCCAGACCGTCAGTTAGAGTTAATCCATCTTTTAATTCAGGCAAAATTACTTTATACTCAGCAAAATTAGCTAAAAACCAGTCAATCATCCCCTCATTCTCTTCCGTGGAAAAAGTGCAGGTTGAGTACACCAAGTGTCCGCCGGGACGTAGCATACGGTGAGCTGCTGTCAGTATTGATTGCTGGATTGGAACGCAAGCAGCGGGGCCATAACGCTCCCAACTGCGAACCGCCAGCTTATCGCGTCTAAACATGCCTTCACCAGAACAAGGAGCATCAATCAATATCCGGTCAAAAAACTCCGGGAAATTCTTTTCCAATTCCTCAGGAGAAGAGTTAGTAATAACCGCATTTCTTACGCCTGCTAACTCTAGATTGCGTAGCAAGGCTCGAGCCCGGTCAGCGGAAATTTCATTAGCTACCAGTAGCCCCTCTCCTTTTAAATCGGCTCCGATTCGAGTCGCCTTACCGCCAGGAGCCGCACAGAGATCCAGAATTCGCTCTCCAGGACAAGTTCCGAGGATTTCGGCGGGGAGCATAGCACTGGGCTCCTGTTGATAAAAAACTCCGGCATGGTAATAAGGATCTCGTCCCAAAGAAATTTGCGGCAAATAATAACCATCCTGACACCAAGGAACAGGCCGTACCGCATCTATGCCCAGTTCGGCTAAATGCTTAGTATCTTCCTGAGAGACAGCCTTCAAACGATTGAAACGTAAACCCTTTAGGGGCTCTTCGGAAAAGCTGGCAAAGAAAGCCTGCATTTCAGTTTCCGTCATATTTTTTCTCGAAAAATCGGCTTGAATACGCGTCTTAAACGCTTCCGGCAGGTTCATAAGCTTAAATAGTCGCAGGCCTTATAAAGAATCCGCTTCAAGGTATCAAGGGAGAAAGGTGAGCTTAATCCCGCCTTCTCTATTAGAGCCAGAAACGTATCATTTCCGCCCTCCTGACAGAGCTGATCGTAGGTCTGCAGTGCCTGTTTCATATCGTTCTCGGCTAAGTCCCAAAGTTCTAAAGCCACAATCTGAGCAAGACAGTAATCAATATAGTAAAAAGGCGAGGTGAAAATATGTCCCTTCTTATGCCAAGCACAGCCTTGCTGATAAAAGCCGACTTGGTCATAGTCTAAAAAGGGCTGGTACTTAGCCTCAAGTTCCTTCCATACCTCATGGCGCTGCTCACAAGTCATCTCCGGCGAGCGATACACACGATGTTGAAACTCATCCACCATGCACCCATAAGGTAAAAACAATAAAGTTCTGGTCATATGAAGTCCGCGATAGGCTCCGGCTTCCTCGCCAAAGAAACTCTCCATATAAGGGTAAGTCAAAAACTCCATGGCCGTTGAATGCACTTCACAAGCTTCTAAGGTTGGTGATAAGCACTCCAAAAACATAGAACTGTCAATGCTACGTATGGCCGCATAGGCATGACCAGACTCATGGATGAGGGTAGAAACATCATCGGCAGTCTGTGAGGCATTCATAAAGATAAAGGGGATACCATAATCCGGCAAGGTCATACAGTAGCCACCTTGCGTCTTATTAGGTCTAGTCAAGAGATCGGTAAATTCATGGGTGTCTAGCACGTCATAAAAGCTGGGTTCCTTTTGAAACATCTTACGGAACATAGCTGCCGCCGCCTTGGGAAAATCCGCTGCCGCGATCTTAGGCACAGGATTACCCTCTGGAAAAAGAATCGGTAAATCATAATATTTTAAATTGTCTTGTTCTAGACGCAGCCTTTGTAGCCGACGAATCTCAGTGGTGACAGGCACAATGTTTTCTACCACAAAATTCCGGAAGGCCTCAACGTCACTTTCGTTATAATCATATCTTTCCATCCGGCGATAGCCCAGTTCAACAAAGTCTTTGTAACCCAGTTTTTGGGCGATTTGGGTGCGCAAATGGACTAACTGGGCAAAGATATCATCACAAGTCTCTTTTATAGAGGAAAAACTAGTTGCCAAAGCCAAGTGGGCTTGTTTTCTCTGCTGGCGATCTGAAGACTCTAAAAAGGGCTGAATTCCACCAAGAGGGTACTTTCCCCCCTCAAACTCTACCAATAATTCGGCTACCAGCTGATCATACTGATTCTCTAAAGCTGCCTCTCTGGCTAAATCTTCAATCACTTCACGAGAAATGGTATCTTTTCGGTTCTGGGCTTTTAAAAAAATCATATTTCCCAGATTTGTTTTAAGACTTTCAGCTATTTCAGAGTTTAGCAGAGCTGAATAAAGACCGGAAGACAACTCAGACACCATGGGTTCAGCCTCTTCAAAAAAGGCTAATTCCGCTTGATAATACGCATCTTTGGTGTTTAAATCGTGCCGAATACGGCAAAGGGCTGCGGCAGTCTCAAATTCGCCTAGAGCCTTTTGAAACTCGACCAAAGCACCTTCTATGACTTCTGGTGAATGAGCAGTCATAATCTTAAGTCTTACACGCATTACACACTCACGGAACAATTCCAAAGAAGGTCGTTGATAGGTAATGCTCTTGAAATCAGGCATTTTCATGCATTATCACATCCGTTCTACAACTTCAATTCCCAAGAGGTAGGTACCAAAATCAATTCCCTGACACACAGCTTCACAGAGAGCCAAACGTGCCCCCCGTAGATCGGAATTACTTTCACTTAGTATGGGGGAATTGTTATAAAAACGATTAAAAGCCCGTGCTAACTGGCTGGTCTGCCGAGCAACCATGAAGGGTTCGTTACTACTACCGGCTTTACGTAAAGTATCAGGAAACTCTTCCAATAGACGTAGAATCTCAAAGGCATCATCTTCTACCAAGGAGCTCAGAGCAACACCTTCATGAGGAATCATAATCCCTTGGTCAGCGGCTTTACGCAAGATAGAACGGGTTCGGGCATAGGTATAAATTAAATAAGGCGCAGAATCACCCTCAAAATCAAGCATTTCATCCCAAGAGAAAATAATATCACGCTCACGCCCCGACCTAACATAGGTATAAACCACCGCTCCAATACCTACTTTAGACGCAATTTTCTGCATCTCCTCTTCGGCCATGTCACTGCCACGGCCTGCCGCATTAGCTTTAATGATTTCATAGGTTTTGCCGACACTTTCATTCAAGAGATCCTCAAGCACCACAATGTTGCCATCCCGAGTAGAAAACTTCATATCGGCAAATTTAACCAGCCCAAAACCTACATGGGTACATTTGGCGGCACAAGGGTAATTGGCCTTATCCAGTACCGCAAAGACCTGCCGAAAATGAAGTGCTTGAGGATTGCCCACAACATATATATTTTTATCAAAATGATAAGTCTCGTCACGATACAAAACGGAAGCAATATCTCTGGAAGCGTAAATAGTAGTTCCGTCAGACTTTAAGATGATACAGGGAGGCAGCTTATACTCGTCCAACATAACGACCTTCGCCCCATCGCTTTCAACTAGCAGCCCCTTCTCTTCCAGCATCTCTACAACTGCTGGGATTCGATCGCTGTAGAAGCTTTCACCATTATAGTTATCAAAGCTTACCCCTAAGCGGTCATAAATAAGGGAAAACTCTTTTAAGGAGAGCTGACGGAAGTCCTGCCAAAGAGCTAGATTCTCCTCGTCACCAGCTTCCAGCCGACGAAAATTATCTCTGGCAATGAGAGTAAGCTCAGGGTTTAGCTTCTCTTCTTCATGAAATTTAACATATATACGTAAAAGTTCCTTAATAGGCGACTCTTCTAAGGCCGTTTTATCCCCCCAAAGCCTAAAAGCCGTTATCAGCTTGCCAAATTGCGTGCCATAATCTCCCAAGTGGTTCATTCGCACAACATCATAGCCAAGAGCTTCGTAAATCCTAGCCAAAGAATGTCCTAAAACTGTAGTAAAGGCATGCCCCACATGAAAGGGTTTGGCAATATTAGGGGATGAATACTCAACCAAAACAGTCTTTTCCTTACCATCTTTAAGGGTGAAAAAATCTCTTCCTTGGTGCAAGAGGCTTTCAAGGGTTTTTTGCGCAAAAAAACCACGGTCTAGGAAAAAATTCACGTAGCCTCCCGTTGCCTTAACTTGACTAAGAAAGGGCGCTTGCAAAATTGGTGAACCAGCTAAATCCGCTGCAATGGCTACCGGGGACTTACGCATTGTTTTTGATAAAATAAAACAAGGAAAGGCATAGTCGCCTAATTCTTTCTGGGGTGGAACCTCCAAGGTCGGTAAAATTGTTTCTACAGGTAGTTCTCCGGCCTCGGACAGGAGCTTGGCAATTTCTGACTTGTAATCCATGTTTTATAGCCTCCGTTATTAGGGTTTGATAGATTTAAATTTAACAAAATCTACGCCATGTCACTGTAACATCTACTAGCCTTCACGTCAATTTGTGATATTATAACTAAATGGCGATACGAATGATAGCCTATTCATGAGACAAACTCGGACACAGGAGGACACTACTTTTGTTTACCTTACTTTTTCCAGCCAATAAAGAACTGGTGGTGGTTCTATGGGGCGCTCTCGTTGCCTTCATTTTGACCGCCCTGCTACTGAAGAAATTTGCTCGTTACCTGCCTACAGATAATGGTAAGGCCTACGCAGTAGAAGGAGTAGCCAGCAAAGGTAAACCTACAGGTTCCGGTGTGATTTTTATAACCGCATGTATTGGTTTTTCCCTTTTGTTTATTCCCTTAAGCTTTGAGAAAGTTATTTTTTATTTTTTGATTGAGGCAGCAATGCTTTCCGGTTTTTTGGATGACCGTTCCAATTCACCTTGGAGTGAGTATAAGAAGGGACTTATTGATCTGCTGATTGCCTTAATGACCTCTTTAACCATTGTCGTTTTTTCAGGGCCAACCTTAATATTCCCGATTTTTCATACGGAAGTTGTGCTCCCAACTCCCCTTTACGTACTTTTGGGTACACTTTTGGTTTGGGTTGCCATTAATGCGACAAATTGCACCGATGGCGTAGACGGATTATCCGCTTCTGTAAGCATTACGTCGCTGCTCTCAATTTTGCTCTTCGCCTTCGTCACTGAAATTGCTAATAACTTCTCTTCGAATATGCTTCTTATGGTTGTTGTACTGATTGCTTACTTATGGTTTAATACCAACCCCAGTCGTTTACTCATGGGCGATGCCGGTTCTCGAGCCATTGGCGTATTTCTGGCAATCGCTGTAATGAAATCAGGTCAGCCGTTTTTGTATCTGGTGGTTTGCCTGGTATTTTTAGTTGACGGCATGGCTGGTATTCTCAAAATTTCATTAAAGCGTTTTCTCAAAATTGATTTTCTGAAGAATACCCTGACCCCTATTCACGATCATCTACGTAAGCGCTTAGGCTGGTCGAACCCTCAAGTAACAATACGTTTAACCATTATTCAGGGTGGCATCAGTTGTCTCTACTTACTCGCCGTTCTGTCCAGTAGATAAAGGAATATGTTATGAGTGCATATGAACTATCTTACCTACTTCGCTATAACTTAGTACTGCTCTTGGGTCTGGCTGTGGTGCTCCTGTTTATTCATTCGCTCCAAGAGCTTAGATGGAATATGAAAAACTCGGTAACACCTCTGCGCGGCTTTTTCCTTATGAGTTCTTCATCCAAAAAGCAACAGACCGCAAGTAGTTTTTCGCTCTTTCATACCACAACAATCGGTTCAGCCCTCCGCTCTGACATTCGGCTCAAAAGTCGTCTTGTGGGTCGCCGTCATGCCATCATCTACTTGTATGAAGGAATTTGGTATTTGCGTCCTGCTACTACCCGCTTTCCTGTCTTTGTTAATGGAACGGAAATCCTGCACCCCATTCCGCTGGAAAATCAAGATGTAATTGGCGTAGGCGATATGAGCTTTTCTTTTATCAACGAGCGTCAAACCACGGAAGCGGCTCACCTTACCTATCGGGTTCAGGATGAACAGCCTGTTTACCCCAAAAAGATTGCTCTTCCCAAGTATTTTGGTGCCTTTGGAGCCATTAACCTCTTTACCCTTATTAGCGGCTTCCTCCTCACTTATTTGATTCCGCAAGATCAGACCAAAGCACTGGACTTTGTTAAGTTAACCTTTGTAGCCTTTTGGTTTTTATCTAATGTCTATTATTTTATTCTGCCCCGGGTGCTCAAAAATCTCGATTCACTTCTACTCTTGCTCCTAATGCAATTAACCACCTTAGGCTTGCTCTTTCAAATTCGTTTGGAACTAGTAGCGGTTACTACCAAAGCTCCCGATTTACTTTATACCAATTTATATAGTCAAATTATCTCTTTACTCTTAGCTTATTTGCTTTTCCCAATTATCGTGCTACTAGTAGCACGCACCCGCATTTTAGAAAGTCTTGTACCGATTTGTGCCGTCCTAACACCTCTATTCTTACTAGTTACTTTGGTTTTTGGACGAGGGGCAGAATCTCATGGTGCTACCTTATGGATTTCCTTAGGCGGATTCTCCTTACAGCTAACAGAGTTTGCCAAAATAACTTATTTGATTGTTCTGGCGGCCTTTTTTAAGAATCGTACCACCCGAAGAAATCAGATTATCTTTGCCGGTTGGGCAGCCTTGGTCTTTTTACTCATTCTTCTGTTACCGGATTTAGGTTCGATTATGATTCTTTTGCCCACTACACTGGTAGTCTATGTGGTAATGACCTCAGAGTATCTTACTACGGTTATCTTGCTGGCCGGGGGAACCCTTGTCAGCACCATCGCCTTTTCTACCTTCCCCCATGTCCAGAGACGCTTAGCCGGCTGGACTACCCTATGGACTGAAGTTAATGATAGCAATCGCCAAATTGTCTACGGACTTCAAGCCATCGCCAGAGGCGGGCTTATTGGCCGGGGGATTGGTAATGGCAGTCCCGGAGGTATTCCCTTAGCCAGCTCAGACATGGTTTTTGCCATTATCGCCGAAGAGCTAGGGATTATAAGCGGACTATTCATAATGGGCTTATTTATTATTTTATGGCTTCGAGCCGCCCGAATAACTATTACTACCACCGATGGATATTCTTCCAGTCTGGCACTAGGAATTGGCACATTAGCTTTTATGGAGGCAGCGGTAGTTATCACTGGAGTTGCCGGGTTATTGCCGCTTACAGGCGTAACCTTACCACTAATCGCCCGGGGCGGCAGTTCTGTAATGACCATTGTATTTCTATTTGCCATTCTGTCAGGCCTATCCGCCCGACGTCGTAAGGAGACCGATCAATATGAAAATGTTGATGCATAATTTAAAGACGACTCTACTCATTTTTTTGCTGGTTTCTGCCGCACTTTTAGCCGGTCTGCTCTTTCAGCAGTACCGTAGTAAAGCCATGCTGGATAGTGCTGCTGGAGAAAACAAACAATCGCTTCGTAACCGCTATAGCCAAGCAGGTACAATCTTTGACCGCCAAGGCATAATTCTCGCCCAAAGCGTTGAAGGAATTAGGAGTTATGCTGAGGACGATGTGGTGGCGTCAGCAGTTCTTCAAGTGGTGGGCGATTTTACCCATAACATCAGTAACACCATTGAAGCCAGCTACCAGAATACCCTTTTAGGTACGGATCGTAATCCTTTTCGTCAGCTCTGGCTGGATTTACAAGGAAAAGGATTAAAAGGCGACAATATTACCCTCACGTTGGATGCAGGGCTATCTAAGCGAGCACTTGAGCTCATGGGCGATCGAAAGGGTGCGATTGTACTGCTTAATTACCAAACCGGTGAAATTCTTAGTAGTATTAGTACCCCTACTACATTGCCAGAATATGTTATTAGCTACGATCAGGAAAAAATACCACCGACGGCTTTGTTTAACCGGGCATTTTTAGGCAAGTACGCTCCTGGTTCAACCTTTAAAGTCATAACTGCGGCTGCCTATATTAACTCCGGGCGCTTTGATCCAGCCTTTACTTTATTTTGCGATCGACATTCCACGGTAGATCCTTATGGAGCCAGTGAATCTGGTGATGGTGACGGTCATGGAACGGTGAATCTGGCAGAGGCATTTTCCGACTCTTGCAATGTGTTTTTTGGTCAAGTAGGGGTGGATAATGGTAAGACTCTCATGCTGAAAGAAGCCCAGCAGATGGGCTATGGTTTAAGTCTCAAAGCCGATCGACTCTCGATGGCTACCTCAGAGATTTATATTCCCGATAATGCCTCCACCTTGTCTTGGTTAAGTATTGGTCAACCCGTTGCGGATAGTAAATTGTCTACTTCCCCACTGCAACTGGCACTTTTAGCCGGAGCTATTGGCAATAATGGCAATATGCCCAAAGCACACATCGTTCATCATGTAACTGCTCCTGATGGCTCTGAATCCCAAAAAGCTGAGCCGCAAATCGAAAAGCAGCTGGTAAGTCCAGAAACTGCTGCGATTTTAGAAACGCTAATGATTGATGTTGCCCAGAAAGGTACGGGAACCGCTGCAGCGATTGAGGGTTATACCGTCGCCGCCAAAACTGGAACCGTTCAAGTTGAGGGGCAGCAAAACACCGCCCTTTGTATTGCATACATTGTAGAAGAATCAAAGCCTTACGCTGTGGCAGTAGTGGTTGAAGAAGGCGGTGCTGGTGGAACAACAGCGGCTCCTTTGGCAGGCCAAATGTTGTCCGCTGCCCTTTCCACCACTTCCGGTCAATAACACATTTGATCTTTCTGAATTAAATCCTGAAGCGTTGCACTTTAGGCAAATTCCGGAAAATTTGCTAATAAGCTTTCCATGGTATCACGCTTCCGAATTAAGCGTGAATTCCCGTCTAAATCAATCATCACTTCCGCTGGACGCAAACGATTATTGTAGTTTGAGGCCATGGAATAACCATAGGCACCGGCATCTAAGAAGCAGAGAATATCATCTTTTTGGCACAGTGGCAATTCCCGATCCTTTGCAAGAATATCACCGCTCTCACAGATATTGCCCACCACTGTAACAGTCTTCGTTCCGTTTTTCTTAGAAAGACGGCTTCCCTGTCTGAAAACTTCAATATCATGCCAAGAGTCATACATAGCCGGTCGAACAAGGACATTCATCCCTAAATCTGTGCCCAGAAAAGCTGTGCCGTTATTTTCCTTGTCAGCCTGAATTCGTCCTAAAAGCACTCCGCCTTCTGCGGCAATAAAGCGCCCAGGCTCAGACTTAAAAGTAACACTCCGTCCGTACGCCTTTGTAAAAACTTCAATAATTCGCTCAAGTTTTTCCGAAAAAGAGGCCAGAGAAAAATCCGCTTGACCAGATAGCTTCTGGTAGGGAATGCCAAATCCACCACCGAAATCAATAAACTCAAGCTGCGGGAATTTTTTCGCCAAAGTAAGAAAATGATCCACGGCCTGCAAAAAGGGCGTATCGTCCATGAATAAAGAACCAATGTGTTGATTAATTCCTACGATCTGTAATTGGTATTGCTTGGCAATTTCATGTAAGCGATCAATGTCACCTTCGGCAATACCAAATTTTGTCTTTTTTCCGGCGGTAACAACCTTTTCGTGATGACCTGCCCCTACACCGGGATTAAGCCTAACTGCACAACGTCCGCCTGGATTTAACATCCCAAAGGTTTCTAGCTGGGACAAACTGTCAAGACTAGTCATAATACCTAGATCTATACCGTATTGCAGTTCTTCGGCAGAGACATTATTAGGAATGTAGAATATTTTCTCTTTAGGGAAACCAGCCTTTAGCAAAACAAAGATCTCACCGGGAGACATAGCATCTGCATTCAGTCCCTCTTCCAGGGCAAGCTTTAGAATAGACAGATTTGAATTACTCTTGATGGAATAATTAGCGGTAAAGTTAGGCAAAGTCACCAGCCTAGCCATTTTTCTCATTCGATCCCGTAGTATCGCTTCATTGTATACATATAAAGGGGTGCCATATTTTTGGGCTAATTCCTCAGGATTAGCGTTACCAAAAAAATTTGTTGTTTCAATAAAAGATTCCATCTTAAGCCTCCACGAAATATATTTAAAATCTTGCAAGAAAATTGAATGGTTGTATTATAATAATTTCATAATACAACCATTTGATTCTATTTTCAAGTCAAAAATACAAGTTCTCAACTTCACTCTTTCATAAACCCACCGTCACACTTGCATTTTCTTTTATTCAATCCCCACCAACCGCATCAAATAACGAGCGTTAGAAGATAGAGATACACCCTTTTCTAAGCGATAATCAAAATGAATGCCCTCTTGATCGTAATGCTCTGAAAAATGGAAGTTCTCAATGCCAACACCATCCTCAGAGGATAATCCACAGAGTTCGTAATCATGAGTAGACATCATGCCAATAATCCAGGGACGGTTAAGATTTCGGAGTACGCTGGTGGCACCTTCGGTTCTATCCCGGGAGTTCGTGCCGCGGAAAATCTCATCAATTAGAAAGAGCATAGGCTTCTGCTCTTTCCCCAGAGAAATAATCTTTTCTATACGTAGTAGTTCTGCATAGAAGGTTGAAAGACCCTCACTTAGATTGTCAGCAATACGCATAGAGGTTGCCAGTTGCATCAGGCTAAGGGTGATCTGATTGCCACAACAGATGCTACCTGCATAGGCCAAAACACAATTAATACCTACAGTACGTAAAAAGGTAGTCTTTCCAGACATATTAGACCCGGTGATTAAAGCAGTGCCTTTGTTAAGCGAAAAACTATTGCGGATTTGCCGGTTAAGGGGCAGCAGAGGATGACCAATTAATTCACCCTCAAAGCTGGGGTTATGACCTTCCGGTGCGGTAAAGCTGGGGAAATGACTTTCAGGATAGACAAAAGATAGAGTAGTCAAACTCATTAAAGCTTCCCAGACCCCTAGAGCCTTCATGTAGTCTTCTAAGCGGTTACCGGAATCTCTTTTCCAACGTTCCAAGAAGAAAATACAATAGGTGTCATACAAACACAATAGATTGAGAATAAAGAATAGTAAGGGTTGACTTCGTGCTTGAACGGCTAAACAAATCTTCTTAAAACTGCCGATACGCTGGGAAGCGGAGGCGTCCTCTTTATTTCCAGCCAATATTTTCTTAGTCTCTTGTAGCAACAGAGATTTTACTTCAGCATTCTCAACTTCTCGGAACAAACCGGTATAGGATTGAAGCGGGTCTTGAAAATCATCAATGGAAGCAAAAACCGGTTTATATTTAGAATAATTGAGGGCGGTGTAGACAATCTGTAAAACCAAGAAAAGTAAAGGTACATAGGAAGGAATCAAGGTGGTAAAGAGACTAATAGCTGTAGCAGCCCAGAAAAGAAGGGTTAAACCAATAGCCAGAAAGCAGTCACGTAGCCCAACTAAAGGCCTTCCCTGATCTTTACTGCTAAGGTAAGACAATAACCCGGAAGGGTCTTTAGAACTTTGCTTCGCCTTTCTGCCAGCCACCTGAAAATTCTGTAGGAGTTCGATATTATTTTTCAGTTCAGCAACAGCCCCCTGCCGCTGCTTAATCTCAGTAAGATTCTTATCTTCTTTCTGCCCCCAAAGCAGATACTGGGCAAAAGTCTTACGCCCAAAGAATGTGGAGGCCACTGACATAAGATGAAACAGTGAACTCTCGCCAAACAAATCAAGATCACCGGAAAAAGGATGATCCAAATCAACGAAGTCTTCCCCGGTATCTTTAAGCAAAGAAAAATCATGTTCAGTTCTACCCTGATACTCAGCGTGTATCTCCATCAGTAGTAGTAGGCTCTCCTGCTGCTGTTTACAGCGATTATGTACCACCACCAAATAAACAAATATAACCACAGAAGCTCCACTTAAAAGGATCATCCACCAGGGTTGACCTAAGGAAAAGTAAGCGATGAGAAAGGCAAGAAAAGCCAAAAAGGCGACTAATCTCAAATTGCTATAACGATTATTCCTTTTATTAAAGGTTTGAAAATTTTGTTCTAATTTTATTTTCCTTTCGGAAAAAAGTTGATTTCTAGCGTTGAAGGCTTCAGAATTACTCTTTTCAATATTCAATGTTATCTTCCTGCTTCCTAATATTATTGCTATACTGTATTTTAACACAGAACCGATAGAATTATGGCTATATCTTCCGATTGGCTTTTGCTAGAATTGTCCTGTAACAAAATGAAAGAGGTGTATAATCCCCCATGAAGATGTATGTCCCCGAGGAAAATTTTAAAACCAAGTCTACCTTCCAACTCTTTGCCGCCTATTACCGTCCCAACTTGAAACTCTTTACCTTAGATATGTTTTGTGCATCGATCATTGCCCTGATTGATCTAAGCTTTCCCTTTGTCTCTCGCCATGCCCTTCAGACTTACCTGCCCCAAGAAAATTATCAGACCTTCTTTATCATAATTATTGCGCTCTTTTTCGCCTTTCTTTTCCGGGCAGGGATGCAATACATTGTTAACTATTGGGGTCACCTTATGGGGGCAGATATGGAAATGCAAATGCGACGAGATCTTTTCTATCATTTGCAGAAAATGTCTTTTTCCTTTTATGATAACAGCCGGACAGGGAATCTCATGAGCCGAATTCTGTCAGATTTATTTGATATTGTTGAATTAGCTCACCACGGCCCTGAAGATATACTAATCTCTACGATTACCTTAATTGGTTCCTTCGTTGCCATGTCTTTTATCAACCGAAATTTGGCACTGATTTTACTCCTCTTCCTCCCCGTTCTCCTACTGTTCACCGTCTTTTTACGCAAGCGCATGGCTCGGGCATCAAGAACTATGAAAAGTAGCACGGCAGAGATTAATGCAGACATCGAGTCCAGTATTTCCGGCGTGAGAGTATCTAAAGCCTTTGCTAATGAAGAGCATGAACTAAAACGCTTCTTTCGGGGGAGTCAACTCTACCGTAACGCCCGGGGCGGATTCTACCGAATTATGGCTCTGTTCACTACAGGCATGGATTTCATGACTGGAATGCTGAACCTTTTAGCCATTGGTTTTGGTGGTTATTTCATCATGAAGGGCTACATGACACTGGTAGATCTGGTAGCTTTCACCCTCTATATTGCAGTCTTTTTAGCACCTATCCGCAAGCTGACTAATTTTGCTGAGCTTTATCAATCAGGCATGGCCGGATTCACACGGTTTGTGGAATTGATGCGAGAAGATCCGGAAATTGCTGACGCCCCCTCAGCCCTTTCCCTTGAGAATATTAAAGGTGAAATTGTATTTAATCACGTTTCTTTTTCTTATAGCGAAGAAGAGACGGCCGCCGAAGTTTTGCGAGATATTAATCTGACTATCCCTGCCGGTAAGACCGTTGCCGTGGTTGGTCCTTCCGGTGGTGGAAAAACCACCCTCTGTCATTTGATTCCCCGCTTTTATGAAATTAATTCCGGCAGTATTACCATTGATGGCATTGATGTAAGACAGACTGAGCTTTCTTCTCTACGTCAAAATATAGGCATCGTTCAGCAGGATGTCTTTCTCTTTGCTACAAGTATCATGGAAAATATTCGCTATGGTAAGTTAGATGCCTCTGATGAAGAAGTTATTGAAGCTGCAAAGAAAGCTGAACTGCATGATTTTATTGTTAGTCTCCCCGAGGGGTATCAAACCTATGTGGGAGAAAGAGGCTTAAAGCTATCTGGAGGCCAGAAACAACGTATGGCTATCGCCAGAGTCTTTTTAAAGAACCCACCTATCCTGATTCTGGACGAAGCTACTTCAGCACTGGATACAGTAACAGAAAAGAAAATCCAAAGCGCCTTGGAGCGGCTCTCAGAAGGACGAACCTGTCTGGTTATTGCTCACCGACTCAGTACCGTCAGAAGAGCAGGAGAGATTATCTATATTGATGAAAATGGGGTTAAAGAAAGAGGCACCCACCAAGAATTACTTTCTCGGAATGGTGCCTACGCCAAACTTCACGATCTTAGTGAGTAGTGATTACGTGTATAGCCAATGATCCTGTGCGTAGTTTAAGGACGTGCAGGATCACGGACTACTGCGCCATCAAAGAAACGCTGATAATCAGCATTTCCCAAAGTATCGCCATTAATTATCGCCCGATCTAGATACAAATAATTTTCGCCAAAGGCGTAATAAGCCGTAGAACCAATTCCAAAAAAGATTCGGAAACCCTGGTTCTTTAAGTATACACTTCTGGGATCTTTACCATTAATAAAACTACCATTAGGATAAACCAGAATATCACTAAAACCAGCCATATTCCCTACCTGATCAAGCCATTTCTGCGTATCCGCTTCGATTTCCCCTTGGCTCAGATCCTTAGCATTGACAAAGCCATAGGTAGACGAGGCAATCGACCAGCCAGTTTCTTTCAGACGATTCATAATCCGCTTTACTGTCTCTTGATTCTGCTGCATGGCCTGGGCAGAGATACCCGGACTGGCCAGACCCATAGCATTTAAAGCCTTATTATGTTCATTTAACTGGTCGTCGCTGGTAACATAACCCATAACCGTTTCGTAGCCACTAAAAGAAATAATGCCTTTTGCTCCATCAAAGGAGAAATCCGGATGAGTTTCTACAAAAGCGTCCAGAATCCCTACAGCCTCTCGATCCCGGCTAATAACGCTCTCTTCCGCTTTGTCAAAAGACTCACTAACTACTTGGTTTTGCTCATTAAGAAGCAGGCGATTATTTAGGCCCTTTCTTAGCATTAAACCGGAATAGTTAACATCCTCCACGATAATAATTAGTGGTTTTTTCCCTTTCGGCAACATCATATGATTCTGGGTAATCTCCTGAGGATTAGTGAGACCAGCCATAAAATGCACATCAATCAGCATATAGTCATTGGCATAAAGCTGTTCCAAAATCCGGCTGAACTCTCCGGCAGTTAAGCGATAAGGTGCAACAGTTTTACGATTATCTACACTGAAAGCCTGTTCAGGGTCGGCAATCAGCGGCTTAATACAAATAACCTCTACCCGGCCTTTAAACTCTTCTACCGGCACAGTGTTAGAAGTAGCCGCAATTAATTTATCTTGAATTTTCGTGTCATTAGGAAAGATAAGTGCAAGATCAGTCAAGATATTTTCTGCTGTATAGTAACGATAATTACTGATCAAATTATCGCAGTACTCCAACATCGGATCATACATCACCGTCTTACACTCATCTAAACGCTGCACAGAAAACTGCTTAACCAGCCCCTGAAACTCTTCGTCAGAGATAACTTCTTGGTATATCTTAACTGCTTCAATATAACTTTTATCTTGAAAGGCCTGCTCTGCTTCCTGCACTTTAGGACTGGCCTTCTCAATCATATCCAGTTCTGCCTTGATGGGGTCAGCGGTAGCTTTAACGTTAGGATAGGCGCCGATCTCGTCAAAAATAAACCGCAAGGTATCTTTATCAATTTGCCCCAGCAAGAATTCTGTACTCAAACTTTGAAGCCAACCTGATAGATAAGCCCCAGTTAACTCATTCATTTGTTCCAAAAAAGCCCGATCATCGGCTCTGGGCTTATAGTGTTCCTTACGGATCTGTTCTTCCAACCCTTCTACCCTTTTGAGTATAATGTCTTCCATCGAGAGCATAATCTGTCGTTCCCGACTATCTTGCTCCTCGGTAGCCCCAGGGTCTTGATCCAGCACCTTACCCTGAATCTCCCGATACTGATTAAGAGCATCCACATAATTATTCCCTTCAAGGGCACTCTGAAAGGCTGATAATTCTGATGAAAGCTGACTGTTATAACTGTAAAGCACGGCAAAAACCACAGCAGCACCTACCAAAGCCGCCAAATAGGTCCAGATCAAAACCCACCGACCAAGGGTGCGCGTGCCTTCCGGCTTATCAAAATAATGATAGGATTTGGGCATCTTTAAACATCTCCTAAAGTAAGTTGCCGATGAACCAAGGTCTCTTCTTTCAAGTAGTACCCTACAGCCGGCGTACGGCGAATACGATAATAATCAGGGTCCTGTAATCCGGCTTCCGCCATAGGAAGAACCAAACTCAGTTGGCTGCCTTTTTTAGACACCAGAAGCTGAACCCCTTGTGAAGAACGCGTCGTCTTAGTAGGAATCAATGAGCTGGCAAAAACAATTGCCTTCTTTTGATTAGAAAAAGCCGCTAAATCCATCTCCTCAGGTAAGAATAGCACGGAAACAATGGGAGAAATGTCACTGCAGGCATTAACAAGTTTCTTACGATTCGTCTTCGTCTCATATGATTTTAACGTAATTCTAGAAATTTTTCCATTAGCGAAGGCAAACATAATGTCACCCTGGTAGTCCTCCGTGGTGTGCATAAACAAAATCCGTTCATCCTCTTCCATGTTCAAAACATTGGCTAGGTAGCTGCCCAATTCAGAGGGTTTTGTATCGGCTAATTCATAGCCTTTCATCTTATACACATTGCAACGATTGGAAAAAAACAAAACATCAATCTTGTTTTTACTCTCAATCTCTTGGACAATAGTGTCCTCTTCTTTGGTCTTTAGCTCCCCTGCGCTTCGTAGTGAAGTCAAAGGGATTTTCTTTAAGTAGCCATGCTCGGTAAGAAAGAACTTTAAACGGTAATCTTCAATCATCTGATCTTGATTGAAAACCGTGGCTTCATCCACATGCAGAATTTCACTGCGACGGGGCTGTCCATATTTCTTAGTGACATTTTCCAAAGCAGAGATAATCAGATTATCAATTCGCTTCGGCTTGTCCAAGATATCAAGGAGATCGGCAATTTCTTTGTTTAAATTTTCCCGGTCGGCAGTACGGTTCAAAATGTACTGCCGATTGATGTTTCTTAATTTGATTTCAGCCACATATTCAGCCTGAAGATTATCAATGGAAAACCCTTCCATCAAATTAGGAACAACCTCTGCCTCTAGCTCCGTATTCCGAATAATAGCAATTGCTTTATCTATATCTAGTAAGATTCGTGCCAAACCATCTAATAAATGCAAACGCTCCTGCTTCTTTTTTAAAGCATAAGCAACTTCCCGCATTTGACAAATTCGACGCCAGCGCAGCCAAGCCTCAAGAATACCTTTGATTCCCAGCACCTTAGGCATTCCATCCACCAAAATATTGAAATTACAAGAAAAGGTGTCTTGGAGCTTAGTAAAACGATAGAGTTTAGTCATCAAAGCCTCGGCATCTACGCCCCGCTTACACTCGATGGTAATTTTCAAACCGGTTAAATCCGTCTCATCCCGTACATCGTTAATTTCTTTGACTTTACCACTTTTCACCAGCTCGGTAATCTCGTCAATAATCCCCTCAGCGGTGGTAGTATAAGGAATCTCATAAACCTCAATGAGATTTTGTTTTTTGTCTATCCGATAGCGGGCGCGAATTCGAATCGGACCTCTGCCCGTTTGGTAAACCTGAGACATCTCACCCCGATCATAAAGAATAATACCACCGCCGGAAAAATCCGGAGCCGGAATAATATCCAAAAGATTACAATCAGGGTCTTTCATGTAGGCAATGGTTGCCTGACAAACTTCGCTCACATTAAAAGAGCAAATATTTGATGCCATGCCAACAGCAATACCTTGGTTACTGTTTACCAGAATGGTGGGAAAGGTTGCCGGTAGTAGTAGCGGTTCTTGCATCGTTCCGTCATAATTATCGGTAAAATCCACCGCATCCTTGTCTAGACCGCGAAAGATCTCTTCACAAAGTTTATCAAGACGAACCTCTGTGTATCGTGAGGCGGCGAACTGCATATCCCGTGAATATTGACGACCAAAATTACCCTTGGAATCAACATAGGGATGTAGAAGCGCACCATTACCTCTAGTTAAACGCACCATAGTTTCATAAATGGCCATGTCCCCATGAGGGTTTAACTTCATGGTCTGACCCACAACATTAGCAGATTTCGTTCGGTTACCGGTCAGCAGTCCCATCTTATACATGGTATAGAGCAACTTCCGGTGAGAAGGTTTAAAACCGTCAATCTCCGGAATGGCACGAGAAACAATAACACTCATGGCATAGGGCATATAGTTTTCTTCTAAGGTTTTAGTAATAACTTGCTCTGTTGCTGGGTGCTCCGGTTCATTATCTTCAGCTGCAAAATGAGCTTTTTCCGTCTTGCGCCCTTTCTTTTTAGGCTTACCAAGATTCTCCTCCTCAGCTTTTAAAGGATTAACCTCTTCGTTAGCATCTTGATCAAAAATATCATCTTTGTCCATTATTTATATCCACCTACTACGCTAATACTTATCAGATTTGTTTTTAGCCTATATCTAGCATATCCAAATAAAGATGTCCATGTTGCTCAATATGAGTCTTACGGCCCTGAAGATTGTCACCCAAAAGCATGTCAAAAGTTAAAGCTGTTTGTTCTTCTTCCGTGGGTAGCACCTTAATCAGTCTTCGAGTCTTGGGATTCATTGTGGTTAGCCACATCATTTCCGGCTCATTCTCACCAAGTCCCTTTGAACGCTGTAAGGTACAGGTATTGGGCGGAAAACGCCCCAGAATTTCTTGGCGTTCTTTCTCATTGTAAGCAAAAAAAGTCTCCTCTGTACGCCGGTTACGGTAGGTAATCTCATAAAGAGGGGATTCGGCAATAAAAACCTTACCTTCACGAATTAAGGTAGGGGCTAAGCGATAAAGCATAGCCAATATTAATGTCCGAATCTGAAAACCATCCACGTCCGCATCGGTACAAATAATAATCTTGCTCCAACGCAGTGCCTGTAAATCAAAAGAACTTAAATCTTTATTATGCTTACTATTAATCTCTACACCACAGCCCAGAACCTTAACAAGATCAACAATAATATCACTTTTAAAAATCGTGTTGTAATCAGACTTTAAGCAATTAAGAATTTTACCCCGCACCGGCATGATGGCTTGAAACTCAGCATCTCTGCCCATTTTACAGGAACCTAAAGCCGAATCACCCTCCACGATATAGATTTCACGTTTTTCAATCTCTTTGGTACGACAATCAACAAACTTTTTAACCCGGTTATTAATATCTATAGAGCCCATCAGTTTCTTCTTGATATTAAGCCTAGCCTTTTCTGCATTCTCCCGGCTACGTTTATTGATCAGAATCTGCTCTACAACTCGGTCAGCTTCCGGCTTATTCTCAATAAACCAAATCTCTAACTTCTCCCGGATCAACTCATTCATGAATTCTTGAATGAATTTATTGTTGATAGCCTTTTTGGTCTGATTCTCATAACTAGTTTGAGTAGAAAAAGAACTGGTCACCAGCAGAAGGCTATCAGCCACATCAGAAAAAGTAATTTTACTCTCCGCAGCCTTATACTTGTCCCGAAGCTTAATCTGGCGATCAAGTTCTGCCGTAAATGCAGCCCGAACCGCTTTATCAGGAGCACCACCATATTCCAAGTAGCTGGAGTTATGATAATATTCAAGAATATTCACTTCATTATTAAAAGAAAAGGCCATCTGCGCCTTTACTTTATATTCCGGCTTATCACTTCGGTCACGCCCTTGACCATTCCCCTCAAAATAATAGGGCTGAATCATGCCCTTCTCTTCATCCAATTCCCGGACATAACCAAGGATACCATCGGGATAAAAGAAGGTGAAATCTTGTCCGCTTTCTTCGTCAAGCAAGTGAAAAGTAACGCCGCTATTAACCACTGCCTGACGTTTTAAAATCTGCTGGAAAGATTCTAGGGGAATAATTATATCGGTAAAAACATCTCGATCAGGTTTCCATTTTTGAATGGTACCTGTGCGTTTGAAACGAGTTTCTTCCTTCTGTAGACCACCAACATTCTCACCCTTCTCAAAGTGGAGGTTATATTTATAACCATCACGCATAACCTGAACATCAAAGTACTCAGAAGCATACTGGGTGGCACAAGCACCCAGGCCATTTAAGCCTAAGCTGTACTCGTAATTCTCGCCACTCATATTATTGTACTTACCACCGGCATAGAGTTCACAGTAAACCAGCTCCCAGTTATAACGCTCTTCCTTGCTGTTAAAATCAAGGGGAATACCTCGACCAAAGTCTTCTACCTGAATAGAACCATCCCGAAAGCGAATGACTTCTATCCGATCGCCGTGCCCTTCCCGCGCCTCATCAATTGAGTTAGATAAAATTTCAAAAAAAGAATGCTCACATCCTTCTAATCCGTCCGAGCCAAAAATAACTCCCGGCCTCTTACGAACCCGCTCCGCACCTTTTAAGGATGAAATACTCTCATTTCCATAGGAAGTCTTCTTTGTCATGAACCACTGATCCTCTCCATTAATTTCAACGCTACTGATTATAGCATACTCTGGTTTTCTCTGCCGATTGGCTGCATATGCAGAAATGGAAAAGCTACGCCAATCAAACTGACGTAGCTTTAGAAGGTCTATAATAAATGAAAATTATTGACAACCCTCAGGAAATTCCGGTGAACAAACCAACTCCTCTTCCACAGCCGCCACTTCTGCCTGCCACAAACCGTGTAGGTTACAGTAAGCATAGACCCGAATAGCTTCGTCAGTTACGTCAAACAAAGCTTCCGGAGACTGACCAGGATGGAGCATAAGGCGTTGACTCTTATCACCTATGACAATTTCAATCCAACCGATAAAATGCTCTTCGCTCATAGGATGAGCTACTGAACCTACAGTAACATGAAGCTGGTTACCGAGCCTTGAAGCTACGGGTACATGCTTCTCTTGAGCAGCATCGGTGGTGTTAGGCGCTAGATGTTTCATGGGATGACCGCAACATACCGGCACTTGTCCACTGGCCAGAA
The DNA here is from genome assembly GCA_964518595.1 of uncultured Oscillospiraceae bacterium. Classification (GTDB taxonomy): domain Bacteria; phylum Bacillota; class Clostridia; order Saccharofermentanales; family Saccharofermentanaceae; genus CAZFHA01. Next base: position 230,976 of record CAZFHA010000002.1, read on the forward strand.
CCATCTCAATTAAATTACCACAAAAAGGACAATGGTAAAATGTTCTTTCACTCATAGATAAATTACCTGCTTTCTGAAATAATTATATAGACTACATTAGTTTAAGCTAAAAAGTCCTTAGATTCATCTTACCATAATTTTAGTATAAATAAGTACTCTATATTCAGAAAAGCTCGCTCATTTAATCTGGCAGATAAATCCCATAAACAACACTGCGCAAAAACAGTGGAATGGCAGGAAAGAGTATAAGAGATAACTGCCAATTGTCCGTAATTGTTCTCGACCAAGAACCACTAAAAGTATGGAAAAAACTCTGCCCCTTGGTCAACATAAAGTATTCAAGCACCAGCCCAACTACTGTTAAAGCAAAAAAGATTATTGGTAAAAATTTAGGGAAAAACAGTGAACGATTACGCCGATAATCCACCACTAACATTAAAATAGATAGAACTGCCAGTACAGAAATTAAAACAGTCGCCAGAGTTGCATTCATAGGTCCTTGCATCAGCAAATACAAGAAAGTTAAAACTCCACCTACTACCACTTGCCCAATCCACCATTCTAATCGATTTGCATACCCTGCAAAATAATCTGATATAATCTCGCTCATTCTCTATTTCCTCCTTGATACTCATATAGTCAAGTATTATTTCCCCAAACACCATAGACCACATCGAACCGGTTTAGATCTGTTTTTGTTTTATTTCGATTTTATCACAAACCGGACTCCGAGGGTATATTTTTACTCTACAAATTTTTAGCCTCACCTCCTACTCCTCCTTTCTCTTACTTGCCTCATACAAGGCTTTCACGTCTAACTTTTTCATTTCGAGAAGCACTTTGACCAGTGCTTGTAAGCTACTTCGATCCTGTGTAAAAATAATCTCTGACATACCTTCAGCTGATACTTGCCAGGAAACGCCAAATCTATCCTTCAGCCACCCGCACTCTTCCGCTTCAGGAACTGCTGATAATTTCGACCAGTAGTAATCAATCTCGGCCTGATCCTCACAGCTAATCAACAGTGAAAAGGCCTCGTTGAATTGGAAATCCGCCGGATAGCCATTATCCATAAGAGCCAAAGGTAAATCTAAGACTTGTAGGCCAAGATAGTTAACCTTCGCTTCAGGAGAAACCTTCTCCTCGGGCTGATAATAACTAACAAGCTCAATAACCGAGGGAGAAAAAATTGAAGTATAGAGTTCAGCTGCTGCCTCTGCTTGCCCGCAAACCTTATTTGAAAAAAGCAAGCACGGTCTTAGGTCAGCTTCATAATTAGCCTCAGGATCTAGGCCTAACTGCCAAGACAGTCCATAGCGGTCTGTGGTCCAGCCATAGAGTGGGCTAAAAGGGTAGCTGTCCAGAGGCATCATTTCCTCTCCACCAACCTTCAATTGATTCCAGGCCGCGATCAAAGCCTCTTTCGAGGAAAAAGTCACCATCAGTGAGTTGGAGGGATTGAAGCGGAAATTAGGCCCTGCACTTATCGCCATTACCGTTCTGCCTGCCAAGGTAAATTCCACTAACTCAGCGTCACCTGAAGGCGTATCAGGAATAATTCCACGATTAAGGACAGCAGAATTAGGGATGCAACTACAATAAAAAGTAGCCGCTTCCAAAGCTTCCTTGTTATACCAAAGGTGAGGGATAAGCTTTGCCATTATATCCTCCCAACATTTACATTACGTAAATGACTCTATTCAATTGTTTCTTCTCTATTAATGTATGGTATCACAACGAAATAATAATTCAATACCAAAATAAGAAAAAAATTGAATTTAAGTAAAAAAGTTTCAAATAGAGGAATTTATGTAAGAATTTCTACAAATAACTATCAAAAAGGAGCAGGCATCCACTGATACCTACTCCTCTTAACACGTAAATTAGAATAATAATAAATAAGTTCAAATAGTTACCCGGTCATAGCGGTAACTATCCAAGCTAACCTTACAGAAGACTCACCTCAGCCTCATAATCGACATCACTGCGATTAAAACCAAAGAGACGGAAAAAATCATCACGGTAACCCTCTAGATCAGAAATCTCCATTACGTTCTCACTGCTGATAATCTCCCAAGCCTTAGCAATTTCAGCTTGAATGTCTGGAAGCATTTCCCAATCATCAAGACGAATCCGGCCGGCCTCATCCGTGTCTACCGGATTACCGGAAAATAAACGGTCACGATAGAGTCGGTCTAATTGCTGAATACAGTCCTCGTGATTTCCGGCAGCCTTCATTGCTTTATAGAGAATAGAAATATAGAGAGGCACAACAGGTATAGCCGAGGAAGCTTGCGTTACCAGAGCCTTATTCACAGAAACATAGGCCTTGCCTCCCAGATCATGTAACTCAGCGGTAATCGCTCTGGCTTTCTCTTCCAGATCAGCCTTGGCACGACCAATGGTACCATCCTGATAAATGGCATGAGTCATTTTAGGCCCAATATAGGAGAAGGCTGTAGTGACAACGCCGGAAGCCAAGGTATCGGCATCTTTAAGGGCATTCATCCAACGTAGCCAGTCAGCTCCACCCATAACAGCAATGGTTTCCTCTACTTCCGTTTCCGAGGCCGGTTCAACGGTGACCTCAGAGACGACACCGGTATGGAAATCAATGGTCTTACTGGTAAAGGCTTCACCCACAGGTTTGATTACCGAATTATAGACTTGACCTGTAACTGGATCAGTCCTTCTGGGAGACGCCAGACTGTAGATAATCAGATCAACTTTACCCTCAGGCATATTATCTTTAATTAACTGGATAACTTCGGCTTTCAAGCTGTCAGAAAAAGCATCGCCATTAACACTTACAGCTACCAGACCATCAGCCTGTGCCTGGGCTTCGAAAGCCCGATTGTTGTACCAACCGGCTGTGCCGGGCTTTGTCTCTGTAGCTGGTTTATCAAAATAAACTCCAATCGTTGAAGCACCCATACCATAGGCCGCCGCAATCCGAGATGCCAGACCATAGCCGGTAGAAGAACCAATTACCAGTACCCGTTTCGGGCCGGCAATCCTCCCCTTAGCCTTAACATAGTCAATCTGCTCCTTTACATTAAGGTCGCAACCGGTGGGGTGGGAAGTAATACAAATAAAACCTCTACATTTGGGTTTAACAATCATTTTTCTCTGCCTCGCCTTCTAATACATTTATGCCGAAAAAAACCGACTGGATAAATACTATCACAAATCAAAAATTTTTTCAGTGCTTATGAATATCAATTTTATCCAATCCTGCCTCCTTCACCACGGACGAAATGTCTTCCTTGCCGTTTTGAAGGTATTTCTCGAAAATTTTGCGAGCCAACAGAGGATCGGTAATTGTGGCCGGACCATTGAGACAGCCTCCGGCACAGGCCATACCTTCAATGAAATTATCGGTAAAGCGCCCGGCTTTCAAAAGCGTCAAAGCTTTTTTGCAGTCAGGAACACCATTAGCTAACGAAACTTTAATTTCCTCTTTAACCCCTTGTTGAGTAATCGCAGCCAAGGCCGCTCTAGCCACACCACCGGACTTAGCGAATCCTTTACCATAAGTAGTAGCCTGTTCCATAATCCCCTGGTCATTCTCTGCCTCATAGGGCTTAGCCACAAACAGGCTATGAAGCTCCTTGAAAGTCAAAACGAAATCCACCACTTCCGGATACTCTTTCCAAGCTTCCTGCTTTTTCGTTACACAGGGGCCGATAAATACAGTTAAAGCATCGGGATACAAGTTCTTGACCAGACGTGCTGTCGCGCCCATAGGGGACACGGTACTGGAAATACAGTCGGCGACCTCAGGATAATGCTGACGAATTAAGTTCATAAAGGCCGGACAGCAAGAGGTGGTAGTCACCTTACCCTGGTGATAATGTTCCACTAGTTCTTGCGCTTCTTCGTACGCTACAATATCTGCCCCTAAAGCTACTTCAAAAACACCGGCAAAGCCTAGTTGCTTCACAAAACTTTTAATCATTCCGATATCGGCTTCACCAAATTGACCTTCGATAGAAGGTGCCAGCATGGCGTAGACCGGCCTCTTGCCTTGAAGCGCCTTAATAACATCAACCATCATTGACAGTTCGGAAATCGCACCAAAGGGGCAGCCACGGATACAAGCGCCGCAATTGATGCACTTGTCATTATCTATCAGTGCCAAATCATTCTCATCCATATCAATCGCCTTGACTGGGCAACTCCTGATACAAGGTCTCTCTGTATCAATGATTGCTCGGTAAGGACAGACATCCACACACTTGCCGCATTTGACGCAGACATCCGGATCAATGTAGGCACCATTTCTGGTATGAGAGATGGCACCGAATTTACAGGCTTTCATACAGTTACGGGTTAAGCAATTCTGGCAATTACTGGTAACGGAAAACCGGGTAATGGGACAGCCTTCGCAGGCGGAAGGTATCACTTGAACCACCTGATAAGATTCCTCCTGCACCGGCCCTTCATCTAAGATATGTTTTCCCTCTAATAGCCGCACCCGCTGCCGAACAATTTCACGTTCTCGGTATACACAACAACGAAATTTAGCCTTGATGCCAGGAATAACCTTATAAGGAATAAGATCAATTTTATCTTCTAAGACTCCTGCAAAGGCATATTTAGCCACCAGTTCCCTAACACTATCTTCTATTTGATTTACATCAACTAATTCTTCTTGTTCTTTCACTTTTGCCTCTTTTCAAGCTCTATCAAGCCAAAATGCGCCTATTGTAAGCGCTAACATTTCTTCTCTCTTGAATTATACTACTACTTTAGCTTATGTGAAAAGGCAATCTCATTTGCAGCTTTATTTAAAGATTAGAGCTTCCAGTTTCTCTATGTCTATATGTTCTCCTAGTACCTTAGCTAAAGTATCAAATTCTGCTTGAAGTCTCTCCTGCCCAAGTAAATCATCCCTTAAATTCGTTGGCGGAAAAGTAGTGTTGTTTTTGTCACATCCTAAACTGTCTTCCGCTTCAAAGGTCAAATCCATATAGGGCAGCACTCCCAGTACCGGACAGGCACAAGTTTCTTCTAGAAGTTCTTTCCCGGCAGCGAATAGTTCCGGTTCACCCATAAATTTATTCACCAGAAGCCCAACAACCCGCTGCCTCTGCTCTGGGGAAAGCAGTTCTAAGGTTCCATAAAGGGACGCAAATACACCACCCCTTATAATATCTGCCACCAGTAGCACCGGAGCGTCAAAGGCCTCAGCTACTTTCATATTCGCAATATCATTTCGGCTTAAGTTCAGCTCCACTGGGCTACCAGCCCCTTCAATTATGATGACATCATATTTCGAGGCCAAGCGGCGGTAAGCGGCTACTGCTTGCTGCCAGAAATGGCGCTGATTTTTCAGATAAGATTGATACCCCCCTTTTGTCCAGGCTATACCATTACAGTAGTACTCGGCCTCCCCTTCAGATTTAGGCACCCAGACCAGAGGATTCATATCTTGGTGTGGCTCTATACCAGCGGCATAGGCTGCTAAAACTTGCGCTCTGGCCAGAAATTTCCCGGTAGGTAACTGATGCAAATAAGAGGTTAAATTTAATGCTTTAAAGGGTGCCACCCGATAGCCCCTTTGCTGAAAAATTCGGCATAAGCCATAGGCAATGGTGGTTTTTCCCACACCGGAAGCCGTCCCTTGAATCATAATATTTTTAGCCATGATTTACTCCCTTAGGCTTTGAAATAGCCTGATTTATTTTAGTTATTGCTCCAAGTGCCTGGATAAAAGCCTGATTTTGTTCCGCTCTCCCAATGCCAATTCGGTAAAAAGTCTCATCTAAACCGCGAAAGTTTCGGCAAGAACGCACTAGTATTTTATGGTTATTCCAAAGCTCTTCCTTTAGATCAGGATAGTCTGGCGCAGAAAAAAAGATAAAATTAGCCTGACTGCCATAGACCTGAAAGCCGCACCTATGAAATAACTCAAACAATCTGATCTTTTCATTGACTACGTATTGTTCTGTTTGCGGAAGATACCAAACAGCCGTCTCAAGAGCCGCTATTCCAGCAATCTGAGCTAAGGTAGATACTTGCCAATCAGGTCCTTGCGATAGAAGTGCCGCCAACCGCTCCCGATTCCGATGAATTAAATAGCCTAAACGCAGTCCCGGCATGGCAAAGCTTTTGGTCAAAGCCTTTACCACAAACAAGTGGTCATGGTCTGGAATACGGTTCACCAAAGTTAGTTCCTTTCCCTTGGGGAGAAAATCAATAAAGCATTCATCTATCAGCAAATTACTCCCACTGTCAGCGGTTGTCTGAACCAGCGAGTCTAACCAAGACCGAGAAAGCGCACAGCCTGTAGGATTATTGGGATTAGTTACAATGACTAGATCTGGTTTTATCTGCCTCACTAAAGAGAAAAAATCATTGCCTGGTAGAAAACCGCTTTCCTTGGATAAAAAATAATGCTGAACTTGGCAGCCTACTGTACCCAGAGCTCGTTCATAATCCGCAAAACATGGTGCTAACAGAAGAGCCTGTCTGGGCTTTAAGAAAAAAATCAACCGAAAAAGCAAATCAGAGGCACCATTGCCACAGATAATATTTTCCGGATTAGAGTCTTCAAACGCCGCAATCGCAGTCCTTAGCTGCTTGCAAAAAGGATCTGGATAGCGCACACAAGCAGCAATTGCCCCTTGAACTGCGGCAGTAACTGAGTCAGGCAAACCTAAGGGATTAATATTAATCGACAGGTCGCAATACTCTTTTTCTTCATCAGGCATATAGCCCCCATGCTCATAGGTATACATAAAACCTCTGCCACAGTCCGCTAAGGGTTAGGGCAAGAAACAGCCCCACCAGAGTTCCGCCATAGAGCAAAGTAATCGTTCTCTTAATGTCATCTATCTCGGCCTTACGGCAATGGTTACCAATATAGGGTTTCTCAACCGCTATACCACCATAACAATGAGTCCCCCCTAAGCGAATACCTAAGCTACCGGCACAGACGGCTTCGCAATGCGCCGAATTGGGACTTTGGTGCTTGTAGCGATCCCGGCAATATACTTGAAAAGCCTGTAAGAAATTTTGACCACATAGAGCTGTGTTCAAAAGTAGCAAAACAGCCGCAATCCGAGCAGGAATAAAATTCCACAGATCATCCATTCGGGCGGAAAACTTACCTATATAGCGATAGGTCACATTCTTATAGCCCACCATAGAATCCAAGGTATTAACCGCTTTATAGGCCATCCCCAGTGCAGGACCACCCAGTAAAATATAGAACAAAGGGGCTACAACACCATCGCAAAAATTCTCACTGATCGTTTCAACCGTAGCTTTAATAACAGCTTCTTCATCAGCTTGGTCTGTATCCCGGCCCACAATATAAGACAAGGCTCTTCTTGCACCCGACAGATCGGATTGTCGAAGATGAACCATGATTTTCTGTCCTTCTTGAGCCAAACCTTTAGCCGACAAACAAAAATAGATTAATAATCCATCTAAAAGAATGCCCGGAATATAGCCCAAACTATACCCTAATCCAGAAAGAAGATACACTATACCATAGGTTATCACCACTAGGCTAAACCAAAGGAGTACCCCGAAAAGAAACTGACAAGGAAAATTTCTAGCTAATACCCTATCCTTAAATCGAAGGGAAAATTGAACCCACTTCCCCATCAATCTTACCGGGTGAAGGGGATTCTGAGGCTCTCCCAGCATAAAATCCAGAAGAAGGCCCAGAAAGATAGCCCACCAATGGGGGAAATAAAACAGATATAACACAACACGCCTCCTCTAATCTACAGGCTCAGAGGAAGGCATTAACCTGAAAAAGAAGTAAAACTTCTCACGGGAAAATTAACGCCCAAAAAGGCTACAGCCAAAGCCATATCCTCTCCACTACCTTCATAACCTGTGAAGTAGTTGGAAACGTATGGCAGGTCTTTCGACTGAGACAGTTACACTCTTTTTCCTTCCCAAAGCAGGCTTCAGTGGATACGCCAAAGCGTTAAAAGAGCTATGTCAACACGGCAGCAGGACTGTCCGGGATTCACACCCGGTTCCCTATTATCGCAAAATGCGCACCGATACGTTTTCTTAATGATTTGAGCCAACAATATCACGTCCCTTAAAGCCCTGTCAAGGCTGAAAAAGAGAGCAATACCTTTAAACAAATAAAATCTACTAAAAATTTTGCCACGCTTAGCAAACACGACATACAGAAGTCGGGTTTTATAGGATACAATATTCTTGTAGGTTAGGAGGTAGCGACTATGGTGCAAATCTATAATTATGCAGACTTTGTCAACGAACTTATGGCAGCAGGATTTTCTTTAGGCGGTGGTGGCAGCCGAGATTTTTACAGTATAATTCCCTGGTCTTGGACTGAAACGCCCCCTTATAAGACACCAGTCAGCTGGCACACCGCTGATCCTGAAACTGATCCTTGGGAGTGGCGGATGCGGGTTCTACTTGAACGGGAGGATATCGCCTATGCCAAGCTCTTTGCCAAAAAATCTGGTTTTATTACCAAGGAGTGGTATCCCTACTTTTTAGCCATCCGACGCGGAAATAGATCCTTCGAAGAGGCCTATATAGACGGCTACATCAGTCACCCGGCCAAAAGAATTTATGAAGTCCTTAAAGATACAAAAGGCTTATCCCTACCGGAGGTAAAGCGCCTTGGGGGCTTCGGCAAAGACAATAAAAGCGACTTTGACAAAGCCTTAACAGAACTGCAAATGAAGATGTATCTAACCATTTGCGGACGTCAAAGCAAACGCACTAAAGAGGGACTTGAATCAGGCTGGGCCTCCACGCAGCTCTGTACTGTAGAAGCTTTTTGGGGTGAAGAACTGATTGAAAGCAGCTATGGGATTAGCGAAACAGAAGCTATAGATAAAATTAGCCAGCAAATCTATCGTCTTAACCCTCTTGCTCAACCGAAAAAAGCAGAGAAAATTATTCGGGGATGAGGCCTAAGAAGCTACTACTTATAGAATGAAATTTTGCTCTAATTTATTTACTGTTACCCCTTTATGCCGAAAATGAACATTCTAATAGCAAAGAACAGCGAAGTAAATATCCATGCTCCCGGAAAAAGTGAAGTAATTACAAAAAATAACAGATACAAAACCACGGGTAAGAAACAGTGATAGTGTAAGCTGCGATTCCGGCGCAAATCTGACATGAATTGCGCACCTAGAATGAGCCAAGTAAACAGTCCATATGGTAGTGCGAGAAACCAGATATAATGTGGAAAGTAGAGCAAAATTTCTGTCCCGATAAGAATAAGATTTGTAATCCACCATTCCTTACGGGAGGCTCTACCTGTGAAATATTGACTTATCCAATCCTGCATAAAATGACTCCTTCTTACAGTATTTTCCCAACGGCAAGCCAAACAATGCATATCAGCACGATCTGCATTGTTGCTTCTGTCCTTTAAATAAAAAGATTCGCCTTTCACTTTTAGACTTTATTATCTTACTCGGGAACAAATCGAATCATACGGTAACCCACCCCAATATGGGTCTGGATGTACTTAGGATCATCGCCATTATCTTCAAGTTTTTTACGCAAAGTAGCCATAAATACCCTAAGAGATGGGCGGTCGTCGAGAGAACTGTTCGTCCAAATTTCTTTAAGAATATAGTTATAGGTAAGCACCTTATCCACGTTCTTTGATAGTAAGCACAGTAGCCGGTATTCAATAGGGGTTAAATGAATTTCATGCTCAGCCAGATAGACACAACCAGCGCCATAATCAATTTTGAGCTCCCCATTTTGAAAAATCGCCGTTTCGGCCACTTGTAAACTTGCCATCCGGCGTAGCATGACTCTCACTCTGGCTAGTAATTCCTCAACGTTAAAAGGTTTGGTGAGGTAATCATCTGCGCCCAAATCAAGGGCTTCGATTTTATCCCGATCATTGTCCCTAGCACTTACCACAATAATGGGCATGCTTGACCAGCTACGAACTTTTTTAATAATCTCCAATCCTTCCATATCCGGAAGGCCTAAATCAAGAATCATAATATCCGGGCTGTTCGATACTGCCTCAAGAATTCCGGTAGCACCGTTTTCAGCTAACCGGACTTTATAACCATAAAGATCCAAAGCCGTCCCGATTAAATTTGCGATGGCTTTATCATCTTCTACTAACAGAATCATTGGTTTATTCATATCTAGTAACCTACTTAACCATTTCTAGCGTCAAGCAAAATCTTGTACCATGGGGTTCTACATCCTCTACCCAGATCATACCGCCATGAGCATTCACGATGGACTTACACAGTGCCAGACCTAAGCCTAGGCCGCGGCGGGAATCTCCAACCGAATTTTCCACCGTAAAAAACATATCAAATAACTTGGCTTTAGAAACTTCGGAAATACCTTCCCCATCATCCTCTACAGATATCACAGCCATGCCGTTCTTTTCTTTGGCGGTTAATTTAATGGTTGAACCTGCCTGAGTATATTTTACTGCATTATCAACAATATTGATAATTACCTGCACAATCAATCTGGAATCAACATTAACCAAAAGCATGTCATTATCTACATGAACCTGAAGGATATGCTCTTTTGATTTTCTACTAACGTGGCGCAAGGCTTCTCTGATAATCTCTTTTAATAGCTCCGGCTCTTTATGAATATGAAGGCTACCATTATCAATTCTGGTAATGGACAGAATATTCTCAATCAGATTAATCAGCCACATAGAATCATCATAAATATAGGAGTATAAATTCTGTTTTTGTTCCACCGACAGCTCAGCCGCACTTTCCATCAAAACGCTGGCATTACCGGAAATACTGGTTAATGGCGTTTTCAAATCATGAGAAATCGCCCGTAAAAGATTTGAGCGTAATTGTTCTTGTTTAGCTTCCAACTGAATCTGATGGTTCTTTTCAAGAATATTACCTCTTTCTAGGGCCAAAGCACATTCTGCCAACATGGCAATCAAGAGATTCTTTTCAAAAGCCGCTAAAGTCTCTTGATTATCTATGGCTACCCCCACCACCGCAAAAACACTTTCACTGCTACGAATCGCCATATAAAGGCATTTAGCACCGGGCAATGTATTGGTAGTTGCACCGGCATGTTTATTGTTACGATAAACCCATTGTGCCACGGCAAATTCATCAGCAGTCAGATAGGCTGAGGTGGGTTCCTCCTGTATCGCCATTACTAAAGGAGCTTCCAAACGGTCATCTACAACCGGGTATAAAATCACAGTTCGGTCTAAGAGCTTCATAATCTGATTAGCACACTCTCGATATAAGTCGGTCTTGTTCTTAGCATACTGGAGTTTAAGGCTGGTCTCCAAGAGCACCTCTGTACGGTAGGATTTAAGTGAAGCTTGCCTAGCCTGATCTTTTACTCGTTTGGTAAAAGTGCTGGTAATAAAAGCTGACAAAAACATAACCAGAAAGGTTAAGGGATAACCGGGGTTATAGGCCTGTAGGGAAAAGCGTGGTTGGGTAAAGAAAAAATTAAAGAGGAGCACGGCTAAAATTGAGGATACCAGACTATAGACCTTACCCTTGGTCACTACCGCAGTAAAGAGAGTGCACAAAATATAGACTGTAATAATATTCGATTCGCTGAAGCCTAATTGATAGAACAAAAAGCCTATGACTGTGGGAATCGCCAGAAAGAGAAACATGATAAGGGTATCCCGGATTGAAAAAACCGGAATTTTGAATTTTTTTCGTCTTTTACTTTGATAATTGCTATCCTTGGTAGGAATAACATAAATATCTAAGTTAGGCGCAAAACTAAGTAGCTTATCCGTATCATTTTGCGGCCCTAACCCCAGAATTTTATTATTACGGCTTCGTCCGGCAACGAATTTCGATGTTCCACTGGCTTTGGCATATTCCGAAATCTGATAGACCAGATCATCACCATAAACGGTAACAATTTTAGCCCCTAGTTGCTCGGCCAAATGGGTATTGTCCTTAATCTGACGTAATTTTTCTTCGGAAAAATCCTGCGACTCAGAAGTCTCTACCAACAGAGCTGTTAAAGAGCCATGGAAAGCCTCAGCCATTCTTGCCGCTGTACGCACTACTTTGCCATTGGTAGAGGCGGAAGAAAGACAAATTAATATATGCTCTTCCGTATAGTACTCGGTTCGGTTTGCTAAAATTTTGTTTTTTTCTACAGTTAGATTCACCCGATCGGCAGTACGACGTAAGGCAATTTCTCTCAAGGCCACTAAGTTTTCACGGGTGAAAAAGTGCTGCAGGGCTTTTTGAACTTGCTCATTTCGATAAACTTTGCCACTGTTAAGGCGCTGGATTAAGTCTTCCGGCTCGATGTCGACCAATTCAACTTTATCCGCACTGTCAAAAACACTGTCGGGAATCCGTTCCCGGACAGCAATTCCGGTAATTGACTCAACAATATCATTAAGACTTTCAATATGCTGCACATTAACCGTAGAATAGACATCTATCCCCATTCGTAGTAATTCTTCTACATCTTGATAGCGTTTCACATGTCTAGAGCCTTTGGCATTGGTATGAGCCAATTCATCTACCAGAATCAGCTGCGGTGCCCGCTTAAGGGCGCTATCAATATCAAATTCTCTTAAGGTAATCCCGCCATGAGATATGGGAAGGGTGGGAATTTGCGGTAGTCCATCCAACAGAGCCATGGTTTGAGGGCGCTGATGGGGCTCAACATAACCTACCACCACATCGACTCCATCCTTTAGTGCTGCATGAGCCGCTTCCAGCATGGCATAGGTCTTCCCCACTCCGGCAGCATAACCAAAGAAGATTTTGAGTTTTCCCCTACCCTTGTTGCTCTCGTCCTTTTGAATCTCTTGCAGCAGTATTTCCGGACGTGGTCTCTGCACTTCCATAGCTCACCTCAAATCAGTTGTAGAATTTGTGCAATGTCAAGATTTACCAACAGCACATTCACAGTTGGTTCACCGAAAACAGCTAATACTTGCCGATTGGTGCGACTCTCAATTATCTGCTCTAAATCCTGTTCAGAAATCCCGGTATTCTCAGCAAGTGCCGGAACTTGGATTTGCGCGGCCTCCGGGGATATATGAGGATCAAGCCCCGAACCGGAAGTGGTCAAAAGATCCATGGGAATGTCAGCTTTGTCTACAGTAGGATTAGCTTTAAGGAAAGCCTCAAGGGAAGCCTCCATACGAAGCAAAAGCTCTGGATTGGAAGGGGCAAAATTCTGTGAACCGCTGGCTACTCCAGTGTATTGTCCATTTTTCTTTTCTTCTACAGTATAAACGTTGTAGCCCACAGCGGAAGGACGGCCTTTCATAAAACGGGGGTCGCTAAAATCCTGACCTAGCAGAGCGGAACCAATTACTTTGTCGCCAACTTTTACCAAGCTACCATTGGCCTGACTCGGAAAAATCATTTGACTTATCCCGGTCATTAGCAAAGGATAAAGCACCCCGCAAAGCACCACCATGACTACTGAAATCAACAAAGCACTTTTTAGTGCCGATAAACCTTTCTTTTGCATACAACTGTCCTCTTTTCTCATTCCATTATAATCCAATCGCTGCCAATAAAGGAGCGATAGCTAGGTCAATCAACTTGATTCCTAAAAAGGGAGCAATAACACCGCCAAGTCCGTAAAAACCAAGGTTTCGAATCAATAGCCGATTGGAACTCATGGGCTTATAGCGCACGCCTTTCATGGCTAAAGGAATTAAGGCCGGGATAATTAAAGCGTTGAAGATCAAAGCGGAAAGAATGGCACTATAGCTGGTTGCCAGGCCCATTACATTTAGCACCTGCATCTCTGGAATCAGGATCATAAACATAGCTGGGATAATGGCAAAGTACTTAGCAATATCATTCGCTATACTGAAGGTGGTTAAAGAACCTCGGGTAATCAGCAGCTGTTTACCGATCTCCACCACATCAAGAATTTTAGTCGGATCGGAATCCAGATCAACCATATTAGCGGCTTCCTTAGCGGAAGACGTTCCACTGTTCATAGCCAGACCCACGTCCGCTTGTGCCAAAGCCGGGGCATCGTTCGTACCGTCTCCCGTCATGGCGACAATTTTACCCTCTTCCTGTTCTTTTTTTATTAAGCTGATCTTATCCTCAGGCTTACATTCGGCCACGAAATCATCCACACCGGCTTCCTGAGCAATAGTAGCCGCCGTGAGAGGATTATCACCGGTGCACATAACTGTCCGAATCCCAATCTTCCGCAGCCGGGCGAACCGCTCTACCAGACCGGGTTTTATAGTGTCTTTTAAGTAAATAACACCCAGAATTCTGGTTCGGGTAGAGACCACCAAAGGGGTTCCACCCACATTTGAAACCCGATCTACCACTTGATTCAAATCCTTGGGTATATTCCCGTTGTTTTTTCTTACATAGGCCTCAATAGCACTTCCCGCACCTTTCCGCACCTGCTCCCCATCAGCTAAATCAATCCCACTCATTCTGGTTTGGGCTGTGAAAGGCATAAAGTTTGCCGCATTCATATCCAGCCGATCAGGCATGGCACCCAGCCGTAATCCCAGTTCAACAATGGACTTACCTTCCGGGGTATCATCTTCCAGAGAACAGGCCACAGCCAAATCCAGCAGCTCTTGTTTTGAAGTGCCTTCCAGTATGTAAAAATCTGCCGCTAACCGATTTCCATAAGTAATTGTACCGGTCTTGTCCAAGATCATAGTATCTACATCACCACAAGCCTCAACGGCCTTTCCCGACATAGCAATCACATTAAACCGAGTTACCCGATCCATTCCGGCAATACCAATAGCAGACAATAGCCCACCGATAGTAGTAGGAATAAGGCATACCATTAAGGCCACCAAAGTAGCCACCGGTAAATTCAGTCCAAGATAAGCTGCCACGGGATAGAGGGTTACGATCACAATGAGAAAGATTAAGGTTAAGCTAACCAATAAAGTTGACAAAGCAATTTCATTAGGCGTCTTTTTACGTTTAGCCCCTTCTACCATGGCGATCATTTTATCCAGAAAACTTTCTCCAGGCATTGAAGTAATTTGAATGGTCAGCCAGTCACTGGCTACGGTAGTTCCACCGGTGACAGAAGCAAAATCGCCGCCCTTTTCTTTTACTACCGGAGCAGATTCACCGGTAATCGCCGACTCATCTACAGAGGCAATCCCGTCAATCACTTCACCGTCATTGGGAATAAGCTCGCCAGCTTTTACCAATACAATATCACCTTTTTTCAGTTCCGTAGCACTGATGATTTCTTCATCTCCCTCAGGATTTATACGTCTGGCTTTTGTATCTTTTTTTGTCTTTTTGAGACTCTCCGCTTGAGCCTTCCCCCGCCCTTCCGCCACAGCTTCGGCAAAATTTGCGAATAGCAAGGTGATAAATAGAATTACACATACAATGATGTTATAAGCTCTAAGCTTATCTCCTGAAGCATCAAAGAGACTAGGAAAGAAAGCTAGAATTAGAGTAATGATGAAGCCAATTTCTACCACAAACATAACCGGATTTTTGATCATGTAACGTGGATCCAACTTAGTAAATGCCCCTTTAATAGAAGAAAGCAAAATATCCTTAGTAATAAATTTGGTTTTTTTATGTTGACTCAAAATGAGTACCTCCTTATCCTAATGTCAGTTGCTCGGCAATGGGTCCCAAAGAGAGTACGGGGAAAAAAGTCAAAGCCGCAAATATAACCACAATGGCCGCTAAAATCATCCCAAAGAAAACCGTGTTTGTTTTTAAGGTGCCGGGGGATTCATTAACGACACGCTTTTTCATCAGTGAAGCAGCAATAGCCAGTTGAATAACAATGGAAAGATAGCGGCCAAAAAACATAACCAATCCCGTGGTAATATTCCAGAATGTAGTATTGTCTTTAAGCCCCTCAAATCCAGAACCATTATTAGCCGCCGCCGAGGTAAATTCATATAAAATCTGCGACAAGCCATGAAAACCAGGATTACTCAAAGCCGATACCCCAGCTGGTTGGGTCACTGCCAAGGCGCTAAATCCCAAGATCAATAGGGGGTGAATGATAATTGCCAGAACCGTTAGCTTCATTTCACGGCTTTCAATTTTTTTGCCCAAATACTCCGGTGTACGTCCAATCATCAGCCCGCAAATGAAGACAGCCAGAATCACATACATCATCATATTCATAAAGCCCACACCGACGCCACCAAAGACAACATTTAACATCATGTTCAGCAAGGCCACAAATCCGCCCATAGGGGTTAAGGTATCATGCATGTTATTAACAGAACCGGTGGTGAAAGCCGTAGTCACTGTAGTAAAGAGCGAAGATTGAGCGATACCAAAGCGAACTTCTTTGCCCTCCATACTTCCCATACTTGAATCAATCCCTAGAGAAGTTAATGCCGGATTCCCAGCACTTTCTGCCCAAAAACAAACACTCAGTCCAACCAAAAAGAGTACCGCCATAGCAATGAAAAGTGTTCGCCCTTCGCCACCTAACCAGCGATTCTTAAGCTGAACTTTACTTCCCTGTGCCAAGAGTCGTTTCTGCCGCTGGTTCTGAAAAAACAAACCAAAGGCTACCACCGCTGAGCCTGGCACCAGCATCATGGATAACATCTCAACCATATTGGTCAGGACATTAGGATTTTCAAAAGGGGTTGACGAATTAGCCCCCAAAAAGCCACCGCCATTGGTACCCAGATGCTTAATTGATACCAAAGAAGCAATCGGTCCATTGGCCACATCCTGAAGCTTACCTTCTAAGGTCGTTAGAGTCTGTGTCATAGAAAAATTCTGTGGGGAGCCTTGTGAGACCAGAAAAAGGCCCACAAGCAAAGCCAAGGGCAGGAAAACCCGGGTAATAATCCGGACAAAGTCTTCATAAAAATTCCCTAGACTTTCTTTGCCACAGATACCACGGGTAAAGGCGGCAAAGGCCGCATATCCGGAAGCTGCCGAAGTAAACATCAAGAAAGTAATTACCAATATTTGACTAAGGTATGATAAGCCTGATTCTCCAGCGTAGTGCTGAAGATTTGTATTAGTCATAAAACTGATAATAGTATTAAAAGACAAAGTCGCTTCCATATTAGGAATGCCATTGGGATTTAAAGGTAAAAAACTCTGAATACGCAAAATAAGATAACCAGCAAAAATCATTACTCCATTAGTCAAAACCAAGTTAAATGCATACTCTTTCCAGTTCATCCCGTGGCGGTCAATTCGACACAGCCGAAAAATAAAATTATCTATCGGGTTACACAGTGGATCGGCAAAAGTTTTCTCTTTATCTATAATATGGTAGAGGTACTTACCCATGGGAAGCACCAAAAGAAAAAATGCTACCAACACAATCACAATTTGAATCATCTAACCTATATCTCCTTACATAATCTCTTTAAAATTTCTCCGGGTTAATCAGTGCAAAGACCAAGTACCCGGCTACACCCAGAACAATCAACATAAGAACTAGCATAAACATCCCCTTATTTTGAAATTTGTCTCTGGCAAAAATCAGCCAAAAACTCTACACAGCCAAAACCTATCACAAGTAAACCAATCATAAGAAAATCCATCTTCAACCTCCTCAGGATTTGGATTCAATCACAAAGCTATAGTAAAGCAAATGGGATTAAATTCGTATTAGAAAAAAGCTGCCGGTATTAAGATTGCGTAAAGAAGGCAGAAAGTTCCTCTTGAAGCTATATTAACATATTTTGAATTGAAAGAATTTTCAAGCTAATTTATCAGATAGAAGCGGACAGGACTCCCTTGTCATGCCAAAAAAACCCTACCGCTAGTGAGCAGTAGAGTTTTTTACAGGGAGAAAATTGCGCCCATAGAAGGCTGTTTTATTTCTTTTTATTGGCTGTTGTCACTAAGCTTAAAACAAAAATACCACCACCGGCGATGACATAGAATATGATCAAACCAGTAAGATTCTTCTCATCAACGGGTTGTCCGTTAAATATTGTGTCACGTAAGCTAATGATAAAGGAAAGTATGATAGCGACAATAATGATAACCAGACTAATTATTTTTTTTGACATTGTTGTTCCCTCTTTTTTCTAAATACTAATAGGCCTTTCAATCCTGAAAATTAATCACTGGACAAATACAATGAAGATTCACTGTTCAGATGTCATTTTCACGTCTTCCACTCCTTTGACTGTTTCTTCTCTTCCCAAAGCAGGAGCTGCAGGTTACTCTAGCCATTAGCCACCGCCTGCTGATTATTGTATGGATTTGGGGCTGACAAATAAATTAGTTCGCCTGATTATTTTTCGTTATTTTGTTTTAGAATTCCTTACTACATCCATGCTATACTATTCAGACAGGTGAGCTAATAGATAGTTACATGGAGGCAAAATGGAAAATCCATTATCCATACTTTTAATTGAAGACGACCCACGGGAATGCCAAGAAATGATTGAGCAGATTGAACTCTCTTCAGAAGTTAAATTAGTTGGTGTTACCAATAATGCTCTAAAAGCCTTGGAGCAAGTCTCTGACCTGCAGCCAGAGGCAATTATTTTAGACTTAGAACTTCACAATGGTTATGGAAATGGTCTAACTTTTCTGGAGTCTCTCGGTGCTGCCAAATTAACTTTTCCTGTCTATGTGCTGGTCACCACCCATAATCTAAGCAGTATCACCCATGCCGGGGTACGTAAAATGGGCGCCGACTTTATTATGCTGAAAAGTCAGGAAGATTACTGTCCCAAAACTGTGATAGATTTTCTGATCTCTTTAAAAACGGTGATTAAAAGTAATAGAGCCTCCCACTCCCAAGCCCCCAGCCCGGTTACACCCGAACAGCAGAAGCGCCGGATGAAAAATAGAGTGGTCACAGAACTTGAGCATGTGGGGATTCCTCCTAATGCCTTGGGACGTAAATACTTAATTGATAGCATTCTGCATGTCAGTAGGGATGAAAAAGAAAATCTCCTTACCGCCATATCCAAGAAATACCAGAAAACCGAAACAAGTGTGGAAAGAGCCATGCAAAATGCCATAGATAAAGCTTGGAAAACAGCCCATATTGATGATTTAGAAAAATACTACACGGCTCGAATCACTTCAACCCGAGGCGTACCTACCATCATGGAATTTATCTATTATTATGCCGATAAAATCAAGAATGAGGATTATCAATAAAGGAGAATCTGCGCTATGGAAGCTTTTCTGATAATCCGCTTCTTCGGGCTTTTGCTTGTCGCTTTGTATGTCTATGGAAAAATACTACATATCCAGCCTTTATCAAAAGCTAAAATTATAGCATCCGTTATTTTTGCCCTACTCATGAGCCTCCCTCTCTCTTACGTTCCGCCCTTTTATGAGCTTATATTTCTTGGCTCTTGCTGCCTCTTTCTGGGAGTAATAACCAAGGTCAAGCCAACCCTTCTCCTAACCGCGGTATTTATTTCTACCGGCATAAGTTTAGGCATTGAAGTCTTGGCCTTTACCCTTACCATGGGCGTCTCAAGTCTGATAGATTTCATTCTTCAAAGCACCCGAATATCCCTTGAAATACCACCGAGTCTTCCACCGCTTTGGAACGCTCTTCAGGAAGCTATTGTGGTAAGCTTAAGCATAATTATTGCCCGCTTTTTCTTTCGACTAAAACGGCTAAAATCAGGCTTTGTATTTTTAGAAAGCCGTCAGGCCAAATGGCTGGGGATAATCTTTAGTGTCATAATCATGCTTGCCAGAAGTGTGCTCGATCAGACCATACCACTACTAGTTGGTATAAATATTAGTACAATTGGGCTTTATGTATGGTGGCAATACCATACCACCATACTCTATCAACAGCGCATAAACCAACGAGAAATAAACCGCTGTCTAGCCGAGATCAAGGCGCGAGATGAGCAAATCCAAAAGCTCACCTATTCCAACCAGCTCTTAGCCAAAGGAATGCATCGTGATAACAAGTTGATTCCCGCTATGTATGCTGCGGTTAATAGTTTTCTTCAAAATACTGGCAGACAAATTGACTCAGATAACCAGCAAAAGGGCAAGACCCTCCTTCAGGAGCTGGAGGAAATAATGGCAGAGCGCAAAGAAACCCTGCTCCAAATACAAGACGCAGGCAAGACTCTTCCTACAACAGAATTAGAACGAATCGACTATATTTTACAGCACATGCTCCAACAGGCTACTCAAAAGCAGATTCACTTTGATGTAATTGTCCTCGGCCAAATAAAAAGTCTGGCTGAAAGTCTAATCGCTAAAGCAAAACTAGAAACATTACTGGCAGATCTAATTGAAAATGCCATCATCGCGCTCTCTTCCAGCAGCTACAAAAAAATCCTAGTCACACTAGCCGCTGTGGAAGGCCAGCTGGAAATTAGTGTGCAAGATAGTGGTGCCCCCTTTGAAATCAGCACCTTGATTCAGCTAGGCGAGGAAAAAGTCACCACCCACGCATCCAGTGGCGGCAGTGGCATTGGTTATCTGACTATTTTTGAAATACTAAAAGAAACTGGTGCAAGCCTAATTATTTCAGAACCGCTACCTCAAGAGCATTCATTTTCCAAATCAATAAAAATCCGTTTTGACAACCAAAATGAATACATCATTTATTCCTACCGGGGGTCGAAAATCCCGTCGCAGGGCAGAGATAACATGATTATTTTGGTGTGCTAATGAGGAAAAATCTTCTCACGTCTTAGCTTTCTGTCTTTAACTTAGGTTAATTTTCCTCTAGCTGCATAACAGGTGGATTTTTGTCACGATCATCGTCTCGACTGACTTAATCCGACATATAATGTAAGGCTGTCAGGATAATATACCCGACAGCCCCTTAATGGTTATAGATCAAATAACTAGCAAATCACCCAGATTTATTTCGATATATTACCCTTTCTCCGCCGGAACTGTACCGTAAGCAAAGCTATACTACCAGCCGCCAAGAGACCAAAAGCACCATATAAAAGTGCTCCATCCACTTCACCTGTTCTGCCTGTTCCTGGACTGGTAGTAGGGGTTATACCGCCCGAGCCGCCCCCAGAGCTTCCTACCCCTGTTTCCGAAGTAGCCGAAGAGGTAATCACTTCAGAGGTCGTCGACGTATCAGTTACACTTGATGTTTCGGATTCCGTAGGTAAAGCTGTCCACAAGGCCTGGAGTGTTAGATTTCCAGTTACTACATCCGCAGTAAAATTCCACAAATTTCCACTTTCATTAGGCGGCAGTGCCGTCCAACCGTCCAAGGTAAAGCCGTTACGAACTACCCCAGTAGGTTCTGTGATTCCTTCCCCATAACCAACTGTAGCAGTGGGAACCGGACTTCCACCAGCTGAATCAAAGGTAACAGTATATTGATTCAGCTGCCACTTGGCTGTGAGCGTTACATCGCCGGTTACAGTATCAGTCTGGAAATTCCACGGTCTTTGAGGAAGAGTCGAAGCATACCAACCCTGAAATTGTCTGCCAATCCAGACCGGCTCCATGGGTGCTGTTAATAAATCTCCGTAGGCACCATTAATTGTCTGTACCACTTCACCATTTGCCGGATCAAAGGTAATGGTATAAACCACCGGCGACCAGCGGGCATGTAAGGTCATGTCTCCACTAACTGTATCACTGGCAAAGCTCCACGCCGTATCAAAGGTGGGCTCATGATACCATCCCTCCAATATGTAACCGGTGCGGCTAATATTCTGAGCAGGCAGTAGCACACCCGTAACAGCAATCAGATCAAAAACCGGCGTCTCCAAACTGTTAGTTTCAAAAGTCACGGTGTTGAAAGTAATCAGTGTACCACTGGTGTAGGTTACATCAAAATTGTTATAGGCATAGCTAAAATTCGCTGCTCCCAATGGGGCTTCCGAAAAAGACGTTGTGAAGATATTCAGTCCATGTAAAGCAATATCCGTTGGATCAGTAATATAGTTGCCCGTCGCAGCTTGATTGTCGGAGAAAACCACACCCAGGCCCACAGTTAATTGACTTAAAGATTCTACATTTATTGCCCCTCCGTCTGTACCTGCCAGATTATGAGTCAAAGAACCATTCTGAATATCCATAATGACATTAGTAAACCAAGTAGAAATTCCCCCTCCAGCGTAGGTTGACTGATTATAACTGATGTTACCACCAGTCATAGTTAAATGCGCCCCATAATCTAAAAAGAGACCCCCAGCCTGACCATCTGCCCGATTGTTCAGAATAGAACCACCACTTATATCTGCAACATACGCACGAACTCCTCCACCGGTAAAAGCTGTATTGTCTGCAATAATACCGCCACTAAGGTTAAAAACAGCACCCACATCGTAATAATGAAAAAAGCCGCCACCACTGTCGGCAGAGTGGTTATGAACCAGAGAACCACCAGACATGGTAAACTTTAAGGCGGATACTCCGCCACCACCGGAAAAACCTGTATTCATGGTAGTACGGTTATAACTAACTTCAACACTACCTGATAAATCAACAGGACAATCTGCATCGGCAAAAATCCCACCTCCACTCTCTCCAGTTGTATTATCTGTAATCCTGCCTCCGCTTATCCGTATCTCAGAATTCGGCATAGGCGAGCTCACCGCAATTCCGCCACCTGTAACCTTGGCAACATTGCCACTAATGGAACCCCCATCCATCAAAAGGATATTTTGAGAAAAAACGCCACCACCACTATAAGTCGTAGCACGATTGCCACTGATTTCGCCACCATGAATGGTAACTGTACCATTGAGATGCAAATAAACACCGCCCCCATTATCTCCGGCAGTATTGTCACGAATTTGTCCGCCATTAATGGTGATACTAGAACTGGAAACAAAAACACCACCACCATTACCACTAGCCGTATTATTACTGATAATAGCGTTATTGATTACCATTTCTCCGGCACTCCAGACACCACCACCATATTCATTATTGGCTCGGTTACTATCAATTACTACAGCATTATTTAATGTTAGTTTTGCATTAGCTAAAATAGCTCCACCATGATTGTGAGAATAATTTCCGCTTAAATTGCCACCGTTAACAGTAAGATCGCCTTGGGCATTAATCGCGCCACCACCACTGGCTCGGCAGTTAATAATATTGGGGTTATTAAGTATGAGACTTGTTGTATTAGCCGCTAAGCCCCCCCCGGTCATTCACCTGATCTCCCGCCAAGATCACATTAGAAAAGCTTAAACTAACACTGCCGCCAGACACCTGAAAGTGTCTGCCATTATAGGCAGTGGTCAGTGTAACCGGCTGATCCGCCATCAATGTTAGGGAACGATCAATTGTCAGTTCACTGTCTAAAACTAAATCACCACTAAAAGAAACTGCATCAATCACCGGATTCGCCAGCGCCGCCTGCAACTCCACAAAATCCCCCACTATCGCTGTAGCCGAGGGCGCAAAATCCAGGGTTTCTTGACTGATAACTGTTGAACTTTCTTCATTAGTAGAATCTTTACTTCCACTAGTTGACTGGCCGGACACAGTAGACGATGTAAGCGAACTGTTATCTGTATCACTATTACTAGCCTCAACCTTAGCAGTATCAGACTCAGAACTCTCCCCCATAGCTGCAAATCCCGCCAATGGAGACTTAGAACCACTACTATCATAATCCTTCGGCGTGCAGCTTGCCAGTAAAGCCACTGTCACTAACCCAACCAAACTAATCTTAGAAAAGGTCTTGCTATTCATATTGTCTCCTCCTGTCTGAAATGCGCAGTAAATGTGAAAATCATCTTGTATTTATTATATCATAAATACACATTTACACACGACAATTACACACTTACCGAAAAGCAGATGTCTGAATCGGAAAGGAAACAATATTGATATATCTCTTATCTCATTGAAAAAGCTTATTATCGCCCCTTGTAGGCTACAGCATCAAGCTGAAATAGTAGTCCCGCACCCCCACCTTGATGAGCGAACTCAGTTTGAATAGACTTTCTGACGGGATATTTACCATTAAATCTTTCCTTGATTATCTTTTCCATAAGGGGAATGTTCCAAATATCTCTAAATAAGGCATCTATCTTCACCACCGAGTCGAGAGATAGGCCGATAGATTCTAAGCGGCTGACTAATTGATCAAAAGCTCCGTTAATTTGATTCTCAATACTTTGCCCAATATTCCCCACACAGTAGCCTATAAATGCAAACTCCCCCGCCTCTACGATTCCGGAATGTGCCCATTCCTCATTAACATCATGCCTGATTATTTCACTCATAAAACACCCTCCAATTATATATGTGTTCAGCAAAGCTTCCCTACTACCCAAATCTTATAGATGTAAGAGATTCTCTAAATCATTAATTGTCACTTCTGCCATTAACTACTTTATCATTTTCCTAAAATCAATTAGCTTGTAAATCTCGCCAAGCACTTCCTCTGAAAACACATCAAAAACAAGAGGGAAAAACTTCAACTTTCCCATCTGCTTTGCAGTTTCAATCATCTGCTTAGTGCCATCATCAAGGGGAAGGCTTAGCAACTCTGTCCGAGATTTTGCAGGAACATATATTGTCACCTTGAAAAAGCCCTTCCATACGGAAAGCCAAAAAGTAGTTACTTCTTTTTGACCGCCACGAGCGCCCGTCCATGTATATAAGCCCTTTCCAAGCCAAGCCTTACCGTCATTATAGTAACGCCAAACCAGCTCAATATCATGATTTTTCAAACCGTCAGTAAATTTTAGATAAGTATTATTAACGCTGCCCAGAGCTTCTGAAATAACATCCCCTGTAGGTTCTATCTCTGGGGTTCGGAGTAACTGTTCATCCATTGATAGGCTCCCCTTTCAGTTTAGTTTTCTTTCGATTTTGGGAAAATTTGATAAACCTACATTGTGAATGGATTAATCTTCTTTTTGCAAAATCCACCGTTTCCAAAACATAGTGGCTATATTGGAAATATTTTTATATTATAATTTACCTCTATCCTTTATCCTTTATCCTTCAAAATTATAGAATAGTTCCTTTGGCAAAGGCATAACACCTTCGCGGATCATATTCTGTGAACATTTTTGTTGAACTTGAGTTATGTATGGAGGTAGCACCCTCCCTATTCGTTTATCCTTAATAGTATTAAATGATTTCAGCTCAATGTCTAATTTGAATTGTATCGCCTGTTCGCCTGCAACGCACCCAAGAATAACTTTATCATTTCGTTCAATAAGGGTTCCTTTTCTAAAAAATACTCTATTTCGATGCTTTACAAAGTGTTGATTCAATTCAGGAAGTCTCTTACCATCCTTACATATATCGCGTATATCATCTAAGGAAAAACGCTTATTCGCGCTAAATTCAAGATTACCATCGCTTGTCATTTTAATCTCATCAGTTGTTATATCAGTACATTTAAGTTTTTCGCCTTTTATGCAATATAATATTGGATCATAAGTTCCATTGCTATTGGCACGTGCCAAATCGCATTGTGCTCTAATATTTAAATAATATCTTTGACCATCCTTGAAGAGATCGCCGGTATATGCCTGTGCAGGTAAAGTAACGTAAGATAAATAGCGTTCACCTTGAACTACTTCTTGTAATTCTTGTGGTGTTATAGTTTGACCTGCATCTAAAATACTCGTATCAAAATCATATCCCTCAACTCGGTTAAATAAATTTCGGGTCACAAAATCGCCGAATTCTCTTTTACTTTCAATACTATCTTCTTTTAGCATATCCCACATGATTTTTGACCAGTTAGGAGAGTATTTGTACATTTCTAAAAACATCCTGCTTTTAGTTTCTGAAACAGATTTTTCCCATTCCTTAAGTACATATACAGAGGGCATTTCTCTCACCCAATTCTCAATTGCGTCAAATAACTGATCACCTGTTGATACTTCATTTTTTCGTTTTATAAATATCCTATTCGGTCTATCAGTCTGCCAAAGGTTCGCTGCAATTAAATTTTCTATTACTGTCTCGGGACTGTTATATGTAAAAATGAATACAGGCAAGAAAACAGTATCCAATAAATTTTTGATAAAAGAAATTAAATTATCTTCTTGAGTTTCAACTAAAGTTGAGCCTCCAAACATAACCCTTTCTCCGTCCTCAATAGGATTCTTCTTATATTCCCAATCAAGTATCACGAATGAAGCACTTGCTAATGATGGGATAATTTCCAGTTTCGGTACATCATCATATACTGCAACTGGAATATTTTTTTGTTCAATTAATTTTCTAATTGATGATATCTGGGATTTTTCATTATTTATTTCATCATCTATGATCACAGCTATTCCGCTAAACAGCTTTCCAATATCCATATCTTCACCCCTCATTTACAAACTCTAAGACGAAATTAGCCCCTTGCTGGAGTTTGTCCTTAGAAAATTCTGCCAGCGTGATAGAGTAATCATATCTATCCAGGAGCTGACGAGCAATATATAACCCAAGCCCTCGTCCTTCATCTCCTTTGCCTGAGTAAAAAGCCTCAAATATATAATTTATATCATCATCTTTTACGCCCGGACCATTATCGGAAAAAATTAGCCGTTGCTCGTTCCCATCAATATAAATAGTAATTTTACGGTCGCAATCAACTGTTTTTACCCAATACAAAGCATTATCAAACAAATTAATGAGAACTTGCAGCAATACCGCATCTGTTGTGCGAACAATGAGTGGCCTCTCGGTATATTGAAAATCAATGGAAATATTACTCTCAACAAAAGGGCGTTTATACAGACGATAGACCTTATCAACTATGTCTCTAACATTAATATTTTTTGTTCTGGATTTTGTTGAAGGAAATAACAACTGTATATCCTTCATCTGTGTTTCAACCATTGAAAGATTTCCACGAATGAGAGTTATGCGTGATTGAAGCTCTTCCTTATCTATTTCTTCTCCAGACATAGAATCACGAATAAGTGCATCAAGTTGCTCTAATGTTTTCTTTATAAATAACATTACATCGTGGGAAGCGGTTTCGATAGATAGACCAACAGCAGCGAGATTTTCTGTTTTATTTATTCGATCTTCATAAACTCTCTTCTCTTTAACATAAGCACTTTCAAAAGAGGATAAAAACGAAAGAGCTTTCTCATCTCCTGAAAATTTCTTTTTCGCAGACTCTATAATCTCTGTTGGACGACCTTGCTTAATACGGTTAATTTCTTGTTTCTTTTTTTTCTCAATCAAATATTGAGAAAAAGGCTTGTATCGTAAATATCTTAAAATTAATTGTAAGATATTTATGAAATCTTCAAGTGCCTGGCCATCTTCAATAAGGCCCTCTCTATTGGTTTTGTCTTTTAATCTTGGGTTATCTTTTTGTGATATGTATACACAGCCAACTACTTGATCATTACTCAAAAATTCTGCAGCACTAATAGTCCCTCTGGAAATATCAACTCGAAGCCAATCATCTTCTGGATCACCATATGGCATAACTCTAATCCCATCTCTGTAGAGGTATATTCTATGCTCTCGAATCATTGTCTTTTCTAAGTTATCTAAATAATACTTGGATATATTTTCTGAATCTACATTTAGATCAAATATATAAAACTCAAAAGTAAAGTCGCCACATTCAGTTTTATATGAATCAGTTTTAAAGTATTTCTTGAATTTATTTAATCCATTTATATCAGAATCAGAAAAGCTCAACTCATGCTTCGTATCATTTAACATAAAAGAAATCATGTTGCCATCAGTACTGAAGCGCCCATCTGTTATTTTAAAAACAGATTTGCTATTCAAGCATTCAATCAGTTTTTCCTTATAACTCTCGTATCCTGTAAATAATGTTTTATCTTGATATATCCATATACCAAAATCGACCGACTCATCATTCAAAAAAATCGGCTGTAACTTTCCTACTTCCTTTTGAACTCTTTCAAGCTTTGTGGGAGTCCAGTTCGAATTTAGATTAGTTACTTCAATAATTGTTCCAAAAGGCTTTCTTTCTCTTCTCGTAGCTCCAAGAGTTATGGATTTCTTTATAATCTCACTTGGGTCACGACTTGATAAGACCACTGATAAGTCTTCAAGGTACAGATCTTTTTGTTCTCCATTTTCAGTCAAAAAATTGTCATCATATTTCGAAAAATCATAATTTAGAATATGCTCCTGATCCTCAGCTCCATTTATAAAAAATTTTCCTTCATCTTGGAGTTGACGACGAGTTGTTATTTTGATAGTCTTGCCAAGCTTGAAAATCGAAAAACGACCTATTCCCTTTTCTCCTTGTAGTATACGGCCTTTTTGTGTTTGAGAGTTTTCTGATTTTCGTTTTAATTTATCAGGAGTAGCAGGGTTAAGCCAATGTCTCCTTAGAATATTTTCATCCATTCCACAACCATCATCTTCAATAATTATCTTTGATGTTGGCTTTAGTGAAAAATCCGCATTAAAATCTAAGAAGCTAACTTTCACCCAAGTAGCATCAGCATCATATGAGTTTTTAATTAATTCAACAAGGGCAATTACCTCGTTTTTGATTAATTGCTCACCCAGCATTGTGATTAAGCGCGCATATGGCCTAATAGTTAACTTCTCGCTCATTCCTTGTACTTCCTTCCACTGATGATAAATTCTTCATGGTATATAGTCCTCTGAGATTTATCAGATGAGAACCTTCCAATATTGTCACGATAAGGTGTTAATATTTTATTGGATATTCTACGCTTGGCAGCTTTTATATCAGTAAATCCTTCATTGAGGAGACATTGAATCAAGTGCTCAGAGTTTTTAATTTTGATTCCTTTATATTCTGTATCGCCTACTACAAAAAAAACCATCCCCTTTACATTAAGCATAGAATAACATAAACTGATTGCTTTTTGCATATCAAGATAGTACCTAGCCACAGAACGTACTTTTGCAGTTGCCTCTCGTCCGTCCAACAAGTTGTGAACGATATCTCGACCAACTGCATTTAATTCGTCTAATTGAAGCTGAAATTTTTCGCTATTGTAAACACTCCCAATCGAACCTTTTCTCACATCACGATAGTCCTCCACATAATTAAGCCATAGAGTGGAAAGCTGGTGCAAATCAGCGTATTCATATGAAGTTACATAAGGGGGGCTCGAAATAATTAAATCTACCTCAGGAAGGCTACGTATCTTTAAAAAATTTCGATTTTTTATTTCTATATTAGAAGCTTTCAGAGTAAATTCTTCAATCTGCTCTACCGAGCGAATAAATTTCTGATATTGCTTTGAAAACACAGAAAGCACATCAATTTCCTTCTTTGAGGGGTCAACTTGAGGCTTAATAGATTTCGTTAACCACTTGGAAGAAGCCTTGAGGATAGAAGAAAACAAGCATAGAAAGGCGTCCCTGTATTTTCCTCTTGATGTGGCGTTATAGATTGCTGACTTTAACTGATATAGAACATTAAAGCTATCCTCATTAAACCAATATCTTAAACGATTATTGCACCGAGCGTATAGATCATTAGAGGCCACCATATTTTCACACTCCAGAATAATTTTCCCATATACACTTTTTAATACAGAAATTTCATAACTCTCACTCTTAGTTTTTGCTATTAATGTCGCAACAGGATTTATGTCACATCCCCAAAAGTTCTTTTCATGAAGTTTTGCCTCTAAGGCAACGGTTCCACATCCACAGAAAATATCAGCTACGGATTCAACGGCAACACCTTCTTTCTGAGCGTACTCAAACGCTTTTGAAGCAATAAAAGCTGGGAATTTTGCAGGGTACGCATGGATTGTGTGCATAGAGAGTTCCGTATCATCACTGAAATTCCATTCTTTGTTAACACTAATACTGCCTATTTGATTTAAATCTATACTAATCATCCACACTATCTTCTTTCCCAAAAGTTTTTATATCAACATTCTTTTTCACACAGAAATTATAAAAAGCTTCTTTGCCATTGGACTTGGATTGAACTTGCCATTTTTCCAACGATTAACAGTTGAAAAGCTAATATTAAGTTCACGCACCAACTGATCTTGACTAAGACCTAATTCTGCACGTACCTGCCTTATCATTAAACTAAACAACATTGAGTTTATCCTTTTTGCAATCACTATAGCATATGCTATAGTGATTATATCTTCGAAAATCATAATTGTAAACAGGAACAAAAATGCTTTATTATTAAATTGTAGTCCTCATGAAAATGGATCAACTTTTGAAGCCCTAACTATTTTGAAAGAGAGGTTTAATCAAAAAAATGTGGCTAGTGATATTTTTCACATAGGTACAAGTGTCCGGTCATGTATGGGGTGCTTTCAATGTATGACTAGCAGAAAATGTGTAATTCCTGACAGAGTTAACGAACTGCTAAATGATATTGACAACTATGATGGCATAGTGGTTTCTTCACCAGTTTATTTTGGTGCACCTACTGGCGGAGCGATTTCATTTTTGGATCGGCTATTTGAAGCCGGTTATGAAAAATTAGCCTATAAACCAGCGGCCTCCTTTACCGTAGCCAGACGTGCCGGCACAGCCTCTAGTGTTGACGTACTAAATAAATACTTCCTATTTAGCAATATGCCGATTATTTCTAACAGCTATATAAATAGTATTCTTGGAAGACGGCCAGAAGATATTCATACTGATCAAGAGGGGCTGCATCTTTTAGCGGAACTTGCTCAGAATATGACATGGATGCTGCAATTGTTAAAATCAGGAAGAAACAATAAAATAGAGCGTCCCAAAATTACTGAAAAATATTATTTAAAAGACATGTAGACTTATTATTTACTCTGTATCGCCCTTGGTTGAATCAGCCAGTTCACTGATCTGATTTGCCCAGGAGCGATACTCTTCAGATGATAATTCGGGGTTGGCTCTCCAAGACAGAAGTAGCCGTGTAGGAATCATTGATCTATTGCTGCTTTCTCGGTATACTAAATTTGTATCAAAACACAGGATTGGGATAATATTCATACTAAAAGTAAGGAGTATTAGTCTATTGAAAGAAGCAGAAAATGCTGAGCGGTTTTATGGGTTTTCGTATATATACGAAAATGCAAGGCCAACTTTACCAGAGTATCCACTTGAGGTAATCCTCCGATATATGGGGCATACACCCACGACTGTAGTTGATTTGGGTTGTGGTACTGGGCTCTCAACGCTTGTTTGGAGCAAATACTGTGAACAAGCTGTGGGAATAGAACCAAGCGTTGATATGCTTTCGATTGCCCTTACAAAAGCGACTGACAGCATTTCTTTTATTAATGGATTTGGACATAGTACTGGGCAGCAAGATAATTCAATTGATGTGGTAATTTGTTCGCAATCATTTCATTGGATGGAACCTGGAGCGACGCTGCATGAAGTGAATCGAATCTTAAAACCGAATGGAATTTTTGCAACTGTGGACTGCGATTGGCCGCCTATTTCAACATGGAAAGCGGATAAGTTATACGATGACCTAAATAACAAAGTGCGAAAGTTAGAAACTGAATTGCCAGATGTCAAAGACACCTTTAAGAGATATGATAAAAATGAGCATCTAAATAATATTATTGGTTGTGGATTTTTTCAATATGCACGAGAAATAGTTTTTTCAAATACAGAGCGATACACGGCCAAACGTTATATTGACTTACTTATGAGCCAAGGAAGTGTGCAGGCAATTATGAAAAAGCATCCCGAACTAATAAAAAATGATGTTTTGTATCTTCAAAAAATGGTTCAAGATATCTTTGGTACAAAAGAATTTGAAATTGATTTTTCCTATCGCATGAGAGTAGGGGTAAAGTAGCCATTACCAGACAGGACATTATTCGGGATAACATATATTTTATGAAAGAGTGATTTAATGAAGTTTTGTGTTTTAATGGGTAGCCCTCGTCTAAATGGTAATACAGCCGAATTACTTAAACCTTTTATTACAGCGTTAAAACATAACAATTGCGAGGTTTCCTATATCCCATTGTTTGAAAAAAATATTCAGCCCTGCAAGGGATGTTATGCTTGCCAGCAAGTGAACGGACAATATGGCTGTGTTCAAAATGATGATGTCAATGACATAGTTGATCAAGTCATCCAAAGCGATTGTATCGTTTTGGCGACTCCAATCTATACGTGGTATTGTACTTCGCCAATGAAAGCTTTATTAGACCGATTCTATGGTCTTGGTAAATTTTATGGAAAAGCAAGGGGTTCTTTATGGGAAGGTAAAAAAATTGCCGTCATCGCCACCCATGGGTATGATGCAAAATATGGAACTGAACCCTTTGAGACAGGTATCAAGAGGTTGTGTGAACACCACAACTTAAAATATGTGGGATTGTACTCTGTTAGAGACGAAGAAGATTTATTTTCTTTTCAGACAGATAGCGCTATTTCAGGAGCTTTAATGTTTGCTTCTAAACTATGTTCATTGTAATTCTTACACTGGATGTATGAATCCCATTATCGTATACCACTGACCCAAAGCATAAGAGAATACCCTACCCACTATAGAATACCGCTGCCTTATACTTCCCTCTTGGTTGAATCGGCCAGTTCACTGATTTGATTTGCCCAGGAGCGATACTCCTCTTGGTGCAGGCTGTTTTTTAACCAGACAAAAGAGAACTCCCGTTTCAGGGGGAAACCCTGCAAGGAAAGTTGTACCAAGCTGCCTTCCCTTAGTTCCTTTTTGACGGTGGCTTCGTATAGAAAAGTTATACCCAAATTAGAAGCGACTAAGGCTTTAATTCCGTTTATATTGCCGTATTCACAGACTTTAGAAAAACTACTTATTCCGAAGTTATAGTCCTTTAATATTTGCTCAAAAATATCTCTGGTACCAGAACCAGATTCACGGATAATAATTCGCTCCTCTACCACCTCTTCTAAGCTCAGGGACTCGGCGGCCTTAGGGTGGCGGCTACTACTCACAGCAATAAAGTTTTCCAGGGCAAACAATTGATGATCGTACTTACTCTTATCAAAATGTCCCTCCACCAAGATAATATCCAGCTCACCCTGATCTAACTTTTCCAGAAGTTCCTGGGTATTCTCCACCGAGACATTTACCTGCAATTGGGGACTAGTCTTAAGAAGTTTACCCAAAAGCGACGGCAAAACAAACTCCCCAATACTGAGAGTCGCCCCCATGTGCAAAGTCCTTTGCTCCGTATCTTGATGAACCAGTTTAAACTGAAGATGAGACCAATCTGCTCCCATTTGCATGGCAAAACGCCGCAGTTGCTGCCCGCGCCAAGTCAGCTGCAGAACTTTGTTTTCATAGTAAAACAGCTTGCCACCATAGAGAGATTCTAAGTATTTAATATGCTGTGAAACCGCTGGTTGGGTAATATGCAAATAGTCGGCAGTTTTCGTATAGTTGCCAATTTTGCAAAGGGCTAAAAATGTATTATGTCTAACATCGAGCATCTCAGCCTCCATAAATTTAATTTATAACTCTATCACAAACTATAATTTTATTTTATCTCAATTAACTCGTATAATACAAGAGACAAATTTACAGGCACCGAGGTAAGATATGAAGAATAAGACATTAAAGAGAATACTTGACCTACTCCCCGGAATTGGACTCTGTTTACTGATTGCCCTCCCCTCCTGGTTTATTGGCACAAAGCTACCTCTGATTGGCGGCCCGGTTACGGGAATCATTCTTGGTATGGTGATTGCCAACCTTTTTCCGAAATTAGTTAAGGGCACTTTTAGAAAAGGAACTTCGCTATCCCCCGGAATTACATACACCTCCAAAAAGCTGCTCCAATACTCAATCATTCTGTTAGGCTTTGAAATGAATCTTTATAACATTCTTGTTGTGGGCAAGCAATCACTATTTGTCATGTTATTTACCCTGAGTGCCGCCTTTATAACTGCTTTTTTTGTGGGTAAGGCGCTGAAGCTTTCAGGGGACACCACCACGTTAATCGGCGTAGGTACATCTATTTGTGGTGGGTCGGCTATTGCCGCCACAGCACCGGTCATCAATGCCAAAGATGAGGATATTGTTCGATCTATTTCTACGATTTTCCTCTTTAATATTCTGGCGGTGTTTATCTTTCCCTTCTTGGGGCATCTGCTGGGTATGAATGACATAAGCTTTGGCATGTGGGCAGGTACAGCCATAAATGACACCTCTTCAGTAGTGGCGGCTGGAACAGCTTGGAGTAACAGTGTTGGTAATAACGACGCGTTGCACTTTGCCACTATTGTTAAGCTAACTAGAACACTGATGATTGTACCGATTACCCTCTTTTTGGCTATTTATACCGCCAGAAAGACCGAAAAAACCGCCCGTGAAAATTTTAAATTTTCTAAAGTTTTTCCTTGGTTTGTTATCTTCTTTATTCTGGCCGCAGTCATTAACACCTTTGCCGGAATTCCCGCTTATATCTCCAGCGACTTAGTTACTCTGGGAAAATTCGTTATCGTCATGGCAATGGCGGCCATCGGACTGAGCACACACCTAAGAACCTTATTTGCCAATGGCATTAAGCCCATCCTTCTGGGACTATCCTGCTGGATAGCCGTAACCTTAGTTTCCTTACTGGTGCAGAGCCTTTCAGGAATTTGATTAGAGAACTTTGTCAGGCTCTGTCCTCTGGTTATGTAGAAAAAGCTCCGGTCAACTCCACTTCGCCCAAGCCCGACACATGGCAATTCTCGCTCCAGCCGGTTTATCAGCTTCACTTCCAGAGCCACAGGAAAATTCTTGCAACAATTCGCAGGGCATTTCAAGACAACTACCACAGTGAAGGTACCTTTTGGCTTCACAACAGGTTGCCACAGGACAGGTTCCCCAAAAGGGCTGCCCCTGCATCGCCATGCAACCCTTACAACCCTGAGATATTTTATAGCTACAGCCGTCACAGAGCAGTCCGCAGCGGGACTGAATCTGCAGTAGATCAGCCACGGAAAACTCGGCACTTTCCCGGTCAATCCAGAGGGAAAGCCGCATAGTAGTGAACTTGATAATACAGTAGGCCGGATCTGTTTCCCCCTTTTCAAAATGACTAATAAACCAGTCTAGCCAATAAGCACTCTTACTGGATTGGTCAGTAAGGACTTCCGCCTCCCCCACCAAAGTAACATTGTTCTCTCCAGAGCGAAAACAAACACTGGCTCGCTTGTCAGCCAGTATGCGCTTGGTCTTGTTGGCCTCAATCCCCGTTGCAAAAAACAGGCTAAAGATATCTTCTGGCCGAATCGGTGAGGCCGTGGAGACCGAAGGATAGCCCTGCTGGTCAATTACACCTATATAGGCAGTATCACTGTTTCTAAGGACTTGATTGGCTTTGGCAAAAAGGTTTACATTCATACTCATTTCTCTCCCATCCAAGTATCGTATCTTCATTTAACCATACTGAACAGGACAACTGCTTGCCCGGTTTATTGGTAGCACTTTAAAATAGCCTCAGCAGCAGATTTTAGCGCCTCCGCAATATATTCCGGCTCAATAACTTTCACCTTGCCTCCAAAACCCAGCAACCAATTCACCATGTACTCTTCCTGAGTAAAACCTATTTCTAGTAATAATCCCTGCTCCGTTTCTGTATAACAGTCCAAACCATAGGTTTCAATCAACTTGTAGCGCTGGGATCGCTCAAACAGTGCCGTCAATTTTATATCGTCGGTGAATCGGGCATTAAAATTCTGTTTTTCCTCTGGGATGGGGCGCGGCAAGTATTCCTCATCGCAGATGCTGAGATTCCAAAGCCGTAAAAGCTTAAACATCCGCCAGTCCTGACGACTCTGACAAAATCCAAAGACATACCAAGAAGACCATTGGAACAGGATAAAATAGGGTTCGATTATACGTCTCGTCTCGCCCTTTTCATAATAATAATCAAAGGCAATAAGCTTACTTTCTCTTATCGCTTGTTTGATTCCTGTAATTTTCTCAGTCAGTTGACCCTTGTAATGAGAGGCCAAGTCAATAATAATCGGCTCTCGGAGGGAAAGCACGGCTTGAGAACTTAGCTTATCTAAGGTATTTTCCAGCTTTGATTTCTCTGTCACACTGCCAAGCCCTTTCAATGCGGCCATGAGACTACTAAGTTCCTCCTGGGTTAAAACACTTTTATCCAACCGAAAGCCTTCAGCAATGGAAAGTCCGCCACCACAACCTTGATAGGTCACAATTGGAATTCCGGCTTGGCAAAGTGCTTCAATATCACGCCCGATGGTACGGCGATTCACTTCAAAGCGTTTTGCCAGTTCAGGAGCAGTTATCCGGTCATTTTGTAGCAAGAGGGTTAAGATTCCCATTAAACGGTCGAGTTTCATATGCGTTGTTCCTTACTCTAAGATGGGGTGTTGGTCTGGGTTCAAGAAAGCCCGCACAAAAGTGCGGCTTTTATCAGAATAGGATAGATTGCACCTACATACATTTATGCTATAATGGAGACAGGACAATCACTAACGGTTGCCCCCATAGATTAGTAGATATTATTCTAATAACCGTTCGGATGCCACCGAGCGGTTATTGCTTTCTAGAGCTATCAGCGATCCTTGCAATTAGCACCAGGGCTAATACGAGAATTACCAAATATTCCATAAGCTTCCCCCCCATTCTGGGGGCGGGATTACCGCTTGGCGAATGTCCTGTCTAAGTTATACTATCATATGGCTCATAGTATGTCATTTAGAATTACCCACTTTTGGATTAATTCTAAAGGGTTTGATAGTATTCAGCTATTCAACCCTATTGTCAAACTCTTTTCGAGCTTCCTGCCAAGTAGAATTACTAAAGAAAGAACCTGTTTCATTTTTAGCTGCAGCTATTTTTCTTGCAATTTCAAAGAATATGCTAAAATAATCTCTTCCACTTCGCAGTGCGAGAAACACTAAATCACTCCATATCTTAGACACACCGTAGAAGTGAGATTTTTTTACCAGATTGATAGTTCCCTCTATGTCATAAGCAACTCTTTTTTCAAAAACATTAAATCCTCCATCCTTCACTTCAAGGATTGTATAGGCGGCCTTCGGAATAAAGTCCAGTGGGATTCCGCAGGAGCCAGGATTGATGATTAACTTATCACCACAATAGGCATACGCTTGTAAATGATTGTGACCAAACACAATGATATTTGCATTGATACCATCAATAGCCGCTCTTGATTCCTCCGAGTTAACCAACTGGGCAAAGGCAAGCAGATAGTCTTGATGTGAAAAAGGTTTCTCTAGCATTTTCCTGTGAAAATTCAAGCTATTATGATTCGATTTTAGCGCAGGCATTAGGAATTGGGGAGCATGAACTGCATAGATGGATAGGTTTGGCTGTAAAGAAATTTCACACTCATCCTCTAAACCATTCAAGAAGTTGTAGGCCTCAAGGGATAAATCTCTAAAAGTTTGATACATTCCGCCCATTTGGTGATATACCCAATCCTTCTGATTTTCTCTTGAAAGGCATTGGATGTAATTCTCCTTATTGCCTTTGATAATATGAGCCTTTTTCAGCTTCATCAAATAACGTACAACTTCATCTGAAAAGGGTAAATCAAATACGTAATCACCAACAAAAACAAATTCGTCCACCTGATTCGAAATAGCATCTTCAACAACACTAATGAGAGCTGGTAGATTTCCGTGGACATCAGATATAAAAGCAATCCGCATTTTTCACCCTTCTCTGCTTGACAATGAGCTAAATCACTAATCCTTTGATTTTATTTTAACATAAATGGTTTAAACAATAGCAAATAGGAAATTTTTTACTCAGTGAGATTAACCCCTTATCACAGCTATACAGGGGCTTCTGCCGCTATAAAATTTTTTACTATATGGGCTAAAAAACGCCTAACTTTTTTGGCGGTGTAGATATATATCTGGAGAGTTTAGAATGCTTATTTCTTAGACCATTCTATTTAGCTCTTGATAGACATTTTTTACAATTGGAGTATCAATGCCATGTTTCGCTCCAAAGTCAATAATGGTTTGTCCAAAAAGTTCTCTCTCATCTGGCTTATCTTTTAATTCAAAATCTCTTTGAAAGGAGGTTTTCGCCTCATAGGGAAAATTTTTGGCCATAAGGAATTGAGAATCGACGATGTTTTCAGGTAATCTAATGTTTTCGGCTCTACTAATTGATTCAATCTCTTTCATTATTCCCTTTACTTTTCGGGAAGATTCTTCATCTTCTAATACTTCACCCAAGGTCTTGTTCTCACTGGCAGTTACAAGTCCATAGGCAGCAATGAACATGTATTTACTCCAAATGGCTTCGATATGTTTGCTACTCCAATCAAACGTAATTTTCGCTTTACTCATTAATTCACAGATGTCATCAATGTTGATATCCTTGTGATTTGGGTCTTTCCCAAAAATAATTTTACAGGCACCACCATTTTGCTCAATAACACCGTAGGATTCAATGTGTGTGCCAACATAAACACAGGCCGGAAGTATGATTCCTTTATTTGTTATCTTTCTTATTCTGTCGTAAATATCTACGCCATTTAGAAGCGGTATTATTATTGTGTTAGCATCTAGTTTTGGAAGAATTTTTGTGACAGCATCCTCTAAAGCATACTGTTTCACACAAATAAAGCATACATCCAGCTTAGGCAGTTCCTCGCAATCATCTGTAGCCAGAGTTGGAATACATGTTAAAATTCCCTCGGTTTTTGTCTTTAAAGTTAATCCATTTTCTTTTATTGCCTTTAAGTGTTTTCCTCTCGCAATAAAAAATATATGTATATCTAGTTTGTTCTCTTTTAGCAGTTGGGTCATTTTTCCACCGAAATAACCGCCTACACCGCCAACGCCTAAAAAGGCAATATTTTTCATGCCATTCAACTCCTTACGCCCTTTAAATTTCTTACACTGTTTAAAATCTATTATAAAACAGATACGCAAACTTTTTTCATACTATGAAAACACTGATCGTGCTAAGATCAAGTAAATAAAAAACTGACTGGCTACTATCCCTATGTGATATAGTATAATATGGAGTTCACCTAAAGAAATGAGAATAAACATCTTTGGGCTTGAAGTAACTATAGCTTTTCAAAAGGAGAATTGTAGTGAAAGATAGCATAATTACTGATTTTGACGAAAAGTACGTTTATGCAGAATGCGTTTTAGAAGAATTTAAGGGTAGAACCTTCAAAATACCCAGAGAAAATGTAAAACCAGTTGAATGGATCGCGAAAGGAGAACTTATCTGGTGTGTTGAACATAATATCTGGAATTTCAATAAAATGTTTAACAAATAAAATTTAATGGTTAATTTCCTGACTGGCGTTAGAATGCAAAGGTTCAATCCAATAACGTTTATATTTTTTAGTGAAAATTATTTCTAGTGCCTCCTTTTCCAATAACAAACTTCCAGAATCAACATAATTTAGCTTTCACCAAACCTCTTGAACTTGGGAAACAAAAGATATGCTTCTTCTCTATATAAAAGGCCGCAGCCTGGTAAGCCTTTTTGAAAAGCCTTAGAAATGAAAAAACCCCCACTGTCACTGACAATGAAGGTGTTCGCTTTATGGTGAGCCTAGGAGGACTCGAACCTCCGACCCACAGCTTAGAAGGCTGTTGCTCTATCCAACTGAGCTATAGACCCATATAGCAATGGCGGCAATTGCT
>CAZFHA010000003.1:0-173970 GCA_964518595.1 uncultured Oscillospiraceae bacterium
GCATAGCAGGTGGTTTTTTGTCTCGACTATCGCCTCGACTGGCTTAAGCCTACAAAAAATTTCTCTGCCTCCGGCAGAGTTGTCGGAAGCAGAGAAAGTCTAGTCTAAGACAGCTCGTGAATAAACTCTAGTTTTCCCGATAAAAAATTGCCCCTTCGTAGGGAGAGACTATACCTTCACGCAGAAAACAGCTCTCGGATTCATTGCCTAAAAGATAAGTCCATGAGCACATCTGTTCCAAGGAAAGAGGAAAGGAAATAGCTTTATCGCTAAAATTACAAACCACCAAGAGCTCTTGATTTTGGTAGTGGCGCTTATAGATATACAGGCTCTCATCGTCTTGAGCTAACAGCTCATAGCTGCCAGACACAATCACCGGATAGACCTTTCGTAAAGCTATCAATTGACGATAGTAGTGAAAGACAGAGTCAGGATTATTAATTTGCTCTTCCGCATTAATCCACAGATAATTAGGATTAACCATAATCCACGGAGTGCCTGCTGTGAAACCGGCATTCTTTTCCTTACTCCACTGCATAGGCGTTCGGGCATTGTCCCGACTCTTATAACGTAAGTAACTCATCATTTCGTCTTCAGTAAAGCGGCCATTACTCGTATAGGTGTGATAAGCGTTAATGCTCTCTAAATCGCGAAAATCTGCCAAGGTTTCAAAAGGCGCATTGGTCATACCAAGCTCCTCACCCTGATAAATATAGGGTGTTCCTTCCATCATATGAAGACAAGTAGCCAGCATTTTAGCTGATTTTTCGCGATAAATTCCCTCATCACCCAGACGGGAAAGGATTCTCGGTTGATCGTGATTACACCAGTACAAACTATTTCTAGCCTTCTGATGGAGAGCAATTTGCCACTTACTAAGGGTTTGCTTTAGTTCAATCAAATTGATCTTGCGTAGATTCCACTTAAAGCTTTCACCACCGTCTAGATCCATATGTTCAAACTGGAAGACCATATCTAACTCGTTGCCATCTAGATTGGCATAGGAAACAGCCTCTTCAATGGTTACACCTGAGGCCTCACCTACGGTTAGCGTATCATAACTACTAAGAACTTGGCGACGCATTTCTTTTAAATAGTCATGAACCTTTGGGCCATTCGCCACATAGGGAGCCGGGTTACCATAGGCACCACGGGTAATCTCGCCATCAGGAAAATCCGGATGCTTTGAAATTAGACTAATAACATCCATCCGAAAACCGTCAATGCCTTTGTCCAGCCACCACCGCATCATTGAATACACCGCTTGACGAAGCTGAGAGGATTCCCAATTCAAGTCAGGCTGATGGGGGGAAAACAAGTGTAAATAGTATTGACCGGTTTGCTCATCTTTGGTCCAGGCAGAACCACCAAAAAGCGCTCCCCAGTTATTGGGGGGAGTCTCCTCTTTGCCGTCTTTCCAAATGTAATAGTCACGCTTATCATTACCCCTATTGGAACGGCTCTCAATGAACCAAGGATGCTGATCTGAGCTATGATTTACTACTAAGTCAAGAATAATTTTTAGTCCCCGGTTATGAGCGGCTACTAGCAATTCTTCGAAATCAGCCATAGTTCCAAACTCCGGCTGAATCCCCTGATAATCGCTGATATCATAGCCATTGTCCTTACCGGGAGAAGTGTAAAAAGGTGAAATCCAAATGACATCCACACCTAACAACTTTATATAATCAAGTTTTTGGGTAATCCCTTTTATATCGCCAAGTCCATCGCCATCGGCATCCATAAAACTCTTGGGGTAAACCTGATATACGACACTCTTATGCCACCACTTTTCTTCCACTTTCATCCACTTCTCCTTGGCACGTCTAAAGACTTATAAAATATTTAGTA
This sequence comes from uncultured Oscillospiraceae bacterium, assembly GCA_964518595.1. GTDB lineage: Bacteria > Bacillota > Clostridia > Saccharofermentanales > Saccharofermentanaceae > CAZFHA01. The sequence continues at coordinate 1,852 of CAZFHA010000003.1, forward strand.
AGTCGGCAAAGGTTGTCAGTTTAAATTCCGCCTCATCGGTCTTAGCCGCATCACCAATTGCTGCTGCTTTCATGCCTGCCCGATGAGCTGCCTCTACGCCTACCACCGCATCTTCAACAACTAAACAGTGCTCAGGCGCCTCAGAAATATACTCCGCTGCCTTTAAAAACACTTCAGGATCAGGTTTAGAATTGGTAATATTGTTACCATCTGAAATAGCATCAAAGAAATTACCCAAGCCAATCTTTTCCAGAATTAAGGGCGCATTCTTGCTAGAAGAGCCAATGGCCAATTTATAGCCCCGGTTTCTGAGTTCTTCCAAAGTACTTTTAACCGCTGGATCCAGATCCGCTGTAGACATTTTCTGGAGAAGTTCCCGGTAAATATCATTTTTTTCATTGGCATAGGCTTCTTTTTGCTCCAAAGTCATCGGCTGATTATAACGCTCTAAAATAATTTCAAAGCTGGCCAAACGGGAAACCCCCCGCAAACGATTATTAATTTCTTCATCAAAGTAAATTCCTAACTTATCTGCCAGTTCCTTCCAAGCTAAATAGTGGTAGTTGTCAGTGTGACAAATAACCCCATCTAAATCAAAAATAACTGCTTTTGTAAGATCTCTCATAAAAATTAAACTCCATTTCTCAATTTTCTCAGGTCTATAGATTATCAGAACTAAGCTCAAACTCAAATAATAAGCTATTTCCTTTAGGTATGGCAACAGCTATTCCTTCGGTTACTAATTCCTCGCCAGTTAGATAAACCGTCTTTTGACTATCGGGTGAATATATCCGGTAGTTGGCACTTCTATCCAAGGAAGCTAATTTTATCTTTTCCTCCACCTCAGACTCTAAGGCGAAAACGAATATCAGTCCGCCTGCTTGTCCCTGCAACTGAAAGGCTGTTGCCCTTCCTTGGGAGGAGAATTCACTGCCCTTAGGAGGCAAGGATTCTGTCTCATCTTGTCGCGCCCCTTTGCGCTGAGGCTGACCGCTAAGTAAATATAGCCGCCCTTCCTTAAGCAAAGGAAAAACTTTACTTTTATAATAGTGTATCTGTTCTTTTAGCAGTTTAGCCGCCCAATCTGGTAATGCTGTAAGATTACGACTGATACCAAAATGATGTAACATGCCTCCTCGGAGTACCGCCAAGTAGGTAGATCTATCGTCATTTTCTCCCAGAACATAACTGGGAAATACGTGACTTCCATCGGGATAGACTCGTGTTTCAGATCCAGCCCAATGTAGTAGCCGGTTAGGGGGCATAACTAAGGCCGCGCCCCATAAGCACTGCAAACTATGATCTAGTTCATCCGGGTCGCTCAAAAAGCTTACGTCTGCCCAGCGCATCATCTCTAAATCTAACCGCAGTCCGCCCGAAGAACAATTTTCAACAATCACATGAGGATGACTCTCACGGAAACGAGCCAAAACTTTATAGTAAGCCTGATAATGGCAGTAGAGCCCAAGCCCAGGCTGATGACCATGGTCAGAGCGATTGCAACCAAATTTCGGATCAATATTAAAATCGAGCTTAAACCAATCACACTTGGTTTCATCAGCGATTTGAGCCAAAGTTTGGTAGAGCCACTCAGCTGCACCCTCCGCCCCCAGACATAGATAGGGATCGGGCAATTTTTCTTTGTCTCTACGAGCCTCCCACCAAGGATGATTCTGCAAAAGTTCCGAGGCATTACCCATAGCCTCCGGCTCAAGCCAAAGACCAAATTTCATTCCTTTTTGATGGACATATTCCGAAAGCCAAGCTAAGCCACGAGGAAACCGCTCTCGATTAACTTTGTGCCAATCTCCCCGGCATTGACTCCAATGAGCTGGGTTAGTGGCATCCCCGAACCATCCTGCGTCTAAGGTACATAAATCAAAACCTAGCTCCGCAGCACGATCAACATTTTGACAAAAGACAGTCTCGTTGATTTCTACATCTTCATAGGTCCACCAATGATTCCACTCTACCCATGTCTCCTGCAAAGGGCTTTGGGGAAACCAGTGAAGGGTCAGGAATTCTAACAAGACATGATGCAAGGCTTTAAAGCCTAAGGGATGTTCGGCAACAATTACAGTGGGCAAGGGTAAGGTTTCTTTCGGAGCTAAGGTAGCTGAAAAGCTTTCCGCCGGAAAGCTAAATATGACCTTTCCTTGGGTGGAAAAATCAACTTGCCAGTTTCCCGACCAACAGACCAGAACAGCCTTACAACTGCCGTCAGGCTGTTCCCAAAAAAGCCAAGGTGTAGCGTCATGGCTGGATCTCCCCTGTTTTACAGCTATGCTATAAGGTTTCCCATAGGACAGTTGATGGTACCTGGGAGTAAATTCTTTTCCCCACTGACTACTAAAAGATAGGAGCAGACTTTGATCCATATAATCAGTCATTTCCCAAGTAACCCCTGAAAAAGTTGAACTTTCCATACCTGCACGAATTTGCGGATGATAAAGAATGATCTTTCCATCCATATAATTTTGAGGATTTCTCTCAACGAACATATCTCTTACCACCTAAGCTATTTTACCGCTCCAGAACTGACACCCTTAACAATTTGCTTTTGAGCAATCAGATATACCAAGACAACGGGAAGAGCACTCATTAAGAGTCCCGCGTAAAGCAGTGGCGGATTGGCACCAAATTTATTTGTTAAGGATACAACACTAACCGTAACAGTGCGCAGTTCCTCACTTTGAAGTAAAATCATGGCATACAATAGCTCATTCCAGTTACCGATAAAATTTAAAATTGTGGCTGTAGCCAATGTAGGTTTAAGAAGCGGAATTACAATCCGCAAATAGATCATAAAACTACTGGCACCATCAATTTGTGCCGCTTCCATTACTTGATTTGAGAGTCCTTTAAGATTTGCCATCATCATCATAACAGCAAAGGGCACCGATATAGCCACATAAAACATAATCAGCCCCACCATTGTATCCACTAACTTCAATGAGATTAGAATCTGATAAACAGGTAGGAGGAGTACTTGACCGGGCATAAACATGCCTACCAGAATAGCTGTTTTGGCAACACTCTTTCCCTTCCAATCCAACTTTACCAAACTGTAAGCGCAGAGGGAATTAAAAAAAAGACTAAAGAAAACCGTTGTTGTACTAATGATAACTGAGTTCGCCGTCATCCGTAAGAAATTAAAACTGTCCAGAACGGTCCTATAATTCGCTATGTTCAGTGAAGAAGGGACAGAAAAAACATTAAGTAAATACTCGTCCTTAGTGAGAAACGTTACACTAACCATGTAAACAATCGGTAGTAAAGTGCTGGCAGCCAAAAAGGCTAACAGTAAAAAAATGATGCTTCGACGCAATGGACTAGCTTTTACCATATGGATTCCCCCTTTTCTCCTTTAGTAGTGGTTAGTTTTCGCTGCAAAATAGTAATACCTATGACAATGGCAAAAAGCACGACCGACAGAGCGGAAGCATAGCCCATATCATGGAGTCTAAAAGCTTTTAAGTACAATAAATACTCAAGCACGGTAGTTTCATAACCGGGGCCACCACCGGTAATCATAAAGACAAAACCAAATAACCCACAGAAGACACTCATAATATTAAGCATAACAACGAACTGTAAGGTAGGTTTTAGTAAAGGCATGGTGATACTAAAAAGTCTTCTCCACCAAGAAGCACCATCCAGATCCGCCGCCTCAAAAACTTCTGATGAAAAGTTAGCCATACCGGCTAAAAAAATTAAAACAGCTGAGCCAAACCCCATCCAGTTAACGGCAATTGTAATCAGGCCAATGGCAATATTCCCATGAGCAAACCATTCGAAGGGTTCAAGCCCGAACACCGCCATTATACTGTTAACAGGCCCGTTATAAGAGAAGAAAGTTTTAAATAAGGTAGACAGAACCGCCGTTGAAATAACGGTAGGAAAAAAATATGCCGACTTAAAGAACTTCCAGCCTTTTACTTCTTCGTGTAAAAGCACAGCCACAATCAGCGGAAAAATTGTCCATAAAGGCACACCCAATAGGAGAAATTTTAGATTGTTTGAAATCGCAGTCCAAAACTCGCTACTGGTAAAAATATTTCGGAAATTTTCCAGACCGATAAAAGTCATTGGCCCCATTCCGTCCCACTTCATTGTGCTATAAACAAAAACACAAAGAATCGGAATAAGGACAAAAACGGTGTAAAGAGACAGTGCCGGAGCAATATAAAGTAAACCCTCAATTTGTTTTTTTGCTAGTTTTTTTCGCATAACCCAAAGATCCTTTCCCTCATAAATCGGCCATCTAACCTAGAGATTAGATGGCCGACAGGCGGGTCTATCATGCTTTTTTGTTTAGTTCATCCAGTTTTCCGGCCAGCTCTTCCAAAGTCATACGTCCACTTAAAAAGGATGGAGCTAACTTATAGAATTCATTAGCAGCTTCTCCGGAGATAATTGAGTCAAAACCGGTAACATTATGTCCCTCAGCGGCAAAGGCATCGCTGGCTTTAGCCAGACGTGAAGCAACCGGCTTAGCATACAAAGCTTCGTTGGATTTGATCGTGAATTCTGGTGAAGCCAGCATTTTGGCAAAGGCAACAGCCGGTTCAATTTTAGTTGAATAGTTGGTAACAACAATGTTTATATTCGGTTGAGACACCATATAGTTAGCAAAAGGAGCATCAGCAGAGATAGCCGGAATTCTTGCCACTTGTGCTTTGTCTCCCAAAGCTTCCATCTCAGCACTGGACCAGTTACCATGAATCAGCATAGCACCCTTACCTTGTACGAAGTCCTGCACAGCATCTCCATCGCTTTTGGTAAGATAATCTGGGCTGGCATAACCGGCATCAACATAGGATTTCCAGGCATTCATTGCTTCGGTAAACTCCGGCCCACTTAATTTAGCCGAACCACCTGGTGCTAAATTAGCCAGATCGTCAGGTCCCATGATATTTCCTAGCAAGCTAGATACGGCCCAAGTAGAGGTATAGCCGTCTTTATCACCTAAAACCATAGGTGTAACCCCAGCCGCTTTTAGCGTTTCACTTACGGTCATTAGCTCATCCCAGTTAGTAGGAACTTTTAAATTATTGGCATCAAAGATTTCTTGATTGTAGTACATAATAAAGGTAGAAGGCATTCCAAAGGTTAAGCCAATTTGAGCCTCTTCAGAATTACTGTTCTTGTGAAGTAAAGAGGAGACATTAAATTGAGCCTTCTCAGCCTCAGTCATGTGCTCATTAAAATCAACTAAATAATCCTGAAAAGATAAGGTTGTACTTCCTGCCCAAAGAGCAACCATGTCCGGTCCACTCTTGGCCATATTGGCTGAAGTAAAAGCCTTAGTCAGATCATCCATACTGTAGTCAACCAGTTTGATTGTATAATCAGGATTTTGTGTTTCAAACTCCTTGATTAGGGCATAAATTGGCAGATCCTCTTTAGCAACATTACCAGAAGTATCTGTAGTCTGAATCCCTGCGTTCCAAACAATAATTTCTTGTTTGCCACCAGATTTGCCGCAAGCGGCCAAAGTCAGGAGCAATGTGAGTGCAACTAGTACAGATAGTAGCTTTTTCATGTTTTACTCTCCTTTAATAATTTCGTTTTTCCTCTGTATTTTCAAAGCCAGGGTGTCCTTGGCTTTATACCATAAAATAATCATTCCCATCACGATGCATATGACATTGGATGCAATGATTGGCATATCTCTTAACATAATGCCATAAACAAACCAAAAAATAACGGATAAGACAAATATTGTATAGGTGGGCAAAGAGATACTGCGAGTATCCTTAGTTTTAACCACATAAAAGGCCTGAGGGATAAAGGCAATAGTGCTTAATACTGAAGCTGTATAGCCAATAAAATTGAACCAAAAATCCATTTCTAATCCTCTCTAGCCAAGGCTACGCGCAGGCTATCCTTAATAAGGTGCTTCTGCCCATGGATAATTATTTCTACTTCTGCCCCTGTTGGAGTCTCTATCTGGAGGCTGGAAGAAGTTATCGTGAAAAGACAGCGTACGCCTTGCCAATAGAAGGCGAATTCCAAGTGCTGCCAAGCCTCTGGCAAACGTGGGTTACAGTGAAGTTGACCTTCCTTAATTCTTAATCCACCAAAGCCCATAGTAATACACTGCCAGAGCCCACCTTGCGCAGCGGCATGTATTCCATGATCGCTGCTCTTCATGTTGGGACCCAAATCAATTCGGGCCGCCCGTTCAAACAACTCATAAGCTTTATCGTAATCGCCTAAATCATTGGCCATAATGCAATGAGTAGATAAGGACAAGGAAGAATCGTGTAATGTTTTCGGCTCATAGTAATCGTAATTGGCTTTTTTAATTTCAGCAGCAAATTTTTCTTCTAGTAAATAGAAAAGCATCATAATATCAGCTTGTTTCGTTACTTGTAGTTTATTCACCTGATCTAAATTGTAGTCAAGAAATAGACCACCCACTTGTTCCTGACTCTTATACTTAGTCAGATCAATTTCCGGCAAGGTTAAGTAGGCATCATCTTGGGGAATAATTCCCTCACTAGTAGGTAGCGGTAGATAAATTTTGTCCAACCGTTCTTGCCATAAAGGTTTAAAGGTTTTTATATCCAGCTTCTCATCCAAAGCGGCATATAATACCGGATTGTCTTGCAGCAAGGACTCTGCACAGGTGAGAGCCAAGCGCAAATTAAAGGCCGACATATAGTTAGTAAAAGCATTGTTATCGGCATGTTCCTTATATTCGTCCGGACCAACAACATCAGTAATTTCATAACGCCCCAGAGCTTCATTCCACTCATAACGGCTACTCCAGAAATTGGCCGTATCAAAGATAATTTCATATCCATAGCGATTCATAAAGTCTTGATCTTTGGTAGACAAGTAATAGCGCCAAAGCATAAACGTGATGTCACTGGTGATATGAATCTCAATAAACCCTGACCAGATTTTTGTTTGCTCTCCGGTAACAATATCCACAGCTCCCCATACCGGTGTAACCTCACCATCCGCAGGCCAAGCCGCTTCCCAAGGATACATAGCACCTTGGTAACCATTATCGCGAGCTTTTTTTCTAGCCCCCTCCAAACCAAGGTAACGATATTCTAAGAGGCTTCGGGCTATAGCCGGGTTGGAAAAAATATAAAAAGGCAAAATAAATATCTCTGTATCCCAAAAAGAGTGACCTTTGTACCCTTCACCCGTCATACCTTTGGCACCAATGCCCATACGGTGGTCGTGAGCCGGAGTCATAATAACCATGTGATAGATGGCGAACCTTGCCGCTAACTCATCATAATTATTTCGACTTTCGATTATAATCGGATAGCTCTGCCAAACCTCTTCTTCCCAGGCTTGTGCACTCGCCTGTGCTAAAGCATCAAAGCCGAGTTGAGACGTACTTTTCAGGGTATTATAAGCAAACTCTTTAATCTGCTTATCATCTTTTCCTTCCATGTCTTTGTCAATTGAAGTGTAATAGAGAGATATTTTCTCGATTTCGACACTGCCCTCTAATGTAAAAGCAAAGGTTTGATCCATGCGTCGGCGGTCCATAGCCATGCTACTAACCGTATCCACACTAACCTTGTGCATGGTATTCGTGCTGATAAGAATTTGGCTTTGCGTAGTGGAACTGTTCATCTGCAAATAGGTTTTATCAAAAAAACGCATATCTTCTTCATTCAAATGTTGAGAACCACTATTACTTACCTGACCATTAATTCCAGAGATAATTTTAATCTCCACAGGTTCAGAAGCCTGAATTTTCAATTTACTGGCCAGAAGGTGCTTATTCTTCATAGAAACGAAGCGCTGAAAATCTAATTCCACCAACTTTCCATTTGGCATCTCCCAGCTGATCTTTCTGCTGAGTAGTCCGGTTTTAAGATTCAACACTTTAGAGTAGGCTTTGATAGTTCCCAACTCTAAAGAAAAGTGATAGCCGTCAATTTCTAGCTCCATGGCCAGAACATCAGGCAAATTAGGTAATTCACTAACTTCTTTGTCGCTAAAGCAGTTGAATGTACCATTAATAAACAAATTGCGTTTTTGTTTTAAATAATCTTCTTCGGTGCAACTACGAACTCCCAAGTAGCCATTTCCCAAAGCCATAATGGTTTCCGTCTTTCCCAGAACCTTGGCTGAAAAATCACTTTCTTCAACGAGCCAGTTTTTCCATTCATTTTTCCCTAAATCATAATTCAACATAATGTATCCTTTTCCTGTTGTTCTACTTGTTCAAAAAACCAAACTCTAAAACGTTTTCGAGTCGACCTTTTCGCCAATTATAACCTTACGAAAACGTTTTATCAAGTCCCCATTCAGAAAAAATTTGTGCTATAATACTTTTTGAAAATTACAGCAGAGAATTAAGGAGCGCATCCATGCAAACAATAAAAGATATCGCTGAAAAGGCCGGTGTTTCCTTTTCTACCGTTTCTAAGGTGCTAAACAATTATCCAGATGTGGGTGCAAAAACCAAAGAAAAGGTACTACGGGTTATTGAGGAAAATAAATTCATCCCTAATAGCAGTGCCAGAAAACTTGCCCAAAAAAGCAGTACGACTCTTGGCGTAATCATTTCCGGTCTCGAAGAAATCTTGCCCGGTGATATCTCTACCCTGCAAATTTTACAGGGCGTCCTTGAGGCTGCCAAAGGCACTGACTATGACATTGTTTTCTATCCATTAACAGTTCATCGTCAAAAACAAAAAACCTTTCAGCAGTTTTGCCGTGAAAACAATATCGGTGGAGCAGTTATCTCCGGGCTTCAGACAGATGATCCCTATTTTCGTCAGGTAGCCAGCAGCAGCCTTCCTTGCGTAACTATTGATTTTAAGTTGCCAGGACGTAACCACTCCGCCCTTTCGGTGGATAATATCTCTGCCAGTAAGGCGGCGACAGAATTTTTGATTGAGCAGGGGCACCACTGTATTGGCGCTATCTGCGGAAAGGAAAATTCCGTGGTTGGCCAGGAGCGTTTTGCCGGATATCGACAAGCACTGGCAGAGAACGGACTGCCCTATCAGCCGGAGTTCTGTGGCGATGGAAGTTTTAATGATGAAATTGCCTACAGCGTTACTTGTAAAATTTTAAAAGATCATCCGGAAGTTACGGCCCTAGTTTGTGCCAGTGATATTATGGCGGTAGCCGCCTATCGTGCAGCTGATAAACTAGGTCGAAAAGTTGGTAAAGACCTTGCAGTTATTGGCTTTGACGACCTCCCCATAGCCACTTATGTCACCCCAAAACTTACTACAATCCAACAAGACTTTTTTGCCTTTGGGCAAGAGGCAACGGTGCTGCTTCAAGAAATTCTACTGGCTGAAAAACCGGCTCGAGGTCAGGTGTTCATCCCCTATACACTACTAGAGAGAGAAAGTACTTTTGTTCTCGGAAAATAATCAAGAGTAAGTTTCTTTCCAGCGTATCCAAAAAACTTGCACTTTTTAGTCATGTTTCGCTAAAAAAGACTTTTGCTTTTCATCTTTTTTCTCAAAATGAAATTTTAACGTTTCTAACTTGCGCTTTTACTGATATAATATGTCAATATTGGCGCACAAATACGTGCCTTATTCAAATAAGAATACTAAACAAAGAGCCTCAGATTACCTTTATTTCATAATACATGCTGCTTTGTCTCTATTCTTTAATTAAAAACATGGAGGAAATGAAAATGAAGAAAAAATTAGCTTTAGTTGCTGCTACCGCCATTGCTCTTTCATTGGCAATGTCTCTGGCTGCTTGCAGCAACGGAAATTCTACCGCCGGCAGTAATGCTACCGGAACCACTGCTGCCGGGGGTAGCGGAACCATTTCCATTGGCGGGATCGCTCCCCTTACCGGTGCCGTTGCTGTTTATGGTACCTCAGCTAAAAATGGCGCTGAAATGGCCTTTGAAGAAATCAATGCAGCCGGTGGTGTTCTGGACAAACAGATTGCTTTTAATGTGTTAGATGACAAAGGTGATGTGACCGAGTCAGTTAACGCCTATAATCGTCACATGGGCAACAAAGTTAACGTAATTTGGGGTAGTATTACTAGTAAACCTACTTTAGCTGTTGCTCAAATGGCTGCCAAAGATGGGATATTACTGATGACACCCACCGCCTCCCAAGCAGACATTACTACTTTTGGCAGTAATATCTTCCGGACTTGCTTTCTTGATCCTACCCAAGGAACAGCTATGGCCAACTTTGCCTCTACTAAGCTAGAAGCTAAGACTGCCGCTATTTTGTATAATACTTCTGATGACTATTCTGGCGGTCTAGCTGACGCTTTCAAAGCCCAAGCTGAATCTCTTGGCATGACCATTGTTGCAAACGAAGGATATGGTGCCACCGATAAAGATTTTAAATCCCAGCTAACAAAGATTGCTTCAGCTAAGCCAGATGTACTCTTTGTTCCTGATTATTATGGTACAGATGCATTGGTGGCTATCCAGGCCAGAGAAGCCGGTATTACTGTTCCGATCTTGGGCGGTGACGGATGGGACGGAGTTGTTACTTCTGTAGCAGCCAGTAACATTTCAGCTTTAAATGATGTATATTTCTCCAACCACTATTCTTTAGAGGATAGTAGCGAAAAGGTTCAGAACTTTGTCAAGAATTACAAAGCTAAGTATGGCGAAGATCCTACTGCCTTTGCCGCTTTGGGCTATGATTCTGCATACATGATTGCCGAAGCTATAAAGAATGCCGGTGGCCTTGAGGATAACGCTAAAATTACTAAGGCAATGGCTGATTTAAAGTTTGAAGGTGTAACCGGTAGTATCTCTTTTAGCGGTAATGGTGACCCAATTAAGAGTGTAACCATCATCAGAATTGTAGACGGAAAATATACCTTCTTTGATAGAGTTGACCCCAAATAACATTTCCTTTACAATTATTCTGATTTCAAGTGAAGTCACTCGGAATTGTTGGGTCGGTGTTTTTGCCGGCACTCCGTATACCGGGTGGCTTTTGTTATGGAGGAAGTATTATGGTTGATTTTTTGACGCAGCTGCTTAATGGCCTACAAATTGGCAGTATTTATGCGTTAGTAGCTCTGGGTTATACCATGGTCTACGGTATTGTAAAGCTAATCAATTTTGCTCATGGCGAGATTATCATGGTGGGGGCATACATGACATTTCTGGCTACACCGCTTCTGTATCAGGCCGGTTTACCCTTGTGGTTAGCCGTAATTCTGAGTATTGTGGTCTGTGTTACCTTAGGAATAGTCATTGAATTAGTTGCTTACAGACCTCTACGAGGAGCACCTAAGCTCTGTTCTATTATTACTGCCATAGGTATGAGCTTACTTTTACAAAATCTGTTCATGCTAATTTTTTCACCCAATCCAAAGCCCATGGATAAGATTTTTTCAACTACCCCCATTCTATTAGGGGAGATTAGTCTTACCCCCACTACCCTTCTCACTATTGGTTGTTCAGTAGTTTTAATGTTGGCTTTACAGTTCTTTGTTAAGACTACTAAATCAGGTAGAGCTATGCGAGCGGTGTCCGAAGATACCGGTGCTGCAAGACTCATGGGTATTAATGTCAATCGCACGATTTCCCTCACCTTTGCCATTGGCTCTGGTCTGGCCGCAGTAGGCTCCTTATTCTATGTAGCGCAATATCCTCAGATCGATCCCATGATGGGTTCCCTTCTGGGATTAAAGGCTTTTGTAGCTGCAGTTTTGGGAGGCATTGGTATTTTGCCTGGGGCTATGATTGGCGGCTTGGTCATGGGGCTGGCCGAAAGCTTAACCAAAGCCTACATCAGTTCGCAACTGTCAGATGCTGTAGTATTCGGTATCTTAATTGTGGTTTTGCTATTCAAGCCTTCCGGCATATTAGGCAAAAATCGTAAAGAAAAGGTTTAGGGGGGGAATTATGACAAGAGCGTTGAAAAAAATATATTTACGAAACTTTCTAGTAATTGGAATCTTGTTTGCTCTATTTGCGCTATTAAATGCCGCTGGTGTATTTAATAGTTACATTGCTGGAATTATAACCCTTATTTTTATCAATATAGTTTTAGCTGTAAGTCTAAACTTGACTACCGGCTGTTTAGGTCAAATTGCCTTGGGGCATGCGGGTTTTATGGCTATCGGGGCCTACACTGCTGTCTTATTTGCTCGATGGCTGAATTCTTGGCTAAATTCTTGGCTGAATTTTTCTGGTGAAATGGAATATGTTGGTTACATAGGAGGACTTCTTCTCGGGGGTATTCTAGCAGCCCTCATAGGTCTGGTTATCGGCATTCCGGCGCTCCGTCTTAAAGGCGATTATCTGGCAATTATTACCTTAGGTTTCGGTGAGATCATTCGCGTTATCATTGAAAATCTGGGCTTTACCGGTGGTGCTCAAGGGCTTTTCGGTATTTCAATTCTTACAACTGTAACTATAGCAGGTATAATCTGTATTATCTGTGTAACTCTGATGATTATGCTGATGCGTTCCCGTCACGGACGAGCCATTCTATCTATTCGTGAGAATGATATTGCCGCCGAATCCTCCGGTATCCATAATGCCTACTACCGGACGCTGGCTTTCTCCATTTCTGCCTTTTTTGCTGGTATTGCTGGTGGTATGTATGCTCACTATATAGGTGTATTAGGGGCTAAAAACTTTGACTTTAACAAGTCTATCGAAATTTTGATTATTGTTGTCTTAGGAGGTTTAGGCAGTTTTACCGGCTCTATTATAGCTGCTGTTTTCTTAACAATTCTCCCTGAATTACTTAGAATCATTCTTGGTGGACTACCTGAGCCCTTTAACGATTTCACCAAGTATCGTATCCTTGTGTATGCTATAGCTTTAATTATAATTATGCTAATTAAGCCTTCCGGAATTTTTGGCCGCTACGAATTTTCCCTTACCCGCTTACTGGATGCTCTAAAGGGTAAAAAGAAACATAGCGTAGCCCCAACAGATAAGGAGGATAAACTATGAGTTCAAAAGTGATTTTGCAAGCCAATAATCTAGGTATCTCTTTTGGGGGACTTAAGGCAGTATCCGGATTTGAGCTAAGCATAAAGGAAGGCGAACTGGTTGGACTTATTGGCCCAAATGGCGCTGGCAAAACTACGGTCTTTAATCTTCTTACCGGGGTTTACCGCCCCACAGAAGGTGAGATTCTCCTTGATAGTCAAAAAACCAAAGACAAACGCCCAGATCAATTAGTAAAGATGGGCATAGCCAGAACGTTTCAGAATATTCGTCTGTTTAAAGACTTAACCGTTCTGGATAATGTTTTAATTGCCTGTAATTTTCAGATGCGTTACTCAGTACTGGGTGGAATGTTTCGCCTGCCGGGTTATTGGCGTGAAGAAGCTGCTGTTAGAGAGAAAGCAATGAGCATCCTAAAGGTCTTTCATATGGAGGATGTTGCCGATACCTTAGCCGATAGCTTACCCTACGGTCAACAACGGAAGTTAGAAATCGCCCGGGCTTTAGCCACCGATCCTAAGGTCTTATTACTAGATGAACCTGCTGCCGGAATGAATCCCACGGAAACTAATGAACTGATGAACACCATCGCCTTGATTCGTAAGCAATTCGGAATCACAATTTTGCTGATCGAGCATGATATGGGACTGGTTTTAGGCATTTGTGAACGACTGATCGTTCTTGATTATGGTCAGATCATTGCTTCTGGTTTACCCACCGAGGTAGTAAATAACCCGAAAGTAATTGCCGCCTATTTAGGTACGGAGGAATAAGTCATGTTACAGGTTGAAAACTTAAATGTCTATTACGGTGGCATCCACGCCATCAAAGATATCTCCATAAAGGTGAGTCAAGGTGAGATTGTTTCCCTTATTGGAGCAAATGGTGCGGGAAAAACGACTACCCTTCAGACAATTTCCGGACTGATTAAGCCCAAAAGCGGTCAGATTCAATTCTTAGACCATAACCTTTTACGGACGGAGCCTCATAAAATAGTCGGTCTCGGCTTGGCACAAGTACCGGAAGGCCGACGGATTTTTGCCGGTCTTAGCGTAAAAGAGAATTTACAGATGGGAGCCTTTTCATTACGGTCTTCCCGAGATGAGCTCAGAATAGCAAGAAAAGAAGTCTACGATCGATTTCCCCGCCTACGAGAAAGAAAGAGTCAATTAGGCGGCACCTTGTCCGGTGGCGAGCAGCAGATGCTGGCTATCGGCAGAGCCTTAATGTCTAGGCCGAAAATGCTTTTACTGGACGAACCATCTATGGGTCTAGCTCCCATCTTAGTCAAAGAAATCTTTGAAATTATCAAAGAAGTGAATAAGAGTGGCGTCACTATACTACTGGTTGAGCAGAATGCCAAAATGGCTCTCTCCATCTCTCACCGTGCTTATGTTCTGGAAACCGGTCATATTTCCATGGAAGGTCCGGCTCATCAATTGATGGAAAATGATTTGGTAAAAAAAGCTTACTTAGGTGCCTAAGCTGTAAATTCTATGAAGCACCCCAAAGGACAGCAAACCGATAAGATTTGCTGTCCTTTCTTCTTGTCAAAAGTTATATTATATAAATAGGTTGACCATAGGAAAGATAACGTTTATCTTATTAACATAGATAAATACATACGCAGGAGTATTTCATGAAAAAAATAGCTGTAATTGGTGGCGGCATAGCCGGTCTTGCCAGTGCTGCCAGGTTACAAAAGCAAGGATATCAGGTCACACTCTTTGAGAAAAATTCTCGACTGGGTGGCCGAATGAACCGAATCAAAGAAAAGGGTTTTACTTTTGATTTAGGACCCACCATTGTCATGATGCCGGATATTTATCGTCAAGTCTTTCTTGATTGCGGAGAAAATCCGGATGATTATATTCCTATGGAACAATTACCAATCTTATACGACCTGTTTATGAATGATCAGAAATACCCTTTTCCTTCTGATCTGGCCGGTATTCAAAATCTGCTGGAATCTATTGATAATAAAAGCGTTAAGGGTTTTTATCGTTACTTGAGCGAGATCTACCACCGATACACGATTGCCAAGGATCATTTCATTCGCAAGAGTTTTCGAAGACCGCGGGACTTTTATAATCCCAGAACACTGATTAAGGCTTTACAGCTAAAGACTTTTGACAGCGCCGATCACTTAATCGGTAAGTATATCTCTAACGATATCATCAAGAAAATGCTTGCCTTTCAGACCCTCTATATCGGCATATCACCATATCAGGGTCCTTCTCTCTATTCCATGATTCCCATGATTGAGATGATCTATGGGGTTTGGTTCATGAAGGGTGGCATGCGCCGGATGGCCATAGGTCTCATTCGTCTCTGTGATAAGCTAGGGGTGGAACTTAAGCCCGATAGCCCTGTAGAAAAAATCTGGATTGAAGCGGGAGAAGCAAAAGGTATTATTTGTCAGGGTCAGAAGCAGGCTTTTGATATAGTAGTAAATACCGCTGATTTCCCTTGGGCAATGGAAAATCTACTTTCCGGCTCTGAAGAAAAGGGGAAATATACAACGGAGAAGATCCAGAAGATGGACTACGCCTGTTCCGGCTATCTTTTGTATCTGGGCCTTAATAAAAGCCTAAAGGGTCAATTGGAACTGCATAATGTAGTTTTCTCCCGAGATTTTGACCAAAACATTAAAGATATTTTTGAAGGTCGCTTCCCTGAAGACCCTTCAGTCTATGTCTATGCAGCCAGCACAATTGACCCAGATTTAGCTCCAACTAATAAAGATGGTATTTATGTGCTTACACCTGTTCCCGAGCTAAAAACCAGTCTGATTGACTGGAATAATCCTGATAGCTATGCCGCTATGCGCCAAAGAGTCTTCGATAAAATTAAAACTATCCCCGTCCTAGCTGATGTGGAAAATTATATTGAGGTGGAGCAAACAATTACGCCCTTAGACCTAAAGGATACGTTCAATGCTCAGTACGGTGCCGCCTTTGGGCTTAGACCAACCCTAAAACAAAGCAATCACTTGCGGCCTCAGGTAAGCTTGCCCCATTTGAAAAAGCTCTATTTTGCCGGTGCTAGTAATCATCCGGGGGCAGGTGTACCCATTGTATTAACCAGTGCCGAAATTTTAGTAAAGGAGATTCTCAAAGATGATCTCTAAAACCTTAGCCTCAGACTATCGCTCCTGCAAAAGAATAATAGACAAAAATTCTAAAACCTTTAGTATGGCCTTTTCTATACTGCCTTCGCCTAAAAAGGAAGCAGTTTGGGCGCTATACGCTTTAAACCGTCGACTAGATGACATTGTCGATCAAAGTCCTAAGGCACTTTCTTTGGAAGAAGAACAACAAAAATTGCGTCGGCTTCAAGCCGGTCAAATTCCTTCTGAAGCGGTTTACCGTGCTTTGGCAGATGTTGACAAGACTTTTGGCATTGATTATGAAGCCTTTGATGCTATGTTTACCGGTCAGTACCAAGATCTGAGTTTTTCTCAGCCTGAAACTGAAGCAGATTTACTTGATTATTGCTATTATGTAGCTGGCAGTGTAGGCCATATGCTTTTACCAGTCTTAGCAACCAAGAATGCCTCTCTCCTAAGGGACAGTGCCAAGAAACTTGGTATAGCCATGCAGCTTACTAACATTTTACGTGATGTGGGTGAGGATTTTCATAATCAGCGCATCTATCTACCTGTAAATATTCTGGAGCAGGAGCAAGTTTCTTTACCTACAGTAATCCAAACTGGTGTAACCGATGCCTATATCAAAGTTTGGGAGCACTATGCCAAACTGGCAGAAAGCTATTATCAGGCAGGTTTAGAGCAACTGGACTTATATGACGAAGATAGTCGGTTAGTGGTAAAAGCTGCAGCGGAACTTTATCGGGAAATCCTCACGGCTGTTCGCAAACAGGATTATCGCTTGGACAAGAGAGCCATGGTTCCTAGGGCAATTAAACGTAATTTGCTACGACAAATGTCCGGCATCCCCATAGAGCCTACCCTGTAAAAACATGTTTCAGCATAAAACAAATAATAACCGGAGAACCCTTAAAAGCGTATCGAACTACTGCTTTAGGACTCTCCGGTTTTATATTCTATCAAGGCAATAATAACCCGTCTAGGATAGCCGCTCCTTAAAATCACTATAGCTAAAGCTATGGATTACTTTTAGTACCCCATCAGAGCCACGAACAGCCAGTGCCGGCAAGGGCATTCCGTTAAAAGTATTATTCTTAACCATGGTATAGTGTGCCATATCTTCGAAGACCACCCTGTCACCAATCTGCAAAGGCTTAGCAAAACTATAGTCACCAATAATGTCGCCAGCTAAACAAGTGGGGCCACCCAAACGATAAAGCCATTCCTTTTCCCCGGGTAGACCGGCCTCCTGTACAGGTGGGCGGTAAGGCATTTCCAACACATCCGGCATGTGACAAGCCGCCGACGTATCTAAAATAGCATTGCAGATACCATTGTCAACAAAGTCTAATACCGAGGAAAGGAGAAAGCCAGTATGAAGAGCCACCGCTTCCCCCGGTTCAAGATAAACTTGCAGTTGATACTTTTGCTGGATCGTATTAATAGCCTTGACCAGAGTAGTGATATCGTAGTCAGGCCGGGTAATGTGATGTCCTCCGCCAAAATTAAGCCATTTCATGCCCTTTAAATAGGCACCAAACTTCGCTTCCACGGCTTCTAAGGTAGTAAGTAAATCATCACTGTTTTGCTCGCAGAGGGTGTGAAAATGTAATCCGGAAATACCATCCAGTTTTTCTGGCACAAAATTTTTCAGAGTAATTCCTAAGCGAGAGCCTGGCGAACAAGGGTCGTAAAGACTGTGATCTCCTGTGGAACACTCTGGATTAATTCTGAGTCCACAACTCTTACCCATTGCCAAAGCACTGGAACCGTATTTCTCCCATTGGGAAAAGGAGTTAAAGACAATATGATCCGCTACGGTAAGAATTTCTTCCCACTCATCAGGCCGGTAGGCCGGGGAGAAGATATGAGTCTCCCCACCCATTTCTTCTTTACCCAGTCTGGCCTCATAGAGCCCGCTGGCTGTAGTACCATCCAAATACGCAGCAATCAGCGGGTAGAAATAGTACATAGAGAAGGCCTTTTGAGCAAGCAAAATCTTGCAACCGGTCTGCTCTTTTACTGAAGCCAGTACCTCTAGGTTTTGTCGAAGCAGCTTCTCATCCACCAGATAACATGGTGTAGGTAAAGCTTCTACTGAAAAATCAATGCCCATATTAATCAACCAAATCAGGAGTAAAACTCTCCTGCCAAGGTAAGCCGTAGCGGTTTAGCGCCTCCATAAAGGGATCTGGATCAAACTCTTCCACATTATAAACTCCAGGCTTTTGCCAGCGTCCATCCATTACCAACATGGCACCGATCATAGCAGGAACACCTGTAGTATAGGAAATTGCTTGAGATTCTACTTCCTTATAACAGGCCTCATGATCGCAAATATTATATAAATAGTAGGTCTTTGCTTTGCCATCCTTTATCCCTTGAAAAATACAGCCAATGTTAGTCTTGCCCTTGGTCCGGGGTCCAAGAGAGGCCGGATCCGGTAACACCGCTTTAAGAAACTGTAAGGGGATAATCTGCTTGCCCTCAAAATCAATAGGTTCAATAGAGGTCATGCCCACATTTTCTAAACATTTCAGGTGAGTCAAATAGTTCTGACTAAAAGTCATAAAGAAACGAATCCGCTTAATGCCCTTCAGATTCAAAGCCAAGGACTCAAGCTCTTCATGATGAAGCAAGTACATGTCTCTTTGGCCAATACCTTCAAAATCATAGACGCGCTTAATTTCCATAGGCTCGGTGTGTTTCCAATGACCTTCTTCCCAATAGCTTCCTGGTGCAGTTACTTCACGGATGTTGATTTCCGGGTTAAAGTTTGTGGCAAAAGGATAGCCATGATCTCCGCCATTAGCATCTAAAATATCCAAATAATGGATTTCATCAAAATGATGCTTCATAGCATAGGCAGAAAAAACTCCCGTCACCCCAGGATCAAAGCCTGAGCCCAAAAGGGCTGTGATACCAGCCTCTTTGAATTTCTCCCGATAGGCCCATTGCCATTTGTATTCAAATTTAGCCGTATCCTTAGGCTCATAGTTGGCAGTATCAACATAATGGGTTTTGGTGGCTAAACAGGCATCCATTATAGTTAAATCCTGATAGGGCAAAGCCAGATTAATTACCACATCCGGTTTAAAAGCTTGAATCAAGCTAACCAGTTGGTCTACCTGATCTGCATCTACTTCAGCAGTATGAATAATGGTCTTGCCGCCATCTAATTTAGCCTTTAGTGCATCACACTTGCTTTTTGTCCGGCTGGCAATCATGATTTCACTGAAAACTTCACTGTTTTGGCAACATTTGTGAATGGTTACCGAGGCTACGCCGCCGCAGCCGATGATTAATGCTTTTCCCATAGTATCCTCCTTTATCTGCTCTCAGCTCACATGCCGAGAAAGCTTTCCATTGCTATATTTCTATCTTATTGGTTGACAGCTAAAAGTAATTCCCGAACCACCTTACAAGCCACGGCTGTGGACGCACCGGTAGGATCATAATTAGGAGCCAATTCGTTCACATCACAAGCAACCACCTGTAAATGACGTAGCTCCATTAGCGCAATGAGTAGATCTTGAAAAGAAACCCCACCGGCTTCTGGAGTTCCTGTGCCGGGGAATACAGATGGGTCGAGCACATCCAGATCTAAGGTAAAATAGATGGGACGTCCTTCCAACTCTTTCATCAAGGCTGCAAAGCCATGAAGATTAAAAGGCGTCAGGCTAAGATGTTCTCTGGAAAAAGAGAATTCTGACTTCTCTCCAGAACGAATACCAAATTGATAAATATTCTTGTCCCCCACCAACTCCCAAATCCTCCGCATCACAGTAGCGTGGGATAATTTTTCGCCCAGATAGTCTTCACGCAAATCTGTATGGGCATCTAAATGAATTACCGCTAAATCAGGATAGGCTTTCAAAGCCGCTCGAAAAGCGCCAAAGGTTACCAAATGCTCCCCTCCGAGAAGAAAAGGGCGTTTTCCATCAGCTAAAATCTGTGCCGCCATCCCTTCGATCTGATTTAAGGCTCGCTCTGGACTGCCAAAGGGGAGTTCAAGGTCTCCGGCATCAAAAACAGCAATATCATTAAGATCTCGGTCTTGATAAGGACTATATGTCTCAAGACCAAAAGACTCACCCCGAATCGCTTTGGGGCCAAATCGGGCTCCGGGGCGAAAAGAAGTAGTTGAGTCAAAGGGGGCTCCAAAAAGCACGGTAGATGCCTCATCATACCCTTTGTCACAGCCGATAAATGTCTCAATATTTTTATTCAACATGTTTTAGAATATCCTCCACATACGTTGGTAAAGCAAAAGCACCTACATGTAGCTTAGTATTATAATAGCGCGTCTTAATACCTCTTTGATTCCACCTATCAGCCGCCAAATCCTCCAGAGGGTGGTATTTCTTGGAGGCAAAACCGAAGAGCCAATGCCCTGAAGGATAGGTCGGAATGTGAGCCTGATAGACCCGGCTAATAGAGAACGACTCTACAATCCTCTTATGTGCACGTTCCATAGCCACCGCATCATTTTCGTAAAAGGGGCTCTCATGCTGATTCACCATGATTCCGTCTTCTTTTAGAGCCTTAAAACAATTACCATAAAATTCCTTAGTGAATAGCCCCTCTCCCGGTCCAAAAGGATCAGTAGAATCAACAATAATTAGGTCATAGGTATTTTCAAAAGCCCGGACAAATTTAAGACCGTCTTGATAAAATACCTCTACCCTTGGGTCAGAAAAGCCACAGGCCGTTTGGGGAAGAAATTCTTTGCAGACCTGTACTACCATAGGATCAATTTCGACTAAATGAATATGCTTGATTTCCGGATAAAGAGAAAGTTCCCGTAATACACCACCGTCACCAGCACCGATTACCAAGACTTTTTCTACTTTAGGGTGCACCGCCAAAGGAACATGGGTAATCATTTCATGATAGATAAATTCGTCTTTTTCTGTGAGCATCATGTACCCATCTAAGGTTAAAAAACGTCCAAATTCTTTTGAAGAAAAAACATCAATCCGCTGAAACTCACTTTGAGCAGAAAATAATTGTTTCTCTACCTTAATAGAAAGCTTAACCTGATCCGTATGTTTTTCAGAATACCATAGTTCCATCTCTTTACTCCTTCCAAACTCTGATATATTGGTTCTCCATATCTTCCAGTCCGGTTAAAAGACAACCCTTTTCCCTGGCATAAAGTAGGTAATTAACAATCTCCTGGGTTATTCTCTCTCCCGGAGCCAAAATAGGAATTCCCGGTGGATAACTCATCAAAGACTCACAGCAAATCTTTCCCACACTCTCCTCTAAAAGACAGGGAACTCGCGGGGCATAAAAGGCTTCCTTGGGAGGCATGACTACTTGAGGGGTAATATAGGCATAAGGCTTATCTTCCTGTCGTTCCCGGCGAAAGCGTCTACGGATCTCTGCCAGCGCACTCACTAACCTTTCAATATCACGATGCCTGTCACCAACAGAAATATAGGCCAAAATATTCCCTAAATCACCGAATTCAATCTGTATATCATACTCATCTCGGAGCAGATCATAAACTTCTATTCCCGTGAGCCCGGTATCTAAGGTGTGAATCGATAATTTAGTACTGTCAAAGGCAAAAACCCGATCCCCATCAACCAGCTCCTGTCCATAGGCGTAATAATCACCGATCAAGTTAATTTCTTCTCTGGCATAAGCTGCCATCTCACTGACTCGGGCAAAGGTTTCCCTGCCATTTCGGTATAAGTTGCGGCGGGAAATATCCAGACTGGAAAGAAGTAGATAAGAAGCACTGGTAGTCTGGGTTAAATTGATAATTTGGCGCACATAATCCGAATTAACCGCCGCCCCCAAAAGTAAGATTGAACTCTGGGTTAGGGAGCCCCCAGACTTATGCATACTAACAGCAGCCATATCTGCCCCTGCTGCCATAGCTGAGATAGGTAGGTCAGCGCCAAAGTAAAAATGAGCCCCATGAGCCTCATCCACCAAGACCCGCATATTATACGTATGTGCCAAAGCAACAATTGCCTTTAGATCAGAACAAATACCATAGTAGGTAGGGTTATTAATAAGGATCGCCCGGGCATCAGGATTCTCCCTTATGGCTCGATGCGCTTCCTCAAGAGAAACACCCAAAGCAATTCCTAAACGGGCATCAATGGCAGGATTCATATAAACCGGAATCCCGCCACCTATAACCAAAGCATTAATAACACTGCGGTGCACGTTGCGAGGGACAATGATCTTTTCACCCTGAGAGCAAACCGCTAAAATCATACTCTGAACCGCCGCCGTGGTACCATTCACCATAAAAAAGGCTTGGGCAGCACCAAAAGCCTCCGCAGCCAGCTCTTCGGCCTCGCGAATAACCGATACAGGGTGACAAAGATTATCCAGTGGTTTCATAGAGTTAACATCAATAGATAGGCATTTTTCACCCAACAAAGCCACTAAATCAGGATTGCCTTTCCCACGCTTATGCCCGGGTACATCAAATGGTACAATTCGCCGTTTCTTAAAGGCTTCCAAGGCCTCCAGCAGTGGCGCACTATCCTGTCTATTTACCATTATGCCAGCCCTTCTTTCGTATTAATGCTCTAGCCATCGATCTGTAAAAGATCTAACTAGAAAATTCTGCGAAGGCGGAGGTTGATTTATTATTTATCGCCGAATCACCGCTTCATGTAAAATTTCGATCCGGAAGCAATTTAAAATACATTCACCCCGCTGAATATCTCGATCATTTCCTGCCGTAAACTATTGGTAATTTGTAGTCTGGTTCTAGGGGGCAGCTCATAAACATCAGTATTGAAGAGATAGTTCTGTAGATCCACATCTTTAATCATCATTTTAGTGTGAAAAAGATTGTGCTGATAAACATTCAAATCCAAGGCATCATAGCGAGCCAATGTCTTAGGATCAATGTAATCCTGAATGGAAGTAATCTTATGGTCGATATAGAGCTTTCGGCCGCTAATATCTCTGGTAAAGCCCCTTACACGATAATCCATAGTAATAATATCCGAATCAAAACTACCAATCAAAAAATCCAAGGTACTCAGAGGCGTGATCTCGCCACAAGTGGCTACATCAATGTCTACCCGAAAGGTGGCAATAGAGTTGTCGGGATGGTACTCTGGATAGGTATGAACTGTTACATGGCTCTTATCTAGATGAGCCACCACCGTCTCTCCGCTTCGGGAAGGAACCATAGATTCCTCCGCAATCAGAAAAGTAACGCTGGCTCCCTGAGGATCATAGTCCTGACGTGAAACATGCAAAACATGAGCACCAATCATGTCAGTGACTTCATAGAGAATATTCGTTAAGCGCTCTGAGTTATACTGCTCATCGATGTAAGCAATATAGTCTTTCTGTTCCCTAGGGGTCTTGGCATAACAAAAATCGTAGATATTAAAACTAAGGGATTTGGTTAAATTATTAAACCCATAAAGCTTGAGCCTGTTATCCATCCACTACCTCCTATACAAAAAACGCAAGCGTCCAGCTACTGCCAAACTCTTGCGCTACATAGGTCAACTGCCAGAAAGACCGGTAAACACCGATAAACAAGCTGTTATTATATCAGAGTCTATATAGCAAGAACTTACTTTTACTACTCTTATTGACCGTTTCACAAGTGTTTGTGTATAGCCTACACACGGTTATGAAGTAACCAACTTATAAAATTTGAGCTCCTAACTCAATCAATAAGGCAACCAAAGTTGCCGAACGGCGCTTGACCCGGCTGTCCGTAAGGCCTTATTTCCCCATAAGGAATGGTCAATGTTCTTTCTACTTAACTAGACTCCCCTGTTGGTTTGCTAATTAAATCCAATCAAAAACTGAGAATAAATGTAACACAGATAAACCGCTTTGTCCATTACTCAATGAAAAACTTGCCTTATCCCTCTTCCACAGCACCAAAATCACCCAAGAATAAATTCACATTCAATCAAAATCTATTGCATTAAATTCACATCTTGTATATAATTTTAAATGTAGCTACTGATTACCAGGGTGGAGTCAGTTCTACAGAGAAAAAATTATGGAATGTTGGAGGACTAAGGTGAAAAAAACTTTCACAAGATTGAACCTACGCACAGTGACAACTGCATTACTATTTAGCATGATTACCACACCTTTTCTTGTTCCTGTTTCTCCGATTCCGGCTGAAACACGAGCACAGGGCTTGGGGCTACATAGCGTAACCCAACCCTCAGCTTCCACCAGTTTGACTGATAAGGGAGCAAATAAGACTGCTGTTTCAGGTATTTCCAGACTTCCTGCGCTCCCTCCCCGCGATGTTCAGTAGAAGTCTGGATACCTTTAACAAAAATGGAGGCAATGGCAGGCTCAGGCAGCATTTGTATCTTGACGTCACCGCTACGAACCCCTATAATCTAGAGGCATCTTGCCCTTGGCAAAGCCATAGATGGAGGCGTATCGAAGTGGTCATAACGAGCTCGACTCGAAATCGAGTTGTCGGTGACGAGCCGGCACGAGAGTTCGAATCTCTCCGCCTCCGCCACAAGACCTCCGAAAACCCTTGATTTTCAAGGGTTTTTGGCATTTTAGGGGAACAAGCCAGAAATCTTCAAGCTATTTTTTGTGTTTTAACATCAATTTAGTGCACCAATTAATTATACTTGACGGCAAAATTTTAGCGGACAGCACAAGTAGTTTGTTATAGCCGCCAGCAATAACCACTACCCTTCTCTTCATAGCTCCACGATAGCCGATATCCGCTACAGACTCAGGATTCATAACAAATAATTTAAATAGTAAAGTATTTTCCATTCCTGCTTTAACGGCGAATTGTGTATTTGTAGATCCTGGGCATAAGGTTGTAACGCTTACGCCAGTATCTTTTAACTCTGAACCTATTCCCTTGGAGAGAAAGAGAATATATGCCTTTGTAGCGGCATATACCGCATCATTGGGACAAGCTATGTATGCACCGGTGGAAGCTACATTCACGATACGGCCTTGCTGATTTTTTACCATTGGGGGCAAAAATAGCTTCATTATTTCGGTAGTGCGAACAACATGAAGATTAATCATATTAATTTCATTTTGAATGCTAGTATGAAGAAAAGATCCAAACTCATTGAACCCGGCATTATTTATAAGTAGCTGAACATCAAGCTTTAACTTTTGTACCGCTAAAAACACCCTATGAGCCGCATTTTCTTCCAGTAAATCAATTACTATCTGGTAAACACGCACGTGGAATTGTCTTGTCAAATACTGAGCCTGTTCCCTCAGCTTTAGTTCATTCTTAGCCACTAAAACTAAATCATACTTTTCCTGTGCCAGCCTTTGAGCGAAAGCTTCCCCAATCCCACTGGTGGTACCTGTTATAAGCGCCACTTTATTCATTTTTAGTTACCCCTAAACTCCCTCTAAAGTCTTCCCATTCTGTAGCATAGTCTAAACATTTTACGGTGTCTGCTTTTTGAGGATTCAGAGCCTTATCATAAAAAGAAATTTTCTTATCTATGAGACTTAATAGGCTTTGGTATGATAAAATTTTTTCTGCAAGAAGAGTTTGGTGTTCAGACAAAATTGTTCGCCGTTCCAAAATCGCAGCTCTTCCACCATGCTTTAGCAGTGCTACATAGCACTTGATCTTTGCAATTGGCATAGCTGTATCCCGCAGACAGCGAACAAGAAATATCCAGTCAATATCTGCTTCAGAATATACTCGATGCCCGAAAGTATCTCTTTGTATCCGAGGTAGCAAGCCCTCCTTCTCATAGTAACGTAGAGTATCTTTAGATACATGCAATTTTCGGGCTACTTCTCCGGTTGAATACGTCATAATTGATCACCTCAGTACAAGCATACCCTATGGAGTTCACTCCATGTCAAGCAAAATTTATCACTTACACTTACCCAGCAAATCTATTATCCCCTTACTCTTTCCTTCAAATATGACAATTTCCCCATTAATCTCTAAATCAAATATCCGTTTCATATCGAATGACAAAATAAAATCATATTCCTCTTGTAGTAATGGAATAGCCCATAACAAATTTATTCTTTCACCAAAGGCAGGTTCATAAGCTGGAGTAGTATTTCCAATCAATAAATTAGCGTTTAGGAACCACAAAGCACAAAACCCACCCTCTAGTTCGCACTTAACAGTATGCCCATGGCCGAAGAATTCAATATTTTTCCAGGGCATATAGGCCATCTTCGATAGTAACTGTAAAACAGGCATAAAATATGGTTCACATCTTTTATCACAAATAAAACCTAACTCAATACGAGAAAAGTCTTTTGTTCTATCCCGATAAAATAATTCAACCTTCGGCTGGCGAAATGCGCTTATACCCAAAGTTATTCCATAATATAAGTTATTCTTTTCTACTGTAGCAATTGCCTTAGGAGGCCAGAATCCATTATCTATAGCATAATAGTTGTCTGCTTCACCCACATATGCTTCAATTGCATTAAGATGACTCTGCTGAAACCGGGGCCAATAATCATTTGATATTTCATGCCAGAACTTTCTGGCTAATTCCATTTGCAGTGTTAGAATTTTTTCAACAGGTTTCATTTCAGAAGCGAAAGGAGTATTAAAACTTACATATTTCGAAAATCCTGGCATGTTACTATCTGCCCATTCAGGAATAAAAGCTATCAATTCATGTCTATAAAAAAGTCCAGCACCACTGCCTTCTTGTGTCCAAACTATTTTTAGTAATTCTTTATCTAGCACCATGCCTTGTTCGCTATGTAAAATAATTTCATAAGGCAACATAGGTAGTGTCCCATCATTAGCTCGTTTCCAATCTGTTAATGAAATTGCATGCTTTTTATCTTTGACATTGCACACAAAGCAAGATTTTACTATTGGTTCTTCTGCCTCTGCCAATATATAAAGGTAAAAGTAAATTGTATTCTCATCCATTTCAACCAAAGCTTGTATATTACAAATGGGAGAATGATCTTTAATCAAAATTACAGGTTCCATTTATAACCTCCAGATTTTACTCATCGCACCTGACAGTTCTCGCAGTAATAAACACTGCCGCCTAAATAAGCTTCAATACTAGCTTTTTGTCTTTGGCATGTTAAACTAATAGAAAGAATAGTTATAATCAAATTATCAATCTATTTTAAACAATTAGACGTTAAGAAGTAAAGTACCTAGAGTTTAAAAAGGAGTAAAAAAATGGGTAAGAAAATAGCACTGTTCTTTGTCTTTATTATCATTTGTGGAACCCTATCAGCTTGTAATAATAATAATAATAATAGTAGTAGCAGTTCCTCCTCCATTGAAGGAACCCTTTGGCTTCTGACTAGTGGCACGATTGGTGGTGCCGATTTTAGTAAGGAGGAGCTAAAAGAGGCCTATGGAGACTATACCTATAGCTTTGAAAAAGATGGTGTGGTAACAATTACAGTATTAGAAAAGACTTTCCAGGGAACCTATACACAAAAAGAAAATATTGTAGAAATAAATAATGCCGGTCAAGAATATACTGCCCAAGTGGAAGGCGATACTATGAAGATGGATTATCTAGATGTCAGTTATGTCTTTACCAAGCAAGAGAGTTAGATATTTCTAATACGAAATGATTTTGCTTAAAAGGAATGGATAGATATATGAATATTTATTTATCGCTCGCTAATCTATCGTTACAAAAGTAAAAAAATTAAGCTATAATTACTTCTGTTCTCAAATGAATACCTACGCCTTATAAGAACCGGGGGGATACGATCTTGAAAAGACTACGGATTTTTAGACGCATTATGAAACAGACCAATTTAGACCGTATGCTTATATCCTTTGGGGTATTCATTTTAATAGCAGCTCTGGCTCTTCAGTTTATTGAACCAGAAATTACCAATTATGAAGACGCTATTTGGTACTGCTTTGTAACTCTTACGACAGTTGGTTATGGTGATATCATTGTTCAAACCCTTTTAGGCAGAATCATTAGTATTCTCCTCATGCTGTCGGGAATTTTAGTGGTCTCTTTCATTACCGGAACACTGGTAAATTATTATAATGAAATAAGCAAAATTAAAAATCAAGCAATTATTAAAGATTTGGTGGATAAACTTGAAAACCTTGAGAATCTTTCCCAAGAAGAGTTAAAGCAGATATCCACAACTGTAAAAGAAATGCGTAATCACCGTTAACTTTGGTGCAACAAGTAACGTATATCTTAGGAGAGCCAAAATGAGTAAAATTTTCTTAACCGCTGATCTTCACTTTGGTCACGAAAACATTATTACTTACGAAAAGCGCCCTTTTGCTAATGCTGAAGAGATGGATGAGGCTCTGGTCAATAATTGGAATCAGGTAGTCTCAAAAAAAGATACAGTAATTGTAGTGGGAGATGTAAGTTTTCACTCAAAAGAGAAAACTACGGAGTTAATCCATCGTCTCAAAGGTAAGAAGATCCTTGTCAAAGGCAATCATGACAAAAAAAGTAATAGCTGGTGGCTAGAGGCCGGATTTGAAGAGGTCTCCAACTATCCCATTATTTATAGGGAGTGGTTTATCATCCAACACCAGCCTCCCAGCTATTACAATGATGCTGTACCTTATTTCTATATCTATGGTCATGTCCATGGAACCAAGATGTATAAGACCATCACCAAACAGTCAGCTTGTGTTTCTGTTGAGAGATGGAATTATACACCTGTGGAACTGGAAAAGATTGTTGCTTTGGCGCAGCTCCTTTAAGTCTTATTGCGCACCTCCAAAGCGGCCTGATAAATAGCCATAATCTTCTCTGGAGGAACATTAGCCTGAATATTATGGACTTGGGTAAAGACAAAACCGCCCCCCGGTCTAAAGATATCAATGAGCTCCTTTGTTTCCTGAGCAATTTTGTCTATGTTTTGGTTGGGCACTGTGTACTGCATATTTGCCCCACCGCCCCAAAAAGTTACCTCTTTACCGAACTCTTTCTTTAGCCAAGCAGGATCCATTCCCTTAGCGGAGATTTGAACGGGATTAAGAATTTCCACACCCGCATCAATCAGATCAGGGATTATTTCCGAAATTGCCCCGCAACTATGGAGAAAAACCTTAACATGAGGATAGTTATTTCTCACATAGGCGAATTGTTTCTGCTGATAGGGTTTAATCATTTCTCTATACAGGTCAAGGGAAATCTGCAGATTTTCTTGTGTTCCTAAGTCATCGCCAAATTGTATGACCTGAATATATTGGCCAATTCTACCTAGAATTTTTTCCAGATCATGCAGATAGACTTCTGTGACCTTACTGAGCCAGTAGTGGACCAATTCCTGATTTAAAAGTAGATCCATAAAGAATTTTTCATATCCCCAGTTAACTTGACCATTTTCAAAAATATTGCCGCCAAAAGCAAAGAGTATGGCTTTATCTGTGGTCTCATAGAGGGTTCTACACTGGGCTTCAATATAGTCGAGTTCTTCCTCAGTAATTTTGGAAATTGGAATAGCATCAATATCCGCATAGGTTTCAGCCTGAGCGTAGGGTTGGAAAACCTGATCGAAATAGTAGCCGCCCTTAGGCATTTTGGCCCAAATCTGCCCGTTCCACCGAATAAACAAATTGCCCTCTTCGTCGGTTTCCGGATTAAAATCCTTTGGTACTAGAAATTCATTGCCACTAAAATTTTTCCAAGGCTTCCATTCCGAAAGGCGAAGTCCCCAGGTAGGAGCCAGTCTTCCGGCCTGTACCACATCACCGCCCATGATATCCAGCACCGCCATCTCTGGCTCAGCCAGTTGCTGAAATATGTCATACATTTTAGGTAGTCCAGTCTCCACCTTCAGATATTTCTTCAGAGCAATGTAAGCATCCATCTGAATCCCGGTAGAACGCATTCCTCCAAAATCTATAGCCAATTTATCTGGTTCTCTGTGGTTAATTGTTTCTATGATTCGCTCTCTTCCATTCATAAATCATTACCCTCATTTTCTACTTTTTACCGTTATCCAATTATACGACAAAAGCTATGCTGCGACTACACAAAATCCTGAAATAATCGCCCTAGTCTCAGCCATAAAAATACAGTAAAACCTGACCGTAGTCAAAAGCATTGAGCTTCGTTATACTTAATCTAAGAAATACTATGAAGGTGAGGCTGTCATTATGAAAAACCTCGAAAATGCTAATCTCTACATCGCTCAGTACCATAAGATATTGCAGGAAGAGCAAATTCAAATTGCCTATAAATTTCTGCTGCAATATCTCATGGCTCTAAAGGCACAATGGGCAGTGAGCTTTTCTGAACGCTTTAGCTTTGGTAATGTATCCCCAGGTTATCTGGATTACTCCTACTTCCCTTTTCATAACGACTTTTTACGAAAGCATAAGCTTCGCTTTGGCCTGGTGCTAGACCATCAGAAAATGGCTCTTGAACTTTGGCTCATGGGTCAGAACGCTTCTATCCAAAAGAAATATTGGAATCAACTCAAAGATAGCCGTTGGAATAAGGGAAGAACGCAGATGCCCCGGTACGCGGTGCTTGAAATCACCCTGGCTACCGATCTTAATTTTGATGATCTCCCCCTCTTAACTGATTTGCTGAGTACAAAGATGTCTCAGGCAAGCCAAGAAGTATTGGACTTTTTGGCAGACTAGATTTCTAATTTAGCTAAATAAATCTTAATCTAAGAAATCACAAAGAAAAAATGCCAAGTACCCTTCCAAGGTGATTTGGCATTTTCTTATGGTTGTTTATTATCCGAAACTGATTCATTACAATTATTCCCGATCAACACCGGGAAGTTTTTCGTTTGAAGCCTATACGTCCCATATCTTTGGCTTTTTTTATTGTCAGTGTAGCTGAAGGAACCTTACAGGCTGTATTACCAACATCCACCGATACTTTGCCAATACTCTCAGCTACAGAATAAGCCAGCTCAGTGAGTTCCGGCACACTTACCCCCACCGAAGCAACAAAACTATTCATAGCATAGCGGACACGGTTCTTGCTCTGATGAATATGTTTTTCAATGAATGCAAGCATAGCTCTTAATTCGTCTTTGTCTATTTCATCGTCTTGGGCAAGAGCCACATAAAAATTAAATATATAATATCCTGTAGATTGAAAGATTTCATCCTCACTGCCTATAAAATCCCGTGCCACCACCAATGAAAAGGCTGTTTCCGATGTCACCGGAGCAACAATATATTCGCCAATCATATGACAGTAAGCCTTCTCCATCCACTGATAGATTTGCTCCTTGGTGGTTTTTTGGGAATCCTCAATCAGCCCTGCCAAATACATTGCATCATAATTACCTGTATCAAAAAGTGATTGGGCTAGTTCATGATTGTTTTTTAGTTTGTATTTTTTTATCAATTTATTCATATCGCCCACACGCACACCAAAAAATGGTTCCTTTACCCCATAGTTGAGGTATATTTTTTTCGTTTGTGCTGTTCCAAGCAATTCCAACTCTTTCATAATCGTGTCTAGCATCTCTCCACCTCTCTTTCGTGAGTGTATAAGCTAATTGTAGCACTTCTTGGAGAGAATATAATCTAAAGTATACTCTGCGCTATAACGATTAAAATTAGCGCACACCCCGTAAAGGTTATATCTAAAAGGACGATTCCCACATAGCGTAGCAACCGTTTTCTAGATTTAGAGATGGGCATAAGAGAACGAATGTCGAGATAATTAGCGCCAATCAGAGCATAGCTAATTAACATCAGAAAGACCAATAACCGTTCCACCCAAAGAAGCACGCCTTGGGAATTGTCTAGATCCAAACGAAAAAAAAGATAAATAAGCAAAGCGTAGCCTGGGGTCGCCAAAATCATCCGCCAAGGGCTGAGAAGGCGAAAACCCGGGGGCAAAAAGCGTCGTTTTGATCTAGGTTCGGCTAAGATTGCCTTTTTCCTTACGCCTTTAGCCTGAAGACATTGCTGCAAAACTGTCACAGAAGCATAGCGTTGGTTGGGCTCTAGCTGAGTACAGGACGTAATAATACGATCGTATTTATGTGTTGGTTTCTTAAGGGAATAGACTAATTCTTGCAGTAGAACGCCAATAGCATAAATATCAGTTTGTGGCGAGGATGAACCGAAACCATATTGTTCAGGAGCAGCATAGCCTTTCGTACCTAGTAGTACCGTATCATGTTCACGTTCACGGCGATAATGCTTGCTGGCATTAAAATCAAGCAAATAAACCTCATTATTTGCACTTACCATCACATTGGAGGGCTTAATGTCTCGATGAATTATAGGTGGACGTAAGCGATGAAGAGCCATCACAATGGTGCATAAGTCATTTACATAAGTAAAAACATCTGCCTGCGTCAAAGACCTAGAGGCTATCTTTTCTTGAAGGGTTTCCCCGCTAACATATTCCTCAATCACTGTCAGGGTTTCCTGGTCTTCAAAGAGTTCAATAATTCTAGGAATTCCTTTAATGGGAGTAGCTTGAAGCTGACGATAAATTTCGGTATTATACACGTGGAGTATTTTCTTCACAAAGATTTTCTTTGTCTCTACATGTTGCACTATGTAAATCCCATGTGCTTCATCTACCAAAGTAAGCTCTTTGTAGTAAGATAGGGATAACTGCTCAGAAATATCCATAACTCCATTCCTTCCCCCCGAAGAATAGATTCATTATATCATTTGAGGTTGTTATGTGTGAAAAAAGTACGCAAGATTTAAATAGAATTTTAGGAAAAACACATACCACGGAATTCGATGAATTTTTGGAGCAGCATCAGGCAACATTAATTCAAGAAGATAATCCTTTAGGTCTCTATCTCAAGAAACTTATTAAAAAGCGAAAGTTAACCCAACAAATCATATTTGCCCGAGCTGATATTCCGGAAAAATACGGCTACAAACTCCTATCCGGCGAGAAGCGCACCCAAAAGCGAGATACGATTTTAAAACTTTGCTATGCCGCTGAACTAAGTCTGGAAGAAACCCAAAAGGCGCTAAAGCTCTATAGTATGCCAGAGCTCTACGCTAAAATTCCCCGAGATGCTCTGATCATGATTATTTTTAACCAACGCCCTAACGGTATTATCACAGCTAATGAGCTCTTAGAGCACTATGGTTTTGATCCATTCAAAACCAGTGGAGCCATTGATTAATGCCCCTTGTTTAAACTTGGAATAAGAACACTTTTTAGTATCAATACTTTAAATTTCCAAATCAATTCTCCCCGCTCTGGGGGGAATTTTTCTGTTTTTCCGATGCTATAATGACAGCACCAATATTGAGGGATATTGGTCAGGATGATTGTCGCCGGGAGGGGTGCCCGGGACAATCATTTTTAAACCTATATCAGATACATAAGTAGGAGGAATTTAGTATGAAGATTTGGAAGCTAGTGGCAGGTATTTTATCTATTTTGTTTTCCTTAGTGGTAATTTTTCAGTCCTGTGCAGTTGGTATCTCTAACACCTTATCAGAGAATGGCAGTGTATCCGGTACAGCAGGAATTCTGGTAGCCATCCTCCTACTCACAGGTGGAATTATCTCTATCGCTACAAGAAAATCTACCAAAAAGGGCGGCAGTATTGCTCTAGTCGTTCTATTTGCCATTGGTGCTATAACTGGCTTTGCCGCTCAAGGTACTTTTGGAGATCTCATGATTTGGGCGGTCTGGTGCGTAATTAATGCCCTCTTAGCACTTGTTTCCATTATTGCCAGCAGAAAAGCCTAACTTAAAAAGATAACTACCTTACAAAACCAAACAAGCATCCGTTGTGTCCTTCAAGGGCTCAAAGGATGCTTGTTATTTTCAGGCAATATAGGCTGAAAATAACCGGGCTTGGCGAAGTAACACAAAAGGCATCACTAGCATAACAGGATTACATGTATCAAGATGGATAAAAAGAGGAATAGTTGCAATCGGAAAATATTCCCCATAACGCCCACCAGAAAAACCGTTTTAAAATTAAAAAATTAACGTTTAACATTAATTTTATATTGACTAAAATAAAACAGCTTGTTAGAATGAAAGCATAACCAAATTAGAAAGGTGGTCATAATATGAATGTAATTCAAAAAAAAATCAAAAAAATCAGCAGTCCTTTAGCTGTAATTTTTAGCCTCGCCTCCCTCTTTCTTCTCCTATCAGTTTTGCTTATAGCCGTCTCCATTATTATTCTGCTATATGGCTCTCAAGCCGCATTAGATAACTCTTTAGGAGGGCTTAGTATTTTACAAGTCTTTGTTCCTAATCCCAATAACCTTCAAAATGAACTATTAGCCAGCTCTTTAATAGGCGAGTTTTTTCGCCAAGGCTTTTCACTGGGGATAGCACTTTTGGCAGCTTTACTCTTTAGAGATATTCACCGTACCGGCACACCTTTTGCCAAGAAAAATGTAAATCGCTTGGAAGGCATTTCCATACTTTTATTGGCTGTATTTCTTCTGCCTCCGCTCTTTGAAACCTTAGCCAAAATTTTGTTGATTCATGACTTGGAAGAATTTTCCTTTTCTTTTTCCCTAACTGGACTTCTCTTAGTCGTTATTTTCTACGCTCTAGCAAGGATTTTTGATTATGGACGGATGCTTCAGACTGAGGCAGATGAAACCCTCTAAGAAAGGAGCCGCATTATGGCCATTATTTTGCGCTTAGATCGGGTTATGGCCGATCGCAAGATATCCTTAAACGAATTGGCTGACAGAGTAGGAATCGCCAATGTTAACTTATCTAAAATTAAGACAGGAAAGATCAGTGCCATCCGCTTTTCCACCCTTAATGCCATCTGTGAAGTCTTGGATTGTCAACCAGGAGATATCTTAGAATATCAAGCTGACTAGGTAGTAATAACCATAAAAATTCAACGTTATTAATATAGATAGAGTCCCCCTTAGTTATTCCCTAAAGGAATAATGAAAGTGGGACTCTTCTGTTAAAGAGTGAATAATAAAGCTGCCAACCCAGCAGAAAGCCTCTATCTTACAGTTGTGTTGGCTATCACTCAGCCCATTGTGAATCCAAAATCTGCAGGAAGTTAGATTCTCATAGTAGTCTTATATACGTAAATAAGCATTTAGTATATAAGCGTGGTTTTACCTTAATCGCTTTTTCTAAGCGAATCAATCAAACTAGGTTTTAACCGCATTTTTTCAGGTTCGAATGGCAAAGATCTCCCCCAATATAAAAAAGTCCTCTGTTTAGATTCGTACAATTTCAAAAACTATGGTTTAGCAAAAAAGTGTTATTTTTCGCCTTGCAATAGCACTTTTTTGTTATTTTATTGTGATAATGTATTCCTAAATATCATCTACCCACGTAGGTAAGGCACTTTCTAAAATTTTAGCATAAGATGATCTACCCGTAATTCTTATTTTGAAAAGGAGCCAACCTCAGTATAATGGCTGAATGTTGCAGGTGTTTTATGAATAGAACGGCCTATTATGAAGAATTCGATCCAATTTATTTTTACAAAGGCAGCTCACAGAATTGGCATATGCGCGATTTTCACTACCATAAGAATTATGAAATTATCCTATTCATGAGTGATGGTGCTTCCTTACAAATCGAAAATCGCCTATACTCGGCTCAATCCGGCGATCTGTTTTTAATCAATGACCGCGAGTTCCACAAAACTATTGGGGGAAAGCAGCAAGACTACACAAGGTATGTACTGATGTTCTATCCTGAGTTATTCAAAAAAATGGAGATGGTATTAGGCGTATCACTGCTACGTTTTTTTGAAAATCACCCAGATAATTTTAATCATAAAATCAATCTTAAAGGAAAGAATCTGAGCGACATTTTAGAGTTATTCCGCAAAATCGACTTGCATTACAGTGCTAAGGACGATGATTATAACATGGCTCATGTAAATATTTCCCTCATGGAGCTACTGCTTTGCATTCAAAACCTTTATGAATTTTTTCATGCCCACATTGCTTCACCCCTCTCTGAAAAGGAGAATTTCTCCTCCCAGCCCGAACCCGTCCAAACCAAAGTAAAGGTTTCACAAGGCCGAATTGATGAGATTAAGGGCTATATTCAAACGAATATTGGCAAAAAGCTCATGGTTGAAGATATCGCCCAGTATCTATACATGAACAAATACTATCTAAGTCATTATTTCAAACACGCTACAGGCTTTACCTTATCGGAGTATATTAAGTTCCAAAAAATTGCCACAGCTAAAAACCTCCTAAAAAAGGGAAACTCTGTTACCTCCGTTGCACTCCTTCTAGGCTATAGCAGCGAAAGCCACTTTATCCATGCTTTTAAAATGGTGACCGGAACTACACCTAAAAAATTTGCCGCCAGTGATCGGCATTCGTCAGAAGACGCTACAAAGTATCTACTTAACTAGTGCATTCCTAAAGTCATTACCCAAAGCGCAGAAAGTAAAAAGAGCCATAAGATCTGCAGAGTCGCAAATATTTACTATTTGGGCGCATAAAACCGCAGGATTTCAAAATGGCTATATGCTACTATTTCTGGTAAATCTACATAAAAGATAACGAAAGGAGCGGTTTATATGTATCCATTTCGCAGAAAGATATTCCCTTATCTGATGGTTTTACCAACGGTTCTGATCTTCGGCGTTTTCATTTTTTATCCAGCCATTTCCGGTGCATTTAATTCTTTTTTCCAGTGGGATGGTATTAACGACCCAAAATTTATTGGTTTCACTAACTATATCAAAATAGCTGGAGATAAGGTTTTCTGGGAGTCTATTGGCAGAACTTTATTGTTTACCCTTTTGGCCACACCCTTAGTCTTTTACAGTGCTTTAGGACTAGGGCTACTGTTGGTTCGTCATATAAAAGGACGTGGTTTGTTTCGCTCAATTTTTTATTGGCCCACCATGATTTCCTCCATTATTGTCGGCTTAAGTTGGAAATTTCTCTTGGGTGAGGACTTCGGAATTATTAACTATCTCTTGTCCCTGCTTCACTTACCCACCCAAAAATTTTTGACTGACCCCACTTGGGCCTTGGCTTCGGTTATTTTTGTTACCACTTGGAGTATGGCGGGCTACTATATGGTTATGTTTGTTGCCGGACGTAATAATATTTCCGAAACCTATTACGAAGCTGCCCGGATTGACGGAGCTTCTGGGAGACAACAGTTCCGCTTTATCACTATGCCCCTACTAAAACCCACAACCTTACTTGTTTTGGTTTTATCACTATCTACTATACTTAAAACCTATCCCTTGGTCTTCGCTCTTACGGAAGGCGGCCCCGGTCGAGCCACCACCTTTGCTGTTCAAAAAATATATGAAACTGCCTTTCAGCAAAATAAGATGGGCTACGCCAGTGCCATGACTATGATTATTTTTGCCATATTAGCTCTCATTACGTTACTGCAATTTCGTTTAAACAGAGGGGGTGAACAAGATGCAACGTGAGAAGCGAGTTAATCCGCTACAAAGCCTTCTGCTCTATGGTATTTTAGTTCTCATTGCTGCTGTTTTTCTACTCCCCATCCTTTGGATTGTCCTGTCTTCCTTTAAACCTTCGGGAGAACTTTTTGCTTGGCCACCTACCATCTGGCCGCAGAACCCTACTTTGGATAACTACACCCAGGCTTTATCCAAAGGGAATTTTGGTCAATTCTTTGCTAACTCATTTTTTGTAGCGGTTGTAGCTACACTCCTGACTCTGCTAATAAATGTTATGTCTGGCTATACCTTTGCCAAATACCGTTTCCGAGGCAGTAAAATTCTTTTCGCCATGGTTATGGTCACCTTATTGATTCCCTTGGAAGTAATCATGATTCCCATTTTCAAAGTGATTGTTTCCCTTCATCTATATAATAATCTCTGGGGAATTATCATTCCGGCAGTGGCTACGCCCACAGGTGTTTTTCTAATCCGTCAATATTACATCGGCATCTCGGATGCTTACATGGAGGCAGCTCGGATTGACGGTGCCGGTGAAAGTCGAATTTTCTTATCAATTATGCTACCTATGGCTGTACCTATACTGGCGGTACTCTCAATCTTTTCCTTTATGTGGCGTTGGAACGATTTTCTTTGGCCTAAACTGGTTATTAACAGCAAAGAATTTTATACCATTCAGTTAGCACTGGCTACCTACGCCGGAGAATACTCTGTTGATTGGAATAGCCTCCTCTCTATGTCTGTAATTTCCATGCTCCCGGTACTCGCGGTTTTTCTATTGTTCCAAAAGCATATTATTGGCGGCCTATCTGCCGGCGGTGTTAAAGAATAATCTATAAAGGAGGTGGCCGACAGAAGCCTGTCGTGCCCAGCAACTCTATGTCTAAATATCTTTCCTATCCTATGAAATCCCAAGATTATCTTAATCGTTTTCTGATAAGCGGAATATTTACACGTCCGGAGTCCTTCCGTCCCGAAGTTCTTAAGGGGCGGGTAAATGAGTGGTTAAAAAAAGGCTTTTCCATTCATGAAAATCCTTGCCGCCAGGAATTCATTGCGCGAAGACTTCAGCAAATTCCTATCTGTCCACAGCTACAAGAGTTATACCCGGGAAGTGAGTGGACAGAGTTTGATCAAAAACAGTCTTTTTCCCTCTATTTTCCTTGGAAAAACAACCGGGTGGAAAGGTCAGCTTTTTACTTTACCCCTACCTATCTACGAATGTATGCCTATACGGAGCTGTTCTCTGAGACCGCCCAGACTATTGAGCTAGAAGCAGTAACCTGTGGTGGACTGACACTCTGGCAAAATGACAGAAGAATCTTTGACTTCTCTCCCTTCACCCGAAACCTACCGAAGTCCCATAACTTTACCCTTGCTTTAGCTCCTGGAATCAATAAATTATGGCTTTGTCTTGATGATTTAGCCGAGCGGGATACCGATTTCTATTTCAGTCTAAAAATTTTGAAAGCACTACCTTTTTCTGTTCAACTGCCTTTGCCGGAGCCGATTGACGCCGATGAAATTCGCGCAGCCGAAAACTGGCTCTCAGACTTTTCCATACCGAAAGAAGTCTACCTTAAAGAGCCGGTAGAAATGGTTTTTCGTACACCTGCGCCAAAGAATTACAAATTAGACTACTACGCCTCTCCGGCCATCTCCACGAAGCTACCTAATCGCCATCAACTCATCCTTCAAGGGAGCGAAGAAATTGCAGCCGGTCATTGCTGTATAAAGCTTTGGGATACCGACTCTTGGCTCCCGGAATTTTATCACTTTACCTTCACCATCTCCATTGGTATCATCAGTCTTTCTTGCCGAGCCGGCGCCCAGATTTTTGACCCAAAACTTTTAACTACTGCTCCCTCAGAGATTACTGAGCGAAAAGCTAGGGCACTAGAATATCTGGCTGCTAAGGGGGTAAACAACAGCTATCGAGCCGCTGCCCTATTAGAAATCGGCGAAAACCAAGAGGATGCAGAAGCTATAATCGCCGAGGACTTATGGGCTATTCGCCAGCGAATGGATTGTAGCGACTTCTATTTTGTGGTTATCCTTTACCTTGCCAAGAAATATTCTCAGGTATTATCTTCGGAATTACTAGAAGATATTCGCCAAACAGCTCTGGGCTTTCGCTATTGGATTGATGAACCCGGGGATGATGTGATGTGGTTTTTTAGTGAAAACCACGCTTTACTCTTTCATCTTTGCCAATATTTTGCAGCTGACTTGTATCCGGATGCACGATTCCTGTCCAGTGGTCTTTCTGCCACCGAAGCTAAGAGTAAGGCTCTCCACCTACTAGATCAATGGTTTAGAGAATTTTTCGAAGAATTCATGACCGAATGGAATTCTAGTGCCTATATTCCTGTGGATATGGTTGGCTTAGCTGCCCTGTATAACTACGAATCTTTGGGCAAAGAAAGGACTCCGTCATCTTCTTTCATTCAGGGAACTAAATCCTCAGCACTACTGGATAAGGCACAACGGTCACTAGATATGATTGCTCGCTGCCTGGCTATCAATCATCATACTGGGGTAAATGCGGTAACCTTTGGTCGCAGCTATGAAGAACAGATCAAAGGCAACTATACCTCCGGAACAACTTCGATTTTATATCTGCTCTATGGCCAGGGATACCTAAATCGAGCCGGTATGGGTTACGTCATGTTAGCTGCCGGTAGTTACCAACCGCCGCAAGACTATTATCAGTTCCTAGCAGTACCGCAAAACAAGGCTCTGCAGTTTCAAGTAACTCAGGGCTATGACAAGCATGTCAATCTCTATCTTTATAAGACCGCTGGTGCAATTTTATCAACAGCCACAGCCTTCAAACCCTTTGAAAAAGGTTATCAAGAACATATTGTTCAGGCAACACTTTCGCCACTGGCTCAGTCCTTTATCAATCATCCGGGGGAAAAGCAGCCTTATGGAAGTGGGCGGCCTGCTTATTGGGCAGGAAACGGTGTTTTGCCTCTAGCTGCACAATATCAAGCTTTATCCATAGTCCTTTGGGAACTCCCTTCAGATTGTGAGATCGACTATACCCATGCCTATTTTCCTATTGACGCTTTTAAAGAGGTTTATCTTGATAGCCATTGCGCTATCGGTGTTTACGGTGGCAGCTACATTGCCCTTTGGGCAAAACAGGGCATAGAGCTAAAGGAGAGGGGCTGCTTTGCCAAGAAAGAGCTAATCAGCTCTGGCAATGAAAATCTATGGCTCATTCAGATTGGTGAATACCAAAAATATCCATCCCTTTCCGCTATTGCAGAAGAAATAAGCAGCTGCTCCCCTACCATTCAGCAGAGAACTGTTAATTTTTCACATCCCTGTTATGGACAAATACAGCTTTCCCCAGCCAAAGGATTAGTCGTGAATAGTGAAACTATTCCTTTCGGCGCAAAAACTTGTGATGGCCTCTTAGCGTGGCTTTAACTTACGAGTGACATCAATAAACAATCAATCTTGGAGGCAATTGACATGTTAGAAAAGACTCTCATTGACAGCTATATTCAAAAGGTATCAAACCGAATGATGAACTTAAAAAAACCGGAGGGTGAAAAGGAAAAATATCCTGTCAGCTTATTAGATATAAATTGCTGGGAATGGCCCCAGGGCGTAGGTCTGTATGGGCTTTTCCAATATTATCAAAGATCAAAATCTTCAGAGGTTCTAACCTTTTTAACCGAATGGTTTGATCGAAATCTGGCTGCCCCTTCCCCGGAAAAAAATGTAAATACCACTGCTCCCATGCTTACTTTAGCCTTTCTATACGAGCTTACTCCTAAACCGGAATATTTGGAAAAAATCAGGGAATGGAGTCAATGGATTATGGATCGGGAAAATGGCCTAATTCGAACGGGAGATGGAGCTTTTCAGCACATGATTACCAAGGACCCCAATGATAATGAAATTCTTATTGATACCCTTTTTATGACACTGCTTTTTCTTGCCAAAGCCGGTATCCTACTTAACCAGCCTACATATGTGATTGAAGCTGAATACCAAGTTCTGTGCCATATAACCTATCTTTATGAAAAGACAAAAGGCTTGTTCTACCATGGTTGGAATTTCTATCACCAGAATAATTATGGCGGCGTGTTTTGGGGCAGAGGCAACGGTTGGTATACTGTCGGCATTTTAGAATTTTTAGATATTCTGGGTGACAAAGCCTCCCCAGCCCTAAGAAATTATTTCCATACCATTTATCGCCGCCAATCCGCTGCTTTGCTTCGCTATCAAGATAGCGCTTCCCATCTTTGGCACACCGTAATTGACGATCCCTCCTCCTATCTAGAAACTTCCGCTGGATGTGCATTTTTATGTGGAATGATTAAAGGTTTAAAGGCTGGGTTGTTACCGGAAAAGGAATACCATCTAGCCATTGAACAAGGGGTCAAGGCAATTCTCGCTTATATTGAAGAAGATGGCACGGTGGCTTCCGTTTCCTACGGTACACCCATTGGCGCTAATGCGGATTTTTATAAAAATATCCCCTGTCATCCCATGACCTACGGTCAGGCTTTGATGATTTTGCTATTACAAGAATTACTATGATTTTTATTAACCAGAAAGGAGTAATACATCAGTTAAAAGCAAGATACAAATAAAAAAGAAGGAGATCTAAAAAATGAAAAAAAGTTTAAAGATTATTTTAGCCTTAGGACTGTCTTTACTTACCTTGGGAGCTTGCACAAACCAAAACACCAATACCCAGAGTCAAAATAGCCAGGGCGGCTCCTCAGCTGCCAACACGGAAACAAAAACCCTCCAAGTGGTCTGGTTTAGCGATGGCGGTGAAGGAGAAACTTTCCGAAAACTTGCCGACCAATATGAAGCGGCTACACCGGGAATAAAAATCGAGCTGATTGAGGTTCCCTATGGTGAGCTAGATAATAAAATAAAGAACATGCTAGCGGCTAAACAGCCTCCGGCTTTAGCACGATTGTCCAACATCGGAATGTATCAAAACCAACTGGTTGATTTAAAAGAGTATGCCGCATCCGGTGCTGATTTTGAAAAGAATTTTTCCCCATCCATGAAATTTGTGTTTGATGGAAAAATCATCGCCGCCCCTCTTGATACTACAGTCAACGGTCTTATTTATAACAAAACGGCTTTTGATAAAGCCGGTATTACGGTCCCCACCAAACCGGAAGATATCTGGACTTGGGAGGAATGGAAAGCGGCCTTAAAAGAAGTGATGGAAAAAGGGGATGTTAAGTATGGTCTTGTTTACGACAAATCACCTTTCCGTTTTAGCACCCTCCTTTATCAGGCCGGTGGTGGTCTCTTAAGCGAGGATCTGTCTCAACCGGCCATTGACAGTCCCGAAGCTCTTGAGGCAGTTAGTTTTTTTAAAGACCTGCATACTGAGGGAATTATTCCGGAATCTGTATGGCTTGGTTCGGAGAATCCCAATAACCTGTTTAGAACCGGACAAATTGGGATGCATTTAGGCGGAAGCTGGCTGATTGCCAATTACCGGAAAGAAATTACTGATTTTGAATGGGGCGTAACCTATCTTCCCAAGAATGAGATTCGTTCTACGGTTCCCGGTGGCAAGTATTTAGCTGCCTTCCAAGGTTCTGGTCTGGAGAAAGAGGCGGCTTTATTCATTGAGTGGTTATCACAGCCAGAGAATAATGCTGTTTATTGTAAAGAAAATTATTTCTTGAGTCCGGTGATTGGAAATGAAGATCTCACTTATGATTTTGGCCAAGAGTTCTTTGCCCTTTTTGCCAATGAATTACAGGCTACTGGTACGCGCCCGGGCAATGAATGGGGCTATCAGGCCTTCACCTCCAAAGTTCAAGACAGTATTCGCGATAACTTAGCGGAAGTAATTAGTGGAAATCTAACCCCGGAAGAATATGTAAAAGGCTTAGATGCAACTTTTCAAGAAGCTTTGTCAGAGATTGAAAAGTAAATCAAAATAAGAAATTTTAGGCTAAAAAGCTGTCACAAAGAAATTTGGGCAGCTTTTTCTAAAAGTTTCGCCCGCTATATTTCTATTTTTATAAGGAGGTTGCCATGTTGAAAGACGGCAGTGTCTTGTCTTCTGCCAATTACCGATTGGTAGCTACCAAACATTTTACGCCCTTTTATTTATCGCCAGAGAAAACACTTACTCCGAAAGTCGTCAGGTTTATCCATGATAACTATGCTCAGGAACTCTCACTTCCTAAGCTGGCCAATGAGTTTTTTATTAGTCCCAGCCACTTATCCAGAACCTTTAAAAAGGATACCGGGCTGACATTAATTCACTATATACAATGGGTTCGTCTGACTAAGGCACGTCATGCCTTAGAGGAAACCAATGCCAAGATTTCAGATATAGCCGCCGCCTGTGGCTTTTTCAGTTTTTCGCA
This sequence comes from uncultured Oscillospiraceae bacterium, assembly GCA_964518595.1. GTDB lineage: Bacteria > Bacillota > Clostridia > Saccharofermentanales > Saccharofermentanaceae > CAZFHA01. The sequence goes on from CAZFHA010000003.1 coordinate 45,521, forward strand.
ATTTAATCGTGTTTTTCAAACCTACTACCAACAGTCCCCCTCAAAGCTTCGGGAAAAGTACCAAAAGAACTCCGCTCCTGCCTCAGAAAAAAGTGCAGTAAAAGCAAGCCCCCAATGAGCCTCCTTCGCACTCAAGACCCTTTAAGGAAAGGCTATACCACGCTAAAACAAACTATCCAGGGACCCCAGTCTAACCGGTTGTGCCTTAATAAACCCCTCACCAACCTGACAATTACCTAACAATCCATAATAGGTAGCCAACATTTCACAGGAACGCAAAATCTCTTTCTGGCTCTCATGGGCACGTAAAGCCGCCTGCTTTTCTGCCCAAACCGAAGTAATATCAATTACCAGATCAGGACTACAGAGCTGTCTGATATTTATAGGAAAGCACAAATGCTGCTTTACCTTCCAGCCACTCATTCCTTGGCGATAACGCTCCGCTAAAAAAAGCCCCCGGCAGACTAATCTATAGGTGTTCACATGATCTGGATGATAGTCCTCCTTCCAAGGGAATAGTAGAATATCTGGTTGAGAATGCTGAATCAGCTGGGCAATCCTATGAGCCCCTTCTAACGTATCCTCAATAGCAGAATCCGGGAAATCCAGTGCCTCGAAAAACAGCGTCCCTAAAATTTGCGCCGCCGCTTTTGCCTCACGCAAACGTACTTCTGCCGAGCCAAATCTACCGCCTTCTCCTTGGGTTAAGGAAATGATTCCGGTTTTCTTCCCCAGAGCTTTTGCTTTCAGTAAAAAACCAGCCGCTCCGGCCTCTACATCATCAGGATGGGCTCCAATAGCCAAAACATCAACTTTATCCATCATCTATCACCTCATCTAAAAGAAATTATTTTTCCTTCCGAATAAAGAAAAAACCTAAAAGAGCTAAGACTGATACCAAAGGTCCCAAAATAAGTATACCTAAAGCCTGTTCCTGTGTACCACCAAAATAGTCTAATAAATAGCCCAGTAAAAGTCCGGCTAAGGCCTGAACACTATTATTAACCAAACCTTGAGAGCCAAAAAACATAGCTTCTCTATTTTTTCCATAGCGCTGGGTATCATCATCAATAATTCTCGAAAGTAAAACATTGGGAATGACCATCAGTCCGGAATAGGAGAATCCAAGTAAAGCCATAAAAATCAGGCCATTAACCAGAGGGGAAAAAGGAAATTGACCTAATAACGGTATAAGCAGACTAACCGCAGCGTAACTGAGGATTGCCATTTTCAAGGCAAAAAAACTACCTTTCTTTTTGATTATATGCTGATAAAAAGGAATCAGTGCCAAGGCAACTACCACTGAGGATACCGTCATCAAGCTGGTACTCCCCTCTTTCAGCCCCAAAAGACCGGCAGCAATAAAAGCAAGTCCGCTTTGCACCATACTAAAGCCCAGAAAGAACAAACCAAAACCAAGTATATATTTAATAAATAGTGGGTTACGAATTGTTTCAAATAGATTTTTAAAAGTATTGTCTCGTGGCGTTTTTTCATTAAAAGAAAAATCCGGGTTTACTTTCACAGTCAGAATTGGGGCTAACATCACTAAAACACAAAGAGCAGCCAGGCAGATTGATGTTATGCCATGCCCTAAAAATTGAATCAAAAATCCTGAGCCCCCCATGGTTATACCCATTCCCAATGCACCAAAAAGAGCAACATACCCTTGTACTCTGGCACGATCACCCTCACCGGAAAACATTTCCGGGAGTAAAGAAAAGTAAGGATTTACTACCATGTTATAAAAGAAGTAGAATAAATTTACGAAAATAAAAAACCAGATAAAGATGGCAACCTTACTGGTAAAGGCCGGCATATTCCAGATCATGATAAAAGAAATGGCTAAGGGTAAAGTTCCAAAGATCATAAAAGGAAGTCGTCTTCCCCAGCGGCTATTACGCAAATTATCGCTGAAATTGGCGACAAATGGCTCCACTAAAGCATCCATTAACTTTCCACTGGTAATTGCCCATCCCACCATAACTCCGGATAAAAGAGCCGAATCCTTAAAAAACTTTAGTGCCCATAAAATAATAAAGTAATTAAGCATACCGGGGCCGATATGCCCCAGTGCAAACAATGCCTCACGACTTTTTCGAATGGATTTATACTCCTGCATATGCCCTCCTCCATTGGCTCAAAGATCTAAAGATATCGGCAATATACTAAAATCCATATAGCTTTTCTACTCATATTTTGCTCGTTTTTTGAAGCTTGGATTTCGAGGCACTTTGCCTTATACTGATATTTACCTTTTTAAGCAAATATAAATATTAGCAGCAGAATTGCGAGGAAGAAGTGATAATGAACCACTTAAAAAAAGATAAACTCAGGGCATTTACTATAAATAGTGCTATTTTTCTGACGGTAGTCTTGGCACTGCTGCTATTAGGATCAACCTTTTTCCCGATCCCCTATTTGGAAGATGCATTAGCAAATTTTCAATCTATCAGCCTGTTTATGCAGCGTCTTGTCTCACTGGTACTCCTGGTACTGGCTTTTCATTTATGGCAACGTAAACGCACGGCTTGGCTATTTACCTTGTTTTTACTTGGTGGTAGCCTATTCATTCATTTTTTGTTTCTGAGAAGCACTCTAATTAATGTAATAATTTTTATGGAAATTTATATTTTCGCTGCACTTATGCTTAATCATAGCTTCTTTTGCCGCCAAGGAAAAAAATTAGCGCCAAGAACCAAGATTCTATTTGTAGCCTTGCTTCTTTCCGGTGCTGTAGCAAACGCATTTTGGGAAAATTTCCGCCTTCAGAACCGTAGTGGCAATTCCCCCACCCTTCTATCACTGCTTCAGCATACGGGGAAATTTTTGTTGGGTCTGGAAGTTACGGAAAACAGAAATAATATTTTTGCTACCTTTCTCTTCGCATATTTTTGGATCAGTTTATTTCTATGCCTACTCTTCCTGCTGCGTTCGCTTTCACTTGAGAGAGCTCTTTCTCAAAAAGAAAAACTCCGAGCCCGGGAGCTGGTAAAACGCTATGGTCAAAACCCCAGTTCTTATCTGACCCTTGAAAAAGATAAGAAATTATTTTTTGGTGAATTAGTGGAAGGGGTCATTGCTTATGGGATTGTAGGAGATGTCATTGTGGTTAATGGTGACCCCATTTCAGCCCCAGAAGATTTTGCTTATCTCTTGAGGGAATTCAAACATTTCTATACCGCCCAAGCCTATCAATGTGTTTTTCTAAGTACCACAGATACATTCTTAGATCAGTATACAGAAATGGGATTTCGTCATGTAAAATGTGGTGAAGAGGCCCGCTTTGATTTGAGAGAACTAACACTGGCCGGTGGTAAAGCTGCTAAACTGCGGGCAAATATTAATCACGCAAACAAAGCCGGACTCACCAGCTTCGAGTACAAAGTTTCCGAGAAAAAAGAGCCCCAGATAGAAAAGCTACTAGAGGAAGTTTCTGAAGCCTGGATGTCCTCAAAAAAGAGCGGTCAACTAGCCTTTACCGTAGGTGGAACTGGTTTAGAAGACCCTATGGATCGCCGGTATTTTTACGCTCAAAATAGCGAAGGCAAGATTGTAGCCTTCAATGTCTATATCCCCTTCGCCGGAATGACCGGCTATATGGCGGATGTTACTCGGCGCTTGCCTGATGCTCCGGGAGGCGCTACCGAAAAGTTGGTTTATGACGCCTTTATGCAATTTCGTGAGGAAGGCTGTCTTTGGGGGAGTATGGGACTTGCACCCTTGTCAAACATTCATGAGGAGGGCGAAAAGGATACCCTATCAGCCAAAACCTTGGAATTTGTCTATAATAAGTGTAATGCCTTTTACGGCTTTAAGGACTTGCGTACAGCCAAAGAAAAATATAATCCCAGCAATTGGGTACCTGGGTACTTTGTTTATTCCACAGTTGCTTTGACACCGCAAATGGCCTATGCTATGGTTAAAATTCAGAACCCTGGCGGTTTTGGTGATTTTTTCCTAAGCCTCTTCAAAAGTAAAATTCATCTGCGTTGATTCTTATCTTCTTCTGGCGAATTGTATAATGAGCAAAGATCTCATGCAAGGTAAAGGAGCCTACTTTGTTTAAACGTAAAAGAGTTGTAGCCCAGAATCATGAAATCGCCCTGCCTGGAATGACACTGTTTTGTAGGGTACTGGGACAGGGGCAACCGATTGTCTTTCTACACGGCTACAACCAGTCGAATCGCCTCTATGAAAAGATTGAGCAAGAGCTGGCTCATGATTTCCAGCTCATCTTATTAGATAGCCGGGGGCATGGAAATTCTAGCCTTAATAGCCAAGTTGTTTCTATCGCACTCTTAGCTAAAGACGTAGTGAGAGTTCTGGACTATTTAGACATTCAGCAATGTTTTATCATTGGTTATAGTGATGGCGGAAACATCGCCTTACAGTTAGCCATTAGCTATCCGCAGCGGCTAAAGGCAATCATTGCCATTAGCAGTAATTATTCTCCTGCAGGACTAAAGAAATCCATCTTCACCAGTCTTACACTCTGGCGTCTAGGATTAAAAATTGCTGCTAAGCTTCATCTGGGTTGGGCTCAAAAGCATTTACAACTAAGCAGGCTTTTATTAGAACAACCACAAATTCAAATAGAAGAATTAACAAATATCCATACCCCTGCTCTGCTGATCTGGGCGGAGAGAGACTTTATCCAGGAAGGGCATATTGCTGAAATCACGGCTTCAATACCCCACAATCAATCAATGAGAATTCCCCAAACCACTCATCTCTCCGTCATCCGCAAATGGTCCATGTATAAAAACAGTGTAGTAGAATTTTTGACGAAATACTCTCATTCTTACATAGGTAAATCTAAGCGTGACCTTGGATAACAATCATGGTAACCGACTAACGTAAAAGTGCTTAATCTGTTATTATAAATGATATAGATAAGCTTAGATTTCTCTAGGAGGTGCGCTGTCATGAAAATTATCAACTTGACAAAGAAGCTTGAACTGTCAGATTTTGGCCAGATCTCTTCAGATGATGTTTACTTGATCATCAGTTCGCCAGACAAGTTTCGTGAATTATCTGAGGTTTTGAATATTCAGGTTTACCCGCAAAGGGTTTTTGATAATTATGATGAAAATGTTCGCTTTGAGACCCATACCAATTTTGATTTTCTTAGCTTTGAATTTTTTGCACTTCAGGAGGCAAATTTTAGTTTCGAACTATTTACCCTTTATTACGGAAAAAACTATCTGGCTCTCATTCTACCAGATGAGGCCATTTCCCAAGAGCCCCTGATGCAGGACTTTATTAAAGATGTCTTTTCGGCTCAGCTCCATCAAGAAACTCTAGCTCATGTCTATTACAAATTCCTGGATAGCGCCTTTACCCGAATGTTTGATGCCTTGTGCCGCTATGAAAATAATCTTTCTCAAGTGGAAATGGATATTCTTACCCAAAAACGCGAGTTTGATTTTGATCGAATTGTTGCCATCAAAAAGAATAGTTTTACGATCAAAAAATGCTTGCGCTTATTGTTATATGTAGGGGATCAACTCTTAGTTAATGATAATAATTTAATTCCTGAAACTGAAATGCGTTATTTTAGAAATATAGACATGCGTATCAATCGGATGTATGAATACGCCGCTAACCTTCATGAAGTCAGCGAGCATCTCCTGGATCTGTATAATAGCTCCGTCAATAGTAAAACCAATGACCTTATTAATAAGCTAACTATTATCACTGTTTTTGCCACTCCGCTAACCGTCCTTACGGGAATTTATGGCATGAATTTTGTCAATATTCCTGAGCTTCAACATCCCTACGGATATTTCATCCTCTTAAGTGTAATGATAGTCATAATACTGACTACTTTTGCCATTATGAAAAAAATCAAACTACTTTAGGGAAGGATTGGAGGCGTGTGGATAGCAACTTGCATTTCCCCAGACAAAAACATTTCGAAAACGTTTATAACCCCAAAACATAAACGACTTCCCTTAAGCAACTGTAGTAACCCTATTACTACAGCCTACCCCTGCTTGGAAATCTAAAACGCACCCCATTTTTGCCTCAATGCAAGTTGCTATCCTGACATATTGGTATGAGAGGGAGAAATAAGCCTGAGAAGATTCCTAGTAGAAGTCATCAGGTATTCCTCTAGGTATTATTTTACTATCGCGGGACTAAAAAGAAGTGACAAATTAGTCACTTTGGCTATTTCGAGGTAAAATTATTGACATGCACCCTTATTAGTATAAATAATATACTTAGTGTATGAAAAAAACTTTAATCAGGTTTTATCTCGTCGCAAGCAGAAAATTTTAAATCTATCGGAGATTAACATTATGGAATTACAGAAAGAACTGCCCCTCTGCCCCATTGAAACTACCTTAATGCTTATGGGGGATCGCTGGAAATTATTAATCGTTCGTGATCTACTCACCGGTACTAAACGCTTTGGTCAACTAAAAAAATCCCTCACTGGCATTTCTCAAAAAGTGTTAACCCAACATCTTCGAGCCATGGAAGCTTATGGTCTTGTTGACCGGAAAGTATATGGGGAAGTTCCCCCTCGAGTCGAGTATACGTTGACAGAAACGGGCTTAAGCCTTAAGAGTATTCATGACGCTATGCTCCATTGGGGATTGGATTATCAGTCTAAGTTTAGACAAGAGTTTTCTTCTCCGAAGAAGCTAGGGGAAGAACACCCTTGATAATCACGCTCTCCTCAACTAAAGTATGACCTGGGAATATTGCCAATTTACAGGTGAGCTGCGACTGAGTTAATAATATCGGAAATGAATATAATAGCAACAAACCTGCATTTTCCTTTTCGAAAAACTTTAATACAAGCTTTTAATCCCTTTAAATGAATTTTTAACAGAGCTAACTTGCAAAATGGATTGACAAAATAAAAATCTCTTGCTAGTATAAAAACAAGATTCAGCAAAGGCGCTGGGCAGATTTTCTGCCAGCGCCTTTTTATATTTCTCTACTTAGAGTTAAGTAGGAAAGGAGGACAAAATGATTAGATTTACTGCCAACATCAGCCATAGCCTTTTACATCTGGTAAAACTAGCTCATCCAGAAGTTGATAACATCATTTCTGTCCTCTTTGGTGTACCCATCCATTCACACCAATCCTTACTCTCCACCGTTCTAAGTTTTGTGGTAGTAATTTTTTTCGGTTTATTCTATCGAGTGACCCAAAGATTACGAGTAGACACGAGTTTTAAGAGCCAAGGATTCTCTATTGGTCAAATAGATCTGGAATGAATCACGTAAACCAACTTTAGCATATCTATGGTAAAATATGCGATACTACTTAGCCAAGTCTGGAGAGGAAGAGTAACTACGAATCCTCCTTGGCAGCGATATATTGAGGTTTTATGCACTGTTTATTGAAGCTAATTACGGAAAACCATCGCCTACTGGGGCTATTGCCCTTTGACCCCCGAAAAGAGTTCGCCCTCCCTCGGGGACCGATTTATGTCCATTGCACCCTAAATAAAATTTCTTTTGTTAGTCGCCTTCTGGCTCGGGGCGGTTCTACCTATGCCTTAATTTTTCCTGAGCCTTTAAGGCAAGTATTAGCGCTCTCTCCTACAAAGGATTTAACCGTTGCAGCCCAACTTGAGCTCTGGGAAGAATCATTAATCCCCCCAACAGAATCCCTATCTCTTCAAAATCAGGAAGTGATTCAAGCTCTATCTGACCAAGCTAGGTCAGATGGCTTCAGCTCCAAGCTTATCTCTGATACCTGGTTACAACAGATTATTCACGCCGGTAAGTCTGCCCCAATTCCCTTGGGTCATCCGGGATTTCAAATGCAAATTCTTTCTCAGGAAGCTGCCCAAAAAATCTGGCAGCTCTCACCTTGGCCTCTGTCACTGAAAAAAGCACCCCATCATATACTGGTCGCTGAAAACAGACCAGAAAACAATGGTGGTGCCCTTTTTTCAAAGGACAGTAGCGCCATCGCCCAGAATCTACTGCTAACGGCAGCTGCTCTGGGGCTAAGAGGTTTGTGGTATCCTTTAAAGGACGGGGGCGAACAAAGAAAAAATTTAAGCAATGCCCAAATCAGCTTAGAAAACACTTGGCCTTTAGCCCTCTTAGCCTTAGGCTATCCTAAAGCTAAAACTTCACCAGCTAAATCTACCCCTAGGAAAAAGCCACCTCAAAAGTAAGCTTCGTCCAGAGCTTATCTACTTACTCAGCCTGTCTTTTCATAACTTTTTCAACGGCATTAATGATATTTTCATAGCCGGTACAGCGGCATAAATGTCCACTTAATTTCTTTCTTAATTCATCTCGGCTGTACTGCTTTTTGGAAGCCAGAATTTCTTCTGCACTCAGTAAAAATCCCGGCGTGCAAAACCCACATTGAACCGCACCCTCATCAATAAAGGCTTGCTGAATTTCAGATAACTCACCATTCTCTTTAGCTAAACCTTCCACTGTGCGGATGTCTTTGCCATCAGCCCAGACAGCCAAATAGATGCAGGAATTATAGGTAACATTATTAATCAGCACCGTACAAGCGCCGCACTCACCGACTTCACAGCCTTTCTTAACACTGGTTAATTCGTACTCTCCGCGAAGCATATCTGTAAGTGAGGCTCTGGTATCAACCATGGTCTCAGTATGTTTTCCGTTAATTGTACATGTAACTAATTTATGCCCCATTAACATTCACCTCCGGCTCGTTCTATGGCCTTTACCATTGCTCTCTGGGCAAGTTCTTGCACCAAATGAACGCGCAGCTCTTTACTGGCTCGCCAACTGGTACGTGGATTAACATCCTGGATCGTTGCCGCCGCTGCCACGCCAATAGTCTCTAAAGAGACAGGTTTCCCAGCCAATGCCGCCTCTGCACTAGGAGAACGTAGAGGGGTGGGACCTGCCACACCATAACCAAGACGTAACCTTTCGACAGTTTTTTTGTCTTCTGAAAGCACCACATTAGCTGAGCAGCCCAAGGTAGCAATATCCATGGCATTACGCATAGCGTATTTTATGTAATAGCCATGACAACGATCATAACTGTCTTTACGGATAAGAATGGCGGTTAATAATTCTGCCGGCTGAAGGGCTACTTTACCTGGGCCGACATAGAAATCCTTTAGCGGCAACTTTCTTATGCCCTGAGGGCCTGTAAGTTCTACGACAGCATCATAGGCCATTAAAGTAGAGGCTGTATCTGCCGATGTTGCACCATTACATATGTTTCCACCTACCGTGCCAATATTTCGCAGTTGTGGGCCTCCGGCTGTATCAGCCGCTTCTCCCAAAACCGGTACCAGAGCTTTAATCAGGGGATGCTCTGTTAATTGGGAAAAACTGGTTAAAGGCAAGATCCTTAAGGTTTCGTCTGCCTCAAGGATAACCCCCTCCAGTTCCAGAAGTCCGTAAATACTTATAAGCTCACAGCCAGCTAATTCTCCAGCTCTGATTTTAATTAAAATATCACTGCCCCCGGCAATAATTCTGGCCTCAGGATGCTCCTGCAAAAGGCTAATGGCATGGCTTACGGACTCTGCCTCGTACAATTCCTTCAAATCATACATCTATATCGCTCCTTCTCCTTGGGTATAGACTCAAAAAGTCACCCAAAGCTCTTCTCTTTATGGTTTATAACAAACCGGCTTCTTTGAATTTCGGAAAAAGGTTATGTGGAGTAAGGGGAATCTCATCCATGGCAATGCCCGTTGCATGAAGAACAGCATTACGAATAGCCGGGGCTCCGGGTACTACCGGTGGCTCACCTAAAGCCTTCGTGCCAAAGGGACTGGTAGGCTCGGGATTCTCTACAAAATGAGCCGTTAAATCCGGATGGTCCAAAGTGGTAGCCAGTTTATAATCCAGAAAATTGTCATTAAGAAGTCGCCCGGTCTTTTCATCAAAGAGCATTTTTTCACTGAGGCCATAACCGATAGCCATGCTCATGCCGCCCTGTACCTGCATTTTCGCCAACTGAGGATTAATCAAACTCCCGCAGTCATGAACATTTACCAGATTTAGCAAAGTAACTTTTCCCAGACCCAAATCAACTTCCACTTCAGCAAAGGCACAACCAAAACTATAAGCATTAGACTTACATTGCAAAGTAATTTCAGCAGAGAATTGCTCCGATTTCTCCAGACTATAAAGGGCTTCCGTAGCCAGCTCTGCCAGAGACAGAAGTAGCTGCTTTTCGGTGCCGCGGACAATATTTCCGTCAACAATATCTAATTCTTCCACTGGCACTTGGCAAAAACCAGAGGCATAAGCCAGCACTTTATGGCGAAGCTGTTCAGCCGTTTGGTGAATAGCCATACCACCCACATAGGTCTGCCGTGAAGCATAGGCACCGGTTCCGAAGGGGGTAATATCGGTATCTTGATTTGACATCACGTGGACATTCTCTAGCGGAATCCCTAAAGCTGAAGCCGCCATCTGAGCAAAAGCCGTATCTGCCCCTTGTCCGATTTCTGTCTCGGCCAACTGTAATTGGATAGAGCCGTCTTGATTCATAATCATCCGGCAAGAGGAAGACTCCAAGGCAATGGGCCAAACTCCGGTATTATACCAAAGCAGCGACATTCCCACGCCCCGGCGAACTAAGCCGGTCTGGTTCTGATACTGCTGCCTTTTTTCTTCCCAGCCAATAGCCTTCATCCCTTTCTCCATACACTGGTTAAAGGTGTCAAAATAATTTACATTCTTAGAAAATCCATCGGTATAGCCCACCGGCATCATGTTTTTCCGCCGGAAAGCAATGGGGTCTTGCTGCAACCTTTGGGCAATATCTTCAGTATGTGACTCCACAGCAAAGATACTCTGAGGCATTCCATAGCCTCTCATGGCTCCTGCTGCCGGCTTATTGGTAAAGACAGTATAAGCCTCACCTTTGCTGGCCACATGTTCATTATCATAAAGCTGCATAAACCCGGTAATCGCCTTAGAAACAATACTATGCCCGTGGGAAGCATACGCCCCCTGATCAGAATAGGCTTCACAACTTCTGGCCACAATCCTTCCGTCTTGACGTAACCAAGTCTTTAAATGGAAGTCAATACCATGTCGAACGCGAGTGCTGAAAAAGGTTTCTTCACGACTAAGAGCTAAAGCAACGGGGTGCCCACCTACCAGCGTAGTCAAATAGGCATTAAGGGGTTCATATAAGACATCCTGCTTGTTACCAAAACCGCCACCAATGTAGGGCTTAATTACTCGAATTCTTCCCCAAGGTAGTCCCAAAGCCTGTCCTACTACCCGGCGAACGATATGCGGAATCTGAGTAGAAGACACAATAACAATCCGCCCATTCTCTTTATAGGCAAAGGAAATCGGTGGTTCTATATGGCAATGCTGAACCGTAGGTGTATGATACCAGCCTTCTACCTCTAGCAAACCGGGTTCTGAAACTGCTGCCTCAAAATCACCCTTCGCTTTGCTGGTGTGTTTAAGAATATTACCGCTAAACTCCTCATGGATCTGTGGGGCATCGCTTTTCATAGCTGCTTCAACAGAAAGTACATGAGGCCACTGCTCATACTCGACTTTAATTGCCCGGAGCGCCTGAGCCGCTATCACTTCATCGGTTGCAACTACAGCTGCAATGTCATCGCCATAGTAACGGACATGTCGATTGAGCAAAAGACGATCCGCCACATCCTGATGTGTAACATCAGTAGACCAAGGATGTCCGGCGGTAGGAAAAGGATTCTGAGGTACCGTAAAACAAGTGGCAATGGCAATAACCCCGGGAATTTTTTCGGCTTCAGACAGGTCAATTCCCGTAACCAGCCCATGGGCAATGGTCGCGTGTAAAACCTTGGCAACGTAGGCATTCTTGCTGATCAAATCTTCTGTATACTTGGTTCTACCGGTTACCTTATCAAAGGCATCAATTCGCGGCACACTCTGGCCAACACTCATAGTAAACCTCCAAAGACTCATTAAAGGCGTTGATTTGTTTCCTCATATTCTATGCCAGTAAGCTGATAGGTGTCAACAAAGCCCTAACTCAGCACACTGATCCATGAAGTAAACTACGATAATTACCACCAGCTTCCAGATTATGTTAAAATTGTTCCATTGCTTTATAATGCAATATAAAACCAGAATCTAAGGGAGAGATTATGAAGAAGATTTTTTTATCAGCTATAGGTCTCACAGTACTATTATTTTCGTCAACTTCCTGCATGTATCTTTTGAACAGAGGAGCACAATCCCCGGCCTCTGAAGCTACTCTACTCAGCACCGGAGAGACTCAAGAATCCGGGGCTACTACCAAAGCTTCAGCGGGAGAAATGAAGCCCTTCTATGACCTAACTATCTTTTACGACCCTGAGGTTTATGATATTGACCAGAAAACCAGTAGCATGACTACTCTGGCTCTCATGAGTAAGAACAAAGACAATTATTATATGATAAATCTAAGATACCAAGAATTTAAAGATGCCCCCTACACGGCTATTGAGATTGCCGAGAAAATAGAACAAACCTTTGCCCAAAATAATGGCAAGCTGCTCACCGAGCCTAAAGAAATTGACATTAATGGTACTACTTGGGTGCAGTTCACCAGTCAACTGATAGTAGATTCTGAAGAACAGCAAGCAGACACCTATATCTATGCCAATCAAAAAGCCTACTATATTATTTCTTGTGAAACTACAGAGGAAAATTTTACTGCCATGCAAGCATCAGCCAATGAGTTTATCCAAAAAGTAACGGTCTCTAAAACTGCTGTAGAAGAGACGCAACCGCTACCTGAAACCCTAACCTTAAGCAGTGAAGATTTATCTCAGAAGCCCAGCTGGAATGCTCAAGAAGTCGAACTGCAGGGTTTTAGCTTCTACATACCTGAGACCTGGAGCAAGAATGAAGAATTCTCTCAAGACAATATTGTCTTGTACTCTCCAAGCAACAGTGAAGAAAAACCTTCTAATATTGTAGTAGAAATTCGTCAGACGAATACCATTGCTCCCTTTTACGAAGATTTAACACCAAAAGATGTTTTAGAAATTGCAGCAATGATTGCGCCCAAAGCCTTAGATATCCAACTGGGCGATAGTTATCAGACAGCTCTGGGACATGTAATAAGCGCTATTACTAAGCGTAGCAATGGTGAAGATACTCTTACCCAAACCCTATACATTTTTCTGCTTGATAACTATACTGTAATTGTTTACGCTACGGATTTTGCCGATGATCTAACCCCACCACTGGAAGAAGTCCAAAAGTATGTAGTTGGAACGATGCAAAAGAAATTTTAACAAGAGCTTTAGGGTGGTCTCAAAGTCCTAAGCTATAATGTCAGAGGACTTTGAGACTAGCGCTCTAACAAATAGTACATTTCTCAATATGATTATCATTTCTGGCATTTTCACTGCCTCCAGCTACCTAGTCTTCTAAAAGCACCCTTTTCTTGAAATAGTCAACAAATGTGTAGATAGTCCCATAATGCTTTCCTCTTTCTCACACATTCGCACAATTTTCATGATGTTTTCTCGCTTTGTTTCATCAGGCCAAACTGCATCTATTTCGGGTACAAGCCATGCCGCCCCAACAACACCTCTTAGATCTGTATCCACAAACCCTGAGGCTGCAATCTCTTCTTTCAGTTCATTGGGTAAATGAAAATATGATCGCCCCAAGCCAGTATATGCGGATTGGGGATTTTTAATATGGTGACCACATTCTATTTCATAATTAATCATGTCACGAAACTCCACCTCGTCAATCAAAGTGTTGTTTACACCATAGACAGTGAGTGCCCAAAGTGTGGTTGCATACCGTGAAATTGCAGCCGTAAATAAAAGGCCATTAGGTTTAAGTAAACGATAACATTCTCTTAGCGCAAGTTGCCTTTCGGAATAATTTACAAGGTGGTAAAGCGGCCCAAAAAGAAGAATAGCATCAACACTCTCTCCAGGTTGATCGATGTTTCTTGCATCTGCTACATTAATCGCAGATAATTTGCAGCCATATTGGGCTGATAGCTCTTGAGCCATTTGGATATTCTTCTCAGCTATATCGTAGAGATGAACATCGTAGCCCAATGAACTAAGCCAAAATGAGTACTCACCATAGCCACCACCGATGTCATAAATTACAGCCGGAGGGGAAGGCAGCATTTGTTTAAGAATTTCTTTTGTTCTTTCGAATTCAATACATCCAAGACCAGTTCTCAGCCTATCTTTTTCAATCCCAGCGTTATAGCTGGCAAGCACCTCACTATCAATACTTTTCATATCAATCCCCCCCTTTTTATTACTTAAGAAAATGCTTATCATCTAAGATTTCAATGCTTATTATTTATACTGGGTTTGAGATTTTGGTTTAACATATCAACTATTTTTTCAAAATCTTTTTGTCTGGTTTCAACCTTCTTATAGGACAAATACCTTCTAACATATGCGACTTTTGCGGAGCGTGGCATTTTAATAAAATTTTCTTTGGCAACAGGAAAGTCAGATAAGCTTTGTAAGAATAATTCTATTTTTTCATCTACTATTTCGCCGGAAGGAGAAGCATTCCACATACCGCTTTTTTGAGCTTCTTCAATAGCTTTCTCCCCTAATTCAGTCATTAACGCTCTCTCTCGCAGGCTTTCTATTATTTTTTTATTTTTATCAGACCAAGAACTTTTTCTTCGTCGACAAGCGAAATATTTACGGTATTTAGTATTATCAATGCTCTTCATTTGCCCGTCTATCCACCCAAAACATAGGGCTTCTTCCAAAGCTTCATTTGCAGATAAGGTTGCAACTACTTTTGTTTTTCCAAATATAAGCCATATACCCTCGCTTGTTTCAGCATTTTCTTCAAGCCATCTGCGAAAATCAGAACGTGTTGAAAATAATAGTTCAGCAGCATTAACATTCATCGGCATACTCCTTTTTCCATTCATCATTAAGCTACTTTTCATTACGTCAAAAGTATATCTCTAACTGTTTTTAGCGCTCCAACTTGAAAGCCACCTCGAGATCCTCAATCTGTGCCTCATCAATCGTTACAATTTCACCAATACTTTTTGATGCGATAATGGCCATGGCGCTATACTCCGCTACTTCTAAGCGGTCAAAAGCATTCAGCAGACTACTGCCCGTGACAATCACACAATCATTAGCCAACATGATTATAGGCACCTTTCCAGAAAAAATATCTGCTGTCATTTTGGGCTGCATAAAGCTGGCACCGAAAGGAATTTTGGGAATGGTGCGCATCAAAATGTAGCTCTCGGGAATGGTTCTTGAGTCAAGATTCTCTTGCGTCACGGCAAAAGCCATTACATGGGGCGGATGGGCTATAATGATGGAATTAATGTCAGGATGTATGTCATAGATGTATTTATGCAGAAGTGCTGAACGGCTAGGCGTTTTCCCAGCTTCACAGCGGTTCCCCTCAATGCGGACCAGATCACTTACATCCAAATATTTTCGATCAACAGCATACGGTGTAATCACAAAAGAGTCCTTTTCCAAACGCTGAGAAAAAGTTCCTTGGGTACTGGTAAAAAGCTGTTGATCATAGGCCCGATGAATCAATTGACACATTTCCCGTCGTATCGCCCGCTCCTTACTGCTATAGCTTTGGGGCACAAATTCTTCCATCTGAACATTCTGCTTACTTTCGGATAGTTGAATTTTTTCTTGATTTAGAGGGATGGGAGTACCTATTTTACAAGCATCGATCTCCAGCCTGGCGCAAAAATCCAAAGTCTCAAAGGCCATGAAGGCTTTGAAGAGAGACTCTCCTCCAACCACCACCCCATGATTCTCTAAAATAACCGTATTGTAGCCCTTGGTAAAAACAGCGGCAATCTTGTCACCTAGCTCCTCACTGCCGGGAAGTCCATATTCGGCCATCCCAACTTCTCCGCAAACTTGATTCACATTCGGAATCAGGTGGGTGTCGGGAATCTTTCTAACTATGCTAAAAGCTACTAAAGCCGGAGAGTGAGCATGTAAGACCGCTTTAATGTCAGGGCGCGCTTTAAAAAGATTATGATGAAAAGGAAATTCGCTGGAGGGACGATGGATGCCCTCAATAGTTCCGTCAGCTTTTACACAGACAATATCTCTTCGCGTTAAGGAGCCTTTATCCACCCCGGCAGGGCTAATCCAGATATCACCATTATCATCAATAATAGACAAATTTCCACCGGAAGTAGTAGTCATACCATTTTTGTAAATTCGCTCCATAATCATCACAATTTGATCGGCCGGATGTAGCATTTCAATATTCATACTTCTGTCGCACCTTTCCTTTCAGAGATCGCTATAAGCTAAAACACTATGTAAGCTTATTTTAACATTCTGGATAGAAAAAAGTTCCCGGTACCTTAGCTTATTTGGGGCAGAAAAAGAAAGTTACTCGATTTTGGTAAATAATTACAAGGAATTAGGCGTTAATTGGACGGTCAATAATTATTTGGGAATCGGAGACAAGAGTATCAAGGGCTTGCCAAAAAGCCTGATTATGTTGGTTCATCTGCTAACTCCCTTCGACATAATATAATTTTATAATCACCCAATTTAAAATCTATTGTATCAAACTAACCTCATAACCTACAAAAACTAATCAAATCCGATCATCATTCAAACATTTTATAATAATTCTTGATATGTAAATATCGCCATGCTATAGTGATTACGTTTTCACTATAAGCTCATAACATAGTTTTAGTGATTTGTTGAATTTTAGTCTAGTAAGGAGTAAGTGCTATTATGTCAGAGGAATTCCGCCCCAAAGAAAATTTATCTAGTCCAAGTCTCCGACCAAAGAAAAAAATTAGTGGTCCAATTTTGGCAATTATCATTATTGCCAGCGTTCTCTTTCTCTGTTGTGTGTTTAGTCTAATTTTTGCTTTATTGAACCCTTCCCAAAAATCAGTAATAGATACCTCCAGTCCAACTAGTCTTTCTTCTATCTCTCTGAAGGAAGAGACCAGCCAGACCACAGAAGTCACCATCACCTCTTTAACCACTACCAGTACTAGTGCCAAGCCTACCGCAACTCCGACCCCAAGCGAAAGCACTACGATGCCAACCCCACCACCCACAACAACTGCTGAAACTCCGCCGCCGACTACGGCACTTCCAACAGCTCCAGCTCAACCTATGATGGTTGATGAACCAGAGCCGCAAGAAATAATTGTTTACATTACAAATACGGGCAAAAAATATCATAGAGAAGGATGCCAATATTTGAAAAAAAGTTGCATTCCCATTTCCCTAGATCAGGCTAAGCTAAGCTATGATCCGTGTAAAGTCTGTCACCCACCTACATAAGAAGCTTAATTTTAAATATCCTTTGACTTTCCTTCTAAAAAACTCTAAAGTAAGCTAGTAATCGCCTTTCGGATTACCTCCGGGAGGCTTTTACTAGCAACGGAAAGTAAAGGAAAAAATCATGAAAAATACTCTGATCCTTAAAGGCAACATTGTCTATACGCCTAATTTGGGAGAACTTGTCACTGTAGAACATGGCTATTTGATTTCTATCAAAGGCCGCTGTTTAGGTGTTTTTCAAGACTTACCCATGGAATATAAAGAATTTCCGGTAAAAGATTATGGCGATGCCATTATTTTGCCAGGACTGATAGACTTGCATCTTCATGCACCTCAATATAGTTTTAGGGGCTTGGGAATGGATATGGAACTTTTAGAGTGGCTGGAAGTCAACACCTTTCCTGAGGAGAGTAAATATGCTCAATTGGACTATGCTGCCAGAGCCTACGCCTTGTTTGTAGAGGATTTAGTACAGAGCCCTACCACTCGCGCCTGTGTTTTTGCCACAATTCACACCCCTGCCAGCCTACTACTAATGGATCTTATGGAAGATTCTGGACTGGTTTCCTATGTGGGAAAAGTAAATATGGATCGTAATTGTCCCGACTATTTGCGGGAGAATAGCCCGGAAGAAGCCTTGGTGGATACTCGTCACTGGGTTGAGACATCAAGAAAGCGACATTATGTTCACACAGCCCCCATCATCACCCCCCGCTTTGTTCCTACCTGCACCGACCCTCTTATGGCAGGACTACAAAGGCTTCAGGAGGAGTTCTCCCTACCGGTTCAGTCTCACTTGTCAGAGAATTATGGTGAAATTGCTTGGGTAAAAGAGCTCTGCCCTTGGGCGGCCGGTTATCCGGAAGTCTACGACCACTTCGGTATGCTCCAGCCTACAAAAGCCTCTGCTCTTATGGCACATTGCGTACATCTTTCTACGCTGGAAGCTCAGCTGCTTAAGGAACGCGGTACCTTTATTGCTCACTGTCCCGGTGCCAATGCCAATATTGCTTCCGGAATTGCTCCGATTCGTCACTATCTGGACTTAGACATGGCGGTAGGACTGGGAACTGATATCGCCGGAGGATTTTCCCTGTCTATTTTCAGAGCTATTACTGATGCCATTCAGCAATCTAAATTGCGCTGGCGTTTGGTAGATGATCAGCTCGCCCCCTTAACGGTTACCGAAGGTTTCTATCTGGCTACCAAGGGTGGCGGTAAATTTTTTGGTCAGGTAGGTTCTTTTGAAAAGGATTATGCTTTTGATGCCATTGTATTAACGGATACGAAACTTAGAGCCGCAAGAAGTTTTACTCTGCAAGAACGCTTTGAACGCTTGATTTATAGCAGTGAAAATTGTTCTCTTTTGGCTAAGTATGTGGATGGCAGAGAAGTCCGTCTATCTGGGATTTAGTTCCAGAAATACTGCGAAGTTGCCACTTCATAGATCAGTATTACAAAAGAAAAGATTACATGATACACTTAGTAAGACAAATTGAAACACAAGTAATTAAGTCAGCCGGAAAGGATGTATTGGGGAATGAAGTATAAGATGGATAAGTACACCCAGCAGAGAGTTTTGGGAGGAATTGCCATTGCAGCCTTTGCAGTAGGAGCCTATTTCCTACTTATGAATTTTAATCTGGTGCGTCAGAATGTCAGCCACTTTATGGCTGCTCTTTTCCCTTTCATCGTTGGTTTTATTATTGCCTTTCTCCTAAACCCCCTGACAGTCTTTTTAGAGAAGAAGGTACTTAAACCCTTTCCCCTCAAAGCAGCTACCAAACGCACTATCGGTGCAATTATTGCTGTATTGTTAGGTATGACTATTGTTATCTTTGTTTTAGGTATGATTAGTATTCAGATCAAAGAGAGCATTGAAGCTCTTATGAAGAATTACAATACCTATTACAATTCCTTGGAGGAAAAAGTCCTAGAATTTTCCCAACTCCTCAAGCTCAGTGAACCGATCACGCAAATACTAACGGAACTCAGCAACCAATTTATGACCTTTCTTAAGTCCATTTCTTTAGAGGTGCTTAATAATGTTCTGACAGTGTCGGTAAATGTGATCTCAACCCTCTTTAAAATTCTAATCGGTATCGTAGCCGGACTCTATATGTTAATTGATAAGGCTACCTTTATGAGGCACATTAACAAATTAAGCGATGCTTTTTTCAGTGATCGGGTTTCGGCCTATTTGCGCCGCTTTCTCCAAAATGTCAAGCGGATTTTTTACGGCTTTCTGGTGGGAAGAGCTTTAGACTCCTTAATTCTGGGTATTATCACCTTCGCCTTTACCATGATTTTTCGTTTTCCCTATGCCGGATTAATTAGCCTTATTATCACCATTACTAATATTATTCCGGTCTTTGGGCCTTTTATTGGAGCCGTTCCCTCGATTCTGCTTTTACTGCTGGTCAGCCCCATTCATGCCCTCTACTTTATGATCTTCATTATTGTATTACAGCAGTTCGACGGAAATTATTTAGGACCCAAACTTATCGGTGACAAGCTGGGGCTACCCAGCTTCTGGATACTCTTCTCTGTTACTGTCGGAGGAGCCCTTTTCGGCATTATGGGTATGCTGATTGGTGTGCCGGTTTTTGCCGTTTTCTATTTCTTGACGAAAGAAATTGTTGAGTATCGACTAGACAAAAAAGCCGCTCATAAGGCACAGCCCCATCTTGATACGCCCCCAGTGGCTGAAGGTACAGATGAAGCGTAAAGGCTAAGTTGTGCACATTAGAATCAGTTTTTTTCAGACTACACTAGCAAGTATTTTTAGTTCTTTTTCCTAGCGAGGCTTTTCTCCCAAAGCCCATAGTGTCGGCTACTCTGGATATAGTCTTTACCCAACCCCCGGGTAGAGACCTGTTTTTGAATCAAGGCTGCCACGACTTGACCCTTTTTCCCATGGGTGCGTTGTTCTAATTCTGCTAACATAGCCGAAGCTAAGCCTTGGTGAGCTTTTTGTGCTCCCACATACAAGACCACATATTTTCTGGTATATATCCGAACCTGAAGGAGTTTAAACAAAGCCGCTACTGTTGACCTTTGTAGTGCCCCTTTATAATCCGGAAGGCAAACAAAGAAGCCCACGGCTTCGCCGTTAAAGTAGACTAGCTGACTTAAGTCTTTACTGACAATCTGTTTTAGGTGTCGGTAATGGTGAATGAATCGTTTTTTATCCAAGGGAGAAAAGACCGGAAAGTCCCTATATAATTCCATGAGCAAATCATAGACTGCTTCTATAGCCAGATCAAAATCAAGTTGTTTTAAGGGTATAAATTCATAACCCTTTTGCTCGAAAGCCCGGCGGCGTTGTTCAGATTTTGTCGGCTCATTTTTCGCCGTTTTTCTGCCCCGAATAATATTGGTTAGATAGGTCTGGGTAAGTTCGTAACCGTTCAATTCATAGAATTCAGGATAATAAGCAAGTCCCCCCGGCTCCCCAAAGTAAACAGACTCTGTAAAAGCATCCAATTTCTGACGATAACTGATCCAAAAACTAGCATCAATTGGTCCCTGAATCTTATTGCACCCGGCAGCTAAAGCTTGCTCTTCCGCCCAGGAAAACAATTTTTGGGCAGCGGCTTCCACCGGATAGCAGGCAAAGAAACCCAGATAGGCGGTGGAGTTATTGGGATAGATCGTCAAGGCAATCCTACCAAGGCAAGATTTCCCCTGATAGATCACGGCCCCTTGCAGATGAAAAAGCCCACTTAAAGGGTGCTCACCGATTAGCAGCGCTTTTTCATCGGCTAGAGAGAGACTTCTACTGCCTTTTCCACTAAGTTTAGCAGGTAGCTGTAAGAAATCCTTTAGGGCTTTCTGGTTACCTGCTACAGCCAAAAGGCTGAATTCCTCGGGCGGCCTCCCCCTAAAGGCTCTCTGATCGACTCTTACCCCACCGGATTCAGCCAACTTGTCGCTCATGTATCTATCACCTCTATATATCCCTCTGTGGCATCAAGGATAATCCTCTGCCCTGACTCCAATTGATCTAAGATACCCTTTACCCCCACTACAGCCGGAATACTTAGCTCTCTGGCCATGATAGCCGTATGGGAAAGTAAAGAACCTTTTTCAGAAATAATACCTTTGGCTGTAGCTAATAAAAACACCCAGCCCGGATCGGTCATCGCCGCCACAATAATTTTACCGGTGGCGGTCTCTATTTGCGAAGGCTGTTTTACCAGAAGTACTTCCCCTTCAATTCGCCCCGGCGATACCGAGGTTCCGAAAAACTCTCTTTGCAGCTCCTTGCCTTGGAGCTGCACCGCCTCCGGTATACTGCGGTCAAAAGGTTCCTGCGCAAAGACCAGCCGACTAAAGGGGGGCAGCTTTGCAAAACCCTCATACTGCCTCTGCCGTTTGCGGACAAGAGCCTTAAGATTAAGATCAACGGTTCCATTTGATAACGCTTCAAATACTTCGCTAGTCTCCAAATAGAAAACATCCCGAGTGCTATTAATTTGTTGACTTTCTTCCAGACGGCTACCCAGGACAGTAAAAATACTACGAACCATACCATAGATACGACTTCTGTCCAGTCTGGACAGTTCTCTGGCGGCAATGGCAGCTTGGGCTTTTTTCAGCCAAAAACCGGAAGCAGGATTTTGACTCGCTTTTTTTCTTGACTTTGAAAAGGAGGCTTGATCCACAGCTTGCCGATCAACCTCTAAGATGTTTCCCTGATCACAGAGTGCTAGCAGTGCTTCTCCGCTAGCCGGTTCCATTACATAACCAGACAGAGTTTTTATGAAAAGCTCCCGATCTGAACGAAAGGTCGGACTTTCCAGCTTAAGCTCCTCCGGGCAACGATCACCGTAATGGTAGATATAATCCTCAATCGCCTCCGAAACCCAAGGATATTCGGTCAATATATTTTCCCAAGGTTCATGCTGGAACTTGTCTTCCCATTCCGGAAGCGCTCTAATCCTTTCAGCCAGTTTTACCAGAGCTAGAAGCGGCTTTAAGCTAGCCAAATTACCTTCTCCGCCAATGGCCTGGTTAGCACGTTCCTTATAGGTAATTGCATCTTTCCGCCGATAAGCGCGCTGCACCATAGCGGTACTGATAAAGGCTACCAGATCGTTGAGTAAGGTTAGATCCCAGTCAGCCAAAATCGAGCTCTTGAGCCGCTGATAAAGCTGAATTAGCTCTTCATTGGAGAGTTGGGAAAGGTCGGTTCTTTGAAAATCTTCCCACAGCTGCTGAAAATTCTGATGAAGCTTTTTAAGTTTTTTAGGTAAGCCACCAAATGCCTTGCCAATCTTTATTCCTGTACCCAAACGTTGAAAGAAAGGAATCGCTAATTCAGTAGGTACAGTCTTTTCTGATACACCCATCATTTTTTGCCAGACAGGAATAATTTTCTTTTGCAAAGGTAGAAACCGCAGCACTTGATACCAATTGCTAATCCGATAATACATCCGGCCATTGACGCAGTCCACCATCTCCCCTAGCATTTTAGGGTAGCCTTTCGCCTTCCCCTCACCAAGGTTAGATGTAACAGGAAGAGGATTTTCTCCCCTTCCCTCCGCCCCCTTACTGACTTTCTTACCACCAAACAGGCAGCGACGAGCCAGACCGGTAAATACGCCACTATAAGCTTCCCGGGCAAAAGATGCCGTTAAGGGCAGTGTAATTCCGGGATAACTTTCCACGATATTACTATTATCCAAGATCGTCTGATTCAGGCTTTTCAGACTGGTAATTGGGCGCTTTTGGAGAAAAAATAATTGCTTTTGGTAGAAAGCAAATTCCACGTCCATCCATCCGTCCTTACCCAGAGACGCTCCTGCCTGCCATAGCTGAGTAAGCGGATCTGGATTCAGTAGCGGCGCCCCAGATTCGGTCTGAAAAAAACTTTGACCATCGGTATTACTCCGATAGTAAGTCGTTACCGGAACTTTATCCTCTACCACCCCTTCACCCGTTGAGGCCCCAACCACAATAACCTGTTCATTCAAAATCCCTAAGGGGTTGGCCGTAAATAGCACCCCAGAAAACTCCGCCTCTAAGAATTGTTGGATAACAAGACTTAGACAGATATCCTTGGGTTTTAAGCCATGGCTACGACAATAGCCAATTATGTAGGGTGAAAAGCTCTGATCCCAGCAGAACTTGATTTGCTCCAAAAGCTGCTGTTTCCTAACCCGAAGAACTGTGCAAAATTGACCGGCAAAAGAATGTTCCTGATCATCCTCCAAAGCCGAAGATGACCGAAGAGCCCAAAGGCTATCCTCCGGCTGACTGTCCAAAAGTTCAGCCACGGAAGCCAGAGTATCCGCTGGGGGAATCAGAGGCAACAATAATTCTTGCAGTGCAGCGGCCAACTGCTGCGGTTCCAGCTCCGGCTTCTGCCATAGTTCATCTATAGCTCTAGACACCGGTGCTAAATATTTAATCATAAAGTCTTCAGGAATCACAGCAAAAGGCGGCACTGGATAATTTTGACCCACCAGTTCAGAAAGACCCTTAGCCTTATTCCCGGCTGATGGATTTTTTTCTATAGAAAAAAACGACTGCCCACGAGATTCAACCATATATCTTACCTTTCTTCCTTGAGACTACTCAGTCACAGGAAAAGCATCTTTCCCGCCGACTTTTTCTCCCCGGCGAACCTTAATCTCTACCCCTCGCTCAGAATAGGAAAGCCAATCCGCTCTTGGCTTGAAGGTTGAAGGAAAACAATAGAGTAAAGTCGAGCCGCCGTAATCAAAATAACCCTGATGCTCACCTTTAATAAAAGCCTTCTGGGCTGACTGTACAATTCGCCCCACTAACAGTGCTCCTACGGCAACCTGAATCACTTGACCAAAGGTCTCACTTTCCCAGAGGTTTAGAAGGCGGTGATTTTCTTTTAGCGCTGCTGCCTTGCCTTGACCCATAGGCCCCACAGTATGCAGCCTTCCAGGGATATCTTTACGATAAAGTAAACTTCCATTTAGAGGATAATGATAGTGGTGGCAATCGTCAACGGTTAAGCGAAAAATCAAACACCAGCCTGAGTGAAACTGCTCAGGTAGACACTCATCCGCCAAAAGGCTTTTCAGATCGTACTGCCTGCCCTTTAGGGCAAAGGTTAGCCCCGGCGTAATCGGCAAAAAAAGTAGTTTGCTATCAGCCGGGGCAATTACTGCATTCTCTTCCAAGCAGATAGGGCGACAATCTGATCTAAGCTTACGGCGGAAAAAGGCTCGAAAAGAAGGGTAGTTTTCTGTTTCACACTCTTCCATAAGGATGTTATGTTCTTGAATGAAAGCTGGGATTTTCCGGGCAGAGGCCGGTCTATCCTCTCGCCAAGCCATCAAACGGGAAAACCATGGGCGGCTAATAAAAAGATTTAGCAACATCCGCCCGAACCGAGTATGATACAGAAAAGCCAGCTCTTTTTGAGAAACCTGCACCTCCTGGTAATAATCACCCAGCTGCGGGTCATAAATTTTCCCAGTCAAAGAAAAATTATCTTTAGAAGTTTCCCCATCTAAAGGGGCAGTCTTAGTCCCCTCTATACTCATGCCCACCTCATCACACAAATAATAACACTTACCATGATGGCCAAGAGGAGATAAAAAACATAGGCCATCCCTTTAGGCTTAGGTATGGGGCGATCCCAGAGAAAGAGACCTCCCAGAATTACCATGATCCCCAGCCACAGCCATAGAAATACCCCAGCAGGTAAAATATAGAAACCTAGCCAGACTAAAGCCAAAAAGAAAGCACTATAGGTTACTGGTAAGCCACGGTAATGACGAACCGGTTCTGCCAAACTATCACGTTCTTCCTGTTGAACATTGAAGAAGGCCAACCGGGATATCGCTGCCAATAAGTAAAGAAAATAAATCGGCCAATAGTAAACCGCTGTCAGTCCCAACCCCAAAGCTAAACTGACAGGGAGTAACCCAAAGGATACGGTATCCACCAGACTGTCTAGTTGTACGCCTAGCTTTTGAAAATGCTGATCACGCTGAAAGCGCCGGGCAAAAGGTCCGTCAAACAGATCACATATGCCTGCCCCAATCAGGCAGAGCACCCCCAGATCAGACTTACCCTGAAAAGCCAAAACAATTCCCAGTAAAGCAACACCTAAACCACAATACGTCAATAAATTTGCCCTATGAAAAACTCGTAACATTTTCATCACCTAACCTCGTCCAGCAGAATAATTGTACCGTTAACACCATCCATCTCAATCATACTACCATCTTTAATCCTCTGGGTAACTTCTTTCACCGCAACAATGCAGGGGATGCCATACTCTCTGGACACAATCGCCGCATGGCAGAGTAGACCGCCATATTCGGTAACAATTCCTGAAAGTTTGGCAAACTGACTGGTCCAGCCTGTATCCGTAAAGCGGCTAACCAAGATATCATTTTCTTCCAAGCGATGAATATCTTTGATATCCTCAATGACCCGAGCAACCCCTCGCACCACTCCATTATTGCAACCAATCCCTTGTAAATTTGTGCTGAAAGCCCTGTCCTTCGAAGTCATTTGTCCCCGATGAGGAGGAATGATCTCATTATCACTTTGGTAATTTCTGAAAGCCTGATAATACCAACGGCTAGAGGTAATTATCCCTTTCAGAGCCTCTAAAGACAGCTCATTTCTTTTGAAAGCCCGAATCTGATCAATCTTTAAGAACCAAATATCCTCTAGCTGCTCTAAAATCCCCTCTTCCACTAAGCTTTCTCCCAAGCCTAAGCTATAAAGCCGAATTAAATAGTAATAACGGCTGGATATATCGCGAAATTCCTCACGCCACCATAAGAGGCGGCGCATCTGTTCAATTTGTGCCAGCAGTGAGGCATACTTTCGGGGGGAAACTCGGCTCTTCAATAACCCTAAGGTTTCACTATAGCGCTGAAGACCAATGACCTGCGCCTTCTCCGGTGACTTGTCTTCCCCCAGAGCAAGGGTATCAAAAAACATTTGTACCAAAGGTAGGGGTTCTTCTATATAGCAAGGAAAAGTAACATCCAACTCTTTTTGCGAATGATAGCCATATTTGGTGAGAAAGGCAGCAAACGCTTCCAGATAATATTCTTTTTCACCCCGGTAATAAGCCTGAACAATCCCCTGCGGTCCTGCCTCTTCCCAGAAACGAAGACTAGCCCCGTCAGCCTTTATTGCCTCGGTAATTTCCCACATATCATAAAAAAGCAGTAAATGTGAGACCTGATCTAAGCTGCTAATCAAAGCCAAATAACCCTCTTCCCCTACTAACTTAGTTAAAGGACTGCGAAATAAACTTTGCTGGATAGTATTTAGAAAGATCTGCTGAAAGTAGGTACACTCACTGAGATAATAATCCTGATAAATCAATTCTTCCCAAGCCTTAAGCCAAGCTGCAGAACCTTTTAGTGTCTGCATATTTTCATAGCGCTGCTCCCAGGTCTTTAGCAGGGTAGATTTTAGTATGTCGGCCTCCCTCAATCGGTGTTTTATACCTTGTTTCTGCCGATACATGATTTTCATAGCTCGAAAAAGGGTCGAAGGTGTATAACCGGTTACCTCCCCTTCCCCTTCATAATTAGGCGTAACCCCAAACTCTTCATCAAAAGAGCGTTCACGGTAACCAGGTACCCGAGCCATGGCCTCCTTAACCACGGAAAGATTCCAGTAGGGTCGCCCAAAGTAAACTTCGCCTAATTTGCGCAACTGTTTTTTGGGGAAAAACAAAGCAGAACGCAAATATTTCCCCAAAGAATCTTCCCAAATCATTTCGTATAGACTCCACATATAGGGGGTACAAACCGTTGCCGAAACTCCACCATCCTTAAAATCCGCCGTCGACCAGGCATCTTCATAGCCTTGATATAGAAAACGGGTAATCTTTCTAGCTTGAAGTAAAAATACCTGCCCCTCTGACAGCGCAAACTCAATATCACAAGGATGACCAAAAAACTGTTGCACCTGAAAACACAGCTGCCACAAAGCCTCTTGTTCCCCGGCGTTAAGTAAGGGCTGTACCGGCTCTTCCAGCAGCACCTTTCTCCCCCAGTCATAGGAATAGTGTTGGCTCTCCACTCGCCCTTCCACTAATTGATCCCCCAGCCCCTGAGCTACTTCCGCCAAAATATGTCGGTCTTTTCCCGTAAGCGGATTAGCGGTAAAGGCCACTCCAGATGTTTCTGCTTGTACCATTTCCTGAATAATGACAGCCATTTCTAATTGACTAAAAGGAATTTTCCAGTGCTCTAAATAAGTCAAAACCGTCACAGAAAACATACTCCGATAACAATCAAGGATAGCGTCCGCTATGGGTTCAATTCCCTGAACCTGTAAGTAGGTATTGTATTGTCCGGCAAAAGAAACCTCCGCCATATCCTCCCAAAGTCCACTAGAACGAACGGCGTAGGGTTGATTCTCTTTAAGCAGAAGCCGTAACTGTGCCAAAAATTCCTCTGACCAGCGTAAGTCCTTAAGTAGTTCGATCACAGCCATACTGCGCTCTTCTACACGAAGGTCAGCAGCTAAAAGCTTTGCCAAAGTCTCGCCATGACCAAAAGAGTCCAGGAGCGCGTGTAAGGTTTCCGGAGGCACCACATAGCCTTCTGGAACGGGAAAGCCCTGCTGTAAAAGTTCACCCAAGGCCAGTGCCTTATTGCCCACCCGGTGAGAAGGTTGAATTAGATCAAGTCTAAAAAGCATCTATTTTCCTCATTCTATTCTGTCTAATTAAATTAACTAGAAGGGATTCTTACGCAGTTTTAGCGCATAGAGTAGTAGATTTAACACGATGTGAGTCACCGCCCCTAAAAGAACATAGGCCACAAAAAACCATGGCTCCATGGGATACACCAAGGCCACCACTAAAACCAAGCCAATCACAGAATCAGCTTGATCTAAGAACACAAAAACTGCAGCACTAGCACCTTTCTTAGGCTTCCCAGGCAAAATCCCCAAGCGTCGCTTTAAGAAGCTATTAGGTAGCTCAAACAAGCTGTAGGCCAGTCCAAAAGCTAAGCCTAACAAACTATTATACCCTATGGTATTAGGGTAGTAACGGTAAAGTAAGTTGTGTTCAGCCAAAAAACCATCACGGCTTAGGAACCCCCAAATAATGGTAAACAGCACGCCTAAAACTACCATCCCCAAAAGACCCTTCCAAGTCTTATTATCACCGAAAACCCTTTGGCCATCCTTTAGCTTTCGCCCACCATCAATAGGCTTTTTCAAACACTTTCCCCAAGGCAAAGTACACCAAAGCATATTAAAAACACCCGCCAACATCGCCGGTAATAGGGTCAAATACATTTCAACAATTCTGATCATTTCCCTTATTCCTGTCCTTACCTACGCTACTTCTTAACTCTTTGATTTATCTCATCTGCTGATGTCCAGAGTTTATTGCCCAAGCCCCAAGAGCGCTGCCACAATAATTAGCACCACCGAACCCTCTGCCAGATACTCATAGATCTCAACCTGTTTCACCAGCTTCATTGATGAGGGCGATCGCAGAAAAGCCATTGTCCGCCACACCAACCAAATATAACATAAAAACACCGTAACTACCGCCCAAGGATAGAGCTGATATACCAAAATAGAGGTGGTCAGCAAATCAAATAGCATCACAACCAGAATGAACCGAGTCACCCTTTTATAGCCAAAAAGCTTGGAATAGGTGACATATTCCGTCTCCTCTTCCGGTGCTCTGACTTTTCTTGAAATCTCCCAAATCAACCCTGGAAAATACAAGGTGATGGCAATTAGAAGATTATTAAAAGTTAAAAGTGGAATTTGATACTTCATACAAGCGAAAGAAATCACATACAGATTCATAACAATCTGGATAGGATTATGGGTTATCAGAGCCAAAGGCAGGCTGTTCTGAATTTTAGCCTTCTGAAAAAACCAAAAAGACATGAAAAGTCCATAGAGCACCAACAACAGAAAGAAAGGCCAATTCGGCAAAAAAATTAGATTCAAGGGAACTACCGTTAGAATCAGAAAAGACAGCACCACTGCCAGATCCTTCTTCTTAACTCGTCCTGAGGCTAGGGGGCGCTCCGGAAATATACGTAAATCCGTCTGATAGTCCTTGAAATCATCCGCAATGCGTAAGACAAAGAGGAAACTAAACAGGGTGTAGGCACCCACAAACTCCGCGATCCCCAAGGAAAACTGGCTCCCAATGCCCTTATTAGTTAGAAGCACCAAAAAATAGATCTCGAAAAAGAGTAAGAACCCCACCAGCATCCGAGCCGGTATAGGGTACATTTCCTTTTGGTATATGTAAAGTCTTTTAAACACATGTCCACCCATTTCTAGTTGAATTGGTAGTTGGTAATAAGAATAATCCAGAGTTTATTTTCCCTCATAAACACAGATTAAACAAGTATAGTAATGAAGAACTTTATGGTTTGGACAATCGAGAAATTATCCCTATGTGTTCATTTGTGTCAGCAAAACAAATTTTACCGTAGTAATTTATTTGGTGCTTCGTAATACACCGCTTCATATATGCGATCTAAATCCACAGTTTCATTTATAGTTAGCGTTCTAGCAACTGCTCCCTTATCTAAAAAAATTATCTTGTTTGCCGCAGTTTTAATAAAATCTAACATATGACTTGAGATTATTATTATATTTCCATTTTTACTTAATTGGCGAATTATTTTTTTCAGAGTCAATATGCTTTTTGTATCCAGAGCATTGGTTGATTCGTCTAGGATTATTAACTTAGGAAAGTTCATTATGGAACTTACAATGGCAACTCTTTGTTTTAATCCAAGTGACAGTTCCTTAATTTTATAATTGCAAAGATCTAATAAATCAAATTCTTCCAATAAATTATATAGTGGAGTATTTTTTTCATTTTCAAACTTTATTCCCCAAATGAAGTTTAAGTAATCAATTACTGATAGCTTTTCATAAAGATATGGACTCTCTTCTAAATAGCCAATAAATTTTTTCGAGGAAATTAATGAAGTGTCATAGCCGTTCAATAAAACATTACCGGTATCCCCTTCATATATTCCTGCTATTATATTAAGTGCCGTTGTTTTACCTGCGCCATTTGGCCCGACAATAGCCAATCTATCACCTTCATATAGATTTACTGACAAATTCTTTAACCCCTTCTGATTGTTATATATCTTGCTAATATTATTAATCTCTAACATATCTATACCCCATCCATACGCTCTTCCCCTTCTTTACATTGCTAATTATAGCAATAATGTAACCACAAGGAATAAGCAAAACGATCAAAAAAACGATTAATCTAATGGTAATCGCAAAATCAGAAAGTTCGGCAGCAGCAATAATTATACATATATAGTAAGAAGAAAAAAATGCAATGATTACTGCCCCTACCAATAAGCCCAGCATAAATACAGTGAATGAAATTTTCGCATAAAATAATTGTATTAAAAGCGATACAAGTATTCCAGAAATAAGATATATTCCCATAGCAATCGTTTTTGAAAAAATGTACTTTTTATATGTAATGGGAAGTGAGCGGAAGACTCTTCCCATTCTAATATCTGCCTTAACAAGCTTTTCTGCTGCAAAGCAAATAAAAAATGCATGGATCATTGTCGTAAAGAGAATTGTCTTTGAGTCATTACCCTTTTCAGGGTTCAAATTTGCAATTGCAACCGATAAAAGAATGAAAAAAATTTGTGCTAAAATATACCCAACATCTGAATGTACAACTGAAAAATCTTTTATCAGAAATGCCTTTATGGCAGTTATTTTTTGTTTTTTCAGGCTTGCAGTGCCTTTCTTAATTTTAATCCTTCTTTTTTCCCTACCAACAGCTAAAATTCTACGGCGGCAGAAATAAATGAAAGCGCCCTCAAGTAAAATAATTATTAATCCCCAAGGATTTTTCAGACTTAGAGCACTGGCAATGCCATTCACGAATAGTAGCCTACTGAACGAAAAAAAAATAGTTGATGCAATTTCAGGAATTGTCTTGGCATCACTTTTAAGAAAGCTAGGCACTTGCAGGAGAACTGAAACGATAAAAACACCTAACAAAACCCCAAACAGTACGAACCTGACTTTTCTTTTCAAGAGTAAATAGGTATAGGCGGATAAAAAAACGATTAAAACAAATTGAAAATATCCAGCTATTAGCTTAACGAAAAAAATGTTAAAGGTATAATTATGTAAAAGCAATGCTACCGAATATATTGAAAATAAACCAACAAACAATGTGTTTAATTTGAAAAAAGATATAATGGCAATTTCCGTCCCATCAAAACTGATTTTTTTTAAGAGTATCAATTCATTACTATGGAAAAAAGCGCTAATTATTTTTATTGCAGATAACACGGCACAGAAAAACAGGATAAAAATAACACCCATGCTTGAAACATTAGCGTTTACATCAGGAGAATAAGAAGGGGAAAAAAATATATAAGCAAGCAAAGCCAAGAGTAGCTGCCCCAAATACAAGAAAAATAAATTTTTCTTATTCGTAATTATTATATTAATCCAGCATTTGACATTCATATTACCTCGCATTCTTCCAAGGGCAATACTTTCTAAATATTTTATACGGTGATCTTCTCAAAATACCGTAAATTCATTATACGAGGCCTTTGCATATTTTCACAGATTAAATGCCAAACTTTCATATAGGTTTATCCTACCTCACCTCAATCCGTGAATTTTTTCAACCGTTAACGTCTGCATTTTGCAGCTATTCATGTTCAGACAAGCATAAAATCTATGCGCCACTGGATTGGATTGACCGGCGGTCTCTGCCTCTTTAGCATCCGCCAAAGTTTCCCACCTTACCAAGTCAACCCATGTATCTCCATCCCGAAGTACTTCCCAAGAAATAAAGCCTTTTTGCTTGGATAGAACCTCCCTGTGACACGCTTCCGACGCAAGTAAAAAATCCTCTACTGCTATTCCTTTCTTAAGCTTAAAGGATATAAACCACATTGCATTAGACATCAAAACCACGCTCCCTCTGTCATTATTAGACCTATTATATCCTTTTTAATATGACAACGTAGTGCCATATTAAAAGGCATCTTTGCCAAATTTAAATTTTTATAAATTTGGTGACTGCTCCTGCTATAATATCTTCATACCTAGCACCTAGCAGCTATGCTAATAGTAAGGAGACCTTATGAAAACATTAGAAACGGAAAGATTATTATTAAGAGATTGGAAAGAATCTGATTTAGATGATCTATTTGAATATGCCAGTGTTCCGGGTGTCGGTGAGATGGCAGGATGGCCTCATCATGAGAATATTGCTATCTCTGAGGAGATTTTAAGAAGCTTTATCGAAGAGGGCGAAGTTTTTGCCATTGTATTAAAGGCCGAAAATAAAGTTATTGGTTCTTTAGGCCTCCATAGTAGAACGAAAGATTCAAACTATGTGGCAAAATTTCAAAGAGAGATCGGGTATGTTTTGAGTAAAATATACTGGGGTCAAGGTATAATGCCGGAAGCTGTAGAGGAAGTAATAAAATATGCCTTTGAAGATGTTCATGTTGATGTTTTATGGTGTGGTCACTTCATAACAAATGCTCAGTCTAAAAGGGTCATCGAAAAAGTCGGATTCAGGTTCCATAGCGATGGCATATATGAGGCCAAGGCACTACATAAGTCTTTCAAAGATAAAATCTATATTATGACAAGAGAAGATTACGAAAAACGCCCTTAAAATTAATAACGGTTGGAATGCTCGGCAAACTAAGTCACAAAGATGAGGTATCATGCCACACGGCTACGACTCATGACGAAGCGGTACAATCTCAATCGTATAACCCAGCGGATATAGAACCTTAAAAAGTGTATCAATTTGTGGAGTAGCCTTGAGACTTTCAAGTCGGGCTATTGCCGGTTGCTTCAGACCAGACATTTCTGCAAGTTCACGTTGGGATAAACCTTTCTCCTCCCGCGCCTGAATCATTTTTCCGATTAAAGAAACTTCGAAATTAATCCGCTCACGCTCTAAAGGACTTACTCTTGTCTCATCGTTCATATAATCGGTAATTGTATTAATTATTTTTTTTCTATTCAAATCACTCACCAAACCTCTCTATAAAATCTTTCATTTTGACTCGCGCTTGCTCTATTTCACGCTGCGGAGTTTTCTGACTTTTCTTAATAAAATGATGCAATAAAACAAATCTATCATCTCGCCAGTAAAAGAAAAATATGCGGTTTGCAAGCGGACGTAACTCCCATATGCTACCATCAATATGCTTAACTATAGGCTGCCCAATGATAACATTTTAGTTATCTAAAGTCAATATAAAGTACAGATTTTCAAACTAAAACTACCCTAATGAAAGAAAGCCAAAAGCTCTCCTTCATCAGGGTAGTTCTGTTAATTATATCCCTCAATTTGGATATTTATGTCAATCCTTGCTGTCTGCCATGAGGATAGCGGGAATTTGAAGTAAGGAGGTCTGCATTGGCTCCGAAATCTGAGAGAAGTAACCAATAGATAAGGTGAGAGCGGCCGCAGCCAGTAGAGAGTAAACTAGAAATTTATACAATCGTCCCACTTGCAGAACCTCCTTTTCTTTTCTAATTTCATTATGCCAGTGTTGGCATAATGCTACCATCGATTCAGCTAACACTTAGCATACATTACTGTAAGATTGCCCTCATAAATTGAAAAATCATCAATTCAGCTTCTGAATAAAAACCACACAATGTCCCTTGCTGTAAGCCACCTTACAGCCCCGGCTCTCTTCTAGCTTTCGAACCGACCAAGAGGAGACCGGAGAAGCGGAGTTATCCAACTCACTAACCAGAATTTGATATTTGTCTAACCGTAGTTTAGACAGCTGTCGGAAGATCAACAAATGTCTTTGGGCAGTGTCCGGGGTGGAGCGCGGAAAAGTCAGCACAAGAACACCGCCGGGGGAAAGCCAATCCAGCGTCCTTCGCCAGAGGGGCTCGTCTTCCCAGTCTTTACTATCTACCTGTTTCAGGGTTCTATCTTGGTACAAGATTAGAGGCAACTTTTTCTGGGAAAAAGACGGCTCAAAACAAGGAACTTTGTCCCCTTGCCCAGTTAACTCTGATTCAGAAGGTGGCTCTTGGGGCAAGACTATGCCTTCGCCCTCCTCCCAAAGCCATACCTTACCCTTTTTACCGGCTAGTTTTTGCAGTAGCAAAGTTCCTTCCCTCCAATCCGGAGTTAGGTTGAGACTTTCCTGCTCCCTTCCGATTTGCTGAAGTAAACTTCGGTAAATAAATTGCTCCATACCTGCCTCCTGGTTTCGATAACAAAGGCTACCCCCTAAGTCATACTTATGAGATAGCCCTGTTTTGAAAATTTCAGATGGGTAATAGGGTTTAGTTATGCTGAGATTTTTTTGTTCTTCTCTTTAGCATCATCAGACCGGCTCCCCCCAGAACCAGACAGAAGGCGGCCAGCCAAGGTGCGAGGGTTTGGCTTTCGCCAGTCTTGGTTAAACCATTGAGGCTAATACTGCTGTTGCCGGTGTTTTCGATGTAGATAGGCTTCTGATCCAGAACAAAGGACAGATAGGCCTTATTTGTGATGATGGTTCCCGGAGTGGTGGCAGTAACCTTAAAGGTATAGACAAGGCTATTGTCTTTGCCAAAGTCTACCGGCACTTGTCCAAAGACCAGAATCAGTTCTTTGATACTTTCTCCTGCCGCCAAGGTGGGAGCATTAAAGCTGTAAGCAGCATTGGCATCCACATTCTTAGCGATGGTCTTCTCTATGCCATCCTGATTTTTGTAGACGATGTTGTAGGTAAGACCGCTACCTTGGGTAAAGGCGGGGATTTTTCCGGTTGTAAACTCGATACCCTCTGGAACGATATCGCCGATTCTAAAGTCAGTCACCACACTAGCATAAGGGTTGCCGATGCCGGAAAGGGTGTAGTTGACCAGATCGCCATGATTGACCTTGACCTTGTCCGGTAGCTTGGTAAAACGCTTGGCTTCTAAGACAGAGGTAGAAGGTTCCGTAGGAGCTACTGTAGTTTCGGTAGGCTCTACTGTTGTTTCCGTAGGAGTAGTGGTTTCAGTAGGTTCTACCGTTGTTTCCGTTGGTTCTGTGGTGGTCTCTGTAGGTAGAGTTGTCTCAGTAGGTTCGGGTGTAGGCTCAGGAATTTGACGATAGACGACTTTTACTACATTAGCAGCTTCATCAGCAGTGATGGTTGGATATTGACCTTGCA
Organism: uncultured Oscillospiraceae bacterium; assembly: GCA_964518595.1. Classification (GTDB taxonomy): domain Bacteria; phylum Bacillota; class Clostridia; order Saccharofermentanales; family Saccharofermentanaceae; genus CAZFHA01. The sequence continues at coordinate 80,922 of CAZFHA010000003.1, forward strand.
CTTCTCCGTTTTGGTAACCATCAGGTCTATGCAGGTTTAACCAGTCTGCTGATAAGCCTTTTTCTAGAAAATCAGCTGAGATCAGGCTACTGGTAAGCACGTTGTTTTCTGGATGAGCCCCTCCCACTTCTACATAGCTGGGCTCTCCACTTACATCATCAAGGTAGTACTCAATTGTATAAGTGAATTCAGGTGGATTGCCCACAACGATCTCTTTTGTGACAGTAGTTACCTGATTATCATGATCCGGCAACGAGACATAGGTCAAAGTATAAGTCCCAGACACGTTACTATTAATGGGGGCTATACCAGCATCAGCAAAAGAAACAGCTAAACCACCGTTGAAAGAGATCGTTGAATGTTGTAAGTCTAGTCCCATTATCCTGCCATCTCTTGTCAATGTAGTTCCAGTTACATCATCCGTCACTGTTGCTTCAAAAATTTTAGCATTTATCGTTGATACATTGCTCCCATATTCAATAGCAAGTAGATCATCCGTATATCCTAAATCAACAGGCTCTACTATAGGTGCTTGGGATTGTACAAGATCAATAGCTGCAGTTTTGTCCTGGGGCACAATTAGACCAATATTAGCATAATCGTAAGATGTATTTCCTTCTCCAATAGAGTAAGAAGCGGTTTTATAATTAGTGGCTGAGACATTAAAAGGAATAATAGCTTCATAGAAAGTTCCTGAACGCAAATTGTTTGCAACCACCTTAACAGCAGTAATCGTATTGTAATCCACAGATTCAGTCAAAATCGACCAGTTGGCATTATCGTTGGTGGGCAACAGACTTCCATCCAAATTTTCATCTGTTGAATAGTAAAGGCTTATACCATCGGTTGCACTATCTGCTGTTGGTGACAATCCTGCAATTAAGTAAGAATTCCAACCATTACTGTGTGGTAGAACAAAATATCCTTTGGCATTAGCGATATCATTGGTCGTGCTATTAACAAGCGTAAGTTTAAAATCTCCGAATGTCCCAGCTTTCATTTGAGAAGCCGTTAACGGAATGCTTGGGTTGTAGTAAGTGAAGCTGCTGGCTCCCTCTGACTTAATTGTAACAAACATGGCGGCTTGGGATAGTGGGGCAAGAGTCAATGTCTTTCCTGGAGCTGTAAGTAAGTGCCTGTCCCCAGAAAAAGCAGGGTCTTTGATAGTATCTTTGTAAAATACTCTGCCATTATAGTAACCCTGCCCTACATCTATAGCTCGCTCATAACTGGTTCCTGTTAAAATAGCCGTATTAGTCATCACCAAATCATATCCTCGGATAATTGTAGGCTCCACTTTCACCTTTAGGTAAATGTTAAACCGGTCTACTTTATTATTCGGCCAGTTATTCAAATTTTGATAATCATACATAAGGTCTAAATCCGGTGCAGAAACTTTAATAATTTTATCTCCACCCATTAAATTGCTGCCAGGTAAGCAAGGTAATTCTTCAAAAATAAGCAAGCTGGTATCGTAAGGCTGAGCCGTTGCTCCTTTAATCGACAGAGTTGCATAGATATCCTCAATGGAGAAACTTACCCCATTAGCAGGAATAAATTCTTTAGGTACACTGAAATAGAAAATCGGGTCGTGAAATTCACGATAATTGCTCATATAGGATAAATTTGAAGGGTATATAGAATGCCCCCAATAGTACGTTTTTCCTGGTTGAATTGCATTGTCTGACTTTGTTGTCTTGTTTTCGTTTAAAAGTTGATTGCCGGTATAAATTTCCGCATCATAATACTTCTTGTCTGAAAGTGTAGTTTGAATCTTATTATTACCTGATTGAACATCTGTTATGCTCCCCTGCTCAATCCATACAACACCATCAAGACTATAATCTCCTTTAATGGAGGCAGTATCTAGGTCAAAATTGATAACTTTACCAGATTCATCCTCTATTTCTCCAAAGAAAGTTAAATCTGCACCCCATGTTGAGTCTCCCGCAGCCATTGTTTTATTTTGTACTGCTGTAGAAAAGTTTAAAATAATTTTATCGGTATCACTAATAGGTGTTTCTAAATGATTAACACCAGCTTTTATCTTTTGTCTAATATTTCCTGTTTCATCGGATATGGTAAAAAATGTGCCATCGCCATCTGCCAGAACAGCAGTAACTGTAGAAGGCATATAGATGTCTGTAATAGTGGTATTGGCTGGGATAGAAACTGAAAAATTTAAATTGTCATATTGCAAGGCATAAGTAGAAAAACCTACTCTAAACAGTGGCTCTTGCTGTGTATGGGGGAAAATGTATGGTAACGTCGAAGCATTAGGATTTGAACGAGGGTTAAAAATTGATATATCAATTTGTGGAGTCAACTCCTTTAATGTAAATGATGCACTATTAAAATAAAAATTTATAAAAACAGAATCCAAATTATTCTCATATGCAACACCTTTAGCATCTTCACTGTCTGGATTAGCAGCATTAAACTGAATCACAGTCCCGGCAGGCAAATTATATGTAACATTAAATCTAAATGGAACTGGCCCTAAATATTGTATCCGACTGTTTAATAAAACTAACTTCATAGTAGTGCTATCATATGTACATGTGGATGAATTTTCAAAACTTATTTCATCGCTCCTGATTGAGCGAAAAATTGTTTCACCAGGTAATTTCACACTTACATAGTCCTCAATATTCAGAGTAATAACGGCAGAATTTAGTTGAAACCCCTTTGTATCTATAGAATAATCATCAAGACCCGTCGTTCTTAAAATAAACGGAGTTTTAATTCCACTATAAATAGGAGCGGTTGATGGATCTGGTAACGGAGATAGTGTTGCCTTTCTGTCAAGATAATTTTTAATTGTCATTGTGGTCTGACTAAAATTTGTCACCCCTCCAGAGCTAAGACTATTCTCAATAGCCAACAGCATATTAGAAGAAACAATGTTTGGCTTAATATTGACCGCAACCGTAAAACTTTCCTGTCCCCCCTTCATCTGGTCATAGGTTACAGTAAGTTTACCACCTTGAGTTGCTGTGGTATTCACCATTGTAGTTTCATTGTCAATAATACCATTAGAACCATCACTCATTGGCTTAGCACTGGCAAAAGAAAGTTGTGTCGGTAATTGAATCACTACCACTTTTTTGTCACTTGTTCCACTCAAATTGACTGTATATGAAATGGCATATTGCCAAATATCACCATCAGTAGCATCACTTAAATGAGTGGCAGCAGGGTTTAAACTAGTCCACGTACCAATCACAGTATTAGCCGTGGGAGCTTCCGCTGCCATAGGCATCATCGCTGGAGCTTGTTCTACCGCTGGTGTAGTCACAGCATTCTCTGTTTCACCCGTGGTTGTCTCACTCGCTACTGGAGTAGTCTGTTCCCCACTACTCTCCACCGCCGAGCTCTGACTGGTGCTAGTCTCTGGAATACTGGCCTCCTGAGCCATTACCACAGCGCCGGTCAGGGGAGTAGATGTCAGCAGCATCAGCACCGTAAGTACCATGGTTGCCAGTCGTTTTTTTGGCGTTCCTTTTCTTTTCATTGATTGTGTCCTTTCCTTTTTGGGAGTATATCCTATAGCCTTTCGGCTTTGAAACCTTTGCTCAATTTTGGTAGTAGAATCTTTCTTTTAGTGGTCTTGAAACCAACTTTTTATGCTGGCAGTTTGGGGATTGGGGTAAGCTTGGTCGTAGATTTCATACTTCACCGACCATTCGGTTCTTTTGGCATTATAAAATTCACACAAGATCAGCTTTTTCGATTCTTTCGTCAAGGTAAAGAGCACATACATGCTGTTCTCGTCCCCTTGATCGAAGTAATACTCTTCTAATTCCATTTGGTGCCGATGGACAATACCCTTGAAGTCGGGATTTCGATTATCTTGTCCTAGGGAAGTAAAAGAGATGATTGTCTGGGCGTCCTGCTCCCCCACCATCCAAGGTAGAGAACCGTATTCTTGCACTTCTGTTGTAGCTGTGGTTATAGGTGGTTCCGTAGTGGCAGCGGTGAGGGATGCTCCGGCTACCTGAGCTTTAGGAGACTGAGCGGTAGTCTGTAGATATACACCTGCCCAAATAAGACCACTGATAGTGACTACCGATACGAGCCCCAAACCGATTTTTGTGCCTGTGGTGCTGATGGTTTTGCTACCGGCAGTGGCTGCCCCGGCGGTAGCGGCAGTGGCTTCTATCCCCAGTTGGATGCGCTTCCACATCAGGTCTTTCATATCCATGGTGCAAACTTGCTCCGCCTCCGCCATCAAAAAACGAGTCAAAATTGATACTGGCATCATACTATATAAGAAATCTCCTTTTTGTATCATTTTTTCGATCTTCTTTTTCAGGCTTCCTCGGGCTCGGGAGAGCTTGATGGTGACCGCATTGGTGGATAGATTCATTACTTTGGCAATTTCCTTGGTGGAAAGTTGGCTATAGTAATAGAGTATAATCGCAGCACGCTGTTCTTCGGGAAGGTCAGAGACCATTCGGCTGATACTACTGGAAGCCTCCTGATTAAAGAGCCATTCTTCCGGCACCAGATTCAGCTGGTCAACAAACTGGGCTTCAGAAATTTCGTCTAGGGGTAGAAGGGGTTTTCTTTTCTTCGTTCCTACCACAGCGGCACATTTAGCATAAAGAATGCGATTCATCCAAGCGGAGAAAGCCATATTATCTTTTAGTTTATGAATATCTTGATAAACAACAACTAAGGTATCTTGAACAACATCCATGGCCTCCTCTCGACTGTTCAGCTGTTTACTGGCTATGTAACAAAGGGGTTTCCACATCTCTTCATAGAGCTGGGAGAAAGCGGTTTCATCCCCATCTTTCATCCTCTGCGCCAGAGAAGCAAGTTCCGCATTCGTCATGGTATTTTGATCCTTTCCGCCATCGATTTTTTGCTCCTCGTTATTAGGTTCAATAAAGGGGGCAAAACCTTTCACTCTTTTTAAAATTTTTTTGCTTGCTTTTTTATTATCCCAGAAAAAGAAAAATTAGGCGTGTATCGCCTGTGAATAACTTGTTACTAATGGCTAAAATTCGACTATCAAAAAGTCAATGCCATGTATTTTAGCACAAGATTTCTTTCAAACAAAACTACCCCAATGAATAAAACCGAAGGGTCTTATCCATCAGGGTAGCTCTTTTATGGTATTCCTCAATTTTGTGCGTAATTCAAGCTTACTGCCTGTTACGGTGATAGTATAGCCTAAAGAAAGGCGAACTTATCAATGCTTTAAAGCTGCTCCTATTCCTGTAAGATTGCCCTTAAGCGGCAGCAGAAGTTTCAGCAGTAGACATATCTGTAGTTTCCGGCAGTTGCTTCTCAAGGATGTCTTTTACCACCTGAGGCACATCCTTTGACTCTACCTCTTCCCAAGAAGTTACACCTTTCGTATCATTAATAGTGAGGCGCAAAATAGCATTCATTTTCAAAGGGCGATCTTTATTGCCTCTAAACTCAACCAGCTCATTACCATCTTTTTTGTAGGCCTCACCTTTCTCGTTATAGGCAGGCAGGTTATAAATGTAGTCATAATAAGGACCCTCTTGTATTTTTGTTCCCACCTCAGTAATTTTTACATAATATGGCACACCATCGTAAGTACGACTAATCAAATAATAGATAGCACCACCGGCTACCAGTATTAAGGTCACCAAAATAAGTAAGGTAATTAATAATTTTTTCATTTTGTACACTCCGTCTTTATCCATCTAATATGAGTTATGGTCTATTTAATAATTTCTATCTTTCACACCTATTTACGATATCTATGTTGCTGGAAGTACCTCCTATGTTTTGTCCAAGCTCAAGCTAAAGTCTTGGTCTTATTATCCCAAAGTCCTTTAAGGGAAACCATGGCTTTACGTGACATAAAACACACATTTTTGTAAGGATATTACCCGCCGATTGTAACCTCTAGTCCATAGCTGGCAATCATCTGTTTATAATCCTCTACGTCTTCATCTTTAAGAACTTTCTTACCGCCAAAGGCATAATTCTGCTGCAAAAGATTATACTTATATTCTCCCAGTTGATGAAAGGGTAAGAGATTAACTTTTTTTATCCCCATGGACTTTAGTAATTGCCCGAAATGCTTCGCGTCTTCTTCACTATCGTTAACTTCCGGAATAACCGGAATGCGCAGGATTACCTCCGCACCGGCCTCTAAAAGGCTTTGAAGATTTTCCAGAATATCGGTAAGCTTTACTCCAGTATAGTAGAGATGTTTTGCTTCATCGTAATGTTTTAGGTCATAAAGAAAAATATCCGTAACCGCCATAATCCGATGTAAGGCCTCAAAAGAGGCATACCCAGCGGTCTCAACAACAGTATGGATGCCATACTGTTTACTCATATATAAAAGTGCATAGGCAAAGTCCGGTTGCGCTAAAACTTCACCCCCGGATAGAGTAATTCCGCCACTAGAGTTCTTATAAAAAGCACTATCCTTCATAACTTCCTCGAGGATGTCTTTGACGGTGGTCTTATAGCCTTCCATATAAAGAGCTTCACTTGGGCAGCTCTTAACGCACCCCCCACAACCGGTACATTTTACTCTATCCAGCCATAGTAAGGAACTTTTTCGAGATGGACTTACTGCCTGTTCCGGCTGAGAAGAAATTGAGGCGAAGGATATTGCCCCCTCGGGACAAGTCCGAATACAACCTTCACAACCTAAACATTTAGATTGATTAAAAATCAGTTCCGGCTGATATTTTTGCGATTCAGGATTTGAACACCAGTGACAACGAAGAGGACAGCCTTTAAAAAAGACAATCGTACGAATGCCGGGTCCATCATGTAAACTAAACCGTTGCAGATTAAAAACAACACCGGTTTGTTGCAAATAGTTGTTTTCTTCGGTCAACACAGAGTCATGCCTATTGTTCATATCTATTCCCTCATTAGCGTCAGGTTTTTTCTTCAATGTCTTATTAGCACTCGTTACTATTAGCCTCAGCAGCCTCGCCTCTTTTTCTTTTTTAATTATAATAGAAACATTTTATAGTTTCAATCGAAAACTAATTCATTGACATACAAAAAACTTTCGCATACAATACAGATATAATTTGTAGTAAAACCGTCGCCTTTTTTTAAAAGTAAATAGCTGATTCTTGGCTCAATTCAGTAGTCGACAAAGGCTTGTGGTCAAGTATCAGTAGTCAATCAACGATGCGAGGAGAATGATTATGGATAATTTTTTTGGACAATCCAGCCTTAGAGTTAAAGAACTGCGTCAGCGAATCTTAGACACCCCCTCAACGATTTGCTTAGATCGAGCTCAAATTATCACCCAAGTCTATAAAGATAATGAAGATAAGCCGGTTATTATCAAGCGCGCCTTGGGACTTAAAGCCATTTTGGAAGAAATGCCGATTTTTATTGATGACAAAGAATATATCGTGGGTAATCAGGCTTCCAAGCACCGAGCAGCACCAATTTTTCCGGAATATGCCGTTGATTGGATTATCAACGAAATTGATGAGTTTGATCAAAGACCGGGGGATAAGTTCTATATTGATTCTGATAAGAAACCCCTCCTTCTTGAGATCTGTAAGTACTGGAGCGGAAGAACCTTAAAGGATAAGGCGTTAGCCTTCATGACCCCGGAAAGTCGTTTTCTTTATGATGTGGGTATGATTAAGGCCGAAGGAAACATTACCTCCGGTGATGGCCACATAGCGGTTAATTTTGAAGACGTTTTAAAGGAGGGCATAGCCGGTGTCCGAGCTCGCGCCAAGGCCAGGCTGGAAAGACTTGATATCTCCGACTTTGCTGATTTTAAAAAACAGTTTTTTCTGCAGGCTGTCCTTATTGTTTGTGATGCTGTAGTTGCTTTTGCCCAGCGCTTCGCCGCCTTGGCTGAGAGTCTGGCGCAGCAAGAAGAGTCGCCCCTTCGGCAGGAAGAGCTTCGGCGGATTGCTTATGTCTGCCGCCGCGTCCCCGAAAATCCGGCGGCTAACTTTCACGAGGCTCTTCAAAGCACTTGGTTTATTCAGCTCATACTCCAAATTGAATCCAATGGCCATTCTGTTTCTTTTGGACGCTTAGATCAGTACCTTTACCCCTTCTACGCCAAGGATATCAAAGCCCAAAGAATAACCGAAGAGCAAGCTACAGAAATGCTGGAATGCCTTTGGATTAAAGCATACACTATCAATAAGGTCAGAAGTTATGCCCATACCCGTTTCTCCGCAGGGGGACCACTCTACCAAAATGTTACTATCGGCGGTCAGACCAGTGCGGGGAAAGATGCCTCTAATCCACTAAGCTACCTGATTCTTAAAAGTGTTGGCCGGGTTCGCTTTACTCAACCTAATTTAACTGTCCGCTATCACAAGGGTACTCCTGAGGCCTTTATAAAAAAGGCTCTGGAGGTGGTTAAATTAGGCTTTGGTATGCCGGCCTTTAATAATGATGAAGTAATCATACCGTCTTTTATTCGTTTAGGTATTGCACCGGAAGACGCTTATAACTACAGTGCTATCGGCTGCGTGGAAGTGGCTGTCCCCGGCAAATGGGGCTACCGTTGTACCGGAATGAGTTTTTTAAACTTTGGCAAGGTATTAATGACTGCACTTAATAATGGTGTAGAGCCCTTAAGTGGTAAGCAGATTCATCCGGGAGTAGGAAAATCCTTTGTGGACATGAACAGCTTTGACGAGGTCTTTTCAGCCTGGAGTCAAACCGTCCGTTATTTTACCCGACAAACGATTATTATGGACACTTGTGCCGACTACGCTTTAGAACAGGAAACCCCTGATGTGCTTTGTTCGGCACTGACTGCCGATTGTATTGAAAGAGGTTTATCCATCAAAGAAGGCGGCGCTGTCTACGACTTTATCAGCGGGCTTCAGGTAGGCATTGCTAACTTAGGCAATTCTCTGGCTGCTATCAAAAAACTGGTTTACGAGGATCAGGTTATTAGCCGCGAAGATCTCTGGCAAGCCATTTTGTCTAACTTTGACGGTAACCAAGGAGAAATAATCAGAAATACCCTCATCTATAAGGCTCCTAAGTTTGGCAATGATATAGATTATGTGGATGAACTCTTAGTTGCTGCCTACAATGAATTCATTGAAGAACTCTCACGCTACAAAAACACCCGTTATAACCGTGGCCCTATTGGTGGAGGCTATTATGCCGGAACTTCCTCTATTTCTGCTAATGTCCCTCAGGGCAGTTCGGTAGGAGCTACTCCCGACGGACGCAAGGCCAGAGAACCCTTAGCCGAGGGCTGCTCACCGTCCCACGGCACAGATGTAAATGGTCCCACGGCTGTCTATAAATCATTGGGAAAATTACCCAATGACCAAATTACCGGTGGTGTGCTTTTAAACCAAAAACTATCCCCAGATAGCTTGGCTAAAGAAGAAGGTATTGAAAAATTAATCGCAATGATGCGAACTTTTTTCAATGACTTCAAGGGTTTCCATGTTCAGTATAATATTGTCTCGAAGGAAACTTTATTAAAAGCCCAAAAAGACCCCCAGAAGTATCGCGATTTGATTGTTCGCGTTGCTGGTTACAGTGCCTTCTTCCATGTACTGTCCCCTGATACCCAAAATGATATTATCGCCCGCACCGAACACAGTCTTATGTAGGGGTACCAAGTAAATACTGAATAGTCAAAGGCCTGTCTGGTAAAACAAAATCATTTTATGTAGAGGAGAATATGGCTATGTACTATGTTGGTGTAGATGTAGGCGGTACTAAAACTGCTTATGGGGTCTTTAATGAAAATCATCAGATTCTATCACGTCATCTTCAGCCTACCTTAACTAAGGGTAGTTGTGAGGATATCTGCCAGCGAGTTGTTGACGGTCTTTATCAAGTGCTTAAGAAGGCAGAACTTACTTTAGCCGAAATTTCCGGCGTAGGCCTGGCCTTTCCCTCCTTTATTAATTTTGAAACCGGTCAGATTCTCTGCACCAGCAATATTTGCGATTTAAGAGATTTTGCTGCCAAAGATTATTTTTTAGAAAAACTCCAAATACCGGTGGTACTGGACAATGATTGCAATGTAGCAGCCATTGCTGAGCATCGTTTCGGAGCAGGCCGAGGGTATAGGCATATGCTCTATTGTGCCGTCAGCACCGGCATTGCTAATGGGATCATCATAAATAACAGTCTTTTTCGAGGCAGTTACGGCGCCGCCGGTGAAACAGGTCACATGTTAGCCACGCCTTACGAAGGTGTACTATGCGGCTGTGGCAATCAGGGCTGCTTTATGTCACACAGCTCCGGTTCGATGATTGTAAAACACATTGAAGAATGGATAAAGGAAGGGCGTGAAAGCCTTATGCTCACTATGGCCAACAATGATCCTTCAGCAATTAATGGTTATATTATCGAAAAAGCCGCTCTAGCTGGTGATCCTTTGGCACTTGAGAGCCTAAACAAAATGGCCTATTATCTGGGGGTCTGGACCTATAATCTATATCAGGCCTTCAACATAAATTGCTATGTTTTTGGTGGCGGATTAGTTAAAATGGGTGACTTTTTGTTTAGTAAGGTACGAACTCACTTCGACCACTTCAATCGTTCTCAGGCCAAGCTACCGGTCTATTTTAAATATGCGGAATTAGCCCAGGATTTTGGCATTATTGGAGCAGAACAGCTTTTATTTGAATAATGCCCTTTTCCAGGCATCAAATCTTACATCTGAATGGTTGTCTGCGAATAATTAACAAAATAAAAAAGTAGAGCCAATGGAGGAATCCACTGGCTTTACTCTTACCGTCTAGTAGATTATTGCAGAGCTTTGGACTCTTTTCTTCTGCTTATACCCGCTCCCGTTTACGTTTTCTGGAAAAAGAATCTAGCCATATAATGGCTACGATGACTATGCCCTTAGTTAGAATTTGAACATAAGAGTCAATGCCTAACATGTTTAAAGCATTCTCCAGAAGGCCAAAGACCAAAAGTCCTAAGGCCGCCTGAGGAATACTGCCAATACCTCCGGCAAAGGAAACGCCACCAACGACTACTGCGCAGTTAACCACCAGAGCAGTAGTCTCACCATAGACAGCCGAACCTGAGTTCAGTTTTGAGGAGAGCAGTACACCGGCTAAGGCGGCAGTCATCCCGCAGATTACAAAAGCCCCCCATTTTACAAAAACAACCTTAATCCCTGAGTAACGCGCCACTTCATAATCACCGCCAATAGCATAGCAGCTCCTGCCAAACTGTGTGTAACGCATAATGAGATGAGTAACCAATAAAACCACTACCATAATGACTACCAAATTGGTAAAGGAGAACAAGATTTTACCATTAGAGAGTAGCATAAAATTAGGATCTGAGCCGGTAACCGGTCTCCCATCCGTAAGCTGCTGGGCAAGCCCTGTAAGAGCCATGCCCATACCAAGCGTAATGATAAAGGCCTCGCTTTTCTGATGCACGACTAAAAAACCATTTATAAAACCAATCGCCGCTCCAAAAAGGATGGCGATTAAGATAGCGAGCCAGAGATTCATAACCGTCATTAATTTAATTGTAATGATACCGGAAGTCACCATGACACCGCCAATGGATAGGTCACAGCCACCGCTGATAACTGTCATGGTAACGCCAAAGGCTAAAATCATCAAAATAGCTGAGGAGTTAAGCATGTCAATCAGGTTATAGGGAGTATAAAAATTTGATGGAAACAAAAGCATAATTATTAGTATTGCCAAAATGGCAACCAGAGCTTTCTGCTTAGCTGCAAACTTTCCCAGATTCATTCCCAGATTTCTTGCACGTACTTCCTTCATCTCCTATATCCCCCTACGATTATCTAGCCATATGGCCAAAATTAGAATGACACCCTTAGTAACGTTCTGCATGAAAGGCGTAACGCCCAGCAGATTTAAACAATTAGACATCAAGATAATCAGTAGAGTCCCAAGCACCGTGCGTAAAACACTGCCTTTGCCGCCTCTTAGGCTGGTACCACCCACCACCACCGCCAGAATGGCATTGGTTTCAAAGCCTTTACCCATAACCGGAGCTGCTGTAGTTACTCGGGAAAACTGGGTAATAGCACCTAGTGCCGCCATTAATCCCGATAGGGTGTAAATGATAACGATGGTCTTTTTTACCGGTAGGCCTGCCAGACCAGCAGCAGTTTTATTACCACCTGTCAGACAAATAGTCCGGCCCATAATGGTTTTGGATTGGAAAAAGTATAAGACAGCCAGTAGTCCCAGAAAAAGCAAAAAGGAAACAGTAAAGATACCCACGGTTCCCTGCCCCACTGCCTCAAAAACGGATTTATCCCGCTCTACATCGCGCATGTTAAGCACTGCGCCACCGGTTCGCATCAAAGCCAAAGCTCCAAAAACCAGGCTCATGCCAAAGGTTATAAATAGCGCTTCCGCCTGACTTAGGGCACCGGCGGTAATAATTAGAGCACTATTAATAAAACCGCAAAAAGCCCCTAAAAGTAGTCCTATCAGAAGAGCTGGCCATTGGCCTAGAGGTTCGATAAGGGATAAGGTTACTACTGCTACTAGAGAAAAAATCCCAGCTACGGAGAGATCAATAAACCCACCGATAATAACAAAGGTCATGCCCAAAGCAACCAGACTGAGCGGGCCGAACTGACGCATGATATTTGTCATATTGCCATAGGATACAAAGTTCGGTTCCACCAACATAGTAATCAACACTAAAAGAATAATGGCTACCAGAACCAGATAATTAAAGAAAAAATAACCCACAGGCTTTCTGATATTATGTATTTTGTGCACAGGCATGTACCTCCAAAGAACATAGTCCAAGAGCACTTTCCATCACCTGGCCTGCTCCTGCCATTTGGGGGTCAAATTCACCGGTGATACGGCCTTCAAATATTGTTAGCACCCGGTTACTCATAGTAAGAACTTCCGGTAATTCAGAAGAAATAAGAATAATCGCCCCTTGCTTTTCAGCAATTTCTTTCATCAGTAAATAGATCTCATACTTGGCTCCCACATCAATCCCCCGTGTCGGTTCATCCATAATTAAAACCCGAGGGTTCATTTCCAGCCAACGGCCGATGATACATTTTTGTTGGTTTCCCCCCGACAAGCTTTGTACCTTTGTCTTGATGGTAGGCGTCTTAATTCGCAAGGTTTTGACGTATTTTTCGGCCAAGCGCTGTTCTGCCCGTTTTTGTAAAATACCCTTTATAGCCACTCTTGCTAAATTACCCATGGAAATATTCTGTTCAACGGAAAAAGGTAGCACCAACCCCTGCTGCTTCCTATCTTCCGTTACAAAGCCGATACCAGCCTGAATTGCCTGAATGGGTCGCTTAATCTTTAGCAATTTTCCATCCAAATAAATTCGGTGACCTTTCGCCCGATCCGCACCAAAGATCGCCCTAACGATTTCAGTTCTACCGGCTCCCACCAGACCAACTAGCCCCAAGATTTCGCCCTTCCTTAGTTCGAAAGATATATCTTGGAGTTTTCTGGTATTAATGGATTCGACCCTTAGCAAAGTCTCACCTACTTGATCTGGGCGTGGTGGGTATTCATTTTCAATGGTACGTCCAACCATTCCGGCAATCATAGCCGTTCTTGTCATCTCATGTACCGGCTTTGTCTCGATTATTTGTCCATCTCTGAGGATGCTTACCACATCACAAAAATCAAATATTTCATCTAATTTGTGACTAATATAAATAATGGAAATACCACTGCTTCTAAGCTGGCGAATAATCTTGGCTAACTCTTTCATCTCATCACAAGTCAGGCTACTACTGGGTTCATCCATGATGATTAATTTTGATTTATAGGAAAGAGCCTTGGCGATTTCTACCATCTGTTTTTCTGAAACGCTTAGCTCATCTACTAATTTATGGGTATCAATCCGGCAGTCAATGCTATCAAGAAGCTCCCGAGCTTTTTTATGGACACCCCGCATTCTTCCCGTAGAACTAAAACGCCCAAGGAAGATATTTTCGCCAACGCTAAGGGTATTTATTAAATTGAGCTCCTGATAAATGATTGCTAAACCACTGTCCATAGACTTACTGGGAGTAGTGGTCTCAACTTCCTTTCCATCGAAGATAATTTTACCCGAATCTTTGGTATATACCCCCGATAATATCTTCATCAAAGTTGATTTTCCTGCGCCATTCTCTCCTACTAGGCCATGAACTGTGCCGCGCATCACAGTAAAAGAAACTTCCGCTAAGGCCTTCACTCCGGGGAATGATTTGCTTACCCCTTGAATAGAAAGAATTTCTCTGGGTTCATGTTGCATGCGATTAGCCCCCGTAACTTTAATAGGGGAAGCATACTTGAAAATTACCCTTCAAGTAGGCCTCCCATTCCAGTACAACCTTTTGTCTTACCACTCCGGCGTGGCAAAGCTATCAATATTTTCTTTACTGACAATGTCAAGGGGAACAAAATTAACTGCTTCAAAAGTTTTGCCATCCAGAGCCGCCCGAGCTAACTCCAAGGACTTTTTGGACATGGTTGTGAAATTTTGGGCAATGGTAACTGACTCCTCACCAGCCGCCACTTGAGCAAAGCCATTCTTGTTCCCATCTACTCCGACAATGTACATCCCATCTAGCATATTAGCTGATTTGAGGGCTTCAATAACCCCGGTAACCCCATTGTCCCAGTGGCAAAAAACGCCCTGTATTTTATCGCCATGTTTGGTAATCATATCTTCCATAATGGCCATAGCCTGAGCCGTATCCCACTGCTGGGGGGTCTGGAAATCAAGCACTTCAATAGAAGAACCAGCAATAGCTTTATTAAAACCATCATGGCGCTTAAGCTGAGCATCGTGACCGGCCTGCCCACCAATTTCAACAATCTTAGCGCCCTCTGGAAAATGATCAATAAAGGCTTTACCCGCATCTTCGCCAGCCTGGGTGTCATTAACTCCCACAAAAAAATCTCGATACTGTTTCGATTCTTCCGGAAGGTCGGCGGAAAACATACCAACAATAATACCTGCCTCTTTAGCCTGCATGAGACTGGGGACAATAGCCTTAATATCATTTGGGTTTAAAAAAATTGCCTTCATACCTTGAGCGATACAGTTCGTCACCAGTTGTGACTCATTTTGAACATCACCCTTGGCATCCAACACCGAAACAGCAAAACCATATTCTTGGCCAAATTGTTCAAATTGCCTTGAAGAATAGGCTTGAGAGGGGTTTGCCATATCGGCACATATGAAAGCTATCTTGTCTAATTCTCCCGAAGCTACGGCCTTTGAAGCGCCCTCTTTCTGATCGCTGGCAGAACTACCAGCAGTTGCTCCCGAGTTAGTGCCGCAAGCCGTGGCAGCAAAAAGGATAAAAGTGGATAAGAGTAAGGCTAGGATTCTTCTGTCTTTTTTCATCTTAGATACTCCTTTGTGATATGTGTAATCTTTCCGTATTTGGCAACCAAAACTTTCACTTGCTCCTTTCTTATGTTTCAGTTGAAATTTCACTCATTCGATACAGTGATTCTATACGAAAGACTTTACTCTTTCAATAGAAATCCTTAACACAAGTGACAAAACTATAACATTTGCTTTTTCACACAAAGGAAAAGAAATTCATCATGCACTTTGCACAAACAAAACTCTAATCAAAGCAACCAAACCACCAAAAAAGCTAGATTTAATTGCATTCCGCTCGTCATCTACTCTGATGCCCAAAATAAAAATGAAACTTAATTAAAGGGAATTTTAACCACAAAGCT
Source organism: uncultured Oscillospiraceae bacterium (assembly GCA_964518595.1). Lineage (GTDB taxonomy): Bacteria > Bacillota > Clostridia > Saccharofermentanales > Saccharofermentanaceae > CAZFHA01. The sequence continues at coordinate 96,584 of CAZFHA010000003.1, forward strand.
TTTCTATAAAAATCAATACCATTTCTAAACCAGCAATAAATCCTATTACACAAATGATAACAAGTTTATTTTCAAATAAAAGTGCTATAATAAACAAAAATGAAATAGTCTTCAGAAGCAGGGGATGCCGATATGAATGAACGTAGATTGCAAATAATTAAGGATTTTTCAAAGAACAGTATGCTAACGGTAGCAGATTTAGCGCTAAAGTATAATGTCTCCCAAGTGACGATTAGAAATGATCTGCGAGCACTGGAAAATGATAATCTAATCAAGCGTGTCCACGGCGGTGCTTCTTCCAGCTCCAATGAATTTATTTCAGCCCGTCTTAATGTCAACTACGAGATAAAGCTTCGAATCGCTGAACGGGCAGCCCAAATGGTCAGCTCTGGTGAGACCATTCTAATTGAATCTGGATCGACCAATGCGCTCCTAGCTAAAAAATTAAGTGAGACTAAGGATGTTACTATTATCACTAATTCTTGCTTTATCGCTAGTTTCATCAAAGAAGTTCCTCGGGCAAATATTGTTCTATTGGGAGGAAACTATCAAGCCTCCTCTGAAGTCTGTGTCGGCCCTCTGACCTGCCAATCTTTACAGTCCTTTTTTGTGGACAAATTGTTTATTGGCACTGACGGATTTTCAGAAGATATCGGTTTTACTTGTGTAAATTTATTACGGGCAGAAGTTGTTTCTGCCATGTCAAAATGTGCCGAACACCGTATTGTACTGACGGATTCCAGTAAGTTCACCCAAAGAGGAGTCTCCCAACAGTTGTCTCTGGCAGAAGTTAGTCATGTAATCACTGATGAGGGTATCCCCCTCTCCGCTCGAGAAGCATTGGGGCGCCATTCAATCGAATTAATTACAGTGTAAGTAACAATTATCAGTTGTTTAGCAAATGCTCTGGGGTAGAATTTGCTTTTATTTGTTCAGCATGTAAAATTGCCCCCAGGGCAACAATATTCTTTAAGTTACTGGTAATGCGAATCTCGCAGTCCTCCAGCAGCTCCGGCATAGTTAGGCTCTTGACTGTTTTGACCATATTTTCAAAATAGCCTTTATAAGTAATTGTACTGCCGCCGAATACAACGATGTTGGGATTAAAGACACTGATGAGATTGGAGATTGCCAGACCAAGATAAAAGGAAGAATTCGCAATAATTTCAGATATCTTGGGGTCATCAGTCTCAACTTTTTGTAAAATCTCCGAGATAGAAATGTCGGCAACCTTAATGATAGCTGACCCACTTGAAAGCTCATCTAAGGTTTTAGCTTCTCCCACTGTATTTAGCAGTCTTACCGAACCTAGTTCACCAGCAAAACCATTGTTACCGGTAATAATACTTCCATTACTGAACAGGCCGCAAGCAATTCCTGTTCCCACCATTACCACAATTCCAGTATCTGTGGCCGCCATTTTAGATGTTTCAAATACCGTTGCCGCTCGCACGTCATTGATAATAAAGCATTCATATTCGGGAACTAAATCTGCGCCACAGGTATTAGTAAAGTTTGGTAAGACATCCGAAATTATAATTCTATCATTTTCAATCAATCCCGGTGCTGCAATAGCCACAGCCTCCGGCTTTTTTTCTAATTCGGCAATGAAATGAGTGATTTCTTCTCGGACATAACTAACAGTAGCATTCTTTCCAGTGGGAACTTGCTTCTCAATCAGCCTGCCATCTTCTGATTGATATAGCATATACATTTTTGTTCCGCCAATATCTATACCCAAATAATTCTTCATAAATGGTTCCCCTAATAGCTATTTTAGAATGTTATTGACACTAATTACAGCCATTATATCGGCCATCGGATGAGATGGCAAATTAGCTTGTAAGTTCGCAAGGAAATCCTAACTATATTTTATCCGCTGGAAGAGAATGTTTAGTATTAGCGTTCTTCCCCCTACTTGCCTATTAAGGGAAAAAAGGATAAAGTATCCCTATCCCATTAATTCATTAACCCTAAACCTAGCCCGTTCCTACCTGTTGGGGACAGGGACTTGGTTAAAAATTCCTAAGGAAGGTTATATGCTTGGAATAAAACTGAAAAAAAGTCAAAAATTAGAGATGCGCTCTAAACTCAAATATCTCTTCCTCTATCTGGCTGTATCCATTACCTATCTTGTGGTATACGAACTAGCAGTCACTTACAATCCCAACTTTAACGGGAACGACTTGGCAATGAACCTGCTATCAGAACTTCTGGGCATGTTTTTTACGGTTTACATTTTTGGTGAATATCTGATTATACGGAATCAGTCTATCCAAAACAAAAAAATTCCGGCCTTTATTAAGGAACTGGAGCAGTTCTTGACCCAAATAAATACGACATTTTCTAGCCTTCTTCCTGAAAAAAGGGAAACGATCTGGTCGGAATCCCTCTGGCAAGAAGAGCTTGCTCAGGTTGATCTTTCCAAGCAGGCTAAAAATGCTACGATTCCCATGCCCAACTACTTGTTTTTGACACTTCAAGGGGAAAGGCTTTTGAATCTTTGCCAGGATATTCAGCAACGCTATCAAGAGCTTTATGACGAAATAACCGAAGAGGCATTAAGCTGGTTTACCACGGAAAGCCGACTGCTTATAGGACTCACAGAAATGCAAAAAATTTATCCCGTCACGTCAAAAATCTATCCTGCTCTTGGCAATAAACTCGCCTCCTACTATCCCCTCCCTCAAGAAGAAGATTTTGAAAAAATAACTGATCTGGAACAGCGTCTGCACCATTATCAAGAGAAACGGCGCCTATTGTCAAAGAAAAGGTATAAATATCGGGAACTTATTGCCACTCTAATCTTTATAAGCATTCCTTACCTGGCCTATTTATATTTCATGCAGGGAGAAAGTCAAATGGGTTGGATCTTTTTGTCCATAACATTTCTTTATGGTCTCCTCTACCTTGTCCTGCTGTTTCGGAGTTGGAAGAAGAAATCCGTAGTTTAGAGATGCGTATTTCTGAATGCAGCCTCCCATTTACCATTGACAGTCGCTTTTCAGCCTCATAGTTGTCAAAACCGACGCCACTAATAAATTAGACTGCAAAATAAAACTGTCCCACTATCATCAGACAGTGGAACAGTTTATTATTGTCATTGTTTTATTGGACAAACCCAGAAATTACAAGAGCTCTTTTCTCAGCTCAGCACCGCTCTTAGGTGACAGATAGGCAAAGGGAATATCCAGAACCGTTATGGCACCTTTACGGCCTTCCTTGGCAAATCGCTGTACAGCTCTGGCACAAGCCACTAAGACACTGGCGGTAAACTCTGGATTGCTCTCCAAGGCCAGACGGAATTCAATTTGTTGACGGGTGCCACTGCCAGTAACTCCAGCACGGAAAACACTGCCACCATGAGGCATACCGCTATGCTTAAGGGTAAATTCTTCTTCACTAATAAAGGTAACGGTGGTATGGTAATCGGCAAAATAATTTGGCATCGTGACAATAGTCTGGCGAATCTGCTCTTGATCTGCTCCCACTTCCGCTACTACATAGCAGACTCGGTCATGCCATTGGCTGGAAACGCCTTCCAAATCACCGCCACCACGAACCGTATCTAAAGCACTATCCTTTGGCACAGTGTATTGAACCGCCATCTTGACCCCGGGAATCCGGCGAATAGCGTCAGAATGACCCTGACTTACCCCTCTTCCCCAGAAAGTATAATCCTTACCCTCAGGCAAAACAGCCTGTCCCAGTAAACGATTCAAAGAAAATAAGCCAGGGTCCCAGCCACTGGAGATTAGGCTCACATGACCATTTTTGCTTGCAACTTCGTCTACCTTTTCAAAATATTCAGGAATACGTGCATGGGTATCAAAGCTATCTACCGTATTAAATAAAGCTGCAACTTCAGGCCCCTGATGCTCTAAATCCGTAGCCGATCCGCCACATAAAATCATTACATCTACTTGGCTTTGGTAAGAGGCCAGCTCTTCCATTGCGACGGCTTTAGCGCCGGTCTTTAGGCTTTCTGGATTACGGCGGGTAAATACTGCCACCAGTTCCATATCTGCATTCTGTCCTAAGGCCTTTTCTACGCCCTTTCCCAGATTTCCATAACCAATAATTCCGACTTTGATCTTATTCATGGCTTTCTCCTTGCTCTATCTAAAATTTTATTCTCAGAAGCTATTCTGTTTACTCTATCTATTAAACTCCTAAACCCTCTACCCTGTCAACAATTTTTGCAAGTTGAAAGGTTACAACTTTCATTTTATCAAATTAGCAGATATGCTATTTGATTAGAATTCGGCTTTGAATCGGGTGTATTGAGAGGACGTGTCCTAATCAAGACCAAGGATCACAATGTGAAAATAAAAGCCAAGGCCAGAATCCCTATCAGCAAAGATAGGAGACAGGATCGACCGAACCGATAATCTTTGTAACAACTTCTGAATCACCTAAGCGGTGGTATATCTCACTGCGTTTTTGTAAGTTCTCTCGAAAATCAACGCTTTGTCTATAAGTGCTGATACAGCTTGTAAGTAAATCTCTTCCAGAAGTGATCTATTCCCCTCTGCTTCTATGCCCTCGTAGAAAGCAATGACAAGGCGATGAAATTGATGATCGTTGTCCCAACTACTTATCGCTTCGTTATAACGTGGCATCAATCTTGTGAAGTTCATTAAAGACACTCCTCCTCAAATTATTGTGGTGGTTATTAGCGGTCACGATGATTTTGAATTGGTCCTAAGTGCCTTCCTCTATGGAAATGTGTCTTTGTATAATGTAAGTCTTGATTTACCTTTTGCACAAGGAAGATGGTGTGCTGCTAATGGTGTGAATACCATTAAGACTCTATCTGACTATAGTGACAGAAACTTCGGCTTAGCAACAGGAACCTTCATCGAAGGACTTTCAATACTAACTCGTTCCGTCTTTATTGTAGATGAGGCCAATTCAGTATGTACCTGAAGTAACACATGAGCCTGATTACGATGCCGTCTATGCTAAATTAGCTGAGTTTAAGTAGTAAATTTACAACGATTCATGAAAGATAAAAACCTGATGTTCCTTAGAAATAAAGAGCATCAGGTTTTTTGTTGTTCAAATAAGATTAGGCTATCGTTTAATATAGATTGGACCAAACAGTCCGTAGGGATGAAGTACTAGATCCTCTGTAAAATAATCTCCCTGTGTCCTAAAATCTCGCCAGTCGATTCGACTACAGCAGGTGTATTTTTGATGAAGTGGACCGAACAAGTTACGGTTACTGCCCACGACCTCAATCTCCAATTGATTCTCCCCTTGATTTAGCTGTAGAGGAATGCCATCTGCAGCTTGCCAAGGAATATATCTTACCTCTCCTCCATTGACTTTTATAACAATAGTCATAGCACTAAAGTTACCAAGACATAGATACCCCTGCTCACGATCACTATTAAACCTAAATTGGTAGATCATGCTACCTGCATAATTGGGATATCCTTGCAAGCACCAATCCCCTAGATGAAGGGTGAGGGGCTCTGAGACAATATGCCGCTTCATGTCGACCCCAAAATCCCCACATAAGTAGATATCCTCCAGCTCCATATCATGAGTATAAGTGATCTCAAACTCCAAAGAGTTAAGCCCCTCATGTACACCATCTAGCTTGATCTGCTGAATGGCTTTATCCAGAAGATACTCACCACGCTCTGTGCAAGGCTTCCCGTTGCAGAATACACGCATATGTTCACTTTCTTCAATGGCAATAGATAGTGGCGATGACGGCATCGTGTCTACTGTAAATTCGAATCTCATGAAGAGATGAACTACTTGCTTTTGTTCCCTAATCCACGTATAGCGCATAGGCATTCCATTACCATATACCTGCATGAATCCTGCTTGTTCCCGCACCTGTTTTTGGACTTGCCAGACTTGCATTGGTTCACTCCATGGGCTGTCGGTTCCTATTTTGTACCTACAGGTATCTAACACCAAGGTATTCGCCATGGTACGATTAAATGCAGCGTAAGGCTCTAAGCACGCAATGACCGGCTTTGATTCATGTGGATCATGATATGGCGGACGAACTTCTTCATAGGTCTCCTCTACTGTGCCGTCAATCCAATAGGCGCAACTATCTTTGGCAGCAAAACTTGTGTAGAAACATCGATTCTTATCTCGAGCAATTGGACTTTGCTCTCCTGTGAGGAGATCTAATTGATACACTTGTCCCGGCAAATCGAATCTAGCCAAGCAAGTTACAGCACTAGACTTATTGTTCACCACCGTTACTAGATGTCCACCCTCTACCTCCCGTAAGGCTACCAATAATGCAGCACATTGCATGGTCTCAATATCCGTGAAATTTACCTTGCGAAAAGCTTTAGCTATGGTTATAGCTTCTGAATACCCCGGAACAATTTCTGCATCCCCAAATAGTTGAGAACATCTCTCACTGATCTGCCCTTCTAACAGTGCAGGTAATGCATTAACCCAGATGACACGTCCACCACCATCTACAAACTCACGCAGTAGCTTCAGTGTAGAATCAAATAGACTTCGCACCTTGGGTACAATTACTAGTTCATATTCGCTGTAATTCACCCGTAGCTTCCCTTCATGGGTACTGCCATATTCACTCAAGATGATTTCATCTCCATAATCGTAATCACACTGAGCCTGTGACAACGCCCTAGAAAACATATTAAAGTCTGCGTACTTTTCATTTAGTCCCAGAATGTGAGGATCTGTCCAGCCTATATTTGCATCGAAATTGCCTAGATTCTCATCCGGATGACTTCCGCACTCGGTCCAGACACTGCTTTGAGGGTGAATAACAAGAATCGGACGATGCACAGTCCCGGCAGATGTAAGCAAAGATAGACGAGCGCAATACTCTTCCAGAACAGCAGCATGACGCCACCAATCACTCTGATAGTTAAAAAATGGCGGATAATCTCTCTTGCGTAGCCCCTTAATTGAGTAAGGAGCCAAATGTTCGCAGCGGCTATGAATACCCAGCACACTTTGCCAGTCCCACAACCACTTCTGTCCTTCGAAGCTAAACGCCCACCCAGTACAGCCATTGGTCTCGCTTACCGTAGTGCGCCCAAACTGATTGGCAACACTGGAGGCCTGCTTAACGGTCACATATTCTTCGGTCTGCTCCCCAAGAAGATCCATGCCCGGCACATGCAAATATCGCATATGGGGCATCACCGCTCCACAGACTCGTGCCTGATACCCCAATCCATTCTCAAAAAGCAAGTGCCCACTGGACTTGACACCATAATTCTCACACCAATCATATATTTGCTTAAAATAACTTTCACTAAAATGCTCTGTTAATGTACGCCAGTAGTCATGCCTTATTATGGAGGAAGAAGAACCTTCAAAAAAAAGATATAGTAATTGGGGAATAATATCATATCCACGCCTTGCCATAAAGACAGCTTCAAACCCAGGCGTCCATGGAAGCCATGGACGCCCTTTGGTAAAGAAAGAGAAGAAATCAGCAAAATTAGGCTCGTCCGTGAAAAACCCTGCAACTTTTCCTTCAATCGTCCCCCCAAAGGCTTGGCGATATGCTTCATGTGTAATATTCAAAAACGAGTTTACACTATCCGGATTAAGATTATCCGCCGGTGGATTCCCGTTGTACCAGTCATGAGCACTACTCTGTTCTACTCTGATTGTAATGGGCACTCCCATGCTACTTGTAATAGGGTAAAGGGCATGAAGTGTAGCATCTTCAATGTCTGCTTTATACAAGAAGTCCCCATCATGAACACCGACTCCAAGGGTAATAGCCGTAGCGGCAAATTGAGGGTACTTGCCTGTGACTTGTCCCCCGGCCATCCCGGAGGGCCACTTATCTTCATCGTAGATCCATGGTATTAGGCCAATATCCTCTCCTTTTTGAGCAAGAGCGGTCACAAGCTCCAGCCACTTATCTGACAAATACTCTGTCTCAAGGCCTTCTCTGGAGTGCATAAAGAACCCACCAAATCCCTTACGCTTAAAGTCCTCTGCCTGAAGCTCCAATTCTTTTTGATCCAAATCTCCATTCCATGCCCAGAACAACATGCCTCTGTGCTCTGGTGATGGGGATCGGAATTGTTCCATTAATGCTTTGTTATTCATGTCGATTCTCCTCTAAATAATTTATGATGTCTCTCCTACGTTCCGGTGGTGTAATATTTAGATGTACAAGTACTTTATTTCTAAGCGTAGCTTCCACTACGGTGTTGTTAGGTGCAAACAGCTTGAAATCCACATCACAATTAATATCCCAGCAGGGGAACAACAGGATTTTATCTTGGTATGTCTGCATCAACATCTCCTGTAATTGGAGGCTTCCACTTCCCAGCCAGTTCATATCCGGAGTCCAATCCCATCCAGGCCCGAAAAACGCCGGAAACCGTCTTCCGGAATCCGACATCTTATGAATCAAGAAACGAGACGCTTCCTCTATCATCCCAAGCCGGGCGTATTGCAAGCCTATATGTTGCCAGCTTGATGTGCCGGTTTGTTGATCATCTTCTAGTGTCAGATGTATTGTATTTATGGCTACCTTAACACCTTGGCTTAGCAAGGTAATTCTCTCAAAGGGAAACACCGGATATAGCTGGGGAATCTCCACATTATGAATGGGTGAAGGCGCCAATGAAGGTAGAAATACTTTATTACCATCCACCTCTCCCAATGGCAAAGGTGGCACTAGCGTCAACAGATGACTCCAATATTCTCTCTGCCGGGATGTAATATCTCTTAATTCTAATAAGGCTTCCAGAACTCCGGACAATGCGGCAATTCCATCTGCCGGATTATCCACAGGGTGATAACTCTCCAAAGCATTGGCAGGTGACATCCGCATCTTGCCGGACTCATCCAATTCTTGGTAGAATGCCGGATAGACCTCCACCACTTCTTCTATAAACGCCATGTAGCGCTGAATACTCCGACCTGAATAATGATGGTATTTGAGAATCATCCAAGCAATTTCCAAAGGATTGGAGAATATATATCTTATCTGCTCCACAGGCCAGCCGGTGGTGTTATCCCAGCCGGAATCACAAGTGCAACATAATCCATAAGATGTCAATTGCTCCGGAAAAACCGCACCATGCATATATAGTAATGTCTCTGTGCGAAGCTTAGCATTGGGCAGTAGATTCATGTAGAAATCAAAGAATGTTTCCATGAATATATGGTCGCCACTTTTGAGCATATACCAGTATAAGAATCGCTGGTTCTGAGTAGTGTAGGTTCCTCCACTCCATCGTCGATAGTCCGGATCATATTTGTAATACGAATCCTCCAAACTACCATCTGACGCGGGGAAAATATGATTGGGATGGTTACCACTTAGCAGAACTGCTTCTGGATCAAATGTGAAGAGTCCTCCATTAAACTTAGAGGGTAAGGAACTCTTGTGTGAGCATCCTTGCATATAACGAAACAACTGGTAATTTCGCCCTACCTGCCAGAGTTCACTTGACGGATCTTCTATATAAATGTGGCTTAGATTCCAATACTCTTCCCATTCTTTGGCTGTGTCTTCGTGGGATTCAGTTGAAGTCCCCTTGGCACGCAGATGCTTCTCCCAAGAATCCGCTGTAGCGTATCTACCGGTATGTAGGAGAATATAAATATTTTGGGAGCACACAGGCGCAGATGTCCGGTAATTATAAGACATACATGGTGTGGACATATACTGCTCTTGTGTACAGCCACAATACTGCATATCCCCCCACAGGATGACTCCACCGGTTATCAAATCCTTCTGTGGATTCATCATCAAAGCTTTAACTTTTCCAAGACCTTGGGCATCCATCTCTTTGTCAAAAGACAAATCGCTATTATCATTATGATGGTAGAACAGAACTTCATCCTGCTTGGGGAGCAGGATGTCTTTGTGAAAGGTCACAGTACCCGGATACCCCCATACCTCCTTGGCACCAAAGAGCTCATAATCATGGGAATCTACCACCCTATCCTTATAACGCCAACTATCATAGGAAGCTTTAATATGTACAGGCGAAGTGGAAGCAAATTCTATGTGAACAGCAGATCTCGTCCGACTAGCCCACAACTTAATCGTGGCACTATCATTCCCATAAGTGCTTTCAATGAAGACACTGCCATCCGGCAGGTTTAATGTTTGGCGAAAAGTATCGGCAAAAATATTTGGCGTAAATCGAAGACTTAACCGACCTTGTTTTAAGAGTCGATTATTCTCATCAAATCCACCGTTTTGTTGAAAGTATAGATAGACAATGTTGTTCTCCACCCACACATTACATCCTGTATCGTACCCACCAAAGGGCATTGAGTCACCGGAATGATTGCACTGGGAAGTATAAACTACATTGTAGGCTGATATATCCATTTACATCTCCTAATGAAGCACATAATCTTTACGGATAAACTCCCTCGACTTTTCCGTCGAGGGAGCTCATCACACATATTGTTTTTTGATTTTAAATGTTACGTCGGCTCTTTTCTTTGCCTTTGCGACGACTTACTACATATATAGTTAAGATTCCTGCAGCAGCAATCAACAAAATACTTTGTAGCCAGATATTACTGCTGTCTTCTCCCGTCTTAGCCGATTCAGCTTTCTTGCTTGGAGTAACTGTAGCCTTGGGAGTGACAGAAAGAACCTCTGTTGGAGACTCTGTTGGAGTGATTGATGGGGAATTCGTAGGCAAGGGTGTGACAGTTGGCGTAACTATAGGTGTTGGCGTAACAACTTTGTCTATTACGGTAACTGTATACGTAGTAGTTTTGCCTTTGTAGGTAACAGTCAAAGTTTGCATGCCAAGTGTATTTTTGTCATATCCACTTACCATATCAGATACTAAATCAATGAATTCTTCACTGGCATTGTCAAAGACAACCTTCACTCGTCCACCTGTAATATCCAACTCTTGTCCGACTACATACTCCCGCTTATGCGGTTGGGTTGCCATCGTAATACTTTGCACAAGTACCTCTCCGTTGGCTGGTATAGTTACTTCAATCTTATGTGTATAGGCAGTTGCATTATCATTGTCACGTACCACCTCAAATACAAGTTCCACTACCGTATCAACATTTCCATGAGTAATCGTTCCATCCAATGCAACTACATTCGTATTAGAACTACTAATAATATACTTTACGGTAAAGCCTTCCGGAGCAATCGGCATAGTAATTGCTGTATCTGATAATGCGGGTGCTTGCACTGCATCTACTCTATATGCAGCTTCTTCCACAGACATTCCAAATATCTCGATCTCGCCGAACTGCATACGATAAGATTGCCCATTGGCCTGATCGGGAGACTGCTTGGTCCCTGTTACACGAACATATCTTCCGTCGCATGCAGCAAAATGTACCTGATACGCTGTTCCGTCGGACACATAACCTGTCTGTGTATATACTTTCTCATAATTAATTCCGTCCAAAGATACCTCAATGTAGAAATCTATAGGGAATGCATAACCTGCAGATCTTGATGGGGTAAGGTCAACACGACCAATTCGCTTCGTTTCTCCTAAGTCCAATTGCACCCATTCTGTATTATTTGGCGTAGTAGTGTGGGGATCTGATGTCCACCCAACTGCGGTTTCATCGAACTTTTTGCCATCCGTCAAGAATTCTAACTTGAAATTTGGATGACTAGAAATACTGCTAGAAGCCGTAGCCTGTACTCCCAAAGCATAGTTATCTCCGGCAACAGAGTTGGTGATAACTGATTTTCTGAAGATTTCACCGGCTAACTCTAGGTTATTTATCTCACTTTGAAGCTGCGTTTCAGATGCAGATAAATCTTCCATTAGTTCCTTAGCAACAAGAATTGCCTGTTCTAATTTACTCAAGTCCAACTCATTATACAGCCAAGGAGTACTATTCTTCAGTAGTTGTTCCATTAGAACAACCTTGGAAGATAGAACCTCACGAAAATCAGCTGTCAGTTCGATGACGGTGTTCAAGCTATCCCAGTTTTCATCTACAGGAATGGTAATGGAAATTCCCGAATCATCTTGAGTTATGACTACAGACTTGCCACTTACAAGCATTTTGCCTTCACTAAAAACTTTGCCATCTAGAGGTATACCAATTTGAATTTCTTTTCCGGCAGGCGGTTTTAAAATATGAAGATATGTCTTGCTGCCATCTGCACTTTGTGTAGCAACACCCCAGTCAAGATCTGTTATCTTGGACTTGGGCGGGGTGACAAAGGATGTGCTGGGGCGTGTGTTTTTTATCGCCTCTTCAATCGGTTCCATATAGCTGTATAAGGTCACCAAACGTTCTTTTACTCCATCCTCCCATATACCACCATCGTTCCCTGCATAGGGTCCGGCTGCCCATGCCATACCGCCACCTTCTGTATTGGCACCGGCCTGCATCACCGTGTACAAATAAGCATTCTCAGCTGTTTCCAGTCCGTTGGTTCCTTCACCACGGTCCTTAATAGCCCACCAACTGTAGCCTTTATAAATGTTTCCAATACTTGTACCTATGGGAATATTATTTACTTGCCAAGTGGCAAGATTATTAAATTCTCCCCCATGCCATGCGGTTGGTAGTTCCCACATACTAGTATCACAGGAGTACTTACCATTGTATTCATTCTGCATCATTAGAAGTGAGGGATCTACAGATTTAACTGTGTTGCGAAGGCGTGGATAGTCTACCGATAAATTATTTGCCGGATTGGCTAGTCCTTCATCCAAGAACATGCCTTTAATCTTGCCTTTGTATCGTTCACAAAGTTCCTCATATTGTGCATTCAAGTAATCGTTCCACTTATCATAGTCAAAGGTCAGATCCCCTGCACTCTTATAGTCGAACTTTGCCTTATCCTCCGGATAAAGATCATGGATGTCGTAAGGGTGGGTGTATAGATATAGGTCAATCCCCTTCTTACTTAGCTCCTGATAAACTTTATCGATAAGATCATGCTGACCATCATCAGCAGGCAAATCGCCCGGTTCGTGGGTTCTCCACTCCTTATACACTTCACTGGGATAGACAGGGTTCATTCCATAGTGCCAGATTGTGAACACAACATACTGCATCCCCATGTCTTCGCAATCTTGTGCAAATTGCTCTGCGTCAAAGCGCTCAATCATCTCATCTATGGTCTGCATTTTAGTTCCATCCGGAGTACGAGCAGAGATTTCTTCCGGTTGTCCGCCCAAACCAATGCGACGCTCTCCAGCCCAAACATAGTGGACAAAAAGACCGTATTTGGAATCTTTAAAGAACGCAATATCTTCAGGAGTGGTAGGCTTGGGAACGCTCACTTCTGTTTCATAGGTTGTCATCTTTGTTTTTCCTGCATAATCGTAATTTATTTCAAAGGTTAATCCGGCTGATTTAGTTGTTACGGGTAATGTAATTCTCCCGGTAGAAGAAATCAACTCTTCATCAGAGCTACCGGAAATACGTAGCCTATAACGATTTGATGGCATCTTAGGCAATACCAGTTCGGTCTGGTCAATATAGGCCTGCAGACCATCCAGCTTCGACTTAATTTGGGAGAAGGTATTTTCGATTACTTCATCACTATCAGGCAGTGGTGGCGTGGTTCTGACTTGAACATTATCAAGCTTGCCACTACCGGCAGTACCGGACACGAAGAATCCGGCATAACCGCCTGTGTAGGTGGTGTCATGCACATCAATTTTCTTCTCACCATTTAAGTACACCATAATAGACCCATTGTAATAGAATATTTTCACATGAACATAGTCGCCTTGATTGTAACCGGTTGCAGCACTACCCGAGGCGATTACACCTCCTTGGGCTTTAATAAGCTCTACTCTTCCATCCAGTCTCATATAAAGCATGTAGCCGCTATTGTCCCAGATGTCTGTCATATTATCCCGATTAAAAAGAAGTCCAATCCAATCTGCATTCCCTTGTACAGCCATATCCGCCTCGTAGACCGCATTATTAAAAGTAATATCCTTCATGTTTGCACGAATACCTAGGTCTAACGCATAGACATCATTAGAAAGTGTCGGCTTACCCGTCCCGCCTGTCACCTGCCACAAAGTATTAGAGATAGCCTGATCTGAGAAATCGTCAGCAAAAACTGTATAATTTAAGTCATCTTCAGATGGGATAATAATGTATGACAAATTAGTCACCGGACTGCTAGTTAGTCCTTCCTTCAACGCAAAGGCTTTGATTGTTGTATCCTCTGCTATTACAATTGGCATCACATATTTAGCTGAAAGCTGAGTAGGTTCTGATCCGTCTAATGTGTAATAAATAGAAGCTCCTTCTGTAGCACAGGATAAAGCGACACTAATAGGTTCACTGTAAGTACCAGATTCGGGATTAACTGTAACCACATCTGTCTGTCCATCTATGGTGCTTAATAGTTCAATTACTGTGTCATCACTATCCCAAGTTTTACCTTCAGGTAGTGTAATCTTAATTTCGCCACTGGCCTCAATGGAAAAGTCCAACAGTGTCTCTTCATGCAGAAGTTTGGCTCCGACAAATGTCCGATTATCCTTAGGCTTAGGCAGTGTCAGGGTGTTACCGCTTACAATTCCGTTAGTCAATTGTGGATTAAGAACATGAATAAATTCTCTGTTACTTTCAATTGAGGTCATGGCCACATAGGTTGTGTTCCCTATGGAATTGGTTTTGGTACGAGGATTATTCTTATTAACATCAATTTGGGCAGGCCAAGAAGTACTTGGCTTCGTACCGAACACAGATTCTTTTATAGGGGTTATTTTGGTTCCTACATCGGTAAGTGTTTGCTTAACACCAGGCTCCCAAATACCATTCTCCGTTGTAGCAGTCCCGCGATAAGGACCAGCCGCCCAGCTAGTTCCCATGCCTTCACTGTTACTGGCAGCTTGGTAGATAACATAGCGGAACAAATCCCGTGCATCGGCAAGCGTTAATGGCTTATTCTGGAATTCTGGTGTATCTTGCCCTGTGAATTCTCCATCCTTATTGTACATGGCAGTCCAGTTCATGGGGCGCTCCCCTAATCTTGCAGCAAATGGCAGACCAAAGCTTGGCCAGGAGTCGCCATCGGTGATGCTTGTGCCAAGACTACTACCCCAATCCCCATTACTCCAAGAAGTCTGGATTCGATCCTCCACCATTCCTGTGTCACACAGGTAAGAACCCGCACCCGGAACTTCCGACCAGTTCTGAATCATGATTAAAGAGGGATCTACGTCTTTGATAACTGCTCGAATCCGTGCATAATCCACGAAGGCACTATTAGATGGAGATCCCAACCCTTCGTCCATAAAATATCCTTTAATTTTACCTTTGTAACGCTCAGACAGTTCCTTATATTGTGCACTAAGATAATCATTCCAAAGTTCTTTGTTGAATGTAGTATCACCTACAGATTTATAGTCGAACTTAGCCTTGTCTGCATCTGACAAATCGTGGATATCGTTAGGATGTGTATATAAGTACAAGTCAATGCCTTTGGCAGAAAGTGCATTAGATATCTCCATAATAAGGTCTCTGTCACTAGAAGATGGATTGTTAACATCCGGATTTTCACGCCATTCGCGGAAGACAGGACTATAGTAGATTGGTGTCATCTTATAGTGCCAAGCAGTAAAAATAACATACTGCACACCAAAGCTTTGGCAGTTCTCTGCAAATTCATTCACATCGAAATCATTCAGGAATTCTTGGATAGTTGATGCATGATTGCCATTCTCATCTATAGCAGCAAAATTACTATCTCCCCACACATAATGTACAAACAATCCATATTCGGCAGCCTGAGCAAAGGCAGTATCTGCCGGGGTTGTTTTGCGAGGTACGGTGTAGGTTTTCTCAAAGGTCACACTTCTTTCCGGGGAGAGACAAGTAACCTTATATGTAATGGTAACCGTCTTCTCTTCACTGGGAGGTATTACTGTTCGGTCTAGTTTGACCACGGACTCATCTGAGGATGATTCAATAGTCACATTGTGTCCCTCCGGTACAGAGGGAAGGCGAAGTAATGTATCATCACGCAGAATTTGGGTTCCTGCCAGGAACTCCACGTATTCATCGACCTTGTCGTCGTAGTTCACCGGAGCAATTTTTACACTTACATTATCTAGTTTGCCGCTACCACTACCACCGGATACAAAGAATCCGGCATACCCACTTGTGTAGGTGCTGTCCTCTACATCTATCTTTTTTTCTCCATTAAGGTACACTTTGATGTTCCCATCTCTATATATTAGTTTGAGATGAACCGTGCTACCCGGAGTGTAACTGGAAGCAGGCGTGCCACTGGCCACAGATACACCTCTCGCCCTTAACAAATCAACTTCACCAGACCTCCTCATGTACAGCATATATCCACTGTCATCCCAAGTATCCGTTATATTATTTCTATTAAAAAGCAGTCCAATCCAGTCGGAAGTCCCTACGGTTGATATATCAGCTTCATAAATAGCATTATCCAACGTTAGATTCTTCAAGCCTGCATGCACACCTCGTTCAAGAGCAAACTCACCGTTCACAATGGTTGGATTGGCTGACCATAGTGTATTAGAAGTAGAAGCATTGGAGAAATCATCCTTAAAGATCTCATAAGTCAGACCTTCATCTGGATTCTGACCTATTTCATAGCTATAGGACGACAGGGCGCTCTCTACCAGTCCATCTTTCGTAGCAATTGCCTTAATTGTAGTATTCACACTTACATCAATGGGCTCTGAATAAGAGGCACTGCTAGTATCCGGCGTACTGCCATCTGTCGTATAATAAATAGTAGCATCTTGTGTCTCAGAGCTTAGGGTCACCTGTATGGGATCGGAGTAGAATCCGGACTCAACATTTGCAGTTGGCGCACTAACTTGTTCCCGTTCATGATAGATCTCTATTTCAGCCAAGGCTGTTGTTGTATCATTATTGGAGCTTTTGGATACAGATAGTTGAACATATTGAGCTGATTGTTGACCAATGTCAAACGTCTGAGGCGCATATATATCTGCAAGAACATAATCATGTACTTCTTTCACAGGTGTGAAAGTAACTCCATCATCACTTACCTCTATGGTGAAATCTACAGGATAGGATTGCCCTGCTCCCTGACTATCCGTTCTGGCATAAAATACAAAACGATTGAAGTCCATCTTGCTTCCAAGATTAACGCCAACAATTTGGGGATTACCTGATCCATTGGAATGAAAACCTGAATTAGTAGCGTAATCATTGCCCACAATCGTCTTCCCATCTGTCAGGGCATTCAAGTTCCACTGTCCTCCATTGTGATATGTTCCTTCAGGAGCATATCCAGCTTTCTCTAGTGCCAGATTATCGCCCTGGATGGTTGCACCAAAAACCGGTACAGGCAAAGAGAGCGATGAGAAAATCATAGCAGCGCTTAGAAGCAAACACGATAATTGTTTTTTCATAACTACCTCCTTAAGGTGAATTCACAAGTGTATGTCTGCATGGTATCAAAGGCTACCTTCTATGCAAATCCATAATTCTACGAATATGTTCGAATTTATAAGTTTCATATTGTAGGATTGATTTAATAGCTATCCAGACTGTTTGCATGTGGATATGAAAGACCGTCCACAAATAGTTTCGTAGAATTTTGGATGAAATCGATTTATTTTGCCTTCTAAAAATTGGCTGGTTGCCTATAATGAAAATATCGCTTGAGTCGATGAAGCTTAAAAACATTACTATTTTAGGAGGGTAAATATGAAACTTGCAAAACAAATGTTCAGTGTTCTATTGTGTGGTGTGTTAACTTTAGGTTCCTTAGCCGCCTGTGGACAACCAGCGTCTTCCGGTACAACCACAGCAGGAGTGGTAGCTACCACCGGGGATGGCACCAAGCCTACCATTAAATTCTATGGCAAAGTGATTGAATACACTTCCGGCCCAATGATGACCGACGCTCTTAGCGAAGCGCTAAAAGACAAGTATATCATCGACGCAATTCAAGTAGATTGGGGAAATATGGACACTGTAATCCGTACAGGTATAGCATCCAATGAGCCCTGTGACATTTACAATTACCCACCTCAGAACATGATGAATTTTGCTGATATGGCAGTTGACCTAAAGCCCTATCTTGATGCCGATCCTGAATGGAAAGCTCAGTTCAGCGAGACAGCTCTTGCTGCCGGAACCATCGATGGCAAAATTCTTGGAATTCCTTGGGAGTCCAACTTCTCCGTCATTATTGCCAACAAGACAGAGCTAGACAAATTAGGCATTACCATTCCGGAACAATGGACCATGGAAGAGTTCATGGCTACCTGCAAAACAATTATGGATAAAGGTGTATTTCCATTTGCCAACGCTACCGACCAAGCACGTGCAGATTGGCTATATCGTAATGCCATGTTGTCTGTAGTTGTTAGCGACAACAAGTATGAGGAGTACAAGGCAGGAACATTGCCACTAAATGGATCGGAAGCTCAAAAAGCACTTGAGTCCGTAAAGGCACTATATGATGCAGGTTACATGTATCCCGGTGACGGAGCTGTTACTGCCAAGAATGATGAGATCAAAGCAGCCTTCTATCAAGGTGAAGTATTAATGATGCCGGAAATCGCTTCAGGCGCTAAAACAACAGCCGCTGACGCAGATTTTGAGACAGTTATTATTCCTTGGCCATCCACCGGCAGCGAAGAGGCAATTCTAGGTGGATACAATGGCTTCTTTATTCCTAAGAACTCGGCCAATATTGATGCTGCCGTAGAAGTATTAAAAGCCTATACCAGTGTGGATATTCAGAAAATCCATGGAGAGCAAGGATATATCCCAGCTAATGTAAATGTTCAGATTACAGATCCATTCGTTAAGAGTGTAGTTGCACAAGCTGCATCACTATATTCTCCGGAAGATCCGGCTACTCCTGCTATGCAAGACTATAAGGCGAATAATCTCATGCCTGACCTACTGTTGAATGGCGGAGTACAGGTTGTAATGGATAAGTTAGATGAGATACGACAAGAAGGATAATTTCCTTTGCAAAGCTATCTAAAATCAAATAAATAAGCAAGGGAATGTATTTACTGATTATCTTTAGAATACATTCCCTTGTTTTCTAAAACGGATTGATGTGAAGCGAGGTAATGGACAAATGAAAATAAAATTAAGACGGTTCCAATGGACAGGGGTACTGTTTCTACTTCCCACAATAGCTTTTATACTTATCTTCAACGCCATACCATTTGTTTGGAACTTGGTGCTCTCTTTTCAAAAATGGGATGGATTTAGTGCACCCGAATTCATAGGCATCGAAAACTACGTTAAATCTTTAGGAGACCCTCTTGTACTAAAAGGCTTATCAAATTCAGTCTTATATGCAGTAGCCTCCACTGCGGGAGGTGTAATTCTTGGATTATTCTTTGCCACACTGATCTTTCGATTAGCCAGCAAAGAAGGATCCTTCTTCCGCTTAGTTCTGTATAGTCCGGCAATGATACCAACAGCCGTTGTGGGTATTATGTTCGTATTTCTTTTGAGTCAAAAAGGTTTGTTGAACAGTTTTCTTCAATCAATTGGGCTCGAAAGTCTAACTAGAGTATGGTTGCAAGATAGTGCCACTGCCATGGCATGTATTATTATGGTAGCTATCTGGAAGTCTGCCGGCTCAGTAATGATACTTACCTTCGCCGCCATGCAGACCATACCACTATCTCTATATGAATCCAGTGATCTGGAGGGTGCAGGTTATATACGACAAATGATGTTTATTACCTACCCCTTAATCAAGCCAATGATTCTCTTAGCAACCATTAACACCTTAGGAACACAGTATAAGAGTTATGACCTTATATATACCATGACCCGTGGAGGTCCCGGCAACTTAACAACAACCGTCCCCATTGTTATGACCAAGACGGCCTTTGCCTTTGGCAAATTTGGAAATGCCGCGTCCATTGGTGCTATCTTTACGGTAGTGGTGGCTCTAAGCATCCTATTAATACGCTTCGTTTTAAGGGGGGAAAACTATGAATATTAAACAGAAAAAAGGCTCATTATTCATAATCAGAACCATCTTAATTATATTTGTAATACTAACCATTTATCCCATGATCTTTGTAATTTTGACCTCTTTTAAGACAAGCAAAGATTTCTATACGAATATATGGTGGTTGCCCTCAACAATGGCATGGGAAAACTACTACTATGCCTGGAATACTGCCCAAATAGGCAGCTACTTCTTAATTAGCTTAATCATTGTATGCTCCACCGTGCTCTTGACACTCATCATTGGAGCCTTGGGTGGTTACTCCCTGTCCAAATTACGGATACCCAGAGCCGGGATAATTATGCTAATCATATTCCTCTTCACCATGTTGCCGTCAGAATCCATTATTATGCCTATGTATCTCATGATCAGCAAGGTCAAACTAACAGGTACATATTACTCCATGATTTTCCCATACACCGGTTGGGGACTTGCATTAACAACGTATATCTACTACAACTTCTTCAATACCATTCCCACAGAAATCTTAGAGGCTGCACGAGTAGACGGCTGTGGGGAAGCAAGGACCTTCTATAAGATCGCCTTACCCATGATGTTACCGGCTACAGCAACAAACGCCATCTTCCTATTTCTAGGGTGGTGGGGAGAATTGCTATGGGCATCGGTGCAATTATCCGCCTCCTCCCTCAAAACACTGCCTCTTGGCATTACAGCCTTCGTACAGAGCTCCGGTACAAATTGGGGCCCCCTGTGTGCGGCCAGTACCATTGTATTAATTCCGGTAATACTCTTCTTCATATTCACCCAAAAGTACTTTATGTCCGGGTTAACCGGTGGAGCTGTGAAGGGATAACAGCTCCACCCTTCCTCTCCCAACCGAAATATTTACAACGCGAATCGCTGAAAATCATTTGCCTAGGTTATCCGGAATAGTTTATACTGATAAATTATTTCATATGACATGGTTTCTAAAGTGCAAAGGGCCTATATCACAATTTACATTCTTATGGTGGTGGAAGCAATGGGATTTTTGAAGCGGCATGTATTTGCAGGAATCGGAAGAAAATTTACACTAAGTCTTATCATTTTTATGATACTGCCATTAGTGCTTATTTTCATCGTTATAAGTCAAAACATAACCAAATATTCATTTGAGCAAGCCTACAAAATGAATTTGGAGGTACTAAAGCAGACCAAGACAGGCCTGCATTCACTGGTGAATGATGTTGATTTCGTCTCCATCACCGTCATTGGCGACGGAGCCGTACAAGCTTATATCAAGGAAGGAAACGTTGAGTCTGATACCTCTGCTCGCCTCAAAATCCCGGCTTCTTACAATCTGTATGGATTAATGCGCTCAAGACCATACATCTCTTCTATCTCCCTATTCACAAATGAAGATATCCTCTTACAATTTGGAAAACTACTTAGAACAGAGGATAAAGAATACATTGAACCTCTTGAAAAACTAAGTGGAAGCCCCTTATGGACAGCTTCCTACAAATTCCATGACGCAGCCTTTAAGAAAGATACATCTACATATGTCGTCTCCTTAATGCGTGTCGTCAACGATCTGTACTCCTTTCAGCGACTGGGATTCGAGAGAATAACCATAGATGAATCCTATATTAGTAGTCTCTATAGTGGGATCTCATCGGATGAAGGTCTAGCCTTTATTGCCAATAATCAAGGAGACATTGTGTCCAGTACAGATAAGACAATGCTTGGAACAAACATTAACTCCAAGGTGGAGTGGAAGCACATGTTCCACTCCCGCGACGGCTACTTCACAAAAGAAGGAACGTTATACACCTATTACTATCTGGACAATCCGGGTTGGTATGTTGTAAAAGCAGAATCCATCGACAAAATCTACGTAGGCTACGCCCAACTTACTACAATTATTTTCTTGTGTCTATCGTTCACCTTGGTGTTCGGCGTCGTTTTTCTCGTGGTACAAGAAAGAAGCATCATCCGCCCGGTAAAGGCCTTAGCAGCAGAGACGGAGAAGTTCAAATCAGGAGATTACCACGTACACAGATACACCAAGAGCAACGATGAGATCGGCATCTTAAACCAGCGGTTTATAGAAATGGGAGAACACATCCAGCTCTTGATCGATCGGGAGTATAAGAGTAAAATCAACCAGAAAGAAATCGAAATAGCCTACATGCAATCCCAGATGAACCCCCACTTCCTATACAATACACTGGATTCCATTCGCTGGATGGCCATCTCCAAAGGTCGCAACGACATTGGCGAGCAGATCGAGGCCTTATCCGACTTAATGCGGCATGCTTTGAACAAGGGCAAGGGCATGACAACCGTAAGCGATGAAGTTGTCCACATCCAAAACTACATGAAAATACAGCAAAATCGCTTCGGAGATCGTATCACATACAGGATCAACGCCCAACCGGAAACCATGTCCCTACGCGTGATGCACCTCATCTTACAGCCCTTGGTAGAAAACGCCGTAGTTCACGGCCTAGAGAACCAAAAAGAAGGCGGACAAGTACTAGTCGAAATCCTACAAAAAGACAATACCTTGCACTACATCGTAAGCGACAATGGAGAAGGTACCGACGAGGAACAAATTCGCTTACTCCTTCAATCCAAAAAATCAAGCAAGAACTTTCTTGCTCTAAAAAACATAGATGAACGAATCCGGTTCCGCTACGGCGACGAATACGGACTTACCTTTAACAGCAAAATTGGCTATGGAACTACAGTAATCGTGACCATGCCATGTATAACAGGGTCAGGCGGTGAAGAGAATGCTGAAACTACTAATCGTTGATGATGAGCAAAACATACGTAGAGGACTGCAGGAAAGTGTGGATTGGGCCTCCATAGGCATCCACAAAGTCTTTGCCGCAGAAGATGGTCAAAGCGCACTGGACATCGTCGAGAAAGAGAAAATAAACATCATCATTTCTGACATAAAAATGCCCAGCATGAATGGCATAGAATTGGGACTAAGAGTCTCCAATCAATATCCAAATGTGGCCATCATCCTCTTAAGCGGCTACTCGGAATTCGAGTACGCCCAACAAGCAGTTCGCTTCGGCGCCTGCGACTACCTCCTTAAACCCGTTAAAATCCCCGAACTATTGGAATGCGTCCAAAAGTGCCTTCAACTCAAGCAAAACCAACGTAACCTAGAGCAACTCGCTAGCGAACCTCCCCCGCCCACCATAGAAACCTTATTAAAAAACAAAAACATCTCCGATAAGTACCGCTACGAAGGCTTGATCCAGCACGAACACCTATTCGGCTCCGACACAAGACTCGGCATCTCTCACAATCGCTTCTCCGCCACCATCCTTCAGGCCCTAGACTACATAAACCTGAACAAAAGCAAACCAATCTCCGTCAACGACGTGGCCCTCTTTGTCCAAAAGTCAAACAACTACTTCAGCCATCAATTCAAAAAAGAAGTGGGCATCTCCTATGTAGAATACTTAAATCTTGTCCGAATCGAGTACGCCAAAATCATGCTCCTCCAAACCTCCATGATGACCTACGAAATCGCGGAGAACCTAGGCTTCAACGACTACAAGTACTTCTCCACCGTATTTCGCAAAATAGTGGGAGTGAGCCCCAGCCAGTATAAGAAGAAATGAAGATCTCACAGCTTATATTCCCTTACGTATGCGTTAATTGTTATGAATTAAGGAGATGTCAAAATGGAGGTGTTTGATGTGGATGACTATACAGCTCATATTGATGACTTTGAAGCCAAAATCTATTTAGCTGTTTATGATATAGTTGAAAATCGAGCAAGATACCGACTGGCCAAATTATTCTCTAAATATGGCTTTCGTATTCAAAAGTCTGCTTTCGAAATTATCTGTACTAAGGAAGCAGAAAGAGACATTATCCGTAACATTGAAAAAATCATTGATGAAAAAAATGATCTTGTGCGCTTGTATCGTCTTTGTGGTAACGACCGCATCTATTCTTTTGGTAATGCAGAAAAGACTTTTGAAGAGGATGTAGTCATTCTTTAAAAGCCTTTACCTCTGGAGCTATTCTCCCCCATAAACCTGTCAAGCTCCAAAGGTAATCCACCAACTCTCCACCGCAAAGGGTTCCATTTCAACGGAAAATTCCTGCTCCCTGGTAACAGCCACTTCGTATAACTGCCTACCCTGATGATCGGTCTTACATGCCCGCACAAGTGTTTTTCCTGCAAAGGCAATAGTTCCTTTACTTCTCTGTCCTGCAACTTCAACCAAGCGGATAAGAATACTGTTATTAGCTTTACCACCACGTAACGTTGAAACAGCAATCTTATCGGTATCACAAGTCATAAAAGTTCCACCAGTAGGGTCTTTAACCGTAGCCGGAACGGATACTCTAAATTCCTGATAACTCATACGTTGAGCATAAAGTCCATTTCTTAAACCCTGGGAAAACTGATAGCACTGTTCAAAGCCCGAAATTGCACTTGAAGTAATCCCATAACGAAAGCATATATTACCGCCTTGACTGGCTTTGTAATTGACCCGCCAATAATTATTTAACACGTAAGAATAAAGACGCCCACCCTGCACCGAAGTTTGCTGCCAATGTCCTTGCACTGGATGATTCACGGTAAATAGAAAAATATCTGGAGAGGCAATTTGGATCTGGTATTGTTTGTCTCGCAGAAGCATACTGGTTTGTAAAGGCAACCAATCGGTACAAGCGCCGGGAAGCAGATCTTTTTGCCAGTCAACCCAACCGGTCTGGCTATCGGAGAACACTTGCGCATCTTGAGCTAAGGATGTCGGAAAATCTACATAAACCGCTTCAATGGAGGCGGTTTCTTCCTTATTGTACTCATAGATAAGCTCTAATTTTTTCTCAAAATGATGTAAGATATAAACAATTTTCACCCAGCCAAGAATGCCTTTCCCCTGTAAAATTAGCCTTGTATCATAGGAAGAGGTTCGTCTTTCAACTTGGCAGATTTCCCCCCCAGAATATAATGGAAAACAACGCTGGGGGAAAACTTCAGGCTTTCCATACTGGCTTCGATTGCCCATCAATGTGGTCCCTTCACCCCCAGCAACATAGACCATCTGACCGAAAGTTTTTTCCTTCCCTACCAGTTCCTTTTGTAATTCTTTGTCAAAAAGACTGGTAATCGCCCCTTGCCCCGGAAGAATTGTAGCTCGGTAATAGCTATTTTCCATATAGATTATTTCATTACTATTGCCAATATCTATAGTGTAGGAAGTGATTTTCACAGCGTCTTTTTTGACGGAAAATGAAAGTGATTCTGCCTCAGCTAAAGGAAATCTTCGGTAAGACATACCGGGTACTGCCGGACAATAAAGTTCTCCTTGGACTTGTGTTGCCCCCTGATGAATTGGCTGCCAATAAGCTTCGGAAAGTAGCCCTTCGCCTGATCCAGTCTTCTCATAACTGAGGATTGTTTCCTTACAGCCAATTTCGATAGGAACCACTGCCGAAACAGGAAAGCTGCTGGGATTATAGACAACAATTTCTCTTCCCTGATTATTCCAAAGTAGGCTTAGCCGAGAGGCCGAATTGTTTAGCAGCCTTTCTTTTAATAGGTAAGCCTGATCTGCCATATTTTTCTTTAAGGCCCACTGCTCTCTGGCTAAGTAAGACTCTGGATCGGAACCGGATAAAAATGCCCCCCAAGTATGCTCACCGTACAATAAAATTTGTTTCCAAGCTGCGCTAAAATCTTCATGAGGAAATTGAAACCGTGAGTCCTGCATGGTTCCTATAGTTGCAAGTACTTCTGCATTTCTCAGTCCACTTTCTGCCGCCCTTACTTGAATTGACTCCATGACGGAAGAGCCTGCGCCATCCTCCCAATAGGCACCGCCATCCCCTTTATAGCTATAAAAAGATTCTTTCCAGGGCATTGAGGCTTCAAAAAAACTGCTCCCATTGGAGGCTATCAGTCGGGGATAGACATAGGTTTTATTCCAATTTTGTATAAAATCAGCGGCTCGAGGGTCAATATCAGTATTATCTGCTTCCATGCCATACAGCAGTACATGGTTAGGCTGATAGTCTTCTCTTTCATACTCCAAAAGCCACATCGCCAGTCCCCTTTGGGCAGCCGGAATTGACGCCGGAGAACCGCAAACCTTCTTTAGTTCACAGTACATTTTTGCTAACCAAGTAAGTACACGGCTGCCGTCTAGTCCTTCCCACCAAAAGGGGCTTTTCTTATGCAGTTGTCCATTAAACCGAAAAGGCCCTCTATCCTGATTGTTAGCATGAATAAGATACTTTACTCCAGAGCCACGGAGAACAGTCGGATAACTGGAAGAGGCCGAGGCAACATCTACAATATCTGCCCGATCAGGAATCAACCCCTGAGTAGCCAAGAACTGGTCAGAAAAATCCCCATTATGAATCAGCCCTTCTAGGGAGGTAAATTGCGTTAGTAAATCAGCATAATTCCAGGGAATCCCCAGCTTTCCTTTCTTGATCCAATAGATCAATCGCTCAATCTGTTCTGGGGATCTTGTCTTACAGTACTCCTCCAAATGCCATGTACCATCAATAACGTAAGAAAAAGAATCTTCCTCCGAGGATTCCAAAAGCTCAATCGCCTTATCCAAATTGCGACACATTCTTTCGGCTACTTCCCACTGCCGGTGGGTGTAGCCGATATCTGTATGGGCGTGAGGAGTGATATGAATATTCCACTTTTTTCTGGGGCTAAAAACACCCTTCCCCTGCAAATCGCCCTGAATAACATAAGCTACCTCTCCTTCTTGCTCTGGAATCCAGACTAAGACTGTCTGCTGCCCAAATTCTGCAATTGAAAATACATAGGGAATTGAGAGCTGTTTCTCACCGCAGGTTAGCTCAATTTCTCCGCGGAGGTGAGACTTTTGATATTGATGTAAATCATTTACTACTAGACTGCAGGCTTCTTCCAACTGCCCCTTTTCATTCTCACGATAAAAAACTTCCGGACGAATCGAAGGAGCCACCGGCCTTACGGGTGAAGACTGTTTATATAGTGCCATTGCGCCATAGTGAAAACCACAAGCATCAGCCATCCGATCTAACCGAAGTACAGCTTGAAGATTATTTACAGGAAGAAATGCTTCTCCATCTATTGTCTGGATCGAGAGAACATTGCTTCCCTGAACAACAAAGTCTTCAGGGATGGAAATTTGAATTTCTTCTTTATTATAAATCGCTGCATGTAAAGCATGGCTGGGGCGGATAACTGGGTCATCTGAAGGAATTGGATAAGGAAAATAGCTTCCTCTATGTCCATTTACCGTGATCTGAAGATCGGGAATTCGAGGCGTCGAAGCAATATATTTAATATAAAGTAAAAGTCCCGAAACTTCATTAAGTTGAAACTCGATTTGAAAGCTATACTCTTGATACCCACCATCAGGATCAGCCGAAGATGGATGAAAGGAAGGGTATCCACTAACCCTCTTTTGCCGGACAACAAATGGTTCAAAGGTCTTTGGGTGCATAAATGTGTCTACCAAGGAATCCTGATCTCCGATGGACCATATTAGGTCTTCATCTTCCGATAAAAGTAGAGCTTTTCTGTTATCCTTCATGTCTTTCGCTCCTCCCTGAAATGATAAAACTCAATGTTTCCAAGCTAACCTTCGTGAGGATTATCCAAATAATGTAATAGTGCCGTTGAATTGACTAGCTACTCTCCTTAAGCTGTTTTCTTTTATGATAACGAAGCCAATGCCCGGACAAAATTCGATAGAGAAATAAGATTCCTCTGGCCAACCAATCAACGGACATGGCAACCCAGACTCCAAGAAGTTGCCAACCCAAGACTTGCCCTAGGTAATAACTCAAAGCAATACGAAAAATCCACATAGATAGAATAGAAACAATCATGGCAAAACGCACGTCACCGGCAGCTCTTAAGGCATTCGGCAAGGTAAAAGCAAAGGGCCAAATAATCATGGCGGCTACACTGTGGTAAAGAATTACCTGATAGGCCATCTGTGCCCCCTCGCCGGATAAGTTGTAGATGCCCACTAACCAAGGCGCTACCAAAATAATCAGAAGATTTAAGCCCCCCATAGCGCCAAAACAAACAAGCATAAGTTTACGAATATAGCTTTTGGCCTGAGGATAGTCTTCTGCGCCGATACACTGCCCCACTACCGGCAGCATAGTCATACCAATGGCGTTACCGGGAATATAGGCAATACCGGCTACCAAGCCAACTACTGCATTGGCTGCAATGGCAGCGGTTCCAAAGGTCACAATCAAACTTTGAACCAGTATTTTTCCCACTTGAAAAATTGCACTGTCCAGTCCCGTGGGAACGGCAATATGCAGGATTTTTTTAATCAATCCAAAATCAAACCGAAAAGAGAAAGGCCGGGGTAAGACAATGTCATTTCGGGGATTACGTAGCACGTAAAATAACAGAGCCGCCCCTACAATCCGAGCCACTAGCGTTGCCGTAGCCACACCGGCTACACCCCAATTGAAGACTAAAAGTAACAGGGCGTTCCCCCCAATATTGATTAGGTTGATGATGATGGAGACAAAAAAGGTTACCCGGGTATTCCCCATCGCCCGGCACAGAGCCGAGCAGCCCCCTTGAATGGCCAAAAAAGGAAAGGACAAGGCAATTATATAGAAGTAGGTTACTCCATGACCGAGTACGTCAGCTTCTACCTGCCCAAAAATCAAGCTGAGGATCTGTCGATTCCCTAAAAGAGCCACGGTCATGACCAGTAAGGATAGCGAAAGAATTAGCAGTAGTAGTTGATTTGCACTTTCAGAGGCCTTCCTGCGGTCAGAACGCCCTAAGGCTTGAGAAGCAATAACTACACCGCCGGTAGACATAGACATAAATAAATTTATCAGCAGAATATTAATAGTATCTACCAAAGAAACCCCAGACATAGCGGCTTCTCCCACTCTGGATACCATAACAGTATCCGCCATCCCTACGGTAACACCCAGAACTTGTTCTAAAATCAAAGGAATAATCATGCGCCGAAGATAGCGGCTGTCAATCTGTAAACCAAGTTTGCTATCCAAGGTCGCTTCTGTCTTACTATTCATTATCTATCCTGCTCTTTTCCACCCACAAAAACTCGTTTCAAATTATAGCCTTGGTCTAGGACTAAGAGGTCAGCCCAATAACCAGCTGCGATAGATCCAATACTATTCTCTAAGCCTAATACGGCGGCCGGTTGGCTGGTACAGGCGGCAATCACAGTTTCGGAAGCAATACCTAAGGCCAAACTGCGGCGAAAGCCATCAAAGAGGCTAATGGTAGAGCAGGCCAGTGTTCCATCTTCTAAGTGTCCGGCACCCTCTCGCACCCAGATTGGCAAATCACCTAAGACATATTCACCCTCAGGATATCCTGCTGCCGCGCAGGAGTCAGAAACCAGGCAAAGCTTTTCACCAAAAAGCTGAAATGCCATAGCCATGACCACTGGGTGAACATGAAGCCCATCGGCAATTAATTCTACTGACAGAGGAGCATCAAAGGCCGCACCAATTAGGCCTGGTTCGCGGTGATGTAGTGGTCTCATGGCATTAAACAGATGGGTAACATGTCTGGCTCCGGCCTTAATGCTCTGGTGAACTTGAGCATAAGTTGCCTCAGTATGAGCCAGAGAGAAAACTTTTTCCGGCGTAAGAGCAGCAATCGTTGCCAGAGCCTCCGGATAAGTAGGATCAATAGAAATCATCTTAATGTGCCCTTGCGCCACCTTATCCCACGCTTTGAGCCATTCCACCTGGGGCGCACGTAAAAACTCGGCTTTATGGCAGCCCTTTTTACTTAGCCCCAAAGCCGGGCCTTCCAGATGAATTCCCAGAATACGACAGCCCTCGCCGCGCGTCTCAATTGCCTCCCCCAGTCGCTCAAGCATAGCTATGCTCTGAGTTTCCGACAGACTCATAGTAGTGGCTAAGATCGAAGTTACCCCTTGTTTGCTGTACTTTTTTTGCACCGCCAAGATGTCCTCTACTTCGCCATAACTAAAGTCTACCCCCTCTCGACCGTGGGTATGAAGATCAATGAATCCCGGAAGAAGCAGTTCCCCCGTCAGATCATAAACTTGTTCATAGGGTCGAGGCAGAAGCTCCGGCTGAACCTCAGTAATGCGTTCCCCCTCCGCTCGTACGTCCAGCTTTTGCCAAGTTCCCCGGTAGAAAACCGTCCCCTTCTTATATAGCATGGTTGGTTCCCTTTCCTCTTATGTTATTGGCTTTTTTGTCTGTCAGTTCATCGGCTTGAGCTACCGGTATTTCTACCAAGTTCAGAGCCCCACTTCCGTCTTTTGAAAAACCTACGGTTACTAATTCATGAGCTTTGAAGGCGACTTTGTGCTTTTTCTCGCCCAGGTAAAGCTGCCCCTCACCAAAATGATTATCAGCAAAACAACGTAGTACAAAAGTCTCTTCCGAGACTAAGGCCGTCTTTAGAGCTGAGGGAATCAGGTGCTCCCCCTCTACCTTAGCTACCTGACCTTGCCGCTGCCAGATTTTGCCCAAATGGCAGCTATCTTGCAAAATTTCAATAGGCATGTGTAACTGATCTGCTTCGGCAAAAAGCGATCGGGCACTCATGGCTTTATCATGGGGATAAAGACGAAGTTCGAACTCCCAGCAGCCCTGATCCATATAGCTATCTTGTGGTGAAGGCTGAAAAATTTCCGCTTCACCTTGGGCAAAAACTGTACTGCGGCTTAAAATTA
This sequence comes from uncultured Oscillospiraceae bacterium, assembly GCA_964518595.1. Lineage (GTDB taxonomy): Bacteria > Bacillota > Clostridia > Saccharofermentanales > Saccharofermentanaceae > CAZFHA01. The sequence continues at coordinate 127,178 of CAZFHA010000003.1, forward strand.
ACAGAGCGCTATCCCCTTCCCAGCGCATACCATAAGCCGAATTATTAAAGATTGCCATTCCCCTACCCTCGGCATCTACAAAATCAGCAAAACGATGATGGTAGTACTCTGTACCGTCATTTTGAATTTTGTCCTCCATGTAAAAAGCTGTCTCAGAATGGCAGGAAAGCTTTTCCCCAGCTAAGGGTAGCCGGAAAGCAATCTGACAATGTTTTTCTGCATTATGAAGCTTGCCCTTAATAATAATTCGTGGTGAGTTGGCTTCGATAATAAAGTCCAGCACCAGTTGTGAGTTAGAAAGAGCCAGCTCACTGCGATAAATAGTCCGTAAAAAATTACTCTCCAATAGCGCCTGACTTTTACAAATAAAAGGCTTACCCGCTCTTTTTGTCCAAAGTGCCTTGCCCCAAGCGCCACGTTGATCTTCATAAGCGGCCACGGAAATGGGGGCAGCTAAAAACTCACGCCTCCCATAGAGAAGTTGTTGAGGACAACCGGTCTGAGAGTTAAAACGGATACTACTTTGGGGCGTAGTAATGGTATTTTCTTTTACCTGAAAACCGGATTCCGGTGCTTCTTTTTGGCTGCCTTCATGGGTAAAGCGATAGAGACTATAGCCATAGGCAGGGACGGTAGCCTGAAAAAGTATACCTTTTCTACTCTCAGGAGTATAAAACTGGTAATTGCTCTCGGCAAAGGGAATTTCATTACTCTGCTCGTCCTTGAGACGAAGTCCCTTGTACTGGGCTCGAGGAACATAAACATCAGCAAAGACCAAGCCGGTAAAATCCTGCCCGGTAGCATTTATAAGTAGCAGAGGAAAACCCTCTCCTCGAGTGTCCAGCTGATTGGCAATCCCTTGTACAGCCTGGTCAATCAGTTCGCCACTAAGGCTAAGGACACGATGAAAATCCGAAACAGCTTCATTTCTGGCTTTCTCAATACAGGTTCCGGCCAGAATATCATGGAACTGATTGAATAGCAGCAGCTTCCAGGCTTCTTCCAGCTTTGTCGCCGAACCGGAAGAAGAGCTTTCGCCTCGCCAATATTTTGCCATGGCTAAAAGTGCCTCTGTTTTGATTAAAGACCATTCACAGCGGCGGTGTAGGCGCTTTATTTCGTTATCCGAACTATAGCAGCCATAGAAAATCCGCCCCAATTCGCCCTGAACCACCGGCAAGTTCTGCCAGGCATTTTGAGAGAAAAATTGTTCGATTCCGGAAAAATGTATATCTAAGTCCGGTTCTTCTTTCATCAGCTCATAAATACTATGGATATTCTCGATGGTGGGACCGCCTCCGTGATTTCCCACCCCGTAAAAAACAGCCATCTTACTCTGATCATATTTTTCTAAAGCCTTGAGGCTTTCCTCTAAATTAAAGCGGATAGCCGGCTTTGTCCACGCCATGTATTCTCCACCGGTCATCTCCGTTACCACGGTACTTTTATCCGGCCCCTGCCAAATAAAGACCGGCGGTATATCCAGCACTTCCCGTCCCGGTCTGGAAATCAAATAATACTTCATCCCGGCACCGCTGAAAATCCCCGGCAAAGCACTACTATGCCCAAAGCTGTCTACACTGTATACCGTTTCCGGTAATCGGTCAAAATGTTTTACAAGAAATTCTCGGCTATAGAGAAAATGACGAATTAAGCTTTCGCCACTAGGCAAATCGCAGTCCGGCTCTATCCACATGCCACCACAAATCTGCCAACGCCCCTCTGCCACCCGGCGTTGAATCTGCTGAAAAAGCTCTGGACAAGTCTCTTTCATCCAGGCCAAATAGGCAACACTACTCTGGCTAAAAACAAAATCAGGAAATTCTTCCAAGCGTGCCAAGGCGGAAGCAAAGGAAGACTTAACTTCTTGCATGCCTTCTCGCCGAGACCAGAGCCAGACCGGATCGATATGGGTATTACCAATCATCGCCAAACTACATTTCTTTTTCTCTTTCATACTGTCACCTATATATCTGCCGGGCTGACCATTTCCGACCAGCGGTTACAGGACAGGGGTAAGGTCTGATAGCCGGGATTCTCCCTTTCGTCCAGTAGAAGTCTTTCCGGAATCAGCTCTTCTATTTCAGAAATCTCCCCGGCCAAATATCTTTCCACAAGCCTTTTGGTCTGCCCAAGCCGTTCCTTCAGCCCGCCCAAGCGCAAATCAATAATCTCGCGACCAAAGGCTTTGTTTTCTTTCTCCCATTGGGTAATCACCGCTAAGTGAAACTGATCAACTTTATTCCTAAGCTGATCCAGCCGGGGCAGTTCCAAAGCTAAAACGGCTTTATCCTGGCTGTCATAAGCTGTTTTTATATCCAGACCAAGGGTCGCTTTTTCTGCCAAAACTTCTGCCAGATTTTTTAGGGTAGTAAAGATATAAGCCAGTTCTCCCGCTACTGCCTCTACTTCTTCTAGCGCCTTGGCGCAAGCGGAAAAGTGTAGTGGATAGGTCTTAGGATCAACATGTTTGTCGAAAAGTCCTAATAGCGGATCTTGATATAAAAGATAACGTGCCGGCCCAACAGAAACTCTCCCCGGAATAGGGTTATCCGGGGTCAAATTGACTTTCTCCAGAGCTAAAAACGCCTCTAAATCAAGACCGAAAAGACTCTGTAAGCGTTGGCTTGTTATCTCTTTTGAAAGAAGGGGCTGATAGTTCCCTTCTCCATAAAGAACGAGAACCGGCAGTACGGAGAAGAGCGAAGCTTCCGCCCCATTATCGCCCCAAGCTGTCAAGATAACTTCTTTAATTCCCTTTTGGCGGCAACTGGTTAATGCCAGTTCACCTGCCAAAAGAGAATGGCTTAGAAGTGGAGCATAACCATTCCAACGCCAAGCGCCACCGGCAAAAATAACCCGGTTGGTTATTTGTTTATGTTGCTCAAACATTCGATCATAGTTTTGAGCCTCTCGGGAATAATAATCCCAATAGATTAGCCCCATATTCTCTGGTAAGGCCCTCTTGACTTTTTCCGGCACCGCAATTGCGGCGCTATGATAGCTTCCACCGCCCAGCATCTTAAAAAACATGTCACTCCACATCATAGGTATAAAACCGTATCGACGGCAAATTTCTTCAACCCGGCGCAAGTGCTTATCCATAATGGCGAAGCGTTCCTGATAGCCAAACTTCTCTAAATATCGTCCCAAACCCAGCTGTTCAGCTTCGTCCATGCCAATGTTGATTTGACGAGAAGTAAAGGATTCTGCGCAAGTCTTAATGATCGTTTCTATAAGCTCATAGGTCTGTTCTTCCCCACAGAGTAAAATATCTCCCGTATCACGTACCGGCTGAAAAGACTTCCAACGAAAAATACCGTTGAGATGAGCCAAGGTTTGGATGCAGGGAATGAGTTCTATCCCTAAAAGCCGGCCGTATTCATCTAAGCTCTTTAACTCCTCCTGGCTATAACGTCCACGTAAATAGCCGAAGTAGGGGTAATCCTCTAGGCTAAAGGTATCCTCAGTATAGAGTTGTAAGCTGTCATAACCCATAATTGCCAAATAGCGGAACAGGCTCTTAACCGCCTGTACTTTGGGGACTCCATTACGGGAGCAGTCCTGCATAAAACTCAAGTTTTGAAAAGCCGGAGTGGCAGAGAGAGTTGTTAAATCACCTTGATGAATTTTCTGTACCAAAAGACTATACGCTCTGGCTAATTCTACTTTTTTGCCATAGGTAATAAAGATTTTTTCTGATTCCCAGCGGATCTGAATCCCCGGCTGATTCTGCCTTTGGCAGGTAACCTGCCAGCTTCCTGTCCCCTGTTCCAGCCTAAGAATAGGCGATACTTCACGAACAAGTGCCTCTTCTTCTGTAGTTAAACCATTCCAATAGATCTCAGTAGCCATCTTTAGCCTCCTTTAGGTATGGGCGAAGGAATTCCAATAAGCCGGGACACCGCAATAGTTTTAGCTACCGTCTCTAAAATTTCCATCCGGTTATAGGCTTCGATTAAGTTTTTACCAAAGGTAACTGCTCCATGATTTTTGAGCAAAACTACCTGATGATTTCCCAGAGCCTTTTCCAAATTATCTGCCAAGGCCTGGCTGCCGGGTGGCGCATATTCTGCCACCACACAAGAACCTAAGGCCTGCTTTGACTCGATTAAATATTCTTCCGGTATTCCTTGCCCCGTCATGGCAAAAGCTGTGGCATATACGGGGTGAGTATGAACTACAGCTGTAACTTCAGGACGGTTTTGGTAGATTTTTTGATGAAGTTCAAATTCTTTTGTCACCCGGCCTTCACCCTCAATAATCTGCCCCGTACCATCGGTTACCAACAAATCTTCCCATGTAAGAAAGCCTTTATTTACTCCAGAAGGGGTAAATATGAAGCGATCCGCTTCAACTTTAAGGCTAATATTGCCATCAGAGGCAGCGACTAGCTGTCTACTATAAAGCAGGTGACAAATCTGAATACATTGTTCTTTTTCTTTTTGATACACAATACATCCTCCTATGCTTTCGCTCTACGGATTTCAAGATCAATTTCACCATCAAAGGCGGAAAGGTCTAAGAAATATAGGTTGTCTTTCTGAACAAGCTTACTTTGGCACTCCTCTCCGGCAATAGTTACCGAAGTAATGGTAGATGTGCTATAAAAGGCAAATTCTCCGCCACAACGCAGACGTAGGCTACAGCCCTGGGAAGTTCTCCTGACCGCTACTAAACTATGACAGCTCATATACTTGTCTACCAAACCAATAGGAATAATCCCCTCTTCATATGGAATAAAGAGTTTTAATGCCCAGCCTTCATGACCCAATGAAAAAGATGCCGGTTCCACTTTGTTCAAAATTTCTACCCCTCGATCTTGATGGTCATAAACCAGAAAGTGCTCTCCAGATAAACCCTCAATATCCCCGGCGCTCACCGCCAAAGGAGGATGGCTGTCTTTTTGACCTAAATGAAAGGCCGCTGCGGCTCCCGTACCTCTGTAGCGGTTAGTTAAAACAATCTGATCCGTCTCTAAAGGTGAGACAAAAATACTCTCCGGTGTAGGCAGAGCAGTGCGCTCCATCCGCAAAATCTCCCCTTGGGCATAAACAAGCGGTTTAAGGATTTCCGGATTGGTCTGCCCCAAAGGATCACTGATATAAATAGGTCCACCACTGATAGCTCGTAGCAAGGCATGTTTTGGAGCGTCTGGATGGCAAGTCCAAAACATGTCCCAATCGCAGTGATAGAGTTCTTGGTGATATAAGCCATTGTAAGCATTTTGAAGAATATGCTCTGCAAAGCTGGCTCTATCCTTGGGCAGAAAATCATCGCTGTTCCGTGCCAAAGCTGAGTGGGGACGGGAAAATAAATTTTCAGAAGCCATTCCCATGCAATTAATCATTTGGCTATTAAAATAGATGGCAGCAGCCGCCTCTAAGGCTTCATGAGTTCCTCTGGCTACCGTAGCAATATCGACTTCTTGCTGATAGTAATTTTTCAGCGCACTCTGCCCATCGACTTTAACAAAATCAATCCCCTCATCACGCAAATATTTATACCATCTCCGCCAAAATCCAAAGCCCTTTTCCGGCAGATAGTGAGGAAGAGCCTTTTGATTCTTAGTAAAGTAGAGATACTCCTTTAATTCTTGCCCTAAGCCACCGGTAGGATGAATGCCGCCCCAATAACCGCCCAAAGCATGCCAGACGCCCACGGACTTAATTCGGCCGATGGTTTTGAGCTTTTTGGTTACCTGAGCCAAGCCCTCTGGAAACTTGGTTCGATCCGGTTCCAGAGCTGTCAAGCGCTGCTCCGCAATTGAGAGCCAACCATCATCTAATAGATACCAGTTCACAGGGACTTGCTTCTGGGCAAATTCTTCTGCTTTAGCCAGTATTTTTCCCTGATCCATCTCAGTATAAAAGGCATCCCAAGTGCAAAAGCCTAAGGAGGAGAAAAGTTCCGGGAAGGCACGCTGATCTTTTAGTGGGACTTTTAATAACTTTGCTGCAAATTGCCAAAGACTCGAAATTAAGGCTGAAATTTCTTTACCTTCACCGTAAAGCAAGCCAATTTCTTCTCCCTGAACAATTCCGGCGGTGTAAGCAGTCAAAGAAAGTCTGAGACCACCTTGTTCCGATCCGGATAAATATCCTTTCATTTGGGAAAGTCCAAGGGGCAAATAATAGCCAAAATGATTATGGTCATACTGAACCAAAAGCGACTGGGTTCGAGCCGGAACTTCCGCCCACTGCTCTACAAAAGCCGGACGAGTCCACCAATCCCGATGCTGATAAAGAGCTAAGATTTTGTGCGGTTTTTCAGCCGGCAAAAAATCAAGTTGCAAAGGATTTTGCGCCTCTAGGGATAGGCTATCGCGGAAGTCACTTTGCTCTTGAACAAAGGCTATTCTCATATGGCTGACAGCTCCGGCTTCCTCCAAAGACAGCCGAATTCTTGTCTGTGTCTCAGCATTATCCCACTCAGCCACGGCTACATTGCCTTGGTTCTCAAAGACCAAGGTCTCTGACTGAATAAGATTTTGCCCTAAATTAATTTGCCATTTTGCATTTTCTAATGCCTTCATCATGGTATCTCACACTCCCATCACTGGCAAAAGCACAGCTTAAATGTCTTGATTTCATAGGGATTAATATCAAAATACATACTATTTTCTTGGCTCTCAAGGAGAGTCAAAGGCTGCTCCATCAGGTCTGTCTCCCAAACCTGGGCAATCCTCTTAAGGGTTTTGAGGCAAACTCGGCGGCTTCTCCTGTTCTGATACTCATAGAGACGCACAATATAGCCATCTCCTGACTCAGCAGCTTTCCATGTATCCAGCACGATATGATCGGAGTCCAGACAACAAAAGGCCTGAGCTGAATTCAAACTTTCTGCTCTTACCAATGCCTCGGTTCCTAGTGAGTCATCATAATCGCCACCCTCTTCCTCAAGGGGTATGGATTCCTTGTGGGATAGAGCAAAACTATGCAGCTTATGATTAAAACACATAGCTTCTTTCTGTACTTCACCCTGCATACAGTCTCCCAGATGAGGTAGAAGACTGTAAGAAAAATAATGTTCGCCCAAATCAGCCTGAGGATCAGGCCGTATGGCTGACTTAATCAAGGTAAGTCCCAGAACATTGTCACGCACATCATGGCCATACTTACAGTCATTAAGTAAAGCAACACCATAATCTTTTTCTGAAAGATCAACCCAGCGCTGTCCGCAGACTTCAAAACGAGCCAGATCCCACTCCGTATTCTCATGGGTGGGTCTTTCTAAATTGCCGCATTGAATTTCATAGGTGGCGAATTCACTATGAATAGCTAAAGGAAAGTAAACCTTTAACAAGACTTGCCGTTCTTGCCAATCAACTCGGGTGACAAAGTCGATTCGAGGACTGTGACTATACATCCGAATCTCTTGCTCTATAGTTGAGTTGTGAAAACTATACCTCTGCTTAATGGCCATAAGCAGAGGACCACGAGCCACAACTTCACTTTGAAGTAATTGGGGAGCCGGATAGGGTTTCTCCCGATAGTAAATATCAATATCCCAGGCGTCAAATCGTTGTGGCTTATCTTCATAAGCTACAAATTGATTCATCGGACTGCTATCTCCTACTTCACGTTGGGCACGCTTATCATAGAGGGAAGCAATACTGCCATCCTCTGAGAACTGAAGAGTATAAAAAGCATTCTCCATTCTTTGAGAAGATACAAAACAACGATCCGACTCTGTAAAAGTTTCAGTTTGCCTGAAAGACAATCCATCTGCCCCCGCCAATTCCGAAGGGGTTGCTTCCTTTGCCTTCTCAATTATGCTTACACCATAACCAGGAATCGCTTTAACTAATAGCAGCACGCCATCCGTTGTCACTTGGCTGGGTAGACTTTCGCCTCCCTGCTGGTAAGAAACTGTAGGTTCTTTACCTGAAACTTTAGGCAGTAAAATTAATTCGCTTCTTTCCCAACCGGTTGTGTTAAGAACTAACCCTTGCGTTGAAGTAAGCCGGAGCAAATTTGCCAATTTTTCTAGACCTTTCTCCAGAAGATCTTGCCCCTTCTGCTGCCAATACCAATAGATCCGATCCGTATCTGCATAGACCTGCTCAATAGAGGAACCCGGTAGTACATCATGAAACTGATTGAGTAGAACCGCTTCCCAATACTCTTCCAGTAAGCTTTGGGGATAGCTCTGACTTTGAGCTAGTACATCGTTGTATACCGACAAAAATTCCAAATCGTGTAGCAGCATTTCGGCTAAGCGGTTATTCCGTTTCGTACGCCCTTGAGAGGTATAGGTACCGCGATGATATTCAAAATATAACTCCCCAGACCATTCCGCCAATTTTTCCTTTGAGACCCGTTGCAGCAACCTTTCAAAGTACTTCTCGGCTTTTTCCAAACGAACCTTTGGGATACCGGGAACATTCTTCATACAGACAGCCCGTTTAATCATTTCTGCGGTTGGGCCGCCACCGCCATCGCCCCAACCATAGGACATCAGTAGGTCTTCATTCTTATCTTTATCTTTATAATTTGTCCAAATCCCAGTCACCTCTTCCGGTGTCATTCGACCATTATAGGTATAAAACCAAGAACCATCCTCTGGCGTAGTAATAAAATGAGTCAGAATTTTGCTGCCATCCAGCCCCTTCCACCAAAAGGTATCGTGAGGAAAATGGTTATACTGATTCCAACTAATCTTCGTTGTCATAAAATACTTCATACCGGACTTTACCATAATCTGCGGTAAAGCCGCGCTATAACCAAAAACATCCGGCAACCAAGTAAGCTGAGAATCTTGATTAAACTCTTGCTTTATGAATCTTTTCCCCAAAAGAAACTGTCGAATTAAAGACTCACCAGAAGGAAGATTCGTATCTGGTTCAACCCACATTCCACCGGTAACTTCCCAGCGTCCTTCAGCGACTTTAGCCTTAATCTGTTCATAGAGCTGAGGATAGTCTTTGGCTAAAAATTTGTAGAGCTGAGGTGAAGTATGAAGAAAAACATATTCTGGGTGCTGACGCATTAAATTGAGTACTGTAGCAAAAGTTCGTGAGGCCTTCTCTCTGGTAGCTTGATAACGCCATAACCAGCCCATGTCCAGATGGGAATGTCCAATACCGGAAAGTGACGGCTTTATCTCTTCAATTTGCTCCAGTTCTGCCAGCTTATTTTCAAGTAAAGCCAAAGCCTGACGGATAGATTGATAAAAGGTCTCACTGCCAATTTCTAAAAAATTCACCAAGGCAAAGCTATCTACCAAAAGCTGAAGAAGACGAATTCGACGCAGATCTTCCTCCTTAAGTTCTTTGATACAGCCCAGTAGCGTATCTACCAGATGATAAAAACGATCCGTCTCTCTATCAATCACCACCAAAGCACCTTCACGAAATACCCGCTGAGCCGGAATATCCAGTACACCACTCCACGCCTTTAGTGCAATTTTAAGCTTGGTTTGCCCAGCATATAGCCGGGGATCAAGCCAAGCCTCCTCGTGCCACACATCAATGCCTTGAACCACTTCTTGGTTAACATACAGTAAGGATTCTGCCGTTGAGCCCCCACCATCCCGCGGGCCGACTCTGGCTTTGAAGGCTAGTACTTCCTGCTCTCCCAGAGACGGAATATCTGCCTCACAACTAAACCAAGCCACCTTATCATAACCACCCCAAGAATTGCCCAACTGAAAAGGTTCTCCCTTGGTAAAATCCACCCCTTCAACCGAATGAGGCAGAAGAGGGTCTTCCATCGCCCATTCCGCATACTGCCAATCCCTTAATTCAAAATACCTACGAATACGGGCAGGCGCAATATCTTCATCGACATATTTACGTATGCGCTCCCAGCGAAAATAAGGATCAGAAACCTTCATCATTGCTACCTAACACTTTCTTTTAAGAATTTTGGAGTAAAAGATTCATTCCTACGGAACAAGCCGCATAATCCCCTAAGAGCTCTCCCAGCTGGGCGGGAAGTATCTGACAACACTTAGCAGAATCGGCTAAAGCCTCCTGACCAATAATCGCCTCCATCCCGGGACGAAGCAGAGCTTCTTGACGAGCAAAAATGCTGCCAATAACAATTTTTTCTGGATTTAATACGTCAATCAACATAGACAAACCTTGCCCCAAACGAAAGCCTACTTCATGCATAATTTCCAAGGCCAAAGCATCCCCTTCTTGGGCGGCACCTCCCACCTCAGCGGCACTTGGCCCCTTTTGTATATCTCTACAAGCAAAAAGGCGGCTGCTCTGACCTTTCTTCTTCCAATCCTCAACATAGCTATGTGCCAAGGATTGAATACCACCACCGCTGCAAAAACCTTCAAAAGATCCAGCTTTTCCGTAGCCCACAGGGCCTTTAGAGGCAAGACGCACATGACCGACCTCTCCTGCCATATCATTGGTACCGCTATAAAGCTGACCATTAAGAATTAGTCCCGCACCTAGCCCCGTACCAAAGGTCAGGAAAATCATATTTCGAGCTCCACGCCCTGCGCCCCAGAGCCACTCCGCCAAGGCACAGGCGTTGGCATCATTTTGTAAGGCTACCGGCATCCCAAAACGACTCTGCAAAGGACTAACTACATCTACCCGAACCCAATCTGGTAAATTGGGTGGCGATAGGATAATTCCCCGGGCAGAATCTAATGGGCTTCCACAACTGATGCCAATGGCTTCAGGCTTAACCTCAGGGCACTCTTCTAGTAGTTCAGCCAAAAGATCCCCCAAGCCTTGAGCCTTATCCTCCGGTAACTGCTGAGTAGGAATTTGTTTTTTTGCCAGAATCGTAACTGTTCCGCCATCCACAGCTGCTAAGCTTACCGCACATTTGGTACCACCAATATCAATTCCACCGATATAATGCATAATCTTCCTCCTAAGGTGTTTTACACATAGTCTAATGCATTTTCGATAAATTCGGGACGTCCAAATGAGCCGGATTTTAAAACTAATGTATAATAAGGAGCTTCCAAGCTACGACAGGTAGGTAATCCCGGTTCAATTTCCTCTAAAATCTTCATTCCCACAATACCCAGACGGTCGCAAACCGCCGCACTGGTATCTCCGCCCAGAGTAATCAGCTTACGAATTTCATACTGTTTGGTCAGGATCAATGCCAGCTCCGATAACATATCCGAAACCACTTGAGCCGCATAGGTGTGGTTAAGACCTTGAGCCTTAGCCAATCTTCGAGTCTCTGCCAAGATTTCTGGATCTTGAGCCGAACGAATCAGCGTAAAACGCCGCTTCTCGTAGCTCTGTCTATAGGCCGATAAAATCCGCTGTTTTTCCTGTTCTTTTTCCGCAAGGTCAAAAAGTTTTGTAGTATCTAAAGTAATGACAGAGAAACCTTTGTCATTCATATATTCACATTGGGCAAGGGTCTGCGGCGTCAGGCTACCGGATATTCCTAAAACCAGATCATCAGCCTTCTTTTTCTCTTCTTGAGGCCTTGGGGCAAGATGTTCCGTGGCGTAAGCTTTGGCAAAGTAATAACCGATTGCCGAACTGCCACAGATAACTTTCTCATCTTTTAAAAGCTTTGCCAACAATTCCAGATCTTGATTATCTCGTACGTCAAAAATAATATAAGCAGCTTCCTTCTTTAGACTAGCAAGCTTTTGTTTTAAGCTCTCTTCATCCATGGCGTAAGCCTCAAAGGTAATTGCCGCAACTTTTCTTTTGGTTTGTTGCGAAAGTATAGCCATAAGCGAAGATTCTGTCATAGGATGTACAGGGTCATGACGAAATTGTGATTCCTCTAGTGGAGTACCATGGACATAGTGGATAGAGTCTTTGGTAGTTCTGCCATTATCAGGAAAACCCAAAACTACCATACCATTCTCCAGCCCAAAGGCATCCAGCATGGCATCAAACTCTGCACCGATATTACCTCGAAAAACCGAACACTGCTTATTCACGAACTGAAGGGCTACTTCCGAGCCCAGTCTTTGACAGAGGGAAAAGACTCGTTTGTAAGCTTCTTCAGCAGTCAAGAAACGGGAATTTGTGTCAATAATAGTAACTTCATGCTCCGGCACAAAGTCTTCCGCCAACTTATCAAGGCTATAGACCACTGTATCCAAGCCTGCCTTGGCATACATAATACCGATATCATTTGATCCGGTTATATCATCAGCTACAACTAGGGTAAAAACACTCATTCTTCCATGCTCCATTCAATCAGATTTACTTCTTCTACAGCCTTACTCCCATCATAAGGAATCTTAAAGGTCTTGATTTCACAAGGGGAAAAATCTGCCGAAAAGCTCCGACCCATTAAACCTAGATCAAAATTAGCCTTTACCGGCTGGTGAATCGTTTCATAGGCACGTAGAATAATTCCGTCGCCATCTTCCGCTGCTTTCAGAGCTGTCAGTTTAATATGTGGAGAATCCACAGAGAAAAAGCTCTGACTTTGTGGAAGCGTTCCGGCATGGTAAGTCTCAATAACACTAACAACCGGTTGATTCAAGAAATTACTGCGATCAATAATCTTTGAGGTCTTCCAGCTCCCCCCATGAGGTAAAAGCAAATATTTAAGGGTCTGTCGGCCATGATCTACATATTGGTAGTCTTTATTTGCTTCTAATTCTGTTGGGTCGTGATGGGCAAAAACAGAATTCTTAACCAGAGTCATAGTCATTTCGTCAACCTCAAAACTATAGCTATATTTACTATCATTGGCTAAGCTTAGGCCATACATCTTACCGGCTCGCATATGTTCGCCACTAAAATCAATCCAATTCTGCCCAGGCTCTTCTTCACCGTTAGCCGACTTTTCGATGTAGCCAAAAGGAATCTCATAGGTGGGTTTACGGAAATTTAACCAAGGACTAAAGCCCAGCTTTACAATCTTACGTGGACTGCGCCAGTCAATAGTCACTGTGGTCTCCAGGTGGTCGAACTCTTTATAAAGGTGAAAGTCTTGCCAAATGATAGAATCTTCATAGTTATAAGTAAAGCGCAGGGTAGAACGCACCGGCCCTTCTTCCAAAATCCTAACCTTGGTACATTCCATGTCCCCGACCATTAGGTTAAAGCTATAAATATTATGACTCCAAGTATCACCACTATCTTCCCTAATAGTTAACTTGGCACTTGGCCGTTTTAGCACTTCTACTTCATTAACCTTGTCAAAGAGACTCTTTATCCAACCCTTTTCTTGGTCAAAACTAGCTGTCAGGAATTCATTTTCTAACAAATCCTTTCTGACAGTTACAGCAGCTTCAACCGAAATAGCCTCTGGATCTTGATTCAGATATAGTTTATAGACAGAGTAACCCAAGCTGGGCAGTTCCGCTACAAAGAGCAAGCGAGATTGTCCGCCAACTGTAGCTTCCGAAGTGATTCTTTGTGCCGGAACAATCTGTCCCAGGTGGTTCTTTAGAATAAAATTATCACCGCTTAAGCCCCGCACTTCAAGTTCGACCACAGCCTTGCCTGAAACACCCTGGCTGTTAAATACCACAATGGGACGCATAGACGTATCTTCCTCTATATCAATGGCCCAAGACAGTGCCTGAAGAGCATAGTTTAAATTCCGCTGACCGATTGCCATGGCTTCTCCATAAAGATATGAAGCATCATCGTAGGCCGATGGGATACTGGTACCGGCCAAAATATCATGAAATTGATTGAATAGAATCCCTTTCCAGCCTTGCTTAAAATCGCTAGGGTATGGTTGTAGCTCCAAAACTTGAGCTATACTACTCCACTTCTCTGCTTTGAGTAAAAGGTTTTCACTGAGACGGTTGGCCTTTTTAACTCCGCTATGAACACTGTAACAGCCACTGGCATGATGCTGTAAATCTCCCTCTACCCCCGGGAATACTTTGCCGGATTTGCGCATATTATCAAAAAAGGTGGACGTGGTGCTCATCTGTAGTTTTGGCATTTCTTCGGAGCGGTTTAGTTCATGAATGGAGCGCAAATTTTCACGAGTAGGACCACCACCGTGATTCCCCACCCCATAGAACATCATCAGCTCCTTTTCGCCAGATTCGAACTCTAAAAGCAAGCGATTCACGTAACGTTCTAAATCCTTGCCCCAAGTGCAATACTCGTAAGGTATACGGTAAGTTAACACCCGACTGCCATCCGGGGATTCCCACCAAAAAATCCTTCCGGGCAGCCCCTTTTCTAAGGGCATGGGGCGCATGAAAACATAGTTCTTCAAACCAGACTTAGCCAGAATTTGAGGTAACATACCATTGTGTCCAAAGCTATCAACATTATATCCGGTCTGGGCTTTAACCCCTAGTTTCTCCAAAAAGTAACGTTGCGCATAAAGACCCTGACGCACCAAAGACTCTCCTGAGGGGATATTACAATCCGGCTGTAAGTACCAACCGCCAACCACTTCCCAGCGGCCTTCCTGAATACGCTCTTGAATTTCTCTAAACATAGCCGGGTTATTCTGCTCAACCCATTCATAAAAGACCGAAGAACTGGAGCTAAAAATAAACTCCTTATCCTCTTTCATTCGATCCAGAGCCGAACGGAAGGTAGCCTTAACTTCTTGAAAGCCCTCCTGCCAATTCCACAGCCAAACTGGGTCAATATGAGCATTTCCGATCATGTGAAGTGTATTTTCTTTACTCTTAGACATCACTACATCCTCCTTACGCCCGGTTGGCAGACAGTACGTAATTACGCATTTTGTCCGCTACTAAATCTCTAACCGCTACCAGTGCACTATCCAGCTCTGCCTGAGAATAAGTGGCCAGCTGAGCATCTGTCATGTGATCGGTTTTTCCCAATACTTTAAGCATAGCCTGCTCTAAATCAGTGGCTATATTGACTTTACTGACACCGCCACCGGCCATAGAAACCGCCGAATTGACCATGGCACTTGGAACACCAGAGCCACCATGAAGGACCAGAGGAACATCAGTCAGAATATTAATTGCAGCAATTCTTTCCAAATCAATCCTCGGTTCCCTCACAGTATAAATGCCATGAGCCGTTCCCACTGAAACTGCCAGAAAATCAACTTGAGTAGCCAAGCAAAATTGCCGGGCTTCTTCCGGAACGGTATATTGTTCCTCATCCTTATCCGTCTCAACAAAATCCGTCGTTCCAATCCTACCTAGTTCGGCTTCAACTCCAATGGCTTGTTTATGAGCCAAAGAGACAACCTCCGCGGTAATCTGAATATTCTTTTCAAAAGGGTGCTCCGAAGCATCAATCATGACTGAGTCAAATCCCAATTCCATCGCTTGCTTCAAGATAGCCAAATCCTTAGTATGATCCAAATGCAGAAAAACCGGTACTGTAGGCTTTAACTTAGTCTTAACCTCATTATAGGTCTGAACAAAAGCCGGTAGATCAATTTGGTGCCGTAAAATCTCTTTTTCTGAGATCTGAACGATAACCGGGGAATGCTCTCTTATGGCAGCCTCAATAATCGGTTGAATTAAAGGGGTATAGCGCGGTGAGAAAGAACCCACTGCATATCCGCCCTTATGTGCCTGCTGAAGTAAAACTGTCATCTCGGGTGTCATTTTCATATCTTTGTCTCCAATCTAATTACTCAGATAAAATAATTGTAGGTTTAGTTATCATTCCAACTTTTTCTGACCTGATCTCACTAAAACAGCTGGTGGCAGTTAGGAAGAAAAAGTTAATTCGCTTAGCTTTTGTGCGTAGGGTTGATAGAACTTTAGGTAAAGTTGATTATATAAAGCGGCTAAGTCTTTTCTGGGACGATAGACGTTAGCCGGAGAAAGCTTAGGTAAGGAAGCTAGGTTATTTTGGAGCATCAAAAGACGTAGTGCACCATAAAGAGTACCTTCTTGTTTTTCGTAAGTAATAATCTCTCGGTTCATGATGTCGGCTTTACACTGCATCCAATGCGGATTCTGACTGGGAGCACCCAGAACACATAGTGGTTCTTCTCCGAGAAACTGAGCCACTTCCAATATCCATTTACTTTGGTAGGAAATGCCTTCAATAATACTCTTAAGAATCTCCCCCTGCCCATGTTGCGGCTTTAATCCTAAAAAAGCACCGGCAGCCTCACCGTTGAAAACAGGGCTGCCTGTACCCGCTAAGTAGGGAAAGAAAAAAATTCCGCTGATCTTTCCATCTTGCTGCGCTAAAATTTGATCTATCCTCTCATAACCCAGGGGCAGATCTGAAAAACCATGCCTAAACCACTCTAGGCTGTGCCCTGAAGAGGGCAAATTAGCCATGGCGTAGTAGTAGTTTTGCCTTAGGTAAGGACCATATACAAGCCCTCGATCAGAAAAAAGCTCGGGTCTTCCCGAAAAAACTTTAAGATAGGTTTCAGCCGTACCACAGCTATTACAAATTTGCTGGCTACCATCATTAATGGCTTCAAAAGCACATAGATGATCATGACCGCAAAGGGCAATTGGAATATTATCCTGATAGGAAGATAAAAGTTGCCCGGTGGCCTTAAGAACCGGAAAATCACCTTGATTTAAGCCGTATTTTTCCAAACGTTCCTCATCCCACTGCTGCAAAAGAATATTGTAGCCATAGGTTCTAGCGGCCTGTGTAGGCTCTGTGGCAATATCACCTGTAAGCCGGAAATATAGATAATCACAAAGTGAAAGCCAAAGACAATTTTCTTTGCTCAAACCATAGTGCTCTATTCCCCAAAGTAATTTATAGATGCCATATTTATAACTATTTCTCAGGCCTGTGGCCGAAAAGGCCTCGGCGGCCTCTATCTCAGTTAAGGTCGCTGCCAAAGGCGCAGTTATCTTCTCAAACCAAGGTAGAATGGGACTCAGTTCCTTTAGCGTTAGCCGGTCGAGAATAATTCCGGCTTCAGCCATTCCGGTTATACCAATAGCTCGAATCGGGGCATTCTGTTTCTGAAGCAGTTCAATTTGCTCTTTTACAATTTGGAATACTGCCTCAGGACAATAAAAAGATAGCCCACCCTCACGTTCTAAAGGGGTTGCCTCTCTTTGGCAAGCTAAAAGCTGACCTTCTATTGTCCAAGCAGCAGACTTTATATGGGTTGTGCCTAAATCAATTGTCAGATATACTCCCATGCTTATGAACCATCCGCCTCAAAAAAGTATTTCATTTTTTCTAATGCCATCCGGGGACTAGTGAGTACAAGAAAATTCTCCGGCACTGTAAAAGATTCAAGCGCTCGTGACATAGAAG
Organism: uncultured Oscillospiraceae bacterium; assembly: GCA_964518595.1. Taxonomy (GTDB): domain Bacteria; phylum Bacillota; class Clostridia; order Saccharofermentanales; family Saccharofermentanaceae; genus CAZFHA01. The sequence goes on from CAZFHA010000003.1 coordinate 144,294, forward strand.
CTTGAGCTAAAAGCAAAAGATCGCACTTCGGCTGAATTTCCTTGGCGGCTGCAATAATCTTTTGATCATGCTTAGCTCTGTCTCCCGACATAAGAGCCTCATAGGCACCTTCCACCAGCACAGCCTCCACGTGAACAGATTTACCTTGCTCTGCTGCCTGGCGTTTTACTAAATCCAAAGTTGGCTCCAAAGTGGAAGAAAGAGTCGCTAATATCCCGACGCGCCCACCTTGCTGAACTGCCTTCGAAACCATTTCCTGATCAATTCTCCAAACCGGTATCGCTAGACTACTGTTAGCAATTTCGGCAAATCGTCCCACTGTAGAACAGGCACTCAGAATAATATCTGCACCTGCCTCCACCGCCATCTGGGCGTAGGTTAACCAGCGTACTTTAACCGCTTCGTCTTTTCCGGCCAACATATCCGGCAACATAGAATCGTCCAAGAGATTGATAACGTTAACTTTCGGCAAAAGCTCTTCGGCCAGGCCTTTAAGTAAACTTATGGTAGCCTCTGTAGTATGAATTATAGCTAAGGTTTTCATTTCATTTCTCACCGCTTCCCTCTATAAAATTAATCCCGTCTACTTATCTGCTCCACTTACGCTTAGACCCTGAATAAAATAGTTTTGACAAGCAAAAAACAGTAAAAGTATGGGAATCATAGACAAGAGTGACACTGCCATTAAGTAATTCCAGTCTGTAAAGCCTTGTCCCTTAAAAACATTCAGTCCCAACTGCAAGGTATACATGGGCTTATCCTTTAAATACAAAAGCGGGCCTTGAAAATCACTCCAAACCCCTTTGAAAGTAATCAGGGCAATGGTTGCTAAGATTGGCTTAATCAGCGGCATCATAATCCGGCTCCAAATGGTAAAGTGTCCGGCACCGTCTATCTTAGCCGCTTCAGTCAGTTCTGCCGGTATGGTGCGATAGAACTGGCGCATCATAAAAATATAAAAGGCATTACCGAAGTAAGAAGCCACGGTAAGAGGCAAATAGGTTCCTACCCATCCCAGTCGGGAATAAATCACATACTGAGGAATAAGAACCACAAAACCGGGAATCATCATAGTAGCCAGTACCACAGTAAACAAAAAATCCCGTCCCGGAAACTTCATTCTGGCAAAACCATAAGCAATTAAGGAATTTACCAGTACTGCTCCAATTATATTCACTACCACCAAAAATAGCGTGTTAAGGGTGTATTGGGTAAAAGGAGCTTTGGTCCAAGCCGTAATAAAATTCTGAAACTGAGGCGATTCAGGCAGTAGCTTGGGCGGATACATAGCTACCTCTGGGGTTGTTTTTAATGCTGTCATTAGCATCCATACTAAGGGAAAGAGAATAATAATCCCTCCCGCTACAAGAATGACAAACAAAATACGATCAATAACCCGGTCTTTCTTAAATTTTTTCTTTTTCACTGCAGTTTTCATCGCTGTTCCTCCTCAAAAACCCATTTTTTCGAAGCTCGACGATTGATGAGGGTTAAGAGCATAATAAAGGCAAACAAACTCCAACTTAAAGCATTGGCATAGCCGGTCTTATACTTTTTAAAGGCATTATTCCAGACATGGAGGTTGTAGAATAACAAAGAAGAAGCCGGATTTCCACTACCATCTCCGGAAAAAATGTATCCTTCTTGGAAAATTTGAAAAGCCGCAATAATACCAATAGTAAGATTATAAAAAATAATCGGAGTAAGCATTGGTACAGTAATCTTAAAAAATTGACGTAACTTTCCTGCCCCGTCAATGGAGGCGGCTTCATAGTAACTTTGAGGAATACTTTGTAATCTGGCCAAATAAAGTAGCATTTGTCCACCCAATCCCCAAAGATTCATTAACACAATAGAAGGTTTTGTCCAATTGGGATCACTAAGCCAGGCCGGACCTTGAATGCCAAAAAAGCCTAACAAAGTATTCACTAAACCATTAGTAGGATTAAGTAACAACATCCATAAGAAGTACGTCCCCACACCCACCATGATAGACGGCAAATAATAGACCGTTCGTAAACTTCTAATCCCCCAAACAGAGCGATTGAGCACCGAGGCAACAATAACACCACCAATGGTAATTAAGGGAATATTTACACAGGCATACCAGAGGGTATTTTGAAAAGAGCGGGCTACCAGAGGATCAATAAAGAACATTTCTTTATAATTTTTTAGCCCAACAAACTTCATGTTAATCATATTGTAGTCAAAAAAGCTCATAACAAAGGAAAAAATCATCGGCCCAATGGTCAACCCCAATAACCCAATAATCCAAGGTAAAATAAATAAATAGGCCTGACGAGATTCAATTTTCTGCATCCGGCTTACTTTCACCTTTTTGGTTCTCATCTCCCTACCTCCCATATGTATTAGGCAAGGTATCGGTGGGATCTCCCACCGATACCTTGTAATAACGAAATTCCAATTAGCCTAAGCCGTAGGTGGCTCGAATGGTTTTGTCCGCATCCGCCAAGCCTTGCTCAATAGTCTTTTGTCCCGCTAAAATTAAATCAAGCTCTGGATTTAAGATATCTCTAAATCCGGCAATCTTATTGGGGTATTCGCCAATATGAGTCTCTTTTAAGGCTTCGATAGAAGCATTGTAAACCATGTCTTTCTCAAGGGTAGGATCACTGATGTCTTTTAAGGAAGGAACCTCACCCATGTTCAAAGCCCAATAGGCCTGCATTTCCGGGCTTGTCATCCACTTAATAAATTCCATAGCTTCGGCAGGATGTTTAGCACCAAAGGGGATTTCCAGTGTAAATCCACCACCATTAACCCAATGTCCGTTTCCAGCTTTCATCTCAGGCATAACCATTACACCGTATTCTAAATCAGGTGCATTTTGCTTGATAGCAGAACGGTAAGCATTGGTTTGGGTAATCATAGCCAGTTTACCTGAGCAAAAAGGATCAGCCATACCGGAAGAGAATGCTGCCATATATTCATCAACGACTCTCTTACTATAGTGATCAGTATAGCTTAAAACATATTCTAGAGCCTTTTTATTTAAATCATTGGTGATAATCAAATCATCTTTGTCTGGATCAAACCATAACTTGCCTGCGTTAGCATTTACTGCCCAAGAATCAACACCACCATTACCAAAAGATGGGTGGTAACCTACGAGAGAAAAGGTGCCATCATCATTCTTCTGATCTAGCTTGAAAGCAACTTCTTGCAACTCATCCCAAGTCTTAGGAAGGTTACCGGCTTCCTCAGATATTCCAGCCTCTTTAAAAAGCGCTTTATTATAGTAAATAAAACGAGTGTCAGCTACCAAAGGAATAGCATAGGTCTTTCCATCCTCACCGACTACTCCTTTTGCATAAACATCATAGAATTGATCCAAGGAAAGATCACCCATATACTCATCTAGAGCAGTCAACTGACTTTGTGAAGCCCGGTAAGGGATATCACCAAAATTTCCTGCCATAACATCAGCGGGATTACCAGAGGCAATCTGTGCCATATTTTTAGTGAAAATATCGCCCCAAGGAATATCAACATATTTGACAAAAACTTTATCCTGAGACTCATTAAAGCTATTAACCATGTATTCAATGTGCGGTTTTCTAGCTTCTGAGCTCCACCAGCCCCAAAACTCAATTTCAACCTTTTCGCCATTAGCAACTTCTGTAGCGGCAGAAGAGGCCTGACTTTGCCCTGAGCTTGCTTTGTCCGTGGCCTTTGTGGTGCTTCCACCCTCACCTCCGGAACATGCGGCTGTACCTACGAGAAAAGTCATGCCTAATACCAGTGCTAGAGCGGTTTTCAAGAAACGATGCTTCATTCTAATCTCCTCCTAGATTTTCATTTTTTACCAAAATATGTCCCAATATTATCATCTATTTCCACAGAAAACAACCTTATTTTCAAAAATTTTCTAATTTTCTTGTTAATATGACGAAGCAAAAAGATTTTACCGTGCTTAAGTTGTTGTAATTGTTAGCTAACAAAGAGAAAAATCCAACTTTTTTCATTTATTATCAAAAATACTTTCTATTTCATCAATTTAAAGTCATTTATTTACAATTTTTCTATTTCGTTTATAATTATGAATATACAAAGATAGAGTTAACATAGTCATCTAACAAGATTAAGTTGGTTAGAGATGAATTAAGGAGATAAGTTATGATACCCGCTTTGCGACAGCAAACCATTCTAGAACTGCTGAAGAAAGCAGATTCAATTCTTTATTTAGATAATATTCAAGCCCTACTAAAAGTATCCTCCTCTACCCTTAGACGAGATTTACGAGAATTAGAAAACCGTGGTCAGGTGGTTTTACTTCACGGAGGTGGCGTCCAATTACCTAATTCCGCTGCCGAACTGAATATAACCACCAAGTTAGCCCTTAATAAGAAAGCTAAAGAAAAGATTGCAGCAGCAGCAGCCCAGACTATCCAAGATGGTGATGTGATCTTTATCGACCCTTCCAGTACTACCTTAGAAATGATTCCTTTTTTAATTAACCGTAAAATTACTGTGGTAACTAATGGTATTTTCCATATCAATATGTTGGTATCTAACAGTATCCCCAGCATTATGGTTGGTGGCAATATTAAGCAAGCCACCAATTCTTGTATTGGCCCTATGGCGGAGAGTGCTATGCGTACCTATCACTTTAACAAGTGCTTTTTAGGTTCTAATGGCTTCAGTCGCAGTGCCGGAATTACAAATCATGATATAAACGAATGCATTGTTAAGCAAATAGCCATCGAGCATTCAGCTAAATCTTATTTTCTCTTAGATGCTTCTAAATACAATGTTGTGACTATGGTCAAAGTAGTAGATTTAGCCATACCGACGATCTTTACCGATGCCGATAGTGCCGAACTTCGCGAATATAGTAATATTCAGATCGTTTAAAACAATTCAGCCTTTAGCAAAAGAAGTCGGCCATCAGAGTCTATAGGCCGACTTCTTCTTTATAGCTCCCCAGATAGTAAAATTAGATCATGTCAAAAAAATAAGGTTTAGCCAAACCAAAGGCATCTATGCGCCAAGTACCGTTCGCATCGGTTGTCGAAGTAAGAGTGATTTTTTTTGTCTCTCCCGGCAGCAGGTTAATATAGTTATCTGACCATCGAGTATAACTGGGTTTATGCACCGCATTTTCTTCACAAAGAGTGATACCGGTCAAAAGAGTTTTACCCGAATTCGTGAGAAATATTGTCTCCCCCAACTGCTTAACCGAAAGTTCGCCCTGTAAAGAAAAAAGTGCTGATAAATCTTCTCCACAGCTAAAAATATAAGAATTCTCAGCTATAAGCTCTCCTTGCCGATCAGACAGTCTAATATCTAAAAGAAGCAGTTCTCCTTTTGTCTGATGTAGAGGGAAAGACAGTTCTGATAATTTTTGGCTTTCCTTTTCTAGGCTAATTGCTAAAGTCTCGTTTCTATACACATCACCTTCTGCAGAGAGAAGCCGATAGTTTAAAGAGTAATGACCTAAACCAACGCTGCTGTGACCAAATATAACGGCCTCCAAGCAGGCGTTTTGCTGCAAAATCTGACTCTCAAAGGCGGCTGTAACCATAACCGGGGCGTAGGCTTTGGAAGTACCGTAATAAGCTGGTTTAGGCTGACCATAATAATCCACACTACTGGTGCAATAGGCATTAGGATAGGGTTCATTGAATTGCCACATGAAAGTGCCACCACAAGCAAAAGCCCGTCTCCGATTAGCTTCCACCCCATAGCGCAGACCTTCATATTGTAAAAACTGGCTGGCCTTAATTGTCTTTTCCAGTGTTAAATCCTCTTGGGAAAAAGAAGCTGAAACAAAAGGAAAATTATTCCACCAGCTGCCCCGATGAAAATACACCGGATTGTCCCGGCTGGGCGGCCAAAGCTGGTTTTCCGGTATGGTCGCTTTCAGGGTATTAAGATATGCCATTCCTTCTACCCCAAATTCACTGGATAACAAAGAAGTCCCCTGATTGTACAACGTATACTGTTCAGTCAAACCCTGGTGTTCCCAGGGTCCATGAACATCATGAAGACCTTTAGGATCTTTCTGAATATTTTCTAATGTATTGTTAAAGATTCTTCCTGCTGGTGAGGAAGCCAGGAAGCGGCGGTCAGGATCAAGATCTAAAAGTACCCGACGCAAACGCTTAATAGCCGGCTCCTGGTCGCTGATCATCGCACCCATAGCACTTTGCAGTTCATTGCCACCACACCACAAAGCCAAGGAAGGATGATTACGCAGCCGGGGAATAATAGCTTCCGCTTCACACTCCAATAAAGTCAAAAAATCTGAATCCACCGGCGGTTGATTATCAATGCCGGAACTTGATTGAATAAATTCTTGCCAAACGAGAATGCCCAGACGATCACAGATATCATAAAAGGCCTTTTTTTCAATTAAGCCACCGCCCCAAACACGCAAAAAATTTACATGAGCGTCCTTAGCCAGTTCTAGCAAATGGTTTAACTTTTCCGGCTGGTCTACACCATACATCACATCCATGGGTACCCAGTTCCATCCCTTAATGTAAATGGGGGTCTTATTTACTAATAAGCAGTAAGGTGCGGCGGTAGACTCTGCTTCAGCGTTTGTTGTCCACTCTACCTCTCTTATGCCGAAACTATCCTGCCGAAAATGAGCCATAATAGCCTCATGAGGAAAGCTAACTCTTGTTTCCAAGCTATAAATCGGTTGCTCTCCGTAGCCATTCGGCCACCATAGTTCAGGATTAAGAAGTTCTAAACAAAAAGAATACTCCTTAGTGCCTACCTCTAAAGGCAAAAAGTAATGTTCTTGCCGAAGGAGTTTACTTCCCCTGGTTAGGATTAGCTCTACTTCACCCTCTTGAGCCCTTAAAGTAGTTATTTCAGCCTTAATATGAAGCTCAGCCTTCCGGTATTGATCTATAAGCTTAGGCCTGATAAAGACTGATTCAATCAAAGCTGAACCGAAGTCTTCTAAATAAACATCGTCCCAAATGCCTTGATGAATCATTCGCGGGCAAAAATCCCACCAATAGGTCATTCGACTTTTATGTGTTTTTACATAACTGGTTTTACTTACTTGCGGCTGCTCATCTGGAGCCTTCTGAATTACTACGCTAAGTAAATTCTCACCCTCTGCCACCAGATAGTCAGTCACATCAAAGGAGAAGGGCGAAAACATCCCCTTGTGAGAACCCAAAAATTGATTATTCAAATAAATAAGAGCTTCATAGTCCACCCCTTTAAAGCAGAGCCGCCAGCGACGGGAAGTAATGGTTGGCAAAGTAAAAACTTTACGATAGATCCAAGTCCGTTCAGGAATCCACTCCATTAATAAGCTATTCCTACCAAAATAAGGATCACTGATCTCACCGGCTTGCCAAACATCTCTGGCAACAGTACCAGGTACTGTTGCAGACCGCCACCAACGCAGATCGGTAGTTTCAATTTTTTCGCCATGACGCCAAACCCAATCTTCACCTAAATAGTCTTTACATTTCCAGTCATTTCCGTTTACGTAATAGCGCATAGGTTTCCTCCCTAAAAGTAAGGATTACGAGTTCTCTTTATTTATTCTTTTACAGCTGTTCCTTAACCAAAAAAAGCGGCTTCAACGGCTGCACATAAATAGTGATAAATGGGTAAGTGATACTCTTGTACTTCAGCAGTAATAGTAGCAGGTGCCTTTATGGTAACATCTGCCAAAGCAGCGCCCTTTCCTCCATTTGCTCCGGTAAGAAGAATCGTGGACATACCTTTAGCTCTGGCCACCTCTAAGGCACGAATCACATTACTGGCATTACCTGAGGTACTGATGCCAATTAATACATCTTGAGGACAGCCATAGCCATAAACCTGTTGGGCATATACCATATCAGCTGATACATCGTTAGCCAAGGCAGACAAAAGCGCAGCTTGTTGAGTCAGAGAGACAGCCGGCAGTGCCCCTTGCAGTTTGTCTCCAACTTCACCAAACCGTCTCTGCTCTTCGGAAGACAGTTTTCGTGGCAAATAAAAGCCTTTCATTAATTCGCCAACAATGTGATCGGCATCAGCAGCACTGCCGCCATTGCCGCAAGTCAGCAACTTACCCTGCTGCTTAAAACAATTGATAAGTAGCTCTAAGGCGGCGGCAATCTCCGTCCTCTGCCCCTCTAACTTAGGGTAACGTGCAAATAAGTTTGATAAATGATCCATGGTATCCCTCCTGTGTCTTTTGAAAATACCCTTTCACTCACTTAGGTGATAGTATCTTCAACCGTTACTATTGAATCCGGCCACTCTAATAAATCAACCTTTTCTATCTTTTCACTAAGCCAGTCTATCTTGTAAGTATCAAGACAAAAGGGCTCAATCTGAAGTTGAAAAGAAGAGCCACCCACCTTAAGAGTATACTCTGTCCGTCTACCCCCAGTCTCTAGCAGGCGAATAATTAATTCCCGTCCATCCTCAGCCTTTTTAAGTGCCATGATCGAAATATTTTTTTGATCTACAGCAAAAAAACTAATAGCGGTTGGCTGCTCCATGCCCCTATGGCAACTATCTAAGAGGTATTCCGGTTCGGCCTCTACCAGCATAGCTTCTTGTTGGTAGCGCTCGGCGATAGACAGGTCTGCATGAGGACAAAGTCGAAAACTAAAGTCTTGCACTCCTAGGTCATGATAGCGATAGTCCTCTAAGGGATCATACCAGTCTTTACTATTTCCTTGGGCAAAAATTGCACTCCGCCCAAGGGTTATACCCAGAGCATTGCCCTCAATATTAAAGGCATATTTACTGTCATTAGCTATCAAAATTCCCGATCCATCAGCTTCCAAAACATCTACAAAGCGCTGCATACTGTATTCAATATTATTTTTATTAGTTCGGGGATTCAAACCGTAAGCAGATTCTGAAAGGGTTCGGTCGATTGCACGCATAAAAGGAAAAACCATCTTAAGCAAATGCCACGGGTGTCCGAAAAGTAGCCGGACACTGACCTGTAGGCTATGGTCTTCAGAGGATAAACTAAAGTACTGCTCTATCCGAGTCTGTTCACAAATAACAACTGATCGAATCGTCTCTCTATAGGGTCCGCTTTCAATCTTTTCCATGGATTCAACCACAAAAACTTTTTCCAGTGCCTTAAAGGGGCGTCCCTGCTCTCCACCCCAAGAGTCCCGCTCATCTTGATACAAAACATAATGGCATGCCGAAGCTAAGCCTTGATAGCCGGTAGACTTTTCTTCTAGTAAACAGGGTGAACCGTAATGCGGATCAAAAACCACCCGCAGATGGTCATTCTCTAAAAGTAGAGCATCAGTAGAAAGCCGTTCCCAATTAGGAGTATAAACTTCGCTCAGTCCCTCTTCTGTCAGGCGGTACTGCGCCACACTATAAGCCGGTAAATGGGCTGGGAATAGAATTCGTCTGCGTCCACCAATATTATAATTTCTAGTTTTAGCCTGGGTGTGAAGTCGTTGGTAGGGAATAATATCACCTTGAGGACTATAAAGACTTAAAGGACTTTTACAAAACCAGTCGACTTCAGCCTCAATGCAGGAGTTCAGATCACTATTACTTACGTTGAAGACAAATAATGGTGATCCCTTACCTGCGGTATTAAAATGGTTGACTAGTTTTTGTCTGGCTAAAACCATAATGGTATTTGCGCGTGCCAAAACCCCAGCTAAGCTGTTATAGGCTTCTTCTCGGGCTTTATGGATAATTGTCCCACCCAAAGTATCATGGAACTGATTGAAAAGCAGCTCTTTCCAGAGTGCTTCCATCTCCCCCGTTTCCTTCATCCAGCTACCGGTAGTCAAAGCAGCACAGGCCAGATAAGCATCCGTCTTAATTAACTGCCGTTCTGCCTGACGGTGGAGCTTTTTAAAGGCAGAGTCAATTGAATAGCAGCCCTGATTAATCTCTTCAAAAGAACCCCTTTGGGTAGATAAAGTCTTCTGATCTATTCCCTTTATAAATGCAGAAAGAGGGGAAAAGCTTAACTTAGTGGGCGAAAGCTCTTGCTGCAATCTTTTAATGCTCTTAATATTCTCAATAGTAGGTCCGCCCCCATGATTTCCAACGCCATAAAAGCAAGCCATTTTAGGAAAGCCTACACTTTTTTTTAACGTAGTAAGAATATTATCTCGTGTCGGCTCATAAAACCAAGTCGTATATTCTCCCGGCAGACAAAAGGATAAGAGCACACTTCCGTCAGGGGCTTCCCAGTTAAATAAAGGATTATCTAGAGCCGGGCGCATAAACACATAGCTGTTGATTCGACCCTTTTTCAGCAGTTGGGGCAGATTCAAGTTGTGTCCAAAACTATCCACATTGGAACCAATTTCAGCAAGTTGGCCAAAACGCCGCCACAGATAGCGTTGACCGTAAAGAAGCTGACGGGCATAAGATTCTCCGCCGGGTAATAAACAATCCGGTTCATTATAGAACCCTCCGGTCACCTCCCAGCGTCCAGCGGCTACCTGCTCGGCGATTCTGTCCATCATTTCAGGCGCAATCTGATCCAGCCACTCAAAAAACAAGCTAGAGGTAGAGGTGAAACAAAACTCCGGAAACTCTTCCATCCGATCTAAAACTGAAGCGTAAGTGGCTTTTACTTCTTGCATGCCTTCTTCCCAAGTCCAAAACCAGACCGGATCAATATGAGAATTGCCAATCATATATAGCTCATTGGGCTCATCACCCAGACTCTTCTCAGCCATGGCTACCTCCTTACCTAAATCGGCTTAGCTTATCGAAAACTCAAAATCACGGTGCAAGTCAAACTGTTGCCAATTGGCATCTTTATCCTTATATTTAATTTGAAAATACTCCTCTTTCAGGTCTACCTCCAGAACTGTACAGTAATCCTCCTTTTCCCAGCATAGGGAAAGCTTAGAAGGTTCTGTTTCTAAGAGGCACAGTTCACCATTAAAGGCTGGGTATTGGTTCCGAAACTGCATAAGATGGCAGAGCTGCATCACTACCGGACGCTTCACCGCTTCCACTACTTCCGCCTCAGTATAATTGTGGCGGCTAATATTTCTGGGATATTGGGTCTTCTCCATTAATTCATAGTCATTCGCTCCAGCCAATAGACCGACGTAATAAACTTGGGGGATACCCGGGGTAAAGAATTGTATAGCACGAGCCAGCAAATAGCGGTTATCATCCTCACCTAAAGCCGAGTAATAGGTACAATTAATTTGGTAGACCACTTGGCGTCCCTTAGTATCTCCGGCATAGTGCCATTTAAAGTTAGCACCATAGGCTTCCGTCTGATTAACTACAGCTTCTAATTCCTCTTCCGACAATAAATCGGCAGCGTCAATTACTCCCATACCATCATGGGTATCCAAAGTAGTCTGCTGTTTGCGGGGGCAGATAGAAAGCCAGTGAGCAAGTCGGCGGCTATCTTTAGAGTATAGGGTGTGCAGAACCATCACCGGAAGAACAAAGTCGTAGACCCAGAAACCTTTGTCGGCAATTTTAAGCTGAATACTATAATGATCATGAATTTCCGGCAGTAAAGCGACTCCCGCCTGATCCAACTGCCTCTTCACCCGCTCTAAAAGTTCCCAAACCTCCGGCTCAAGAAAAAAACATGAGGTATCGACTTTCTTCGTAGCAAAGGCAAAGGCATCCAATCGAATCTGGGCAGCTTTAGCTTTAATCAAGAAATTCAGCGTATCTTCGATATACTTCCAAGTTATCTCCGAGCGTAGGTCTAAGTCGATCTGCTCACTGTCAAAGGTACACCAGAGTTTTTCCTCACTTTGATCCTGAAAGCGAACCAAAGTGAAAGGCGCTCCCGGCTTACGTCGATTAAGCTGCTCAATCTGCGCTTCGGTAGGCTCTCCCCCCGGCCAAAAGGTTGCAAAGCGTAAAAACATTTCCTTATAGACAGAATCTTCGTGTTTAGCAATAAAGTCTTGAAATTGCTCCGACTGCCTTGATAAATGATTAATCATAAAATCAAATGTTAAGTCAAAATCTTCTGCCAAAAGTGCTACATCTTCCCAAGTACCAAAAGTCGGTTCTACCTGACGGTAGTTAATAGGGGCAAAGCCCCGATCGCCGGAAGAGGGATAAAAGGGCAGCAAGTGGATGTTCTTAATTTCATGTAGAAAATACCGCCGTAAAAGCCGACGCAGTTCCGAAAGATTTTCACCCATGCTATCGGCATAGGTAATCAACATGATCTGATTCTTCATAATTCCCCCTGTTTCACTATATCGCTCAGTCTTTACCGTAGTGGCTTTATAGCTAAAATTTCACTTTTGAAAATCACTATACGCCAGCACTTTTCCAAAGTCAATCACTTATAGTCATTTTTTTTCATATTTTTCCATCAACCTCTTTCTTTTTCCCGAAAAAAGTTTTAGGATGAAAAGAAATTACTTGTTTAGCCAAACAAATAGCCCTCGAGCTAAAAGGAGCACAGTGATGAATAAGCTAGAGCAACTTTTTGAAAACCTATACCGTTATAAAGACTCTTGCAACGTTTATATTATTGTCCAAGATAACCAAGGCATTCTTATTGATCTTGGTAGTGGTAGCGTGCTTAGTATCCTACCTCAAATAGGTGTAGAAAAAATAGCAGCGGTTTTACTCACCCATCACCACCGCGACCAGTTATTTGGACTGGCAAATATGCCGGACACCGGTAGATTTTTGTATGTTCCTCATAGTGAACAGGAACTCATTGCCCAAGCGGATCTGTTATGGCAAAGAAGAGAAATCCTGAATAACTACAATACTCGGCAAGACCTTTATTCCAGCCTTTCAAGCCTACCGATCTGTAGTACCCTAAAAGATTATGAGACCTTAAGTCTTTTGGGCTATGATTTTCAGATTATGCCAACACCGGGTCATACTCCCGGATCAGTCAGTCTCAAAGTCGCCACCAAAGACCAAATCCTTGTCTTTACCGGCGATCTACTTTACGACGCTGGCAAGGTATGGTCCTTGGCCGCTACCCAATGGTCTTATAATGGCGGCGAAGGCATACCACATACGATTCTATCTTTGCTGCAGTTGGAAGAAGATCGAGACATAACTTTTTTACTACCTTCTCATGGAGAAGTTCTCTCCCCTGACGCCATTAAGCCGACGGTAGAGAATTTAACCGAGCTATTAAAAGTACGAAGGCATAACCCCCGATTGTTTTTGCTTAGAGAAAAGCCTTATGAAGAAATCACACCCCACCTGTTGTTTAATCGTACCAGCATGTCAAATTCTTATATTTTACTCTCCCAAAGTGGAAAAGCTCTGGTGCTTGATTTAGGCTACGACTTCGCCGCCGGGCTGGCGGCCGGTACAGATAGAAGTGCTCGTCGGCCTTGGCTTTATACCTTCCCTTGGCTTTTTGAGCATTATCCCATTACGTCTATTGATGCCTTTCTTCCTACTCACTATCATGACGACCATGTAGCTGGAGCCAATCTACTGCGAAGCCGCTATGGTACACGGATTCTTTGCCCGGAAAACTTCGCCGCCATATTGGAAGCCCCTACTGACTACAGTCTGCCTTGTCTTTGGTATGACCCCATCAAGGTAGATCAAGTTTTACCTGTGAACCAAGTTTTTCAGTGGGAAGAGTATGAGATTACTCTATACCCCCTGTCAGGGCACACCGAATACAGTGTTGCCATAGCTTTCAAAGTAGATGGCAAGCAGGTGCTATGCGGCGGAGACCAGTATGCGGATGAGGACGGTCTATTTTGTAATTATGTCTATCAGAATCAATTTGCTCAAACAGACTTTATCAGCTCAGCACAGCTTTACCAAGAGATTAATCCAGATATTTACTTAACCGGACATTGGACTAGTTTTTATCAGTCGAAGGATTATCTCTCAAAACTGCTTTCTCAAGGTGAAAAATTAGCCGATCTCCATAACCGACTTCTGCCCCAAGGAGAAGATTACCACCCTATAACTGACTTTTTTGTCAAAGTATTCCCTTACCAAAAACAGGTTGATTGTCTGGAAAAATTTACCGCTACCCTTTTACTCTCTAATCCCAAAAACCGGGAAGTCGAAGCGGATATAGAGTTATTACTACCCAGAGGCTTCGAAGCGGAAAATTGCTTCCAACGTGTAACTCTCCCCTCACTTAGCACCACTGAAATTTCTTTTCAAGTAGAAAGCAGCTCCTTTCCCCAGCGCCGAGCTCGACTCGGAGTGAACCTGACATTAGACAACCATATTTGGGGTTCCCAGGGCGAAATGTTGATTACGGTAAACTCTGCTTTTCAGCAGTAACTCAATCCACTAAAGTAAAGCCGGGAAATTAGCACTTTTTCCTTTCAGGTTTTTTCAAGATTGTCTAAGGCATAATGTTGGAAATAGCAACAAGCAGCAACGACAAAGGAGAAAAAATATGAATAAAAAAAGAATAATAATCGCCCTCGCCCTTACCGCAACCCTATCTCTGGGAATTGTCTTGAGCGGCTGTCAAACGGGAGGAACTACCCCTACCACCTCGGGAACCACTGCCGCCTCAAGTGAGAGCAAGGAAACCAGCAGCAAAGACAAGAAAGATACCACCGAAGAAGCCAAAGAAAAGAAGTCTACAGAAGAAAGTAAAGACAAATCTACCGACTCCGGCTCCAAGGATACCTTACGAAATGCCGACTTTAGCGGCATTATTAGTGATCTTAAAGATGGCGAAATTACAGCCAAGGAACTAGCGATTACAGAGCGAGACGATGGTGCCATGATGGTAAATATGGAAGGAGAGGAACGCACTATCTATTATGATGAAAATACGACCTTTGAAAATGTTGATCTCGGTTCAATGAGTGCCCCTAAAGAAGAGTTTACGCCAACTGATGAATCCGCACTTAAAACAGATACTATGATGTATGCTTGGGGTAAGGAAGTAGACGGCAAATTTATCGCTGATAGAATTGTGCTTAATAGCCGAAATTCCTAAAGTGTTAAGACTCAAAGGATTCAAATAAACATCCTCCTTAAGATTTTATATAGGCAAAGCCAAGTAAGGAACTTCCCCCTGTTCCTTACTTGGCTCTTTGCTATGTAGAGAAAACTATACTCTGCTTACTGAACTTCGCTCAATTATATCCGTGGCAACGGGAATACGACGGGGAAAAGAGATTTGCCCCCGCTTGGCATCTTCCATTAATTCCAGAAGTCGCCCCACGGTATACTGCGCCATTTCATTACGTTTAACCCGAACTGTGGTAATTTGAGGGATTGACATAACACTATGCCAAACATCGTCAAAGCCAATCACCGAAACATCCTTTGGAACCTCAATTTCCTTTTCCTTGAGATACTCAATTAAACGTTTGGCCGCCAAATCACAATTGCAGACAAAAGCTGTTGGTAAGGAATCCGGCAGATGTAAGGGCTTCAATTCACCTATATCACTGCGGTCTTCTATCAAGTATTCAGGCAAAATCGGTAAAGAGTGCTCGAGCAAAGCTTTTTGATAGCCTAAATAGCGATCCTGAATATTATTGGTATAGCGGACATTTCCCACAAAACCAATGGACTTGTGTCCTAGGTCGATGAGATAATTGGTTGCCTCATACATAGCGTAGACATTATCTGCCAGAACCGCATCGAGCTGGATTTTGCGGTAATAAAAATCAACTAAAACAATCGGTTTTGAAAGTTTACTTAAGAGTCGGCAATATCGTTCGCTTAGTTGTCCTAAAACAATCAAGCCTTCGACCTCCTCACCTTGGCAAAGATATGGCAAGGGTATATTCTCATCTTCTTTGGAAATAACCTTTAACACACCTGTGTAACCTTGTTGTGCCAACAGAAAGTGAATACCTTTAAACAAATTTGTATAAAAGTTCTCATCCTCTTCCAAGAATACTTCGGAGGCTAAGATCAGTATGAGTTTGAGAGCGTTAGCTTCTTTTCCGGAAGTGTGATATTGATAGCCCATTTTTAGTGCGATTTCCTTTATCCTCACACTAAGCTCCGGACCTACCCCATCTTTCCCAGCTAACGCCTTTGAAACGGTGACCTTAGACACACCTACCGCATTAGCTATATCTTCCATGGTAACTTTCTTCATGTTAAACCCCCGTAGTATGGAAAAATAAAATCGGATTGATTAGTGTCCTATTCACTACTAATCTTATGCCACTGACAACATTATACAAATTGTTTGTCCATCCTGCCAGCGACCAGGGAAAACAACAAGATTTATGTTTGTTATCGGCTCTACATTAGACCTCATCTATCGGTGGTTGTTCTAAGATACAAGCACTATAGGGCGGTAAAGAAAGAGTTATGACCTCTTCTTCCATCTGCACGGCTAGCGACACAGTACTCAAAACCACCTTCACCCCTTCTCTTAGACCGAAAATAGTAAGCTCTTCCTTACCAAAATTAAGTAAAACATTCAGTGTCTTAGTTGCACCCTTCCGAGAATAACTAATAAGTCCTCTATCCACCTTAAGGTCGGAGATTTCTCCTTTGGTAAGGGCAGGCGTATTTTTACGCAAGTCTATCAGTCTTTGATAAAAGCCAAAAAAGTCTTCTTCCTGCAGACTAAAGTCCCACTTCATCCAGCCTCGAGAAAAATCACGATTTCGGCTATTGGCCAACTGTAAAGCCTCAGCCTCGGTCAAACCGGAATCTATCCCCTCTTGGTAAGCCAGCCGACCCTGAACATCCTCAATGTCCTCAACTTTACTCACAATCTGATTAGCTAAAAAAATCTCCTCACCATAATAGACAAAGGGTAGGCCTGGAAAAGTAAACTGCAAAAGCGCCAGTACTTTAGCTTGCTCCCGGGTAAATTCAAAACGGTCTTGAAATCTAGGCATGTCGTGGCTGGAAAAAAACAAGCTAGACCAGCTTTCTTTTTGGTTATATGTTTTCGCCATCAGTTCAAGCTGCTTAAAAAACACGACCAGATCAAAAGTCTTTAAGCTGCCCAAGTTAAAGTTAAAAACCGTGTGCAACTTTTCTCTGCCGGTATAAAGCTTTAAAAGCGCCATATCTTCCGAGCCAACTTCACCTACTAATAATTTTTCACCGTATTGGTCACAGAACTTACGTATCTGTCTAATCAGCGGCAAAATTCCTGCACAGTCCTGATCATAGAGATGAATTTGTTTTCCATCACTACTATAAGGATTATCGGTAAAATCCAGAGTAGATTTCAAAAAATTAATTACATCTAAACGAAAGCCATCAACGCCTCTTTTCAGCCAAAAATCCATAACAGCAAACATGGCCTTCTGAACCTCCGGATTAGACCAATTAAGATCTGCCTGCTCCGGAGCAAAAGCATGATAATAATAGGCGGTGCCGGACTGGTCTTTTTCCCAAGCCGAGCCGCCAAAAAAGGACTCCCAATTATTAGGTTTATCTTGCCAAATATAGTAATCTCGGAAGGTCGATTTTTTATCTCTGTAGGCTTCTTGAAACCAATGATGGCTGGTAGAAGTATGGTTTAGTACCAAGTCAATAATGATTCGTATCCCTAATTTCTTCGCTTTAGCCATGAACCGGTCAAAATCTTTTAAGCTGCCGAAAGACGGATCAATTTGATAATAGTCCGCAATATCGTAGCCGTTATCAATTTTTGGTGAAAGATAGAAAGGTGTAAGCCAAATCCCATTAATCCCTAACTTTTTCAGATAGGGCAACTTAGAGGTAAGGCCAGGGAAATCCCCGACCTTATCGCCATTACTATCACAAAACCGACTTATATATACTTCATAAAAGACTGTACTATTCCACCAGGGTGCTGCATTCTCTGCTATGTTCATTTTTATACCTAATCGCCTTACTTAGCAAGCTCCTTTAAAAGTTCCTGTAAGGATAGTTCAGCCAGACAGACCTTATCATCTGCCGCGCCATAGTAAATAAGCACGCTATCCTCTTCTACCAGACAACCACAGGTAAACACCACATTAGCAAAGAACCCCTCCGTTTCATATTTTTCAGAAGGTTCTAAAATTGGCTGCTTGGTATGACCAATAATCTTACGGGGATCATCCTTATCTAATAGAAAAGCACCCAGGCAATAACGATTCCCTTGGTCGGCAGCGTGATAAATCTTAACCCAACCTTTATGGGTTAAAAAGGGCACAGCTCCGCCACCAATTCGGCCATTTTCCCAGGAATCAGAGCCGGAAGAGACGCCATAAAAGTGTTCCTGCTTGCCCCAGTGAATTAGATCCGGAGATTGAGCCGTCCACATATCCGGCTCTCCAATAGCCGAAGGAACGGGTCGGTTAAAAGCCCAATAAACACCGTTAATTTTTTGAGGGAAGATAGTAACATCTTTATTTTCTGGAGCAAAAATAATCCCCAGCCGTTTAAAATCGACAAAATCTTCGGTCTGGATCATAGCAGTGGCTGCACCATAGCGGGAAACTGCTGTATAGGTGATGTAGAAGTTATCATCAATTTTAGTAATACGTGGGTCTTCAATCCCCCATTCTTCATCTTCAGCTCTGGGCATAATAGTAGGAAAAGCATCAACCTCAAAATCAACCCCATTCTTAGATCTGGCTAAGCGAAAATGTGAGAGGCTAGTAAGATAGACAATTTTTCGTTGACTCCCCCTTTGCTGCCATACACTTCGACTATCAGAAAAATCCAATTCCGGATGCTCCTCAGGTTTAAGGGAAACAGCTTTGATGACATCTCTACCCTCTTCTTTAACAACAATGGGGAACTTTAAGCAGTCTTTGGTGCTGTCGGCAAAAGATTCTGCCACCCGTAAAAGTAGCAAGTACTCTTCACCCAGCTTTGTCACACCACAATTAAAGACGCCATCAACACGAAAATCCGGTCTCGAAGGTACAATATCACCGGGAATCAAGAGGGGGTTTTGGGAATGTTTTCTGATCATATGTCAAACTCCTTGAATGAAATTATTTAAGCATAAAATTAACGCCATCACGGAAATACTTTGAGAAAGCCAAAAATAGAACAATAATAGGCAAAGTCAAAATAACCGAGGCCGCATACATTGGCCCGGGCATATTACCCATGGGTTTAAATTGGGTGGAAATTAAGACATTTAGGGTCTGGTGGCTGATTTTAGGCGAAATAATCATATCCCACATGAGTTCAGACCAACGAGTCATAAAGGTAGTAAGAAAGACAATAGTGGTAACAGATTTAGCAAAGGGTATTCCTAAATAGAATAATATTTTCCCTTCATTAGCCCCGTCAATGCGAGCGGCCTCAAAAACCGAATCCGGCAAGGTCTTGAAATAGTTAATATACATAAAGATAGCCCACAAAGTAACACACAACGGCAATATCATTCCTGCATAGGTGTTAGCAAAGTTCTTCATCAACAAATAACGAGGAACTAAGAGAATGATGGTAGGGAAAAACATCTGAAATAGAAGCGAATTATAAACCATCTTTGATCCAGAAAAGCGAACTTGACTGGTAGAATAGCCGATAAAAAGTCCTGCCAAAATAGAGATAATTGCCGTCGGAATAGATACTAACAAAGAGTTACCCAGTGCCAACAGCCACATATAGGGATTAGAAGAATTACCGTTGGCAAGCAAATATTGGTAACTTTTCAAAGACAAATTAGTAGAGAATAATTGCTTATCCACCATCTTCCAATCCATGAGGGACTGGATAAACATATAGTAATAGGGAAACAGCGAAAAGCCTAATAGTATTAGCGTTATAATTAAAATAATTGCCGTTTTCCAAGTAAATTTCTGTTTCATAGCTTACCTCCTATGCCCCGAATTTCTTATTGACACGATTCATAGCCATCGTAATCAGTTTGATGGTAATAAAGATTTGTACCGCGCAGGCTAAAGCCATCGCTGCTCCGTAACCAGACTGGAATTTAACAAAGGAAGCATTATAAATTTCTAATTGCCAGGTAGTCGTAGTACTGGCCGGACCACCACCAGTTAATAGATAGGGCTCAGTAAAGATGCCAAAGCCCAGCCCGGCAGCTAAAACAATAACCGTGGTCATAGTAGGTAAGATCATAGGTAGAATAATATGAAAAAAACGGTGCAGTCCTGTAGAACCATCAATCATAGCCGCTTCATAAATATCGGCAGAAATTGATTCAAGACCGGATAGGAAAAACAGCCCATAGTATCCCGCCATTTTCCAAACCACCAGAAGTACGATGACCCAGAAAGTCCAATTCTTGTCCTGAAGCCACTTTACGGATATACCGAAGGTATCACGTAAAAAAGTACTCAAAAGTCCATTATCACTAAGTAAATAGCGCATTACCACCGCAGTGGCGACCCCCGATGTCAAGTAGGGGATAAAAAATAAAACCGAGCAAATACCCTTTACTGCTCTGGGTAGATGATAAACTAACAAGCCGACTACTACACCGGCGATAACCGTTAAGAGAACAATCGCCAATAAATAGCGAAACGAGTTAAAAAAGGCTGCCTGCACTCGCTTATCACTAAATAGATCAATAAAATTATTAACACCCACAAACTCTCTATTTTTCGACATTAAATTCCAGTCCATAGTGGAAAGCCAAAAAGCCCACACAATGGGAATCAGAAAGAAAATAGCAGAATAAGCCAAATAGGGAGAATTTAGCGACCAACCAAATATTTCTGTGCCTAGGCGACCTTTGGATTTACTTTTCATAGCCTTCCTCCATACACAAGTAAGAAAATGGCAAGGCAGATATAAGCCAAAACCTACTCTGCCTTGCCTTTAAGCGAAAAATTTATTCCATAACATCTTTCATTGCTGCAAAAGCATTTTGGACATCTTCTTTCGCATCTGGTGCAGCCACTTCTGTTATAGTCATGACTTTTTCAAAGTAAGGCGCAAAGCCGAACTCCGTAAATGCCGTTTGAATGTCGGTCATTTTTTCTGAAGCCATGGAAGGGATAGCATAAGGGACATAGGGAGCTAATGCATTAAGCTCTACATTATCTTTTAGATAAGTCTGGAATTCTTGGTTAGTGGTAAGATCACCGCGGGCTGGTAGCATATTGGTAGCTTTTAACCAATCTAAGTCTGTAGTAACGGTGTTATCTGGATTATAAATCCACTTTACAAACTCAATCGCACCCTGGTGCATTTCGTCGGTAATATTCTCAGTTTTATACAGTACGAGCCCTTTTGAATCCCCAAAACAATAAGGGGTATCTTTTTCCGCTTTGACAATAGGCTGACCATAAACATAATCACCCTCCAGCCCATAAACTTTTCCAGCCTCTCGGAGCATCTGGATTTCCCAAGGTGCATTTAAAGAGAAAACAAAGGGCACTTGGTCAGAAGACCAGAGAGTGGACAATTCTGCAGTCTGCAAGGTATCGCCTAAAAGACCATAAAGCTCAAAGACCTCTTGGGTGATAGCTTCATCGAGAATTAGTTCATCATTCTCTACCCATCCTTTTCCACCGGAAAAGGCTCCATACTGCATTTGGAAATCAAACCAACGATCCCACCATTGATCCGGGCGTATAAGGCTGGGACGGTAGAAAGTTGCAGTAACGCCAATCTCACTGAGTTTTGTGTCCTTTGCCTCACGAAAAGCGGTCACAAAGGCTTTAAATTCTTCTAAGGTTTTCGGTGGCTCCTTCAAACCCATGGCTTTAAGCGCAGGTACATTCCATTGATAAATCATAGGGTTACTGTAGATTGGAAGAACGTACTGGCTTCCATCAATCTCCCAAGCCTTGATTGATTCTTCCATAGCCCGGCTTTTTATAACCTCTTCAAACCAAGGCTCTTCACTCAAGTTATAGATTACCTCAGAAGCAGCCAGGGTTTTAGCAAAACCACGGTTAATGTTTTCGGATAAAGCCGGAGTGGTTCCTGTGGCCACAGAATTTTGGATACCTGCTTCCGAAGAAGGGGATTCAGGCATCTGTTGTACTTCAACCTTAATAACTTTGCCATTAACCTTTGTCTGACTAGCATTAAACTCTTCAGCCTTCTTTGACCAATAGTTATACTGAACTACCTGAGGGGCAGTCCAAAACTGTACAATAACCTCTCCTTCATTACCGGCGACCCCGGTACTACCTGAAACCGCTGCTTTTGTGCCGCTGCTGTCATTCCCACTGTTTTGGGGACTGCAACCGGCAACTGCACTTAAACTTACTAAACTACAAAGGCCAAGTGCAATGATCGAACGTAAAGATTTTTTCATACTACATCTCCTTTGAATTTTTTATTTTTTCGCCTTAAAGCGGGCAAAACAAAAGCAAATTATGAACCTCTTGGATGAAGTTTAATCCTTAAGGTTAAAGAAGGGATCAGGAAGTGTCAGTGCCTGAGCTTCCGCATCACCAATACCGGCATACAAAGTGGCGCTTCCCTGACCA
Source organism: uncultured Oscillospiraceae bacterium (assembly GCA_964518595.1). GTDB lineage: Bacteria > Bacillota > Clostridia > Saccharofermentanales > Saccharofermentanaceae > CAZFHA01. Next base: position 166,544 of record CAZFHA010000003.1, read on the forward strand.
TGTCGTAGCAGTCCACCACTAAAAACCACATCTTCAAGATCACTCCGCTTAGCCGCTCCGGGAAGAAAGTCCGCTCTGGTGGCAAGGATTTTTACCTGAGATACGGTTCTCGTCGAAGGACTTAGCACAAAAGTCATAGCGTAATAATGACGAATTTCCTCTGGCTCGAAAGCAGCAATATGACCTAACACGCCCAGATGATTCTCATCAAGAACATGAATTTCGTTGGCGCCCCCCCACTCTTCCGGTAGAAAAAGCGGTAACAGCGGCGCTGCATTAATATTCGCTTCAGACAGTTCCGAAAGATCGCTAACTTCAAAATAACCAATTTGCCCCCGTCCACCCTTAGCACCTTGAGGTCTGGTAAAAACTGCTATAGTTCCCTTTGGTAATTGACAGAGACGAATATCCTTCATTCCTACAGGGCCTTCAAAGAACTTTTCAAAATTATTAATGTCTTTTCCTCGATAGAAGCAAGTCTTCCACCAAAGCTTAGCCTCATCTTCCGGATGGGAAAAAACCTCCACACCACCTAAAATCCACTCACCATTAATTCTAGTAATGAAAGGATCTTGAAGGGGAAAGGTTGGTAAAGAAAAATCAGCTTGGTATTCTCCATTCACCTGTCGAAAAAATACAGTTGTAGCCTGCTCCGAGTCTCGGGCTTCTACGCGAGCCAATATGTACAATCCTCTGGGGGTCTGAAAAGGAGCCGTACAATTATAAACATCATTCCCCTCTGCACCAGTGAAAATCAATTTCTTAGCCAATGCCTTTTTATGGTTTAGTTGATCGTATTGTCCTAATAACGAATGTACAGAATACGCCATAACCTTACAACCTCACTTACAAAATAACATTTTGTTAACTAACAACAATTTACTCTCTGCCATTTGAATTGTCAATAGCTTTTAGTTATCTTGCAAGCACAATTCCCACAAAACCACTTATAAAAAGTGTAAAAAATCAATTTTTAAAACAAAAACCAATAATTAACCTAATAAAAACTAACAAAAAGACTAACAAAACTACTTTAACACATCCCCCCACAGACCAGAATCCAGTATTAGGCCAAAATAACCCCAAAAGACTCCCTCTAGCTAAAGCATAGCCTTTTTAAAACTTTTCTCATTCTCTGAATCATTTGTGTTAGAATATTAGATAAGAATCCATCAGACCGATAAAAGATTCCCTAGTCGAAATCCCCCTACGTCTTCTACCCTATCTATCATTAAGTGCAGACCATAACCCACACAAGGTCAATAGAGGAGATATTGAATGATGAAACAACTATTAGTCAAAATCACACTACTTCTGTCCTTATTCCTCCTTGTCTATGCACAGCTTCTCCCCGCCAATCTTCCTGCTTCTCAACAATCTCAACAGGCAGTAGTAGCAATAAATGCCAAAACCAATCAAGTCTTGGCTACAAAAATCATCTCTAGCGATGATAACCTCGAACAAGCTATCAAGGATCTGACTCAAGAAGCTATTTCATAAGGAACTGAGCAAGAATTTACCCGTGGTTCAAGGCTCTAACGCCACAAACTGCCTCTATTTTATAACTAGACCTAAAATTTTTAATAATAAAACACTAATAGAATAGCTGAAAATGAAAAATAGCAAAAAGACTATCCTCTACTTCGTTCTTCAGAGGATAGTCTTTTCTAATCATCTCATCAAGCCAATATGGCTTGAGCTCTCTCATATTATATTTGGGGTAATTTGCCAGACCGGGAAATCTGTCGAAGCTAAAATGTTTTAATTTAAATATTGCCTTTTTCTTAGTAACGTTACCATAAGCATCACGCTCCCCAATGCAACCACACCACTAAGGAACATTAGATTATTAGACTCACCAGTTTTAGTAAGACTCTGACTCTTCCATTGAGCATATAGAGTAACATTTTCCGCTGGCATAGTACTTGAATCAAAATTCCATGTTATTCCTCTTCCATCTGTCGCTGTGTTCCACCCCTGAAATATATAACCCTCTCTAACCGGACGATTTGGTTCTTGTGTTTTCTCTCCTACTTTCAAGATTTGATTTATAGGTGCTATGCCTTGTCCCCCATTTAAGTTAAAACTCAACGTATACTCTGTAGAAGCGACCTTTTGCCATTGAGCATATAGAGTGACATTATTGTCCGGCATAGCTGTACTAGCAAAATCCCATGCACGTCCACTTCCATCTTGAAGTGTATTCCATTCTTTAAACACGTGTCCTTGTTTTTGGGGAATGGCTGGTTCTGTGGCTAAAGCCCCAAATTCTAAGGTCTGAACCACTGGAGCGACCCCATCCCCCCCATTTAAGTCAAAGCTCAAAACGTATGATTGCGTTGATGTTCTAGGAATTATATGTACCACTACAAGTTTAGTTACACTGGAAATCTCTTGATCATTAGTTGCAATAATTGCTACCTGATAGTCACCAATAACATTAAAATTAACGGCCGTAGCGAAATCATTTGTCATTTGATTATTAGGTTCAGTAGTTGCCTCAACATCCACCAAAAACATCGCCTCTGATATTTGGCTATATTGATAATAGGTTATCTCATCTTTGGCGATAACCGTCGGACGTGCCCAAATAATGACCTCAACTTGAACAGGTACAGCATCAGTTCCATCTGCATCCTGAGCATTCAATGTTACCATGTAACTACCAGGGGTGGAAAAGTCAACCTGGCTGGTAAAGTCAGTTGTGATTGGACTACCATCATTGGTTGAAGCTTCTGCATCTGTCAAAAAAGTGGCCTCATCTACCGGGTAACCTTGCCAATAATAAATTGGTGTCTTTGCAGTAATGACAGGACGATCTACTATATTAAAAATATGCATATAAGTTCCCGCAGAAATCACATAAGAGGTAAAATTGGGAGGCGTTGCGTAGGAGCCTGTCGGCAGATCATAACGAGCATTATACTCCATTTGATCAATATTGTAATATTCATCCGAAGTCACGCCGGTAACAGTAATTCCAGTCGTATCAATAGCTAATCTACCTTGTGCAACTTGGACATCATTAAACGCTAAGTATGTATTTGACGGAGAGGTAGAAGTTGTAAAAGGTGATGTTGTTCCATCAAAATTAGTCTTAACATTTGGCATCATAGAAAAGGGGATAAACAAAGTTTCCGTTACTTCATCGTAAGTAAAAATAGTACGCTCAACCTCAGTTATCGGATCAATCCGTCCTGTATTCTGGCCAAAAGCATATAACTCAACTAGCGTAGGAGACATGCGATTAATCGGCGTAAAATCAGCTACGCCACAGAACTGCACCCATAGCTCCTGCAAATTAGGCAACTGTGTCATAGGTTCAATAGTTGTAATATTATAGTTACTTTCAAATCTTAGCAAAGTTAATGATTGAATTTGAACCACCTTATCTAAAACAGTATTATCCACCGAGGTTCCAAAAAAACTAAGTGACTTTAAAGTTGTATTCTGACTTAAATCAGGAAAGTTATTTGATGTGACGCTATTGCTACTTAGAGATAAATATTCTATTTTAGGCAGACTTTTTAGCGGCTCCAGATTGGTGACTTGATTATCTCTCATAATAAAGGTTGTAAGATTAACAGCATACTCAATACCGGAGAGATCAGAAATACTAGCGTTAGAAGCAGTTAAATTCTGAAGAAGCGCCATTTGTGCTTCAGTTATATCACTGTCAGTGGGTTGCCCTAACTCGGAATTAATATCAGCCTTAAAATATGGATCAGGAATATTTACTATATCTGCTGGCGCCGCCCACAAAGAGGCTGAAAAAAGTCCAAATACTAAAATTATACTTAATGTTACGGCTAAAAATCTTTTTACAATCATATCTTCAGCTCCCATAATATGCTTAATGATAATGCTATCTTATGGCAAGACAAAATAGATTCTAGTCAAACTCAAGATACATTTCTATCAAATCATTCTTCTATAATTGTAGCAGTTTCGCTTAACTCATTCAAATAAACAAGGTGTTAAAATCTTTAATAATCTATGTACATGATAGAAATTTTCATCGCCTTTTCTTTTGACAATCCAGTGATACCCAACAAGTCATACCCTAAAGTTAAGAGCATGACTTGTTAATTTCGAAATATTATATTCAACGTAATTTAAATTAGTAACTGCTATTTCGATTGATAACTGAACCATCAATTGCATTTAAAGTTAAAAAGCTATTTGCCCCCAGTTCCTGATTAACATGTTGATTATTTTCGTCTAAGGGGTAGCCACCGGGCTGCTGTTCGCTGTAGGTATCAACACTATAACCATAAAAATCCCAAACGGGAACCAATACCTGATTCTCGGTACCTTTCTGCACTATATTCAAATAACCTAACCTGATTTCTGTGATATAAATTTCCCGACTTACAATACCAAAAATCGGGTCTATCCAATCAGATTTTTGCTTGAAATGCTCTTCCGCCAGCTTTGTTACCGCCGAAAAATCCATTAACTGAACATCATGCTTTAGGGTCGTTTCAATTTTGGCTGGCGCAGTCCAATTGATTTCACGAATTCCTCTGTCATCAATGGAAAAGACCAAACACTCCTGTCCCGCTAAAACATCAGACTCTGACTTTGAAGCCGCCGAAGAATACTCCGCCCGAGCATAACTCACTGGAATACTATTATAGACAGAGGTATATACTACCTCCCAAGACGATCCGTAACGGTAGATCTGATTTATTTCCATATTCTCAGCTAAAGGAATTTTCGCCTTTTCCGTTTCCGCTATCGCTTCAGCCTCTTCTTGGGTCATACAAAGTGCATAGGAATCAGCCGCATTCTTTGAGTTGGCCTCAAAGTAAGCCGCCGTCCAAGTTACCTGAAGCAGTGGCGGAGCTTTCGGGAGTGCCTCCTTTCCTCTCAATAGAATACCAGCCATGAGCATCTGGCTGTCTTTATCTATCACATTTCCAAGGAGTACATTTTTCATGCTATCCTGAGTTAATTCTAGCTCCTTTACAATATAACTGTTAGGCGCATTCGGATACTCCTTTTCAAGCTTTGCAATAGCGCTTTCCACTTCACGGGAAAGCCATGCAATTTCTTCAGGAGAATGCCCGACTGTATATAAATTTGACTCAGGATCACTTAAATATTTTTTATTTCGTAAAATCTCAGCCTCAATCTCTTTTTTTATCTTAGGCGCATCAGGATCTATAGCTGAGAGCTTTGTCCCAGGGAAAAGTGCATCAGTTAGTAATTTAACTGCCTCAGGAGAAAACTCGCCAATTGAAGTTTGAAAAATGGGAAAGGTATCTGATGAGGGAACAATCACATCAGAATTTATGTAAACACTGACAGCATCTAGTTCCAATTCTAACTTGAAATTCTCAGGAAAATTAGGTTGGTTAATAGGTAACTGAACTTTGTCTTCAGGCGTATATAGGTAGGCTTGTTCATTTGAAGCAGCCTTGGACTGTTCTGGTTCAGGCGTCACTTGGCTACCAGCGGCAGCAAGCATTGCCGAGATTACTAACATACTTAAAATTCTATTTCGAATCATATTATTCACCCCATGAATTCTTTAAATTATTTGTTTTCTGCGATTCTGTGTCTATGCCTCCTTTCCTTCTCAGCTAGAATCAATAGCGATAAACATGAGTCTATCTCATCACTGGTGATTTATCCCTGTTACAGGTTTTCTAGGCAACCAGCCAGCTATACAAGATTATTTACCCCTACAATCTAATACAGTCTTTGATTCTCTTGCTAGAAATTATTAAATATTTTATGTTATCTTTCAATCTGTTTCAATACTTTACTGTTCGAATAGACAAAAAGTCCGCTTAAGTATCCGTGGACGTTTTTTACGAGTTAGAAATTTTATTTTAACTGCCGGCTTCTCAAAAAACTGAAAAAAGCATCTCTTTTTCCTTCATTTACATGGAAGTTTGCTTTAGTAATAAAAAGATAATAATTTTTTGTTTCGGCAAATTTTCTTATGTCCTTGTAGTAGATGGTAATCTCCGAATTATTTTCGAGATTTGCAATTACAAAGCCTTGTTCTGACACTTTAGTAGTCATTCGAATATCTTTAACTCTGAAGCTTTACTAACTCCTCTGCCATTTCCTGACAGAAGACTTGAATTTTGTCAGGAAAAAGATAACAAAACTGATGGTTCTCTTTAGGACTTCGATCAGCATACATCTGGTGAATCAGTCGATCAATGAGAATTTCCATGTCCCCAGGTTCTAATATCTCCGGCAAGCTTATCTGGTCTGGACGTTGGAGCAGTTCCCACAAAAGTTCTCTGTCTTCCAAAGAAGCTAGTAAATGGGAATCCACTTCTATATTATCTGCCTCCATAAGGTCTTTGGCCTTATCATCTCCAGTTAGCCTGACTGGATTCCAAAACTGACGGCAGAACTCTATATCCGTCAAAACATGACACAGATAGCCATAGAGAAAATCCTCTGGCACCATTCCTTTAAGAGCGGCAACTTCTTCTAAGGCTTGCTGTCGCCAAGGCTGATAATTGGTATAGCGCCCCCAGCCTTGATCTCCTACACAAAAGTGAGATAAGGATTTATCCTGACGGCAGCGTCCCGGCCGAAACATAATACCATCAGGAGCTAAAGAACCTTTATAGAACAACTCTTGATCCAGAGCTGTATTAGACTGTTTTATAATATTCTCTGCCACTTTCACGTGAACCATAAAATATCCCATATCATACCCCACTACTAAATACTACTATAATCATACCATAGAAATTTTTATCCGTTAAATAAGCTGATCTGGAAAAGCCGGAGAAATGGCCATTTTTAGAGTTTTTGGAAGTAAACAGACCGCCAAATCAATTTATGCCAAACGGCTCACAACCACAAAATCCTATACCCAAAATAAAGATTTATGTGGTCAACCTCATAGTCAATATCATTAAGTGATATAATCATAATAATAGACTATTTGAATGGAGGTTCTGTCATGGAAAACAAGCAACCAATTATTCCCTTTTTCACTTTACCGGGTACTGCCGAGAAAGCCCTACACTATTACGTAGATATCTTTCCTCAAAGCAAGATTCTCTCCCTAGACTATTTTCAAGAAGGTCAAATGGGAGAGCCGGGAAAGGTTCTAAGCGGTCTGTGTGAGCTTAAGGGTATGCAATTTATGCTAATGGATATGAGCAAGGAAGCTGTTCCGGCCGCAACTTGGGGCATTTCTTTTCTCTACCACTGTGACTCAGAAACAGAATTTGACCATTGCTTTGCCGGACTGAAAGAAGGCGGCACCGTACTCATGGGGCCTGAAGCTATTTTAGAAATGAAAAAGGTTGCCTGGGTCACCGACCCCTATGGCATTACTTGGCAACTGATTTGGAGCTAGCCCAGCACTAATCATAACTGCCGGCTCAGTCGGCAGTTTGTCCCGCCCCTATAAGGGGCCATTACCGGCTGGACCTTCGTCCATA
>CAZFHA010000004.1:0-172935 GCA_964518595.1 uncultured Oscillospiraceae bacterium
CGGGTGGTTTTTTGTTTCGCACTCTTCAGTGCTCAACTTGCTAAAGCAGTAATAAGAGCTGTTGCCGCTGCAAAAGCTTCCTCGCTGCCAATGACATAAAAGATATCCCCGGCCAAAAAACCAGCATAGGGACCAGGGGAAAGAATAAGTTCATCTCCCCGACGGATAGCAATAATCGTCCCACCGGTATTATGCCAAAAGTGCGTATCTGTAACGGTTTTACCAATTACCGGCGAATCTGCCGGCACCTCTATTTCAAAGGGTTCAAAAATACTTTTACCCCGAATCTGACTGGCACTTTCAATAATAAACTGCAATTTTTCAACCATTTCAGCCGTTTCCTTAATCTGACGCTTTCCCCAATCGGCAACATCTTGCCGCGCTTTAACCATCTTTTGCGTCTGATTATATTGCGCCACAAAATCTTTCGCCTTAGCCAGAGAAAGTACCTCAATACCACTACCCTTCTCCGTAGCCAAAATTCCCACATCTTTTAGCAGAAACACGGCTTTGCGGATGGTCTCCGGAGATACTTGATATTGGGACGCCAGAACAGAGCGACCAAAAAGCTTCTGCCCCTCCACATACTTGCCTGCCACGATATGAGTAGCAATATCTATGGCTATTTGCCGGTAAACGGCCTCAGTGATTTTTTGTTCCTTCGACAAATCCTTCTCTCGCATTCACTAAATTTTGTTTTGCTTCTTGGGGAGTATTATAACATCCATAAAACCAAGAAAGAAGCCAAAAAGATTCCAAATCGCTAACTTTAGAGCTACGGGCTGTTGCTACCATAAAATACAATCCCGTAAAAAGAAACCCATAGTCTCGGGCATAACAAAACAATCGCCCCGAAACTTTGGTAGTTTTCAGGGCGACTGTTTACTTGCATTATTTTAGAACGATCAATTAACCCGGATTTTTCTATAGACCAGGTAGCAGCTACCTGCCGCCCCTAAAAGCACCAGAGCCAAAACTCCTGTGACCGCACTCTCTTCACCGGTTTTGGTAATCGGTTTCGGTGCGACGGTGGTGGTTGGTGTAGGGGTAACAGTCGCCTCCAGAACCCCAGAACTACCAGAAGTTGTTGGTTCCGTGGGTGCTTGGGTAGGATTAGTGGTGGGGGTTGTGGTAGGGGTAGGATTGTCAGCCAAAATAGTAAAACTGCCACTGACTTCAGAAGTCAGACCTTGGGTAGATTCTTCTGTAACAAAAACAGAATAGGTTCCCGGCAAGGTAGGAATATCAATGCTACTACCTGTACCTGTCTTCACTACTTGTCCAGACTGATCTTTTATTACCCAAGATAGAGTAGAATCAGGCAAAGTCTGACTAGCAGTTAAGCTGGTAGGGTTGGTTTTGGCATCAATAACTAAAGCGGCTAAGGGACGACGTATTTGGAAAGTAGTCGTCGTAGTATCAGTTATAGTATGCCCATAGCTGGTTACTTTCTGAGCCTGTGCCTCTACCGAGTAATCGCCATTGGGCAAGTTTAACAGGTCATTTTTAACTGCCGCTAAATCACTGCCCTGCAAAACTACTTCACCAGCACTATTTTTGATTGTCCAGGTAAGGGTAGCATCCAGAGGAGCAGGGGTAAAACTAAGACTTTCAGGATTAATTGTCGCTCCTAAACTAAGGCTTACATCTACACGCTCAATATTAACTAAAACCGACCAGGTATCGGGCAAATTATGATGGCCATCTACATGTTTACTAAAAACAAATCGATATTCACCTTCTGGCAATTTAGAGTAGTCTATCATTTCAAAGTCTGTATAGGGACGACTTTGAGCAATTATACTGCCGTTACTGTCCTTGGCATAGTCCGAATAATCAGCTAGAAAAACATCTAAAAAAAAGTCCCCAGTCTTAGAACCAGCATATTTCATCCCTAACTGACTACCTAGATCAATTTTAAATTCTCCCGGAGTTGTTCCTTCATAGAAGCCATCGCCATCACTATAACGTAGCGTCCACTGATTGGTAGGGTCAGTGATATCAGCAGTGGTAATAGCTGCCTTTACCCCCCCCATCCCCAGAGTTAAAATAGCAACACAACAAAGAGCTGCCAACCAATAGAAGTTTCCCTTTCTCTTCATGTTTTCCATCCTTTCAATCCTCGGCTCTTGCCAGAAGATCATATAAAAAATATATGGTGGTAAATTTTAAGTTTCCCTATTAATCAATAACAGAAAAACCTTTTTGCATTATAGCATAAAAAAATATACTACTACTATTAAGTAAAGTTTACGAACAATTATCAAAAGCACCCTCCGCTGTAATATTTACGTATTAAAACCATTTAAATCTCCCCCAAAAAACTAAGCTCATCCACGCAAAATCCGTTGCATTTGCAACTTCAATTTCGAAAATATTTGCTATACTCAAATTACTATAACTTTTATACTCTAAAGAAAAAGAACCCAATCAACCCTGTACAGATTATATTTGGAGGTACTCTCATGGCAACATACATTAAAAATCTTCCCCATAGTCAAGTTCTAACCATGGCAGAAGAGATTAGCTTACTACCAGGGCAAATCGTCAGTAAGACGCTGGCGCAAAACGATGCTCTCAGCTTAACCCTATTTGCCTTTTCCAAAAACGAAGAAATTGGCACTCATGATTCTGAGGGCGATGCCATGGTGCAAGTTTTAGAGGGCATCGGTCGCTTTACTGTGGATGGAAAAGAATATCGCCTCCTGCCGGGGCAAGTATTAGTTATGCCAGCCAAGCTGCCCCACAGTGTTTTTGCCGAAGAAGATTTTAAAATGCTCCTGACAGTGGTCTTTCCCCCCAAAGGATAATATTTGATACATAAGAGGGACTATCCACAAAATCTGTACGGACAGATAGTAGAAAGTCCCTCTTATCTTTTCTGGTTCAACACAGGCAGCCTCGCCTAATCTTTAATCACTAGTGACTCTCGCAAAAATGTTTGTAAGTCAGCCATAGTCGGCACGGTCAGAGAATTGGTCAAGTTTTTCGCCTTTGCAGCGATCTCTGCATAGCGCACCACTTCTGCTTCCGTAATAAATTCTTTTTCTCCCAGGAGAGAGTCGAAAAGCGAACAAAGTTCCGAAAGCCTCTCATACCCCATGGATTTAAGCATCAACGCAATTCGCTCTGGAAAAGCCTTCTCCACAAAGCGTAAATAAGCACCTAACAGGAGCCCGTTAGCGCGTCCATGATCAACCTGCTTAAAGTATGTCAGAGAATAGCCCAGAGAATGTACCGCCGTAGTCCCAGTCTGTGCAATGACCATACCTGCCAGCATCGAGCCATAAAGCAAATGAGCTCGCTCATCAAGACCGATTTTGTGCCTTTCCAAGGCCGCAAAACAACCTGCAATTTCTGCCATACTCATAAGTGCCAGCTGATCCGACATATGGGTGGCACGTTGACAGAGAAAGCCTTCTACAGCATGAGACAGGGCATCAATAGCCGTATTAATAGTAACTTCCTCTGAAAGACTAGCTGTGTAGTTAGGGTCAAGAAAAGCGTAGCGGGGGAAAAGTAGCGGAGAGGACACACTAGCCTTAGAAGAAATCTTGTCATGGGTCAGCACAGCGTAAGGCGTCACTTCCGATCCCGTCCCTGCCGTGGTAGGCAGCAGCACCAGAGGCAGAGCTTTTTTGCCATATTTGCCTGAAAAAAGATTTTCCGGGGCAATTTTTTCACAAGCTAAAAGAGCAATAACTTTGGCCGCATCCATTGGGGAGCCACCACCGGCAGAAATAATCATTTCAGCCGCAAAATCCTTAGCCAGAGCAGCCCCCTCATATACACAAGCAATAGTAGGGTTATTCATAACGCGATCAAAAACCATGTAGTCAATGTTAAGCTCACTTAAAGCCCCTGTTATGTCCCCTAAAGCACCACTAACTTTGGCCGAGGAATGCCCAGTGACAATCAATGCTTTCCGACCCAGAGACAACAAAAGCTCTTTATTCTTCTGAAAACAACCTGCTCCCATAATGACTTTTGTAGGCATAAAATAGGTGAACTGCATATACCATCCTCCATCTAAAAACCAAATTTAGGTTTACTCTCTGAAAAAACCCTGTCTGCCCAAAAAGAAAGGCAAACAGGGTCATAAGAATCTATAACGTTAGCTTAGCCTTCAAACTGATCCTTTAGGGAATAGGCCTTTGCGGCTTCAATCAATCCAAAGAATAAAGGATGAGGGCGATTCGGCCTAGATTTAAACTCCGGATGGAATTGGCAAGCCACAAACCAAGGATGAGCCGGAATCTCAATCATCTCTACAATCCGGTTGTCGGGGGAAGTACCTGCCAGCAGCACTCCATTACTCTGGAACTGCTCACGGAAATCATTATTCACCTCATATCTATGACGATGACGCTCGTGAATTAAATTCTCCTTATAGAGAGAAAAGGACTTAGAAGACTCATCCAACCGGCAGGGGTATTGACCCAAACGCATGGTTCCTCCCAGCTGAGTAACATTAGTCTGTTCCGGCATCAAATCAATTACCGGATAAGGTGTTTCGGGATCAAGCTCTGCACTATTGGCATTCTCTAGCCCCAAAACATTGCGGGCATACTCAATCATCGCAATTTGCATCCCCAGACAAATACCTAAGAACGGCATCTTATGCTCACGGGCATAACGGGTAGCGGCAATTTTACCTTCGGTTCCCCGATTCCCAAAACCACCCGGTACCAAAATACCCTGAACATCAGAAAAAATCTCTGCGGCATTCTCTTCTGTAACATCCGTGGCTTCAACCCATTTAATCTTGACCTTAGTATGATTACCGGCACCGGCATGAGTCAAAGACTCAGCAATAGATAAGTAAGCATCGTGTAAACCAACATACTTACCTACCAAAGCAATCGTAGTGGTACTTTCGGGGCAAGAAAGGTTATGAACCAGTTCCCGCCACTCGCTTAAATCAGGCTCTATTCTGCCAAAACCAAACCGCTCGCATACAATATCCGCCATATGCTGTTCTTCTAAGGCCAATGGCACCTCATAAAGCAAAGACATGTCTTTATTTTCAATGACGCAGTTCTCAGGCACATTACAAAACAGCGCAATTTTGCTCTTTAATTCTTCTGTTAGGCCCACTTCTGTACGACAAACCAAAATATCCGGCTGAATACCGTGAGATAGCACTTCTTTAACCGAATGCTGGGTAGGTTTGGTCTTCTGTTCTTGAGAAGCCGCCAAATAAGGCATCAAAGTAACATGGACAAACAGACAATTCTCCCGGCCAACATTGGTAGAAAACTGTCGAGCTGCTTCAATAAAGGGCAAAGACTCGATATCTCCAATAGTTCCGCCAATTTCGATTAAGGCCACATCATATCCAGCCTTGCCGGCTTTCATTCTTTCCTTAATTTCATTGGTAACATGGGGGATAACCTGCACGGTTCCGCCCTGGTAATCACCCTGACGCTCCTTAGTAAGCACCGAATAATAAATTCTTCCGGCAGTCACATTAGAGTTCTGGGACAGACTTTCATCAATAAAACGCTCGTAGTGCCCCAAATCCAAATCGGTTTCGGCACCATCATCCGTTACAAAAACTTCCCCATGCTGAAAGGGATTCATTGTACCCGGATCAATATTAAGATAAGGGTCAAACTTTTGCATAGTTACCCGAATGCCACGACATTTGAGAAGACGACCCAAAGACGCAGCCGTAATTCCTTTTCCCAATCCGGACACAACACCACCGGTTACAAATATGTATTTCATAGCCACATCAAATCCTCCCAGTCCAAAATAAAACTATTATATAACAAAAGTCGAATCTATAAAATGCTCCTTTGCACGAAGATTTGCAAAACCGGATAGATTTTTACTTCTTATCTCAATAAGAAAATACACACTAAAATAAATCCGCTATCTTCTAATCAGAAACAGTTACAGAAAAATATTAAACCCTTATTATATACCACAAATTTGCCTAGATAAAGTCTTATTTTGTCCTACTTCTTTTTCCTTCATGAAGGTATACTGTAGTATTAGAAAAAAGAAAGGAGCGCCTCACCAATGAATAAAGAATCCTACAGACTACTTCTTGATGATGACGTTATGGCGGCTGTTAGCCTCATTGCACTGAATCAACAGCAGGACGCTTCAGAACTTGTGAACCAAATTTTGGCAGATTATCTGTCCACCCACAGCTCTGGACAACAGTTACAAGAAATCTACAACCAGTTAACTGGACGGTTTCAAGCCTTTGGTAGTTTTCGTGTCACCACATTACCTTCACGGTTTTTGGTGCAGCTAAAGAGTCCTCTCCAGTATCAGTACCGCCCCACAATCCGTTACTCTCTTAAGCTGTTTCGTAACAACGATAATTATTTGGGCGAGATGCAAGTGGTCTTCCGCACCCAACACGTAGATTTATTAAGTCGAATTTCGTCATTTTTATCTTTGTGGATGAAGATTGAAGCCCACTATCTACCCAAAATCGGTTACGATACTCATGTGATTTATCAAATGGAAGAGGGCTATTTTAGCCGTCGCTTTTTACTTCCCCCGGAAGCTGACCAGTTGGATAGTAAAAGTCTCAGCTTTGCCCTAGCAGATTACATCAAGCTCTTTGATGACAGCCTTAAATTTTATCTCTATGACCCTAAGGTAGGAGATCGACATATTGAACAACGCTACATTGAGTACCTAAACCAAAGTACTCTAGTCATATAATGAAGGAGGAAACTACCCATGAATAGCCAAAAGCTAACCCAAAAATCTCAAGAGGCAATCATGCTGGCACAGCAAATTGCTTTAGAGAATAACAATATACAAATTGAACCGGAACATCTTCTCTATGCTCTTTTAGATCAAGAAGATGGTCTGATTCCCAGACTCTTCGAAAAAATGAATCTAAATGTAGATCTGGCCCTGTCCCTTACAGATGCCGCCATTGCCAAAATACCCGGTGTGTCCGGTCCCGGTAGAGAACCGGACAAAGTCTATGTCTCTACTGCCATGGATAATCTGCTAAATCAGGCTGAAAAGCTGGCCAAATCCATGAAGGACGAGTATGTTTCCGTGGAGCATCTGTTTCTGGCCTTCTTTGAAAAGCCCTCTGCCGCGATCAAAGAAATTTTTCAAAAGCTCGGCCTAGATAAAAGTCGCTTCACCTCTGCCTTAGATTCTGTTCGTAGTCGAAATAAAGTCGTCAGCGATAATCCGGAAGCAACCTACGAAGCCTTAGAGAAATACGGTTACGATCTGGTAGAAAGAGCCCGCCAGCAAAAGCTTGACCCGGTTATTGGGCGAGACAGTGAAATCCGCCATGTCATTCGCATTCTGTCCCGCAAAACCAAAAACAATCCGGTTCTGATTGGTGAGCCCGGCGTAGGTAAGACCGCTATCGTTGAAGGTTTGGCCATCAGAATTGTCAAAGGTGATGTACCCGAAGGGCTCAAGGACAAGACTATTTTTGCTCTTGATATGGGTTCCTTGGTAGCTGGCGCCAAGTTTCGCGGTGAATTTGAAGAGCGCCTGAAGGCCGTCTTAAACGAAGTCAAAGAGAGCGAAGGACGGATCATTCTCTTTATTGACGAGCTGCATACCATTGTGGGTGCAGGCAAGACCGAGGGAGCGATGGATGCTGGAAACCTTTTAAAACCCTTATTAGCTAGAGGCGAGCTCCACTGTATTGGTGCTACCACGTTAGATGAGTACCGTCAGTACATTGAAAAGGATGCGGCCTTAGAGAGACGCTTTCAGCCGGTAATGGCTCTTGAACCCACAGTTGAAGACAGCATCTCCATCCTGAGAGGCCTAAAAGAGCGGTACGAAATTTTTCACGGAGTACAGATCACTGACGGTGCCCTAATTGCTGCCGCCCTTCTGTCCAACCGCTATATTACCGATCGCTTTTTACCAGATAAAGCAATTGATTTAGTGGACGAAGCCTGTGCTATGGTCAGGACAGAAATCGACTCCATGCCAGCAGAATTAGACGAGAAAAAACGACGGATCATGCAGCTGGAAATCGAGGAAGCCGCGCTTAACAAAGAGACCGATGCCTTATCCAAAGATCGCCTTACTAAAATTAAGAAAGAATTGGCAGATGAACGAGAGCATTTCAATACTATGAAAGCCCGCTGGGAAAATGAAAAGAGTGCTATTGATGCTGTTCAAAAAATTAGAGAAGAAATTGAAAAGGTTAATGGCGAAATTGAACGCGCCGAACGAGAATATGTTGACTTAAACAAAATTGCAGAGCTACGGTATGGTAAGCTTCCAGAGCTGGAAGCCAAGCTCCAAGAGCAAGAGAGCCTTGCTGCCAAAAATGATAATACTCTGCTCCGGGATCGGGTTACCGACGAAGAAATTGCCAAAATAATTTCCCGTTGGACAGGTATCCCTCTCACCAAATTATTGGAAGGGGAGCGGGAAAAAATTCTGAATCTTGACCAAGAGCTACATCAGCGCGTCATCGGCCAAGATGAAGCCGTCGATAAGGTTTGTGAAGCTATCATTCGTTCTCGTGCTGGCATTGCCGATCCTAACCGGCCTATCGGTTCCTTTATGTTTCTTGGCCCTACCGGGGTAGGCAAAACCGAATTAGCCAAAGCTTTGGCCGAATATCTTTTCGATGACGAGCATAATTTGATTCGAATTGATATGAGCGAATACATGGAGAAGCACAGCGTTTCCCGTTTAGTCGGAGCGCCTCCTGGATATGTTGGTTATGAGGAGGGCGGTCAGCTTACCGAAGCAGTGCGGCGGCGTCCTTACTCTGTAGTTCTATTCGATGAAGTCGAAAAAGCCCACGGCGATGTTTTTAACATCTTACTCCAAGTTCTGGATGATGGCCGAATTACTGATTCCCAGGGAAAAACCGTCGACTTCAAAAATACCATCATTATCCTGACGTCTAATATTGGTTCAGAGTATCTGCTCTCAGGTATTGATAGTAAAGGCAATATCCGTGAAGAAGCCCGTATCGAAGTCGATAACCTACTCAAAGCTCACTTCCGTCCAGAATTTTTAAACCGCCTGGATGAAATTGTTTTCTATAAGCCACTCGACAAGAAGGAGATCTTTCAGATTATTGATTTGTTAGCCCAAAATCTTCAAAAGCGTCTGGATGATAAGCAGCTTACCCTAGTACTTTCCGATAAAGCCAAAGAGCTTATTCTGGAGAGAGCCTATGACCCACTCTATGGAGCTCGCCCACTAAAGCGCTATATGCAAAGCCGCTTAGAGACCCTTATTGGCCGGATGATTATTAAAGGTGATATCCTTCCCGGCAACCGCCTGCTGGTCGATGTAGAAAACGATGAACTAGCTATCCATATAGAATAAAATTATCTTTTTCATTCTAATTCATAGTAAAAAGCTCTCTATCTTTTGTCTGTTACAAGCAATAAGATAGAGAGCTTTTGTTTTATTTACGAGTCACGCTATAAGGTTTCTCGGAAAACACTTGCAGTTTAGTTATCCCGCTGTTTTCTCCGACGGAAGATGAACGTCGCAATAGCCAGAAGTGCACCTGCACCAACAGCACCAGCCAAAGCATGTTCTACAGCTTTTTCTCCAGTCTTAGTCAAAGCTCCCTCGGTCTTTTGATAGTGATAGGTAACGGACTGAGCCTCAGAACTAAAGCTACCATTTTCTTGTCCATCTACTTTAACGAAAGTATAACCATCGAAAGCTTTCTTCTCCGTCTGGTAGGTTTTGCCTACTTCCAGACCCTTTAACACAACCGACTCACTTAGAGCCTTTCCATCCTGATCTACATAGTTAACGGTTACATCTCCGCCAAGACTGTCCGGACTAACCTCACTCTTATGATAGTGATAAATTACCGTCTGCGCTGCGGCTGTGAAACTACCACTTTGATTTCCTTCAACCCTTTGGAGGCTGTAGCCCGTTATTGCCTGTGCTAAGGTCTGATACGTTTCTCCAACATCACCAGTTAACAGCTGACTCTCGGCAAGAGCTGCGCCATTCTCATCTACATAGTGAACGAAAACTTGACCCAATATAGTAGCCTTAGGGCGATAAATATAACTAATCTGCTGAGGGTCATAAGTGAAGGTGCCCTGAGGATTTCCTTCAACCCTGATCAACTCAAAACCTTCAAGAGTTTTAGCGCTGGAAAGGTAACCTGTTGTAACCTGGCCTTTCAATATCTCAGCTGGAGCAAGTTCCTGCCCTTGTTCATTCAAGAATTTAACGGTAATGTCAGCACCATCCTTAAGACGGTAGGTGTATACGATACTTTGGGGATCATAAGTGAAACTTCCTGTGGTGGAACCATCTACCTTAACCAATTCATAATCAGAAAAGGACTTTTCTTCCGTAGCATAAGGGTCATTGGGATTCCCCACTAAAATAACTTCATCTAAGGCTGTACCATCCTCAGTCACATAGCTTACAGTAACACTGTTATTTGGCTTCGGCGGTGGTTCTGCGGTGCTAAAGACTCGTTCTTGATAAGAGAAAGTAAGACTTGTTCCTGCTGTCAAATTTTGCACTGCTGGACCAAAGTACATACCGCTGTCAACGTTTTCTGCCATAATCTGATCAGGTGCTTTGCCAAAAGCCGTAGTAGCATTCCCCGTTCCAGAATCCATAACTGTTTGGCTCATAACATTATAGTGCCCTGCATAAACCCGACTGGTACCTTCTAAGGGTTCTCCATAAAGAACAATGTCATCGCCCTTCATATAAACTCCGCCACTGCCGGTGGCATAAATGTTAATGGCGTCATTCAGATTGAGCTCTGTATCAATCCGGGTCAAAAGTGACAAGTTGCTGATATCAGCACCAGACACATTGTCAACTTCAATGCTGTGACGAATTTCTCCCTCGGCTGTTACCCAAGTAACGATAGTAATATCTAAGCCTAAGGTGGTGTGATAGACCTTCTTAAGAGACTCTCGGCCACTTCCATCAACCTTCATATACAATTCCATTGCTGAGTAACTAAAATTCTGGTAGTACGAACCATCCAAATTATACCAAAGGTTCGAATAATAACCGTTCCCATCATGATAGGTATATGTGTATTTGTCTTCAGTGTTCAAATTAGTAATACGGTGATTTTCGTTAAGGTTAATGGTTGATCCGGCACCGGCGGAATAGTTGGTTACACCAGAATCAACGCTAAAATTCATACCATTGCGAACAAAAGTGTTGCTGATAATAGATGATAAATTTGATGAGTAAGGATCAAGCTCTAGCAGCACCCATTCATCCACTGCACCTAAAATGGTGCTATTATAAGAAGCACTGTATTCAAAATTATTACTACTATAGGTGGCATTTGCTTGCTTATAACCGGCGGTCAACCAGACAACACTTGTAGGGCTGTCCATATGATAATCCACTTCTGCCGTTCCGGATAAAGTCCAGGATATAGGCGTTCCATCTTCTGCAAATAAGGCTGGCAAGCTAACTGGGGTATTAATTGTACTTCTATCCGGACTTACCAGGGACTGATTCTGAAGATAGTAGATTGCCGCTGGGTTTACATTAGTTCGAGTCAAATTTCGTAAGTCTGTAAAGCAGTTATTACTCAGATTTACCGACTGCAATTGAGGTAAATCTACTAGCTGCATCTGCGTAAGCTTATTTGAATCTAGGTATATACCGTTTAAAAGCGGTAAATTCTTAAAAGTAGCCTTAGTCATCGTGTTATTAGTTGCACTAACGTAGGATAAATTAGGGGAATTTTCCACTACCAAAGATTGTAAAGCGGTCAAGCTAGAGAAACTCACATTATAAAGTTCCGGCATATCTTTAATGGTGATGTTTTTGATTGTGGAGTCACCATAAAGGTTAATGCCACCTAACCGAGCCATGTTCGAGAAAACTAAATCCCCCAGCTTCGTCTGATTAAAGCTTAAGCTACTAAGATTAGTAGCTCCTGACAAAGAAAGAATGGGAATCTTTACCTGAGAAAGATTAAAGTACTCCAGTGAGGTCATGCCATCCAGAGAAAGACTTGGCAAAGACATCACACCCAGGCTCATATCTTTTAGTTGGCTTAATCCGGTAACCTTTAGCTCACTCACATTACCTCTTTGAAGCCAAAGATGTTCTAGGGATTGTAGTCCGGTTAAGTCAAAAGTCGTAGCAGAGAAAGAATCCAGATTGAGAGATTTTAGCTGACTAAATACCCCTAAATTAAAGTTAGTTAAATCAATCCCCAAGCCATAGAGCGCAATTGACTGTAAATTTACAGCTTGCTCAAGTCCGGTAAGGTTCGTAATGCCCGGATTATAAACGTTAAAATCTGTTAACGTAGCCATTAACTCTGGGGTTATTTCAGCAGTTGTAACATTCAAATGTCTAGCTACCTCTTCCTGTAATGCCGGATCAGGCATCCATTGGTCAAGAGTTGTTGCAGCAGCAGGAGCAATTGCCATATTTCCCACGGCTTCTGTACCTGCTGTTGTAGCCGCTGAATTCATTGGAACAGTTGCTGAGACGCTCTCTTCGGTCGCAGTAGAAGTTTCTATTGAAGATTCTTCTGCCACCGAACTCTCCTCAGTAGAACTCTCTTCTGTGGCTACTGATATAGGATCGGTAGCTTCAGATACTGATTCACCTTCACTAGGAAGAGTTTCACTTATTTCTGTGGGCGAAATTTCTGTGGCACTTACCATCGGTGCCAAGGCCGTACTGCCAGCTGAAATTACACTTGCAGCCAGGCAGACTGAAATAATTTTTTTTGTTTTTTTCATATGGGAAAGGTGCCTCCAATCAAATAATACCGAACAAGTTTACTATTAAATAAATGATAGCATACAGTTCAGAAGATAGACAAGCCAAAGAGAATGAGCTTTACAGAATCGACAATATTGTTAACAATCTCATAATTTTTTGTTTTTAATTTATTTATAAAGATTACCAAACAGGAAAAAAGCCTTATAAATAGCATTAGTATCATAACGATAATAATAGATCAAAAAACTTCCTAGTTTATTATTTACACTTATATTTATACCATAAGGAGTAAAGTTAATTAACCAAGCTTTTCAATTTGAGGATTTCAAATAAGGTAGAAACCATAAGACTGGAGATTTAAAAGAACGTAACTCAGCCTTAACATCAAAGCTCTACCAAAGACCTAAAACAGCCGCAATCACCACATATAGTAATGCAACATTCCGATAGCGTAAAACCACAGCCACATATTCACGGATAAAGGCAGCTGGCAAATAATATCGAGCGGTCTTACTTCCAAAACCTTGAGTATTTAAGTTGAGGCTTTTTGCCAGAATGACGGCACGCAGAACATGATAATTACTCGTAACCAAAACTGATTGGTGCTCTGGTTTAAGGGTCGACATAATCTGCTCTGAAAAAAGTAAATTTTCTCGGGTATTTCTTGACTGGTCTTCTAAAATAATTTTCTCTTCCGGCACACCTTGCTCCAGCAAATAAATTTTCATCGCCTGCGCTTCGGAAATTTTTTCATCTTCTCCCTGCCCCCCGGATACAATTATATCCGGCACAAAGAGGTGACTATCGAATACCTTTAAAGCCTTATTTAACCGACTTTTCAAAAGTGGGGTAACCCTAACACCGCCACTTAGACCTGCGCCTAAGACAATAATAAAATCAAAGTGCTTAGGCTTCGGTAGCAAGGAATAAACTACAGAATAAATCCCAAAGGCGGCCAGCATGATAGGAACATAAAGACTAAGGATAAAAATAATTCGATTAACCACCTGCCAAATCGGATGACTTAAAGACCCTCTGACGAAAAAAAATAGTAATACCGGCCAGAGCACTGCAGCCATACCGAAAAAAAGCGGCAGCCCGTGGGCCAATGACCACCCTTCTTTTCTTACAACCTTAACACCATTTAGACATAAAAAAATTCCACTAATAAAAATTGCTAATACTAACAGCACAAAGAGTAAGAAAAGAATTTCTGACCCTCTGCCCAATATCAGCTCTCCACTGGGTAGCTCCTGATTAGGATCATAAAGCTCAAGACCACCAACGATTGTAAAGTAGATAAAGGCAACAATCAGTAAACCGTTTGAAATTCGCCGAGACTCCTTTTTAATGAAAAAAGGAACACAAACACCACAAATGATTCCAATAGCGAGAAATATATAACTCTTAACTACATCAACGTCCACAATAAATACTCCTCTGCATATCACCAACTCATCTCGATTTTGCTACCATTCTTCCCCTGCTTAACAATAATTTGCTTATCAATGCGCTCCTTCAGGGTCTCTACGTGAGAAATAATACCAATCAGTTTATTTTTTCCTGCCAGATTTTGCAAGGTGGTAATAGCCATCTCCAAAGACTCAGCATCTAGAGAACCAAATCCTTCATCGATAAACATAGCCTCCAACTGAATACCACCGGAGTATTGCTGCACCACATCTGCCAATCCTAACGCCAAAGATAAAGAAGATTTAAAGGCCTCCCCACCAGACAATGAACGAATATCCCGCACCTTGCCAGTGTAATTATCTAACACATCTAATTCTAGACCACTTTGACTTCTTAAATCTTTGACCACCTCGCGTGTTAGCAGTTGGTAACGTTCATTTGTCATAGCAGATAGCCTTTGATTAGCCGCCCACAATATTCTTTTAAAATAGGCCTGTTGCAAATAGGTCTCGAAAGAGATTTTTGTTTTTCCGGGAAGTTCGCCATTGGCAGTGTTGGCAATAAGGCGATAATCTAAATAGCGTCTTTCCTTTTCTTCACGACCGACTACAATATTCTTCACTCGCTGAAGGCAACGGACATTATGATCAAAAACACTTTGCCACATCCCATAGCTTTGATTATAAATCTTCTGCTCCTCTAGGCAAACGGCCTTTAGGTCTAGTAATTCTTTTATATCTACCCACTCTTTTCCTACCGTCTCAAGTGTTAGTCTCTCTTTCTCCCTAAAAAGAAGAAGTCTTTGCTGTTGATAATGATCGCACTCTTCCTGCAAATGCTGAATCTCTTCTTGATTTAGCAGCGCGTCTTGGTATGCCTCATAATTCACAAAGTTATTTTGAACCAAAGCCTGATCAAAAATAGACTTGGCTTGTTCTGCCAAATCTAACAGTTTAGGTAGCTGCTTTTGTTTCTCCTCTAATACAGCGGTTATTTGATTGATTTCTTTTGATTTTTCCTCACAAAGGGCTCTTGCAGCCTCATAATCTCTCTGTAGTAAAAACAGCTGCGTTTTCATTTCTTCGTAATTTTTCTTTGCTGATGCTACATCGACATATTTGAGCCTCTCCCTTAGGGACTGCCATTCGCTTTGTTGTTGGATTAAAAGTATAGTTATATGAGACAGCCTGTCTTGGCTCTTCACTAAGATTAGCGTCTCTGCTTCTAAATTTTTCTCTAGTTGACGGATTTGCTGCTCCAAGGAATCTAGCTGCTCCAATTGATCCCTATGATCTTGGATATGTTGCTCCTGCAATATAAGTTCTTTTCTCTTGTCAGCTACGAGCTTTGCTAAAATTCTTATACCCCCATCTTGTTCTGAGAGAATAACGCCCAGCTTCTCGACAGCCTGCGTCCAAGCCTCTCCATGTAGTGTTGAAACTTCCCCCGCTGCTTTAGCTTCTCCAGAAAGTTGCTCCAGTAACTGGTAACTTGAATTTCTTTCCTTTTGTACTGCCTTAACCGTAGC
The DNA here is from genome assembly GCA_964518595.1 of uncultured Oscillospiraceae bacterium. GTDB lineage: Bacteria > Bacillota > Clostridia > Saccharofermentanales > Saccharofermentanaceae > CAZFHA01. The sequence continues at coordinate 15,620 of CAZFHA010000004.1, forward strand.
TTCTGTCAGTCCTCGATGGGTAAGACTGGCCAGGCGAGGATGCTCTAAAGAGCCACATACCGGACAAGGCTGCCCTATCTCTAATGCTGAGGCCAAAACGCCTGCTTGTTCTTTTAAGAAGGAGCTTTCCACTTCTTGAGCTCTCTGATTGACTTCCTGCCATTTATTTTGCTGCGCGATAAAAATCTGCTGTTTCTCCTCATACAGCCATTGACTGTGCAGCCAAGTCTCATAAAGCCTTTGCGCTTCCTGCAGCTGATTCAGCATTAACGTCTGTTCTCTAAAACGCTGCTGCAGACGCTCAAGAATCAGTGGAAGGTCTCGCTTTCCCGCCAAATCCAAGTTTAGCGATTGTAACATTGATTTTTTTTCGTCTAACAACCCTTGAAAGTTCATGATTTCGGCTTCAATCTGCTGTTTTTCATCCTGAATGGTTGCAATCTTTTGCGCTTTCTCTTCCATCTGTTGATATAACAGAATGTCTTCCTCAAGACGTCTAACCTCCAAAGCAAGCCGCTCACGCTGATCTGTCAAATTTTTCTTTTCTTCATATGCTTGCTCTAAGGCTGAAAATGCAGACTGTTGCTCTTCTAACTGCGCCAAATCCAGCTTGATATCTGTGGCTAAAACCGCCGCTTCCGCTGCAACTCTTTTATAGTCTTTCTCAATAGGAGCAATCGTGTAGAGTGCCAACTTAGCCGACGTTAAAACTTGTTCCTGTAACTCCTGTTTGGCCTTTTGTTCTTGGCAAGTCTCCCAGGCTAACTCTACCTCTTCTAATTGTTTTAAGGTGGCATTATTTTTCTCCACTACTGCAAGTTTTACTGTTAGATCGGAAACTTGCGCTGCTAATTGTTCAGCCTTCAGCCGACTTTCTTCAAACAACGCTCTCTGCTTGTCACAAAGTTCTTGTCCTAAGAGAAGAAGAGTTCCGCTATCGTAAGGATCTTGTTTTTCAATCCACTGAACAAGCTTTTCTTCTATAGATAAGGTCACCGAAGTACCATCATCACAGCTAACTTCCGCTAAATTGTTTACGTCTTTAGGACTGTGATCTGTAAAAGAAGCTTCACCGGGCTTGCCAAGAGGTCTGTCCCATTCAAATTCACTGGCCAATTCTAAAACTTTTTGATTCTCAGTGTCCAGTTGACGTCTGGCATTTAGCATCTGAGCTTTCGTTTCTTCCTGAAAAGTTAAGTATGGTGCCGTAGCAAATATCTTCCGAAGAATCTCGCCTCTTTCTTTCGTCCCACTCAAAATCAAACGCAAAAACTCGCCTTGGGCAATCATCATTGTCTGAACAAATTGGTCTTTATCAATACCCATAAGTTCTACAAGCGCTTTATCTACCTCACGCACATTGGAAATGACCTGTCCCTCTGGAAGAATCAGTGTGGCCTCGGCAGCTTCCTTCAAAAATCCCTCACCCCTTTTCTTGGGGCGCAAGTATTCTGGGCTACGGCTAACCTGGTAGATATTATCTTGATAGGAAAAGGTAAATACCACCTGAGTTTTCATATCTGCTGCGGCAAAATCACTCCGCATCATTGCCCCTGATCGCTTCCCGCCACTCGTTATATTGTAAAGTGCAAAAGTGATTGCATCAAAAATAGTCGTCTTACCTGCACCAGTGTCACCGGTAATAAGATATAGCCCCTCCTTACCAAGCAGACGAAAATCTACCACAGCCTGCTGGGCATAAGGCCCAAAAGCCCACATTTCCAAATATAATGGTCTCATGAGCTAGTATCCTCCCTTTTCAAAAAATCTCGCACTAAGCTAAGCTGCTCCTGGGTAAGTGTCACGCCATTTTGCTGCTGAAAAAAGTCCTGAAATAATTCTTCAGGTGATCTGAGTACGCTTGTGTCTATTGAAAGCGATTCCTTCTGACTCCGAGTACGGCTATTATCAAAAGCCAGCTCCATAACCTGTGGATACACCCGTCTTAACTTGCCAATGGCATCAATAATCTCATCCTCATCAGTTAAAGTAATGTGAAGATAATCCTCAGTATTGCCCGCCTCTAGAACAGTTTTAGAAGTAAGTGCTTCAAAAGGTCCAGAAATTTTCCGCATATCTCTGAGTGGATTAAGTATTAAGTCTTCAATATGATATTCTCCCTTAGAACCTAGCTCTAACATAGTAACAGACTTCCTATGATGAGTCTCAGAAAAAGAATATTTCAGGGGCGATCCAGCATATCGTACCGTCTCTCGTCCCACCCTTTGTGGGCGGTGTAAATGCCCCAACGCAACATAGTCATAAGAGGAAAAGAGCGTGGAAGGTATACTACTGAGGCTGCCCACAGCCTCGGTCTCGGAATCACTCCGCAGAATCTCACCCTCCAAGGGCAGTACAAATTGGTGAGCGATAAGTACATTACGTAGATCTACGTCCACCGGATTATGTTCCAAGAGTATCCTTACAGCCTCTTCATAGCTCTCAACTGATTCTTCAGGAAAAGCTGCTCGTACCTGAGCAGGCCGTAAAAAGGGAAGCAGGTGAAAAACCACTGTTCCATAAGAGTCTTCTAATCGCACTTGCTTAATTTCACCCGAAAAGCTGCCCGCTAAGTGAATCTTCTTGCTCTCCATAATACGGCTTCCAAATTCCAGACGCTCCGGTGAATCATGATTGCCGCTAATAGCTAAAACTGTAGTTTCCAGAAGGGCAAGCTCGGTCAAAAAATTATCAAACACCGTCACGGCCATACCACTGGGAACAGCCTTGTCGTAAATGTCACCGGCCAAAATTACTACCTCCGGCTGATACGCCTCAACCAGATCTAAAATCTGACGCAAAATATAGCTCTGGTCTGAGAGCAAAGAAAATCCGTTTACGCTCTTGCCTATATGTAAATCAGCTAAGTGAAAAATTCTCATCGCCTGCTCCTTAGTGGATAATGCCGTCCAAATTCATTCAAACTTTCTATAGATGAGCTCGAACCTATCCCGCTCATTATAACAAAAGATCTCTTAAGAAAATTTAAGCTTAAACACTAAAAAAGGTCATTTATCGACAAAGGTCAACCGTTTTTTTTCTCTTGTCGCGCCCATATAGAATACTTTAGCATGAAAAAACCTATAGATATTCTCCGGTAAGAAATCTACAGGTTTTTTTATTTTCAGCTAAAGAAAATGAATAAAATCCGTTCACCTTGTCGCATCTATCAGCCTTGCACCCCCAGCATTTCCTCTGATAATTTATAGATATCCGGAGCATACTGCTTTTTACGTCGGCTCGTAATTAGCCGGTTCAGGGGATAAGCCAAGACAATCAAAGCGATACCCAAAAGCCCCAGAGCCATTCCTAAGGTTACGTTTTCCCACACCATTAGAAGGGACATTCCGCCACCCATCACCAAAGAGCCTATCACACCTAACAGAATTGCCCAGAATCGGCCCGGTGTCTTCACTTTCTTATCTAGCCGCTTCAACTTTTCCCGTTTGCTTTCATCCTTACCCTGATACTGCTGATATATTTTTCTTGCATAGACTTGATCTTCTTGATATTGATTCATATTATCTTCTCCTTTTTTATACCACATATGGTGTTTTTTGTTATGGATCAAGTTTATAGGAGTGATGTTTATCTTACGCTTGAAAATGATTTATAAATTGTTAATCCTATGCTAACAAGGCAAATATTTAACCTGATTCTAGTGGCAAACCTAGAGTCTTGTCTTATTTATAAAAGGTTATTAGCCTTTTTACAAATCTCATAAACTTCGTCATATTTAGCATCTATCAGAGGGGCAACCTTTTTGGCATCCCGTTTTACTAGCAGCCGGTATATTGGAGCGGGTAGAATCCAACCGGCTAAGCCCGGAATACCTAAAAGCATGGTCAGCCAGATAATGGGCGGCTCGGCTGTTACCGCAAAAACAGCTCCAGCTAAAAATACTGTACCTACTGCTCCTCCAATAATGGCTACCATTGTTGCCGAGGAGGATTTAACTTTTTCTAAGGCCGCCAAATCTTTCATACAGGCTTCAAAATGGCTCTGCAAGCGGATAAGCTCCGGTTTGTTAGCAATTTTTCGATCACGTTTAAGCCGCATTACAGCTTTACTCTGGTTATAATTCTCATCGGTTATCCAACCTAGATTCTTGTATCCATCCAAATATAAGGAACGGTAAACGGTATTGGTTCTACATTCCAGATAGTCGTAGCCGATAAAATCATGATTTGAGCCAGTCTTTTCCATAGGAGACCTCCCTCTCTGTAGTTCAAGTTTTTTCTATACGTATTGGCCAAACTGCTGTTAAAGCCGTTTGTTTACAGGGATGATAGAGGAAATTTGTTTTTAAATGATTAAAAAAGATTACGAAACAGATTAATTGTCCACAGCCTACATCCTGCACTCTGGAAGCCGAACTGCAAAAAGGCTACCCTCTCCCAACTGGCTTTTAACTGTGATTTCTCCCTCCAAAAGTGTCACAATGCGCCAAACTAAGGCTAACCCTAGTCCATTGCCTTCTGTAGCATGAGAAGTATCGCCCTGATAAAATTTTTCGAAAATCTTCTTCTGTGTATTTTCATCCATGCCAGAGCCGGTATCCGAAACCGTTACTATAACCCCATTCTCGTCAGAGATTTGACTCAAGGTAACTGTTCCACCCGGAGGGGTAAACTTTATAGCATTGGAAAGCAGATTATTCCAAACCATTTCTAAAAGGCTGGCATCAGCTTCGATAAAAGCCTGATCTTCTATTTGTATAACAAAATTAATATTTTTTTGCTCCCATTGGTCTTCAAAAAGTACAGCACATTCGCATAACTGCCTACACAAATCGTAGGATGCGGTTTCCGGTAAAATATTTTGTTTTTCCAGTTTATTCAGTTTAAGAATGTTGCTAATCAGATCCGCCAGACGTCCGGCTGCAGAGACAATCACATCAGCGTATTCGACCCGAGTCTCATAATCAATTTTTTCCTGTCTCAACAATTCTCCGTAATTTTGAATTACAGCCAGCGGTGTTTTAATTTCGTGAGAGACATTAGAAAAAAAGTCGGTTTTTAGCGTTTCGATACTGCCCAGCTCTTCCACCATTTTATTGAAATCCGTAAAAATTTTATCTAAATGGTCGAATTTATCTCCCCGGTGACGGGGAGGAACATAAACCGAAAAGTCACCAGCAGCAACTTTATCTGCAGCTTCGGCAAATCTTTGTACCGGTTTTCGATAACGTTCACCGATTTGATGAATAATTGCAATGGTAACTACCGTAGCGGCAGCAATCCAGCAAATGATTACAGCTATCCCTTTGCTAACAGGTATGTCCATATACTGGATGTAGTTACCGAGTATAAACATTTGCAGCGTGAACAATAACCCTAACACAACAAAAGCCACCACAAAAACAAATACGTTAAACTTCCAGTCACTGATCTTAGCTGAGGATGCCTTAAAGGATTTTGTCATTTTAGTACCGCCTTATAGCCTAGTCCGCGAACCGTCACAATTTCAAAACCATTGCACTTGGAAAGCTTATCCCTTAGCTTCGTCACATACACATCTACAGCCCGCAAGCTGGTCTCGCTATCTACACCCCAAAACTCATCCATTAATTGCGCTCGGGTAAAGGTTTTCTTTGGGTAAGAAAGTAGCTTGTACAAAATATTAAATTCCCGGGTGGTGACAGCCACTTCCTCCCCTTCAACCATAACAGAAACAGCATCTGCATCCATCTCTAAATTTCCGGCTATGAGCTTTTTCTCATTCTCAATGCCGGCTCTACGCAGCAGCGCCCGAACTCGAAACACGAGTTCCTCAAGCGCAATGGGTTTTACCATATAGTCATCAATTCCCAGGGCAAAGCCTCTTTCCTTGGCATACATATCATCTCTGGCAGTCATAAAAAGAATAGGGATTGTTTTATTAATTTCACGTACAGTTTTAGCAAAAGCAAAGCCATCAATTTCCGGCATCATTACATCCGAAATAATCAAATCATATAGGCTACCATACATGGCATCGTAGGCTTCCTGTGCGCTTCGACAACTCTTGGCAGCAAAGCCGTTATTATTTAAATGTGTACACACAACCTGATTTAAGTGAAGATCATCCTCCACCACTAAAATCTGAATCATCCTATCTCCTCCTGCTACCCTGCGAAACTTTCCTGCCCAAGAGTCTTTTAGTTTTATTTTATATTCTGCTCAAGGTTTAAGTGTTTAAGAATTGTTAATTTTGAGCCGATGCTGCAAAAGTTTTTGTAAATTACGGCTATTAACAAAAGAAAAACAATTACTAAAAAGTCCCGAAACAAAATATTTATAAACTCTTCTCCAGTTGATAAGGAAGTTCCAACAAATAACCTAAACCACAGGCCAAAATAGACAGATGATGAGGGAGAAAATTATGCAAGGCAATTTAACTCTTTTACCTAGAATAAAGCCTCTAATTATTAAAAAAAAGAAAACTAAGCTATGTGTTCCTACCTATAAACCGTTAGCCTTACTCTTCATGTTCTTTAGTTTTTCTATAATTGGTTGGCTTTGGGAGACCGTGCTCATGTTCTTCCTCTCTGGCTCACTAGTAAACCGCGGTGTACTACATGGTTTTTGGCTACCTATATATGGCTTTGGTGGTTTGCTTTTTCTCGTATTATTAAACCGATTTCGCCAAAGACCCCTGCTAGTCTTTATTTTAGGGATAGTAACCTCCGGAGTCATTGAGTATAGCACTTCTTGGTGTTTAGAAACATTCTTTCACGCCTCTTGGTGGGACTATAGTCAATCTAAAATCAATCTACACGGGAGAGTCTCGCTGGAGGGGCTAGTCTTTTTTGCTGCCGCAGGTTGCCTGATTCTTTATTTTCTGGCACCGCGCTTGAACAGATTCTTGGAAAAGATACCCAGAAGGGGGAGATATTATCTAGCCGCTGGTTTAGTAATCCTATTTCTCGCGGATACAGTCTTTTCCTTGGCTAATCCTAATATGGGGATTGGAATTACTTGTTAGTCTCCACCATTCTTTAGTTATTAACAATATCCAAACAATTGTCATACAAAATACCAATAAACTAGCGCTATGCTAACCGTAGGCTTAAAGCCTAACCCAAATTGGTTGAAAATATCCTCTTCTTTTATGGATCTTTAACCTTATATAAAATTTACAAACTATACACTTTGGAGGTACTGATATGAAAAAGACAATTTACTTAGTAACAGGTGCTGCTGGTTTCTTGGGAAGCCATGTCACAGAGCAACTCCTTGATCGTGGTGAAAAAGTACGTGTTCTCGTACTGCCTCAAGACCCCGCCATCAAATACATTCCTGACAGAGCCGAAATTTCTTTAGGTAATTTATGTGATTCAGCCTCACTAGACGCCTTTTTAGCCGTTCCCGAAGATACAGAGACTATTCTTATCCACTGTGCCAGTATGGTCACCGTCAATCCTGACTATAATGCCAAACTATTAGAAGTAAACGTGGGCGGCACCCAAAAATTGATTGATAGTATATTAGCAAATCCTTCCTGCCAGAAACTAGTCTATGTTAGTAGCACAGGAGCCATTCCCGAGAAACCACATGGTCAGGTAATCACAGAAGTCCAGCAATTTGATAGTACAAAAGTAGTTGGTTGTTATAGTCAATCAAAGGCTTTAGCGAGCCAACTCGTACTTGATGCAGTGAAAGATAGAAATCTCAAGGCCTGTATCGTCCACCCCAGCGGTATCTTGGGCCCAGGAGACTACGCTATTAGTGAAACCACCGGTAGTATCTTACAAATTCTTAAGGGTGAAATGCCTGTGGGCATTCAGGGATCTTTTAATCTTTGCGACGTGCGCGATCTGGCAGCTGGTTGTATTGCCGCAGCCGACAAAGGACGTCAGGGTGAATGTTATATCTTAGGAAATGAAGAAGTCACCCTTAAACAGCTCTGTGAACTCCTTTGTGTTGAAAGCGGCTGCAAGCCCATCCGTTTTTATCTGCCACTTTCTCTGGCTAACGCTATTGCTAAAATAGTTGAAAAGCAAAGTAAACGCAGTGGAAAAAAGCCACTAATCACAACATTTTCCGTCTATAACTTAGCCAGAAACAATGCCTTTGACTACAGCAAAGCGCAAAAAGAACTAGGCTATCAGCCCCGTCCATATACAGAAACAATACGTGATGAAGTGAAATGGTTAGAAACCTCTATCTCAGAGAGCCGAGGTCAAAAATCCCTTGTACCAACTGCGTAAAATAAGAATAGAGGATGAGAATATGGAAAACAAAAAAGAATTCCCCCTTCAGCCGATTTGTGTTATTACCGGTGGTAGTAGTGGTATTGGCCTGGCCACAGCTCATGCCATGGGCAAGGATTATCAAGTCATCATTGTTGGGCGTAACGAAGCCAAGTTGGCTGCTGCTCTAAAAATCTTAGAAGAGGATGGTATTACAGCCCTCTCTTATAGCTGTGACGCCGCTGATGAAGCTTCGGTTTCCGAACTGGCCGCCTATGCCCAGAGTATCGGCAGAGTGAGAGTTGTCATTCATGCTGCCGGATTATCACCCCACATGGGAGATGCCCAAAAAATATTGGCCGTAAATGCTCTCGGCACCATCTATATAAATGATGCCTTCTTCAAGGTTATGGAGGAGGGTTCTTGCTTGATCGATGTTTCTTCCATGTCCGGCTACTTTATACCAAGTCTAATTCTTCCCCAGCGTCACTACCGGCTAAGCCTTACAGATACAGCTGCCTTTCAGAGAAAAATGCTCCGTCGGATAAATCTTTTTCCGTCTAAGCTTCGTTCCAGCCTGGCCTATGGAATCTCAAAAAACTTTATCCTTTGGCTTGTTAAAGCGCAGGCCGAGCAGTTCGGTAGCAAAGGCATTCGTATCTTATCCGTCTCTCCCGGCTCTTTTGAAACACCTATGGGAGAATTAGAAAAAGAAGGTGTCACCGGTTATATCGAAAAAAGCGCCCTCAAACGCTTGGGAAAGGTGGAGGAGATTGCTAGTCTTTTAGCCTTTTGTTCCAGCGATAAACCCAGTTACTTAACAGGTACCGATATTCTCTGTGACGGTGGCTGCGTGGCCGGAACTAAGATAAAGTAGAACAGTTCTGACGCTGTTCACAGGATATCAAATGGTCGTTAACCATACCGGTTGCCTGCATATAAGCATAGCAAATCGTTGAGCCTACAAAAGTAAATCCTCTTTTTAAAAGAGCCTTGCTCATTTCGTCCGACACAGCTGTTTTGGCCGGAACTTGAGAAATATCTGACCAGGCATTCTGTATAGGTTTATGATTCACAAAGTTCCAAATATATTTATCAAAACTGCCATATTCCTTTTGTACAATTAAAAAGGCTTTGGCATTGGTCGTAAGGGCTTTGACTTTCAGACGGTTGCGAATAATTCCGGGGTTCTGGAGTAATGCGGCTCTTTTTTCATCATCATAAACCGCTATAATTTCGGGGTTAAATCCGTCAAAGGCCAAGCGCATGTTTTCGCGTTTGGCCAAAATTGTTGACCAACTTAATCCTGCCTGCATGCCTTCCAAAATCAATAGCTCAAAAAGTTTACTGTCGTCATGGAGGGGTTTACCCCATTCCTGATCATGATAGGCTATATCAAGATCACTCTTTGCCCAGGGGCAACGTATAATTTCCATACTCTGTCTCCTTACAGTTCTGTTATAGAATCCATGTTCTTATGGTATCACGATTAAGGTGAAAAGAGCCTGTCTTATTTTAGGGGTTTCCTATAGATTTATTAGACTTTTTTCAAAAAAATAGAAAAATTTTATCTAATTCATAGTTTTCCTACTATTTTAGTTGACATTAATTCAATTCCGATATATCATACCAAAATCATAGGTTTAGTAGGAATTGGAGAAAGTGACATGGATTTTGATTTTAACCAAGTTATTACCCAGGATGAAAACTCTGCCAAATGGAGTAGCTTCTACCCTACCGGTCAGGGAAAATCTTTATTGCCCCTTTGGGTTGCCGACATGGACTTCCCCACCGCGCCTGCTATCCGTCAAGCCTTAGATCAGCGGGTATCTTCAGGCCTATTCGGTTATGGACTGGAAAGTAAAAGTTATTACCAAGCAATCTGTGATTGGATGGCCAGACGCCATCAAAGCCTTATAGAGCCAGAGTGGATAAGCACCACCCCTGGAGTGGTAACAGCTATTCATTTAGCCCTGCAGGTCTTTACTAAACCTCAAGATCATATTGTTATTCAAACCCCTTCTTATCCGCCCTTTGCCCATGCAATCAATTCTACCGGTCGGCAAGTACTGGAGAATCCTCTGACCTTTGTCGAAGATCATTATGAAATTGATTTCGATCATTTGGAACAGCTTTTTCAGAAAGCTAAACTGTTTATCTTATGTAATCCTCATAATCCTACCGGCAAGGTTTTTACTAGAGATGAGCTAGCGAAAATAGCTGCCTTAAGCCGTCGCTATGGAGTTTTTATCATTGCTGATGAAATTCATCAGGATCTAGTTTACCGGGGGCAGACTCATACCCCTTACCTGAATCTGCAAACTGAACCGGAAGAAAAGCTTATTGTTACCACCGCACCCAGCAAAACCTTCAATCTAGCCGGACTTTCTACTTCAAATTGCATTATTCCTCACCCGAAAACCCGTGAATTATTTCAGTCCCAAAAGCTTAAAAATGGATTAAAACATATAAATGTCCTGGGAAAAGTCGCCTGTCAAGCAGCCTATACCCAGGGCGAACCCTGGCTGGAAGCCGTGTTGAGCTATCTGGAGGGCAACTGTGATTACGCCCTTACTGCTCTTAAAGAAGCCTCACCGGTGATTGCCACCTATAAACCTCAGGGAACTTACTTTTTATGGCTTGACTGTAGAGGTCTGGGAATAGCCCCAGAGCAGACAGATAAATTTTTTAGAGAGGAGGCTGGTATTCACATGAATTGCGGAACCACCTTTGGCCAACCTGGATTCATGCGAATGAATATTGCTTGTCGACGCCAAACCTTAACCCAAGCAATCTCTCAAATAGAAAAAGCAATAAAAAATCATTAAGTTAACCAAATGGAGGAATAGTATGAAAAAGTCAATCATCAGTCTTGTTTTAGCTCTAACTCTTCTCTTAGGAATCAGCACGGGTTGCGCCCCCAAAGATGATAAAGAAGCCAAAGCCAAAATCATTGTTGGAACTTCTGCGTCCTACGTACCTTGGGCCTTTAAAAAGGATGAGGTATTGCAGGGCTATGAAATTGATGTTTGGAACGAGATCGGCAAAAGATCCGGTTATGAGATAGAGTTTGTTTTGGCTAAGTTTGCTGGATTGTTTGGTATGCTGGACGCAGGGCAAATCGATACCATTGCTCACCAAATATCCACCACCCCTGAACGAAAAGAGAAATACGATTTCTCCGATACCTATGCCTATAGTAGCCTCAGTTTTACTATTCCTGAAGATCAGAATCCTACATCTATTGAAGATATGAAAGGGAAAACCATCGGCGTTGGTTTAGGCGGAAATAGCGAAAAATCCATCCGTCGAATGAATGAAGAGTACAATTTAGGTCTAAACATTATCACCTATGATTCGGCTGTAAATGTTGCCAGCGAAGTAGTTAACGGTCGAATTGATGCTCAGTTCGTTGGCACCACAGCCTCTCTATCTACCATCAAGGACGGTAATCTTCCACTGAAAATTTTTGATCCCGGTTATGTAGTAGAAATCAATCAATATCCCTTTGCCAGAACTAAAGCCAGTGCTGCCAAAATCAAAGCGGTAAACGAGGCCTTAGACGCTATGAAAAAAGATGGAACCCTAGAAAAGCTCTCCCAAAAATGGTTTTCCATTGATGTAACTGTAGATCCTACAGCTAAGGGGTAAATGAAATGTTTGATTTCAGTTTCTTTATCAAGCTCTTTCCCGGTATGGTGCAGTATATCGGAGTAACACTACTTTTAACCGTTGTGTCCTTCGTCTTTGCCTTTATATTAGGAGTAGCCCTAGCATTACTTTTGCACCGCAAAATCCCTTTCCTCAGCAAATTTATTGTTGTATGGATCTCTTTTTTCCGGGGTACACCCCTTATCGCCCAGCTATTCTTTCTGTACTTCGGATTAGTGCAATTAATTCCAGCCCTGAAAGTTATCTCCCCCTTCTGGGCCGCTGCCATCGCTTTAGGCCTACACTTTTCCGCTTATATGGCTATTACAATCAAATCAGCCATTGAAACGGTAGACAAAGGACAAATGGAAGCCTGTCTTTCTACTGGACTGACTGTCTTTCAATCCTATCGTCAAGTTATTTTGCCCCAAGCGGCCAGAATTGCTCTGCCTAGTTTATCCAATAATGTCATGGACATTCTAAAAAGCACCTCACTGGCCTTTACTCTGGGTCTGGTGGAAATGATGGCTCAGGCACAGATTGAAGCCACAGCTTACTATCGCTATTTAGAAGCCTATACTGCCGTAATTGTCTTGTACTGGATAATGAATGCGCTCCTTACTTTGGGACAAAAAAAGTTGGAACAAAGAATGTCCCTTGCATATTAAGGCGGAAAGAGGAAGTAGATTATGCTGACATTGGAAAACATAAAAAAGAGCTTTGATCACAATCACGTACTCAAGGGTGTAAGCTTCACCATTGATCCTGGAACAGTAACCGTTATTATGGGTCCCAGTGGATCAGGAAAAACCACCTTGTTACGCTGTATCAATCACCTAGAAAAAGCCGAGGGTGGCAAACTTACTTTAGGTGAAAAAACCATCGACCTCAGCCATCCCCATAAAAAGGATATTCACTATCTGCGGCAGAACACTGCTATGGTCTTTCAACAGTATAATCTGTTTAGAAACAAAACCGTTTTGCAAAATGTCACCCAAGCACTGATCTTAGTTAAAAAGATGGATGCCTCTGCTGCCTTATCTTTAGCAGAGGAGCAACTTATTAATGTAGGAATGTGGGAAAAAAGAAACGAATATCCTTCCCGCCTATCCGGCGGACAACAGCAAAGAGTAGGAATTGCAAGAGCTTTGGCCTTAAGCCCATCAGTGATTCTATTTGACGAACCTACCTCAGCTCTTGACCCTCAGTTGGTAGGTGAAGTTCTGGAAGTAATGAAAAAAGTTGCTCAAACCGGTATCACCATGGTTGTTGTTACTCATGAGGTGCAATTTGCATTCGAAGTAGCCGATAAAGTAGTCTTTATGGATGAGGGGAAGATACTGGAAGAAGGAACACCACAAGATTTGATACTACGCCCCAAAGAAGAACGCACCAAACAATTTCTTTCCCGCTTTAGCAGCTCCTTTGATTACTATATCTAGGAAAATCCAAGAGCCTCCAAATCCAAACCAACAGCAAAAAACAACATCTATATAAGGAGTAAATTATGAGTACAAATCCCTTTAGTTGTAGTAACTGCGGCGTATACAATTGCGTCAACAAGGACAAAGCCTTTCCTCGCAGCTGTTTAACCACCGATGAAGCCTACAATGACCTTTTGGCAGAATCTTTAGAGTTATACAAAAATGATCCAGAAATCAGCTTGGTGGCTAAAGCCTCCGCAGAAGTTGAAGGCGAATACTATGGGCGGCTTACCCGGGTGGAAGAGATTATTGTTTTTGCTAAGAAACTGGGAGCTAAGAAGATCGGTATTGCCAGTTGTATGGGACTTATTCAAGAGTGTAAGATTTTTGTAAAAGCCCTAGAAGCTAATGGCTTGGTTCCATATAGTGTCATATGCAAAGTAGGCGCCACTGACAAGACCGTGGCAGGGCTGCCTGAATCGGTTAAAATTCGCCCCGGCTGCCACGAAAGTCTCTGTAATCCGGTCATGCAGGCCAAAATCTTGAATCAACAGCAAACCGATCTTAATGTGGTTATCGGCCTTTGCGCTGGTCATGACTCCCTGTTTATCAAATATTCTGATGCCCTGGTCACCACCTTAATCACTAAAGACCGAGTATTGGCACACAATCCCGCCGCCGCCCTCTACGCCTCCGGTAGCTACTACAAACGAATTTTCGAAGAAATAAAATAGTAGAAGTTGGGCTCTCTTTACTATCTCTTGACATTAACCTTACGTCATAGTTTATTCTAAAGTGGCGAGGTGAAAAAAGTGAAGTATACAGTTAACCAATTAGCTAAATTAGCTCATATCAGCCCCCGAACCCTACGCTATTACCACCAGCTAGGGCTTTTAATCCCCAAACGTTTAGACGACAATAATTATCGTATCTATGGGGAAGAAGAAGTAGATCGGCTGCAGCAGATACTTTTTTATCGGGAGTTAGGCATACCTTTAGAGAAAATTAGCCAAATTCTTGCGGCACCTGATTATGATATCGGGCTGGCACTGTTACATCACCTTGACGCACTTCGCAACAAAAAACTCCAATTGGAGACCTTAATCAGCAATGTGGAAAAAACCATTGCCACCCAAAAAGGAGAAGATACTATGACAGATACAGAAAAATTTGAAGGTTTTAAACAGCATTACATCGCTGACAATGAGGCCACCTACGGTCAGGAAGTCCGAGACCGCTTTGGTGACACAGCGATGGAAGGTGCCAACCAAAAAATATCCGCTATGAGCCAGAAGCAGTGGCAAGAGACGCAAGAACTAAGTGAGAAAATCAATCAGACCTTAGCACAGGCTTTCGAAGAAAAAGATCCCGGCGGAGCTACCGCTCAAGAAGCCTGTAAGCTACACCGTCAATGGCTTTGCCGTTTCTGGAAAGAGGGAACCTATTCAAAAGCGGCTCACAAAGCTTTAGCTCAGGGCTATGTAGACGATCCACGGTTCACCGCTTACTATGACAAAATTGCCCCTGGCTGTACAGTCTTTCTACGTGATGCCTTGGTAATTTACTGTGCCGAAAGGGAGTAAATTCCAGTCTTAGATTCGCTCTTAACATAGTTCTAAAGAGGCTACCCTTCGGCGCTATGCTAAAGGGTAGCCTCAGTTACTTTCTATAACTGAGAAATAAGCGATTATTACGCGTTAAGCTCACCAGCTGAAAAAAGCCTTACTTTAGGGCAATATAAATATGAATTTCAGCCTGATCCATTTCATCACCACTTTGATACTCTTCAAAATCGGCTGAATACTTTCTGTCCAAATCCATCGCCCATAGCTTAGTCCAAAACTCTGCCACGGCCTGCTGAACATGCCCCAAAACCACAAATTTGGCATACTTACCCGCAGGAATAGTTTTGCTTACCATAGTTTGAGGTAAATCCCCCACCTTACTTACTTCACAGCCAACAGTAATATCATACTTACCATTCAGATCGCTCTCATAATCAGAATAGAGGCCGATACATTTCTCATTCACCCGATTGGGGATAGCCATAAAAATCTCCGGATTCATAAGGCGTTGCCAAAGTCCGCCAATTACCTCTGGCATATCCTTGTCTTGGTTACAGGTTCTGGCTTTAAGACCTACCAGCTTTTTTTCCTCAAGTTCAATAATTTCGTAGTGCATTCGTTGTCTCCTTTTATTAAATAATTTTAGCTACAGGACTATGCTACCATTAGTAAGATGACAACTAAGTGTCACATTTAAAAAGATTAAGAATGGTTTTACTTGTCCCCTGTGATGCATCTATGCTAAGCTAATCAAGATTTACAGATACTCTGTTTTGATAATATAAGCTCCAAAACCTACGTCATATGATAAAGCACATAATTTTATTGAGCTTATTATTGGGAGGCCAACGATGAATATCACATTTTGTAACAGCAACGATAAGTCCTACCAAAAATTATTAAACGATTTAATGAAAGAAACCTTTCTTGATTTTCAATTTTTCTATGACTTAGATTTATGGGATGCTAATTACGAAAGCTATTCTATTATCCAAGATCAGAAAATAGTATCAAACGTCTGTCTCTACAAAACTAGGCTTATCCATAACGGTCACTTATTTGATGCGCTTTCAGTGGGCGCTGTTACTACCAAAAGCGGCTATCGCGAAAGAGATTACTCCCGAACAATTATGGAGCACATTATCAATAAGTATCCTAATACACCCATGTACTTGTTTGCTAATGAAAGTGTTATAGATTTTTATCCTCGATTTGGCTTCGAGCAAATTTATCAGAAACTTCCGGTGGCTAACTACTTTATTAATAACAACATAGAGCCTCAAAAAATTAATGTTAACCGTAAACTTTGGTATTATGTTTACCAAAAGGTAAACTATTCATCGGTTTTCGATTGCTTAGACGCTACTTCAATATATTTATTTCACCTACTTGAAGGCGCTTTAAGAGATTGTATTTATGATCTGCCTGAGTTAGAAACAATTGTAATCGCCCACAAGAACAAAAACATCTTAAAGTTAATAGGGGTTTTCTCACTTAAAGCTATCCCTTTTGCTGACTTATTAAAATACTTACCCTTTTCTGGTATAGACACAATTGAGTTTGACTTTATGCCTTACTGGAAGGACTGCCAGTATACTATGATCACCTACCAACAGGATCCCATGTTTGTTAGAAATATGCCCGCTCCTCTGAAGGAGATTAAATTCCCTGAGTTAGCAATGACATAATTGCTCTAGTTATATCAGATTATTAGTTGGCAATGTATTCAAGCGCTTTTGGGGAAGTAAATCGCCTATCTAATAATATGTTTTTACCATAAAACAAAATTCCTCAGATAAATATTCGTCATCTACCTTTAAGGAACTTAGCCCTTGCTGGTTAAAAATTTCTAGTAGAAGCTTTTGCTTTTTTACAAGCGTTAGCTCTATAAATCCTGCCTTTCTATAGGCCTGAATCGCTCGCAAATTCTTTCGTTCCGGGCACATCATAAACTTATTAATATTAAATTTTTCATGCAGAGAATTGGTCAGTGTGACAATAGCGTCTAGTCCATAGCCCTTGCCACAATGCAATTCCCCATTCATCCAGATATCAAGCTCCATAGTTCCAAAATGGTATATCCACTCTCTGTCACAAAAATCACTTACTTGACTATAACTTATGAATCCAATAGGAGTTGCATCAAGGCATATCATCATACCTGCTCGAACACTAGATTCTTTATCATCAAAATATGAGTCGATGTAATTTTCCTTGAAAGCCTCAAAACCATTTTCAAAACTCTCTTCAAAGCAGTGTTTCATATAATCAGTAGAGAGTCCCATTTCATATATAAGCTCTCGTTCTTCTAATTTCGCTATTCTAAGATTTATTATTTTTCCCTGCATGATTATCTTATCCTTCTTCTCATATAACTAAAGTAAAATGCTAAAGTCTATCCATTGCTCCTTACTCCAACTATGGCTCTTATCCGCTTTATTATCAAAATAACCAAGAGCAAAAGAAGTACAGCCCAGTTGCTAATGATAAAAACAAACTTAAACATGCCACTAATACTTGCTAAACATACAGCATTGGAAGGTAAATCCGGGTATGATTGAAGAAGAATCCAAATTCCCACATTCTCAAGCCAATCCGCTATCATTGCTAGAAAAGGTAATAAAAGAAGGTAATTAAAAATTTTCGGTGCGGATAAATTTTTCAGAAAGAAGGCCATCCATGTCAGATAAAAAAACATATAGGTCAGCGGGAAAAGAATGTCCAAAGGTAAAATCTTTGATTGGTAAAAATTTCTTCCATCGTCTCCTAGTGCTGTCAACATTTCTGTGGCCTTATTTATATCAAAGCCGAACTCAAAATCTAAGATGCTGGCACCGCCTGTAACTTTTAGCAGCCCTGCAACACCTATCGCGGAATAGTTTATTACCCAATAGATTAATAGTATTGAAATCATAGATAGCAGGGACTTTTTCCATGATGCTTTAGAAATAATTCTCTCCATAAATGTCTCCTTTGAATGGTTCATCTTTAGTCATTGACATAAAAGTATTAGGTTCATGGAAGGCTTAACTTTAAGGCAACCCTATTCACCCCTACTCTCTCTCCCTAACAGTAACATGAACCTGATCCCCTACTTGCTTACCAATAGCTTTCCGAATATCTTTAAGAAGTCCAATAATGTAGCAAACTGAACCATCAGGATTTTTCACTCCCATATTAACAATACTCCCCTCATAGAGGTGACCATCGAAGGAGGCCTGAACTTTAACTCGCCCCTTTCCAAACTCAGCTCTTAGATCATAAGGAAAGACCACAAAAGCACCGCCCTTACCTATCTGAGAGGCTTGTATCTCTGCATCGTATTCATATATTTTATGATTCATAAAGCTCCTCCTTCTTTACGTGAGTCAAGACTAAAATAGCAATTCCTCTAAGGATAATGTAGTACTATGAGCCTTAGCTGGTAGAGCATCTGGAGCAGGATACCCTATTGGTAGGAGAGCTACCGGTACCAGATGAACCGGCAAATCAAATAATTGAACGACTTTAGCAGGGTCAAAGTACATAACCCAACATGATCCTAACCCTAGCTCATGAGCCGCCAGCATAATATGGCTGGTAACAATACTAGCATCTACCTCACCGCTATTAGCCTGATCAAAAGAACGCTTCCAGCAAGTATTTCTATCATAACAAATTAATAAAACCAAAGGAGCCTTAAACCGACAAGGCGTACACTGATCGACCTTGGCTAAATCTTCAGCTGTCTGAATAATCTTAATCCGCTGCGGTTGGTTATTGCAGGCAGTAGGTGCAATCTGCACCATTTCAAGTAAAGCAGTTAACATTGACTCCTCAACCGGCTGCTCTGTGTACTTCCGCACTGAATAACGTTCTCGGGCTACATCAAAAAAACTCATATCCTTCTCCTTATAAGTTGAACAATCTACTTTCATAATCGGCCACATAAAACTTTTACCTTTTTGGATAATCTGATGTCCTTCAGCCTCCAGGCGTTCCCTCTGACCCGAAGGGTACTTTTCATTAAGTTTACCCTTTAACTTTAAGGTACGCCACCAATGTATCAGATCATCACTACGCTGATTGTAGCATGAATTAAGTTTTTGATGCGAAAGATTTTTCCGACAAAAATCGACAAAAAGACTGCCTTCCTGCGCAGGATAGCTATACCCTTTGCATCTAATGACAGTCTTAATAAGTCCTCAAACTCGAATCGATTATCGTAGTTTCAAACAAGTCTATTTTTATTCCTTTGTCTCAGCATATTGAGCCAAAAACTCTTCTGTGGGTGCGATTATCTGAATAATATCAATTAGTATTTGATCGGGACTTTCAATTATGAAATGCCGCTGACCAAAATCTTCGCTTTTCATATCCCTTACCACTTTGATCTGAGGGTTCAAACGCATCTGGTCATAAACTTCATCCACATTATCCACTTCAAAATTTAGTATAGCCCCCTTGCAAACAGTCCGAAAAGACGCTGGAATGGTGTCATGTCGGCTATCTATCAGAGCCAATTCAAAACACTCATTTTTCTTTAAACTGACATACCAATCACTGGAAAAAGTTTCCTGGAAATGAAAGTTATCAATAAAAAACTTTGCACTTTTGCAAACATCTGCACTCATAATTACTGGGTAAAAACTGTTAAGCACAAGTATAATTCCCCTTTCTTTTGTATCAATGCTTTAGCTAATTGGGTATCACTGGCAGCCATAATTCTGAGCTGTAATCCTTAGCTGTCGTATCTCCCTCGGAATAAATTTCCAAGCAGGGTAAATCTGCACTTTCATAATTTGAAGTAGGAAACCACTCGGTAAAGATTCGCTTCCACACCTCAATCATTGCCTCCGGTAGTGGCCCAAGGACCTGAAAAATTGCCCAGGTAGCCTTTGGGACGATTAGAATATCATCTGCTTTAATATCACTACTCCCATCATGAATCTTAGCTGTGGTACCAATATAGTAGTCATATCGCTCTCCATCGTTATTAGTAGAAGCCCCGATTAGACCCTCAATCATACCGTCATTATGTGCCAAAATATGATCGACATAATCTTGTGAGAGCTCTGCCCACATGCGCGTAATATGTTCAAAATCTTCATTTCCATTGACTGTCTTCATTTTCACCTTACAGCCAAGGATGGTGAATTCTGATTTATCTTCTATTCTGTAGCGTAAACTTTCACCTCCCTTAATAGATAATAACAATGACATTTTTGGATAAGAGAGTAAAGGAATCCCTTTACATCTTGCTTCTGTTGGCGTCATTCCTTGGACAGATTGAAAGGCTCTGTTAAAGGCAGTGGGTGAATGATATCCATATTTCATCGCCAGATCAACAATTTTCACTTCACTGTTCTGTAATTCGAAGGTAGCCTGAGTTATCCGCCTACGCCGAACATATTCTGATAAGGTGATTCCGGAAATAAAGGAAAACATTCTGGTAAAGTGATAGGGAGAGCAGCAAACAATAGCGGCCAATTGCACATTATCAATCTCCTCTGTTAAATGTAATTCTATATAATCAAGAGCTGCATTTACTTTATCAAACCATTCCATTGTTACCCTCTTTTCACCTGCATTATATGTAACGAAGGACAGTTTGTCCTCTCAAAATTAGAACCAATAGGAGAGGCTAAACCTACACGGTCAACCTAAGATAATCTGCTGCTAAAAGCCTTTACCCATTTTTCGACAAAAACCAACAAAATCCCTCAACTACTAAAGCGTCATTTCCTGCTCCTCTTCCCTCCTTACCCCCTCTGTCAGCACCCACTGTAAAGGAGTTTTCTCCCTGTCCCGGGAGTCCATGGACAAAAAATGGGTGCAGTGATACACCTTTATGCTTTTGGCATAGGCCGTGGGAAACATACCGGTTTCTTTTTTAAATAGAGTAGAGAAATAATAAATCGAGCTAAAGTGCAGAGCTTCAGAAATTTGAGTAATATTTAAGTGGGTAGAACGGAGCATGTCTTTGGCTTTTTCAATTTTTAGCCGATTAAAGTATTCAATCACCGTTAAGTTTGTAGCTTCTTTAAAGGCTTTAGAAAGAGTACTTTTAGAGCAGCTAAGATATTGACATAGGTGAGGCAAGTGAATCCTTGATTCTACTCGCTCCTGCAAGTAGTTTTTCGCCGACTGTACCAATTGACGATTACGATTTTGAGATAAGCTGCTTTGATTTAATGCATTATTGCTTACCTCTGAAAGTTGCTGCTGACTTTCCCGAATCATTTCTAATAGAAAAATCTCCAGGTAATTGATGAGCAAATGTTCATAATAAGTTGGATAACCGTCTTTTTTCACAAGATAAAGGGTCTGACTATTATCTACAATGCTTGAAAAGACCGTGCCACAATAGGCCAAGAGTTGTGCCAATAAATGTTGTAGTTGACTATGTAGAAGAATTTTCGCCTGATGTAAATAACCATACAAAGGGTTGTCGCCCATGAAAGAACCAATGCAGATCGACGTGGCCTGCTTGCTATGGCAAGCATGGCAGTGGAATTCATCGGGCATATGAAAATAAATCTCACCTTTGCGAAGAACAAAACTACCGCTCTGTGTCTCCACATACAGCTCGCCTTGATCCACATAGACAAATTCCCAAAAATGGTGCTTTTCTCCCGGAGTGGAAAAACCCTTCTCTAAATCACAGTAAAACAAACTGACAATTTTGTTCACTGAAATCACGCGCTGCAGATGATTTTGTAGATAGGCCTTGTCATTCATATCATTATCCCTCCCAAATTGGCAATTTTGGACAATACTATAAAAACTAGACATTATTCTATATATACGCCTCTGCGGTTTTATATTAGCATAACATCAAAATAAAAATTCCCATATGAGCAACAAAATCTAACAAGCACAGAATTTTCCATGGCGAAAATCACTTCACCGACCCTAACGTAAGTAAAGACAGAAAGAAGGGCCTATATGATTGTATTAGCCTTAGCCGCACATCCGGATGATGTTGAAATGACTTGTTCCGGCACCTTGTCAAAGTGTAAAAAGAGAGGAGATGATGTTTATATTGTTCATGCCTGTGTGGGAGATAAGGGTGGTTACTCCACCTCACCGGAAAAGTTAAAAGCCCTTCGCGAACAAGAGAGTGAGGCTTCTGGTAGAATTATTGATGCTCAAGTGATACATCTAGGTTTTTCTGATGCAGAACTAGAATACTCGCCAAGCAACTTGGATATTTTTATAAAGGTCATTCGAAAAGTCAATCCAGATATGATTATTACTCATGTCCCTGATGATTATCATATTGATCATAAAGCTGTAAGTCATTTGGTTATTGATGCTAGTTTTTTGGTAACTGTACCCTTAGTCTGTCCTGACGTCAAAGCCATGTCCAAGGTGCCCCAAATTTATTTTATGGAGCCCTACACGGGTTTCCCCTTCTCTCCTCAAGAGTTTGTAGATATCACGGAAGAGTTAGAAGACAAAATAGCTATGATGGATTGCCACCAAAGTCAGGTTAGCTGGCTTAAAGAACATGATCAATTAGATATTCAAGACTATATTATCACCAGTGCAAAATACCGAGGCTTTCAATGTGGGAGCAAGTATGCCGAAGCTTTTATTCGCTATCAAGCCGCACTACGAAACATTCCTGCTAGATTATTACCTTAGAATCAGAGTTAAAGCCCAAATCCTCAAAATATCCAGCTTTTATACGTTAACAAAGGAGGTCTTGATATGAAGCAACCGGAGGCAACCAGTAAAGCCTTATCCTTAAAAAAAGTCAGTCGGGGATTCTCAGCCTTTTCCAAAGACTATGCTGTAGTCATAGCTATCTTTCTTATGGGTGCTGTCTTCGCCCTCGCGTCGCCCTATTTTTTAACGGGGCAAAATCTCAAAAATATTCTCTTACAGTCTTCAGCGCTAGCTATTGTAGCCATTGGTCAGGGACTTATTTTGATTATTGGACAATTTGATTTGTCATTAGGTCAAAACGTCTGCTTTACTAGTGCCGTAGCCGCTTATCTAATGAAAATAGCCGGGGTGAACACCTGGGTAGCCATTCTGGTCGCACTAGGCTTAGGTGCTCTAGTAGGTTTAACCAATGGTATTCTCTTTGCCTACTTTGGTTTACCCGCCTTTATCGCCACCCTGGGCTTACAAATGGTAGCTCGCAGCTTGGCTAAAATTATCACCAATGCCACCCCTATCTCTAAGCTACCTAAAGACATTGCTTTTCTGGGCCGCGGTTATTTAGGAATCATACCCATTTGTGTACTAATCATGTTAGCCCTCTACGCCCTCTTCCAATTTATCTCTCGCCGCACCAAGTATGGTCGCAATATCTACGCTGTAGGGGGCGGCCGAGAAGCAGCATTTTTCGCCGGTATTCCCACGAAATTTTATTACTGTATTACCTTTACCTTAGGCGGTCTACTAGCAGCCTTTGGGGGAATAATTCTGATGTCTCGTCTGGATAGCGTCTCTTTGACTAATGGAAATCAATATGAATTTGACTCTATTATTGCTTGTGTTATTGGCGGTATCAGCCTCACCGGTGGCAAAGGAAAAATCATTGGCGCTCTTTTTGGCACAATCTTTCTTGTGCTCTTTTTCAATGGTATGTCCATGATGAATATTGATCCTTTTTATCAGGATGCCATTAAGGGTGGCGTACTAATCATAGCCATTATGCTGGATGTCTTCCGAAACAAGCGTAAGTACTAAGCTGAGGAGGTGAATACAAGTGGAAGATTATATACTCTCCTTTCGCCAAGTGAGTAAAGTATTTCCTGGGGTAAAAGCACTGGATAATGTGAGTTTTGACATCAAACGAGGACAGATTCATGCCCTCATGGGAGAAAATGGTGCGGGAAAATCTACCTTGATTAAAATTCTTGCAGGTATTAACACCCTATACGAAGGACAAGTCCTCATGGAAAACCAGCCGGTACATTTTAGTAATCCCAGCCAAGCCCAAAAAATGGGCATCAGTGTAGTGCATCAAGAAATTAAACTGGCGGAAACCTTATCGGTTACAGAAAATATTTTTCTTGGCAATATGCTCTACAAAAACGGTCTGGTTGACTGGAAAGGAATGGAGCGCGAAGCTAAAAAAATGCTCAGCAACCTGGGTATGGACATTGATAGTAAAGAAATAGTGGATAACTTGACCTTGGCGAAAAAGCAGATTGTTGAAATCTGCCGAGCCATTCGTCAGGACTGTAAAATCCTTATTATGGACGAACCTTCTGCTACACTCACAGACAAAGAGCTGGCTATACTTTTCAAAATCATGCAGCAGCTCGTAAGCTCCGGTATAACTATCATTTATATTTCTCACCGCATGGAGGAAATTTTTCACCTCTCTCACAGTATCACCATACTGCGGGACGGAAAACATATTGCCACTATACCCACGAAAGACTGCCATCGTCAGAAACTTATACAACTCATGGTGGGCAGATCCCTAGAGAGCGAATATCCTAAGCAAATCATTCCCTTGGGCGAGGTAATTTTACGCTGCGAAAGGCTCAGCCGCAAGCCTAATTTTTCCGAGATTGACTTTACCTTGAAAAGAGGTGAAATACTCGGCTTCTCTGGACTGGTAGGAGCCGGACGAACAGAAGTCATGCGTAGCCTATTGGGTATTGATCCTTTGGACAGTGGAGAAATCCTTCTGGGGAATAAGAAAATCCAACATCATAACTTTAAGCAAGCTATCAACAATGGTTTTGGACTGATTCCTGAAGATCGAAAAGTCCAAGGTCTAGTGCAAATTGCTAAGTTAAAAGAAAACATTTGCTTAGTCAGCCTAAAGAAAATTATTAAACGCGCTATTTTGCGCCCCTCTTTAGAGGCCAAATATGCCCATGACTATGTGAAAAAGCTAAGTATTGCTACCCCAGACATTGATACCCAAGTGCAGTATTTAAGCGGTGGCAACCAGCAAAAAGTAGTTATCGCCAAATGGCTCATGGAGGACAGCAACATTATCATTATGGATGAGCCTACTCGTGGTATTGACGTAGGAGCCAAAACGGAGATTTATAAACTCATGGGGGACCTAGTTCAGAATGGCAAATCCATCATCATGATTTCTTCCGAACTACCAGAAATCTTAGGCATGTGCGACCGCATTGTAGTCATGCACGAAGGCAGAAAAGTCGGAGAACTAAGCAGCGCAGAAGCAACCCAGGAAAAAATAATGGCCCTTTGTGTATAACAGACCAGACATCTGTTAGAAATAAAAAGAAAGAGGTATATCTATGAAAAAGCTTGGACTCTTTATCCTTACCGCTCTATTGGCTTGTACCCTTTTGGCAGGGTGTAGTCCTACCATCGAGGAACAGACAACTACAACGGCGGCTTCTAAAACGGCAGCAAAAACAGATGACTCTTTCCCCTCTGTAAAGGGTGAACAAACCATCAAAGTTGGCGTATCCTTGCTCTACAAGGGAGACGAATGGCTGGCTGCCATGGCGGACGAGTTCACCACTCAAGGACAAAGTTTAGGTTATGAAGTAAACATCCAGGACGGCAATCTTGATAATGAAAAACAAATGCAGCAAGTTGAAAACTTCATCACCCAAAACTATGATGTAATTGTAATCTCTGCCGCCGATGCAGAAGGAATTATTCCCGCAGTTGAAAAAGCTGCTGCCGCAGGCATTCCCGTGATCGCCGTCGACACCCCTATCAATCACGAAGGAGTAGCTACCACCGTGGCTTGGGACAACTACGAAACCGGAGTAAAACTGGGAGAATATGTCAAAACCTATGTTCAAGCAAATTACCCTACCGGTCAAGATCTTAACATGGTCATTATCAATGCCCCCAGCTATCCTCATCTGGTCAAAAGAGATGAAGGCTTTCTTAGCGTTATAAATCAAATCCCCCAAATCAAAATCATCGCTACCCAAGATGCTAACGGCAGTCGTGAAACAGCGGCCAATATCATCAATAACAACATTGCCAAAGGTATTGATCTGATCTACGGTGTAGTAGACAATCACGCTTGGGGTGCTGTCACAGCTTTAGAGGAAGCCGGAGCTGAAAAGTGCTCGGTATTTTCGTGCGGTGGTTACGGTGAAGAGCCTTTTACAGCACTGAAAAGCAACCACCCCTACTATCGTGCTCTAATTGTCGTTCCCCCTCAATCGGTAGTAGAAAAAACCTACGAAGCCTTAGGTAAAGTTTTAAAAGGTGAACCAATTGATAAAGTAACGAATGCAGACTTTGGACTGGCAGATGCAGAAAACGTAGCAGAATTTGCCAAATAGAAGCAGAGGTAATACGTGTTAAGCAAAGGGCACTGTTCTAAAAGCGGTGCCCTCTTTCATTCAATGAGAAAGGAAACAAACATGTCCTACTACATCGCCATCGACCTTGGCGGAACAAATGCCGCCGCTGCTGTAGTTGATTCTCAAGGCCAAATTCTGAATCAAACCAGCCATCCAACTCATCTCTTAGGCCAGGGAATAGATCTCTGCTTCGGATTAGCTCAAGCTGCCACCGACACCCTATTAGGAGCGGAGCTGAACTGGCAGGAAATCGAAAGCATTGGTATCGGTATTCCCGGTCGCGTACATCAGAAGAGCCATTACATTCATTTTGCCAATAATCTGCCCTTAGAAAATCTTCGCTTAGATCTGGAACTGGAAAAACTACTGAATAAAAAAGTCTATCTCGGCAACGATGGTGATGCCGCCGCTCTCGGAGAGGCGATGTTCGGTGCAGGTCAAAAGGCAAATAGCCTACTCGTGGTCACCTTGGGCACAGGGGTAGGCGGTGGCTTTATCCTTGATGGCAAAATTTTTGCCGGTGCTAATGGTATGGGCAACGAAATTGGTCACATGGGTATAGTCAAAAACGGGCGGCATTGTAGCTGCGGACGCTGCGGCTGCCTAGAAGCCTATGCCTCGGCCACCGCACTAATTGAGAGCACCCGCGAAGCCATGACTGCTCACCCCCATTCTCAATTGTGGCACTATGCCACCTCCTTAGACAAGGTCAATGGACAGACGGCCTTTCTTGCCCAAAAGCAGCAAGATCCAGTAGCAGAGGCACTAATCCAAGACTATACCGAAGCCTTAGCCTATGGGCTTTCCAATCTGATTAATCTGTATGCACCAGAAGTAATTTCTCTGGGTGGAGGACTTAGCCAAGAAGGTCAAAACTTATTAGATCAAGTCACGGATAAAATAAGTCAAAATCTATCTCAAGGTGTACCGCTTCCAACTTTGACCTGTGCCAGCTTAGGCAATAACGCCGGACTTATTGGCGCTGCCTGTTTAGCCGGTTTAGTGGGCATGGATGCTCTTTGAAAGAGTCGGAACCATTACCTTAACCCTTCCCACTTCTAAGTCATTTCTTATCCAAAAATTTCACCGGCTGCCCCAGGGGGCCTTCATACTGCCTGCCCCACCCGGTAAAGACAGAGAATAAGAGTACCACAAATAGCAGCAGTGAATAATACATACTTCCGGCGATCTGGGTCAAGGATATGGGCGCAACAAAATCATAACCACCTGTAAGCAGCGCCCCCAGAAAAACAAATACGCTCAAGAAAGGCACCATCAAAACAATAGCATTGGCAAAGCCATCCAGTAAATTTGCCCGCCGGTAAGGGTGTAGTCCTACCCGTTTACCAATTTCATTTTGTACCTTACCGAAGGTAGTCATTGAAGCACTGGTAACACCACCGAAAACCAGAGTCGTAATGGAAATCCCCAACATCATGGCGATCTCAGCGCCGCGCACCGTGCGCCCCAGCCGACTGCCCAAAATCAGAGCGGTAATTTTATCTAACACACCAGCACCGGCCAACACACCCATGATGCTGTAAACGGATAAAACTAAAGTAACCGTCCCCATCATGCTACTCACCCCATCGGTCAAAAAACCACTGGGTACGCCATCAGAGACCGAAAGAATTGCCTCTTTATCCAAAAGTCCAAAGCCCAGTCCAACACCAATACCGACTACCAGCCCAACGGTAATTGCCTTATAGATATTTCTCGTCTTAACCGCCACAAATAACATAAGGGCAACGGGAATTAGCATTACCAAAGAAGTAGGATTCATATGTTCCGCCAAAATCGCCTCAGCGCCTTGACCGATTGTTCCGCCGCCCCCCAAGAACCAAAATAATAAAAAAGCTACACCTCCCGCTACCAAGGAATACTTGAGCCGAGAGGAAACACAACCACCCACATCGGCAAAACCAGCTTTATGAGTATATTCTTGCGTGCCTGCGGAAATAATGGTTGTGTCAGAAATTGGTGCTACATTATCACCAAAAATAGCGCCCGAAAGAATAGCTCCTGCCAATACCGCAGGGTTCGCTCCCAGTAGTACCCCCGCCGGATAAAAAATCGGAAAACAGGTAAACATTGTTCCGATAGATGAGCCGGTGGCTGTGGAGATAATACAGACAGCCAAGAAGGTAAAGGCTGTAAAGAGGCCGCCCTCTACCCCGATGGTCTTAGCCAGCCAGACAAAGCCGGAAGAAATATTCGCCGCTTTAATCATCTGAGAAAACATCCCAATAATAAATAGTAGTACCAGTACTGGCACCGCTTCTTGAGCACCCTTATAAACAAAATTCCAGTAGCGATCGTATTGGCCTTTTTTTACAAAAAGGGCACCTAGAAGCAGAGCTACAAAAGCCCCCATTGCCAAAGCGTGCATCTCAAAGGCTTTAAACACGATAAAGTACAACACGCAGAAAAAGAGAAAAACAATAACCGGGACAAAAGCCACACCTAAGCCCCCACGAAAAACCAATTTTTCATTTTCTTTCATACACCCTCCTGCCTGCGGCGGTCGAAAATTCATCTGAATACCACCGCATAAAATTATTCTCTACTTCTCATTCAAATTCATTTTCATGATATTTCGGTACTTTGAACCCACCGTTCTTTCCAGCTGGAAGGGTTCTCCTTCCAAGATTGGATAGTTCTCTAACAAACCCTCAATCTCGGCCAGTTCCCTCTCAGCCAACTGAAAAGAAAACATTCCGGTGGTAGAGGCCACATGGCGACTGTTTCTGACACCCACAATAGCTGCTCCCACTCCTGGCCGACTCAAGATGTACTGTACCGCCACTTGAGCAATAGTTGCCTGATGATTTTGCGCTATTTTATTTAGAAGTTCCAGCAGTTTTTGGTAACCCTCCCAACCCAGAGTATCTTCAATCACCTGAAGATACTTGACCTGAGAACGGGTTTGCGGCTCCTCCACACCCTTACCTAACCAACGGTCTGAAAGGAAACCGCCAGACAAGGTACCATAGCAAAGTAAAGCAATATTATGTTTTTGACAGTAAGGCAAAAGAGCTTTTTCCGGTCGCCGGTCAAAAGGCGAATACTGGGTCTGGACAGACACAACGGGGATACCGGCATCAACCAGCTCGGCCAGATGAACCGTGTCAAAATTTGTCACCCCCAACTGGCGAATTTTGCCCTTTTCTTGTAACCGAGTCAGATAACCAGCCACCTCTACCATTCCCTTTGCCTCGTAATCCCACCAGTGAAATTGCACCAAATCTAAGGCCTCCTTATTCAATCGAGTAAGGCTGCGGTCAATAATTTTTTCGGTATACTGATAATCCACACTCTCCAGCAAATTAATATCCGGCACAAATTTTGTGTGTATCTGAATGTCCTGTGGTGATACGGTACTATTTGTTCTGAGAGCAGTGATAAATTTGCCCAAAAACTCTTCCACACCGGTATAAATATCCGCGCAGTCAAAGGTAGTAAAACCCTGCTCAACCAAAGAATAAAAGGCTGTCATAACATCATTATAGTCAAGGGGACTGTGGAGGCTGTGACCCTCCGACAACTGCCAGCAGCCATTAATAACTCGACTTATACTATATTCAGGTACTAATTCAGTTCGTGCATTCATGCTTGTTCTCCTTCACTATAAATCGCTTCTACTGTACAGGCACTGTGAGAAAATTCCCGACGGCTAAGACGGCTTATTTTAAACTTAGCACCGCAATTAGGATCGGGACAAGCAATCATGGCGTCCGAAAGCATCCAATCATTAGGCTGAAGTGGTCTCTGTTTGGCTGGCAGCAAAGGCAGTAGAGCTGCTAATGCGTAGAGCGAAAAAGAATTGTTTTCGGGGAAAATAATATTCTCACCGACTACAAGAAAGTAATCCCCTGCCTTATGGCTGCACACCATGGGACGTTCTGAGGCAATCACCTCAACTTTGAGATCATACAAGCTAAAACCATCTTCCATCACATTACCAACCTTTCTTTTGGGCATAAAAAAACACCCGTCCTGAAATAATTCAAGGACAAGCGTTAACCTGCGGTACCACCTTGTTTGGTATAATACTATACCCACTCACCGGGTGCCATCACACCCTTGCCCTCTAACGCTGGCAATGCGTCTCAGCTACTAGATTTCTCGTTCACCTTGCCCTCTAAGGCCCACTTACTGCTACTGTATCTATCCGGCTTCCACCTTCCCGGACTCGCTAGAGATCGTTTGACAGTAAAACTTCCTTATCACTGGTTTTTTCTGGATTATAGCACCGGCTCATAGCCCTGTCAACGATGTTAGGGGCGATGATAGTTACCGCCAAGGGCAGTAAAAAGTGTTCAATGCCTTCTCCGATCGCCCCAATGTGGAGGTCGGCAAGGATAATATTAGCCTATATAGAAACAATCTTTCCCCATAATTTTCCATTCAAATCATTATCTTCTTTCCTTGTAGTATATGCTTCAGGCAAAGGGTATAAATTTACTCCTGTAGCTTTGAGATTCACTAATTTGACTGAATGTTCGTTAGCCACTTTAGTTATCTGTTCTAAGCTATCAGGGAAGTCTTTGATATTACGTTTTTTACCGTTCTTAGCAACCCTGTTAAACTGGCTAAGAGTGGCAACAAAGGCAGAGTTTAAAATAAACATCTCCGGAAGAATATCAATTTTTTTTACAAATTTTTCTTGAATACCATGCACTCTAAGAATATTTTGAAAGGCCTGCCTTATTTGAGTTCCCTGACAATCTTTATTAATTTTATTGGGAAGGTACAAGTTATTAAAACGTTCTGAAACTTGATCTCTAATTGTTCTCCTCAAAAGCATAAATTCATTATATCTATGGAACTTCTTATTTCGAAAAAAGTTTAAAAATTTTTTTCTGCGTAAGCAGCTCCATCTTATCAACTTGGCAAAATCTGCTACTAAGCAATAGGAATTGGAGTTTATATTGTCAACATATATTTTTTTAAATTCTTTCAGGGCGGTAGATATCATAACTTGACTTGTGGGAACAGAAATAATTTCAAAGTTTAAAGGAAGCTTTTCAAAAAAAACAGCGTTTTCTTTTTTTACATCATCATCAACAAGTAAAATAATTTTAGGGAAAATGGCCTTCCACTTTTTAAAGATATAATCATATTTTAAAAAATCCAACAGCTTATTATCAGAGTTTTTAGATAGTAAAATAATCAAGTCAATAGACACCTCTTTGAAGTACTTTTTTTTAGCTTTCATGTACGACTTAATAAATATATACATGATGAAATTAAGAGAACTAAAGACAGTGGCAATTAACACTACTAGGCCTAGTTCGACTTTTTTCTGATTTAGGACGAGCTCAGAGTAATTTTGTAAAAGAAGAACCCATAATAACCCTAGTCCAATCATAGAAGACATAATAGAATATATATTATTAACGTCACTAATATTTCTAGGAGAAATATACAAAGTAGATAATGATAAAAAGGCGACAACTACAATTGCTGGATAGAAAAAAATAATATTATTTCTCACCATAATAATAATGAAGATGATTCCGACTAGAAACATCCCCACCGAAATTAAAGCTCTACTTAGTATATTTCCAATCATTTCGAGTAAAAGATAACGGTAAAGAAAAAAAGAAACGAAACTCTTTTGGGGTTTCAGGTTTGCTAAGATTTGAGCCTCTTTAGGGCGTTTGAAATTCCCTCCCCCAATCGCCACTGGTGCCATTACAATCATGTATAAGACCATAAATAGAGTCATAGAACTATTTTCAACTTTTTTATCAATCAGCAACGTATACATATAAGCAATCCAAATTGTCAAAATAATCCAAATTGTGATGGATACTACAAACCAAATACGTTTGCGTCTTGCTTGCATTACTTTAGCTTTATTCAAAGAAACTGATTCAAGCCATGATAAGGTCAACGTTATGTAGCGACTAATTATTATCATGAAAATACACAGCGAAGCAATAACAAAAAACAGCCGAATAATTAACTGGATAATTAACATTATAGTATCCCTCCTAGAATAGATATTTTCTATTCTAAATCATCAACTATTTCTATTCAACTATTCACCCCTTCAGCCCTAACGTGCAAATTGCCTTCTTACCTAAGAGGCAAACGTTCCCCACCGCCCTAAGCTTCTCTTGCTCCAACAGGTCAAGCTCACAGGCCTCTATACCATCAGCCAAAACCAGCCTACGCTCCTCAGCGGTCAAATTATACCAGCGGCTAATAATATCGCCGCTCCTCTCACTCACCTTTAAAGCTGAATGGGCAATACCTTCACACCTAGTAGGGAAAAACTCTGCACTAGGTTCCAGAAGACCTGTCTGAATCTTCATCCCGCAAGCCACCCAATCCACTTGATATTGGTAAGCTAATTGATAGGAGCGTAGACGGTCAGCTTCATCCCCATGAGGAATAATTGCCAACTCTACTTCATGTTCTCCTAGGCACTGTGCTTCCTGAGTTAGGAACACGCCCCAGTCTCCCAGCTCTCTAACCCCGCGATGCAAGGTAATCGCTAAAGTATTTTTACCATCCCGCAAGACTTCATACTCTGCAAGCCCCTTGTTAGCAATAGTTAAGCCATAATCGGCTTGATGGAGATTCACAAAAGCTTGCTGATGCTGGGCATTACAGGGATTTTCCCAGACTTCACTGGGCATATTGGCGCGCTTCGCTACCTCGAAAACCGAATCTGCATAATGATAATCAGTCTCTAGCCCCGTCTCCCACAGCACCCGCAGCCGATGATCCAGAGCTTGATTATTGAAAGAAACTTTCAGCTGCACTAGCGGCTGGCTTTTTTCAAAAATATAGCTAGCTATAATGGTCTGATTAATCCTCTGTTTAACCCGTTGAGCCCGACGCTCTTTAAACTCGACCAGGTCTCGAATCTCTTGGTCTAGCCGCTTATCAGCCTTTGCAGGAATTTTCATGGTATGAGATACCTGAATCACGGCTCGATAAGGCGTGTTTTCCAGCACTTTAATTTTCGCTGGAACGCCCTTCGTGGTGATAGGCCTTTCTCCAAGGGGCTGAAAGTAGATATACTCATTACCGATATCTCCACAGTCTTCAAAAATACCGAGATTCTTCCAATGCCTCCGGCTGTTTTTATCATAGAGTTCTAAGCTTCCATCCTCGCGGAAAGCAGCCTTAAAATAATCCGTCTCAATTTGCCAGTTCTCCTGAACCAAGCCCTCAGCGACTTTGGAAGCCCTTTTTCCGGGCACTAAAGCATAACTTTTCCAGCCAAAGCAAGGTACATCCTGAGCTTCCAAAACGACCTTTACTCTTTTGGCTATATAGGGCTGTCGAAACTTATCCTTAGGCAAGTCATAACCGAAGGCGTTGGGCAGGGGCGTAACCCTTGCTGGCACTACCTCACCCAGATGATTAACCACCTCATAAGCAGGCAGGCGTTTCTTATGCATAGCAGCGACAATGTCTGGCACACTGCCTTCACTAAAATAACACCGCTCCACATCTACTTCTAGCTCCACCACACTTGTTCTTGAATAGGCCGTCGTGTTTGCCACCAAGAACGGCTTAGCTTCCTTGTGAATCAAAGTAAAATCCGATGTATCCACTTGCCCAGTCAAATAAGATAAGCTCTCCTCAATGATGTGTTGAATAGCCGCCTCCGCTTTCTCAAAGCGAGTCACCATCTCCCGGTGAACCAAATCCACACTGCAACCACAGATGCTATCATGAGGATGGTTCTCCATGAGTAACTTCCAAACATAAGTAAATAGGTGATGGGGATAAGGCTTCCCTTGACGGTAGGCCAGGGTAGCCAGTGGTTCAGCTACTTTTTCTAAAAGCATTTGGCAACGGCAGTTCATCTGCTTGAGATGAATTCTAGCTGAAGCCGTATTAGCCAGAGTATACCAGCCATTGGTCTGCTGACTACGGAGTTCCCCTCGAACCGTAACCATGTCTCTAGGCAGAGATTCTTGAAGCTGCTCAACATAGGTCTCAAAATTCGAATGAACAAAGGTCATATTTGGATATAAATCCGTAGCCGTCTTTAGTGCTGCCGATAGATCTCTTTGTACCGGCTGATGGTCACAGCCATTCATAAACAACAGATGGGGAGTACTGGCGTACTTCTCCACCGCAGCCAGTTTCTGCCGCCAGTATGCCTTGGCAGCTTCTGGCTCTACAGGAATCTCATTGCCATTATTGTACCAGTTGGCAAAAAGTATCCCCAAGACCCTAGAGCCATCTTCCGACTGCCAGTACATCTCTGAATAAGGCGACTCATAAAGACCCAGGTCGCCCACTTGGTTATTAAAACCGGTAGACTTTACCCCACGTCCAAATACGGCAGCAGAGATACCGGCCTTAGCCAGAATCTGTGGAGCCTGACCAATATTGCCAAAAGAATCAGGAAAATATCCAATCTGGCAGCCACCACCAAAAGCCCGCGCCAATGCCATGCCGTATTGAAGATTTCTCACATTGGCCTCACTACTAGTCAGAAACTCATCTTGAAGGACATACCAAGGCCCCACATGAAGGCGCTTGGCTTCTATCAGGGCTTTTAATTGAGGCGCCCTTTCCGGCCTGACTTCAAGATAGTCCTCCAGCAAAATAGTCTGGCCGTCAAGGTGAAAGCTCTGAAATGCCTCATCCTTCTCCAAAGTCTCAATCAAGGTATCCATAAATTCGACAAAGAGCATGTGATGCTTTTCGTAAGGCAAATACCATTCCCGATCCCAGTGACTATGAGAGATAACATGAGCTTTCTGCATACCTAGCCTCCTATTTCCAATCCTTCAGTATTACTTCAATATTAGCCAGAGGAACGTCTCGACCGACTTCACTTTGACCAATAAATCCACCGCCATTAACAAACAAGTTCTGCACCATGGTGCGCTTACAATTCTCTACTTCTTCTACGGTACCATTAGGCAAAATGGTCTGTCTGCTGATCTCTCCCCAGAAGGTAATCTTGCCAGCATATTGAGCTGCCACTTTCTCTACCCCCATACACCAGAGCTGAGAATTAATAGCGTCCACACCCATGGCAATAAACTCTGGGTAGAGATCCATAATATAGCCGTCACTATGGAAAAAGATCTTTTTTCCTTTAGCCTTAATTCGATCAAACAGAGTCTGATACATGGGCTTAAAATGAATCTTCCAAGCCTCTGGCGAAATCAAAAGTGAGATCTGTGATCCCCAATCATCCCCAAAAGACACAGCATCAATATCTTGTTCTAGCCACTTATCAAGATAGACATCATAGAACTCCATAACATACTGCTTGATGAGATCTAACGTCACATCTTCCATGGCAATATCACAGTAGAGATCTTCGGTGCCTCTTAAGTATTGCATTCTCTCGAAGAAACTAATCCAACCGCCAATAATGAACTTGTCGGCCTTTCTACCTTCTTGAATCTTCCCTTGGATGGAAGGTTCCATCTCAGCCCACTCTTTTAAGAATCTGGCTGTGGGTACTTGGTAGCCAGGAATTTTGTCTTCATCGGCAAAAACAGGATTTTTCACTTCGCCAATAATACCGGCTTGAATATTGGTCCATTCACTACCCCACTCGTCCACCAAGGTCCCTAGTTCATAATACTTGGGATTAGAGGCATGATCAAAAGGTCCACTCACTGCCATAATATCAACTTCATAGCGATTGTAGAGGTTCTCGAATTCCTCTTTATAATGCATTCTGGTTGCAGGCAAGACCCATAGGTCTTTGGCAACTCTATCTGGGGAATTAAATTCTAATGTTCTGATAACTCTTTCTCTACTATTCACGGAAACACCTCCCACAATTATCTGCACCTGATGTGTAAAAAGATAGGCAACACATCACCTATCTTTTTCACATGTTTCTTGTAACTACTTTACATTATTCGGTCATAAAAGTAACTACGCCAAAATGCTCATCCTTCATTCGCTTATAACTAGACTCTACATTCACCGTAGGTACCAGATTTAAGCTGTAGCAATACTCCGTAAAACCAGACAAATCCATTTTAAAATTAGTTTCCCAGGCATTGTTCATGATCCAAGAATAAATATCCCGGCTATTATTCTCCGCTTTATTATCACAAAGCAAGATAGGATGATGTTTCAGCTCACCCATATAGACCAAGGGCGTATCAAGTAGCTGAATCAAAATACTGTTCTTCTTGCCTTCATAGACAATTCCATTATCTGCCAGATAGTACTCCATACAGGTACCCGGCAGCTGGTCAATGCCCGGCCTAAAAGCGACATCACTTTTATCTACATAACGGGTAGTGCCCGGTAGATTCAGAGCCAAGGGCAAGAACAAGCTCTCAATATCCTCGGAGAGAGTTTTAGCCACTTTATATTTGAAGTCAATTCGCGGTAAATCATGGAAAAGCTTAATCACCACGGAACTAAAATAGGTGCCCTCCAAGTCATAGACTAACTCTACTTGGGTAAAGACTTTTCCCTGATCCAGCAGCTTAATCTCTTTTAATTGGCCGAAATGCTTAGTGGCATGTAGTCCCCGGATATTACGCCCCAAGATCCGCCGCTCTTCGTAGACATCCGTACGGATAGCTGTATTCTCATAAACGGGTACAAAAAACTTTGCATCCCCTTCCATAAGCATCTCGCAATCTTCCACTTTATTGTAGAAAGAAGTTACACCTTTGCCCATTTCATAGGCAATTTTAAAGAAATTGTTCTCTATGGCGTAGGGCAATGTATAGCTTACCGGATCGTAGGTATTAACAATATCTTTGATCCGTTCCGAACCCACATAAGCTACTCGGGTATTAGCAACTTCCACCTTGGCCGGCAGCTCTTTAAACCCATAGAATTTCTCTTCATGGGGAGCAAAGTGATCCACAAAGCTAATCAAGACACCACGAGGATGAGAAGAAATTTGTGTAACCATCACTTCACCGGTGGCCTCATTAGCCACTTCTACATCACCATAGCCATAGACTTCAATATAAAACTCTACCAATTGGGCAGCATTCTGGTCACCTACATTGATAGCTTTAATCCGGCCATCCCGGTCATAGTAACGTAACTTATCGCCTTTACTATGCAGAATTCGGTTCAGATTTTTAGCTGCTCCCTCGTGAGCCTTAGAGGCGTAGCTGGTATTTCTAATATCTAAATTTTGCACCATGGTATCATAGGGATTAGTAATGGTAGCAGAATGCCCCCAGGTATGCTCCGCATATAAGAGCATGTTATCCTCAGTCTCTCGCTCAAAATCCTTACGCATGACCTTCTTGTCTGGGTCAAGTCTCTGACAGAGAGCATGGATTCTTTGGGCTTCCTTATAGTGTTTAACAGCATAAGGGGTGCTGCCCACGCCATGAGCCCACCAGTCGGTCAGATCTCCCCGATAGGTTTTAGCCGTTGTTACTTTGTCCTTGATCTTTTCATAAAGCTCAGCGACAGTAACCATTTCCATTACCACCTCATCACCAAACTTCTGGTTAAAAGCCTCAAGAGTCTTAATGATTTCCGGATTCGGTGGCGCATTATCACTAAAGACACCGGAAACAGAAGTCGGAATAAAGTCATAGTCATAGCCATTATCCACACACTGCTGAATATAGGTATCAATATTACGCTTCAGAGTATCCAAGTGCTCCTCTTTGTTAGCTTTGCCAAAATAGTTTTCGGTCATAAAATTAACATTTTTATTGTAAAGGATACCTAGGGCATTACCTAAGTTATAGTGCTCACCACTCCAGACCAGCAGTTTCTTTCCGGCAGCATTCTCCCAGAAATAAGGCTTTTGGTTCTGATAGAGAGGGTACATCCCATGGTGGCAGTGAATATTGGTATAGAAAAATTCAACATTGTTATCTAGATATACATCCAAGTTACCTAAGGAGATACCATTAACATCTGCATTCATAGCCACATTAGCTTTGATACCCTGAGCCGCAAAAATCTCTACCATTTCTCTGGTTCTCTTATCCAGAACCGCTTTGTCCACCAGATCATTAAAATTTAAATATGTAGCAGAAAGACCAATGTTGCCCTTTTTAACCAGATCAAAAAAGTCTTTCTTCTCATCCTCAGTTGCTTCCAGTAAAAACTGCTCCACGCAATAGTATGTCTCGCAGTTCCACTTGAATTTTTGATTGACAGTGTTGTTGGCGTAACCATCTTTTACCAGCTTAATAGCCGCACGAATATAATCTACATGGTTATAGATAATTTTCTCCTGCAAGTCGGTGTAACCAATGTCTGTGTGTGAGTGATGCACCACATATAAGTGCCATTTCTTTTTTGTCATTGTCTTAGTCTCCTTTAAATCGCATTTTCTATTTGTTCGTTATAGGCATCAACAATTTTCCCAACAAGTTTAATCCGTTCAATGTCACCGGTAGAAGAAATCTCATCGGATATACCCAGAATCAAATTAGGGGCAAAGAGATCAATAATTTTATGAACCGTTTTTTCTAGGACAGCTTCTGAGAACGTGTCATCAAAATACACTGCCGGAATTCCGTCCACCATAAACATATTCCCTAAGCCATCTTTGGCCTCTTCCAAGGTAATATCACCTTGAGGCAGGGGAGTAATAGCTTCAATTCCATCAAGACCCGTTTGCTGGTAAAATTGCGTCAAACCTTTGTTGTCTCCGTCAAAGTGGGAGTATACAAACTTTCCCCCTTCATGTAACTTAGCACAGCGAATTTGGTACTCTTCCAAAACGTATTTTTCAAAAAGCTCTGGGGAAAGAGTACCAGAATGAATATTATCGCCAAAATTAATGATCTGAATCGGTGACCTATTAATCACCTCAATCAGTCGAAGATGACTGGCACGCAAAGCCTTAAAGTAAGCCTCTACAGTATCGGGGAAGTCATACAAGGCATAAATAGCCTCTTCCACACCCATAAGGTCAATGTACAAATTCTGGATCGATACCCTTGGCATAAAAATACAAGGTGCTCCTAGTCGTCCCCACTCCGCCTTGGTCTTATCAAAGCAGTCTTGATTCCACCCCCACTGGGAAGTTTCCTCAATCCAAGTCCAAACCTTTAGCTCCTCTTCGTCAGCCACCCAGTACTTCACCACCCGATGTGCCCAAGTAGAACCAGTACTTTCGAGAATTTTTGTCGTCGTACCTACAGGCGTTTCAATCACATACTTGATTTGATTAGCATTCAGCTCTTCCGTATACTGTTTAATCCGGGGATCAAAGATACGATAAAAGCAATCATTGTATTCATAAATTCTGGCTGAGCAGCCCAGCTCCTTGTAAATTTCCACCTTACTCATGCCTTTATACTTACCCGGAAGCTCACCCTCGGCATAGAGTTTGTCACTAATCCAGCACTCAATACGAGGTTGCCAGAGAACTTTCCCTTTCCCCCGTCCAAAAACAACATCCTCATGTAGCTGCCAATAATCACGCTCCATGTTCTGTTCCTCCCTATTCCCTTTGTCCGATAAAAAAAGGGTTGCCTCATCACTCACAGTTAAAATTTATGTGTGATTCAGAGACAACCCTCAGGACTATATGAATATTACAGTTTAGAATTATTTTTAATAAAGTCTATAAGTTCATCGACTTGGGTAAACGCAACCCCGGTTACCGTATCCGCGCAACCATAGTAGACAGCGATTTTACCCGTAGCCTTATCATGGAGCGCAGCGCAGGGAAATACCACATTAGGTACATCGCCCACACACTCATAAAGAGTCTGGGGAGAGAGTAGATAGGGCTCAGTTCTGTACTTCACCTTCCAAGGCTCGTCTAGATCTAATAGCGCCGCCCCGAAGCTGTACACATACCCATTGCAAGAGGTAAGTACCCCATGGTAGAACACCAGCCAGCCTTCTTCCGTCTCAATGGGAATAGGTCCTGCACCAATCTTAGTAGATTGCCACCAGCCCCGCGGCCCCATCACATGGCGATGTTTACCCCAGTGTACCAGATCCGGCGTCTCACTGTAGAAAATATCCCCAAAAGCCGTATGCCCCGTGTCACTGGGACGGCTGAGCATGGCAAACTTGCCCTGAATTTTTCTGGGGAACATGACCCCATTACGGTTATAGGGCAAAAAGGCATTCTCCAGTTGATGGAAGGTCTTAAAGTCAAAGGTATAAGCCACACCAATGGTGGGACCATGGTAGCCATTACACCACGTCACGTAGTAGCGATCATCGATAAAGCAAACCCTTGGATCATAGCCATACTCAAACTGACCAATCTCCTTATCTTCGCAGGTAAAGTGGAGGGGTTCTTCATCAATGGTCCAATTCAGACCATCTTTACTAAAGCCTGCATGTAGCAGCATTTCCCGTCTTTTGTCATCACAACGAAAAACTCCAGCAAAGCCATCCTCAAAGGGAACCACCGCACTATTAAAAATACTGTTACTTCTCTTAATGGCATTTCTTTTAATTATAGGGTTTTGGGAATACCGCCACATTACATCGGAGCAGTCCGCTGGACGTGCCTCCCAAGGAATATTGGGCAAAGTACCTTCCTTAATCATGTTGTCTTACTCCTTCTGGGTCAGTAATTTAAATTATTTTTTCAAAAAGGCATCCACTTGCTTTTGCACTTCATCCATAACCTTTTGCATGCCTACTTCGTTAAGCTTAGTTCTGAATTCTTCCGACTTCTCCGTAAAATCCACAGAACCGGTCATTAATAGTGGCTCGTATTGGAGACGCAGATTGTTGATGGCTGCAAGCTCATTTTTGATGTTGGAAGTGTCAATATCCAAGCCTAATAGATCAGATTTCTTAGCCTCGGCATTGGCTTTTTTAAATACTTCCCATTTATCATCTGCTTCGCCATCTAATAGATAGGTATTGAACAGGTTGCCAAGTGCAAATGTAGGCACCAGGTAATTATTCACGCCAGCTTCTGTACGCTTGATCTTGTTTTCGCTGACCTTGTCGTAGTGAACGCCTTCAATACCATAGTTCAATAGATTGTGAAGGGTGCTATCTGTGTTAATCGCCTGTAGTAAATCAAGGGCGGCTTCTGGGTTTTTGCTATTCTTATTAATTGCTAGCATAGCGCCACGGGTGGTACTGGTAGTAGCAATAGGAACTTGCATCTCAGCGGCTACAACCTCAAAGCCAGCGCCTGAAGACCAAATAACTTCAGCATATGGCTGACCATCAGCATAGCTTTGACCAAACAGCTCTCCTACTTGCATTTCACCCTTTTTGGTGGCAGCATCTTGGTTAACATAACCCTTTTGGAAAAAGTCTCTCATGGTTACAGCATAATCTTTAACCTCAGGCAAATCATACATGTACTGCACTTTACCTTCATTATCTACAGCAATAGGATAACCAAAGCCTAGAATATAGTCATAGGAGCCTCTGAATCCACGATCACCAAAAACATTAAAGGGAATAGCTTCTGGATTGTTCTCCTTTACATACTGTAAGAAAGGCTCCGTATCGGCTAATTTTTTTACTTTGGTGTAATCAAAGTCGGCCTTGGTTGCAAGCTCTTTATTAAACATATACATTGGCATAATAGCGATTTCTTTTTGGGTAGGAATGGCATAGATGGAACCATCTACTTTAGCACCTGCCCAGAAAGCCGGATCAATTGCATCATATAATGCCTTGTACTTATCGCTCTCCAAGTAAGGAGTAAGGTCTAAGAAAGCACCCTTTCTAGCGTTGGTTAAGTAATCGTTGGCCCAAGAACAAGTAAAGATAATATCATAATCTTCACCAGAGTTAATGATCATCTGTGCCTTCTGATCAAAATCACCAAAATCCGTGTAGACCATGTCAACTGTTAAACCAAGATTCTTAGAGGTGTATTCATTCATCGCATCTTGAACCTGCTTCAAATCTGCTGGGGATGCACCAATCAATTGAAGTTTAAGCTTCACATCATCTGTTTTAGCCCCCTCAACACTACCACTCTGGCTTTCGCCCGGCTTGGTAGAACCCTCAGACTTAGGTGTTTGGGAACAGCCTATAATAGCTGCCGCCATGCTCACCAGTAGTACACCCGCTAGTAATTTTTTTAGTTTCATACACTTTCTCCTTTTCCTTTTCTGTTTTATTCATTTGAATATCCTTACTCTTTTACGGCTCCCACAGTTAGACCCTGTACGAAATATTTTTGGAAGTAGGGATATGCTAATGCAATCGGTAGAACGATAATGACAACAATGGCCATCCTCATGGTATCTGCAGGCATAGTTGCTCTAATCTGTGCCACACTTGCCCCCATTTGGGAGCCCATCTGCTTTACAAAGCTGGTGGTGTTTTCCATCTTAATAAGCATGTACTGAATGGGAATCTTGTCAGGATTCTCAATATAGAGCATAGCGTTGAACCAATCATTCCAATAACCTAAGGTAAGAAATAAGGCGATGGTGGCAATACCTGGCTTAGCGATAGGAACGACAATTCTATAAAAGGCCTGAAACTCTGATGCTCCATCCACCCGAGCGGACTCAATAATAGCATCTGGAATAGATCCCTGAAAGAATGTCTTTAGAATAAATAGATAGAAGGGACTCATAGCTAAAGGTAGAATCAAAGCCCAGATACTATCCTTGAGGCCAAGTAATGTTGTCATGACTAAGTAATTAGCAACCATACCACCTGCAAACAACATAGGAACCAGTGCAATATAGGTAAATAATTTTCTATATTTAAATGACCGCCTCGAAATAACATAGGCATAGGTGGACATAAGGAATGTTCCCAAAATAGTACCAATTATGGTTACTAAGAAAGAAATGCCAAAGGACTTAATAATGTTAGTAGCATTTCGGAAAATAAAAGCGTAAGCATCTAAGCTCCATTCCGAAGGGATAAAGCTGTACCCATTTTGGACAATAGAAGCTTGGCTAGTAAAAGAAATGATGACAACAAACAGTATTGGCACAATCATAATGATAGACAATAAGATAAATGCAATCTGAATAACAGTATTCGATGTCTTACTAACTCGAGTAAAATCTTGTAAAAGTTTCATGTAGTAACTCCCCTCTATTAAAACAATGCGTTTTCTTTGTCGATTCTCTTAATGACAAAGTTGCAGATGATGACTAACACAAAGCCGATAGAGGATTGAAAGAGTGCCGCTGCCGAGCTCATTCCTATGTCTCCCAAGCCTCTCATTGCTCGGAAAACATAGGTGTCCAAGGTTTGGGTAACACTATAGAGATTAGCGGAATCTTTAGGAACTTGATAGAAAAGTCCAAAATCAGAATTTAGAATCTTACCTACAGCCAGAATAACTAGAATAATCGCTACAGGCTTTAGGAAAGGTAACGTAATATTCTTAATTTGTTGCCACTTACTGGCACCGTCGAGCATGGCCGCTTCATAATACGTCCTATCAATGCTCACAATGCTGGCTAAATACATGACTGTACCATAACCCATGGTCTTCCAGACATTCAGTACAATAATGATGGCTGGCCAGTACTTCGGCTCTAAGTAGAAATTAATGGAGCCCCCGCCATTGGATTGAATGAGTTTATTAACTAAACCTTTATCAAAATCTAAGAAGGCCAGCAGAAAGTAGCTGACCACCACCCAAGATAGAAAGTAGGGAAAGAACATAATACTCTGATATGTCTTAGAAGCTCGCTTGCTCCAAAGTTCAAACAGAGCAATAGAGACAATAATAGGAACAACAGTACCAAGAATTATGAAAGTCAGATTATAAAGGATAGTATTTCGTAGGATCACACCAGTCTCACCGGAAGCGAATAGAAACTGGAAATTCTTAAAGCCCACCCAATCACTTTGAATTAAGCTATTAATGAAGCCCCCTTCGTGAATCTTAAAATCCTTGAATGCTATGATATTACCAATCAGTGGCACATAGCTAAAGATTAAGAACCAGATAAGCCCTGGTAGAGCAAGCAAAATGAGCTGCTTGTTCGAACTAAATTTTATACGACGCCTTTTCATCTCCCACACCTCTGCACCATCAGTTGTAACTATAGTTCTAACTTTTATTTTAACTTGAGTTTATCACGTTTATTCATATTTGCAATACAATAACCAAAAAAACACTATCATTTTTTGTTATTATTGCTGTATTTTTGAATTGTATTTTTCTAAGAAACCTTTTGCGTGCAAAATTTTATCACAAGGAGTATACTAATCCTATCGTAATACTATAACTTTATAACCTAACGTTATAACTTACGCATT
Organism: uncultured Oscillospiraceae bacterium; assembly: GCA_964518595.1. Lineage (GTDB taxonomy): Bacteria > Bacillota > Clostridia > Saccharofermentanales > Saccharofermentanaceae > CAZFHA01. The sequence continues at coordinate 59,823 of CAZFHA010000004.1, forward strand.
TATACATTTAACATTCAGAAACCGAGACATTTTTATGTTATAATTTAATGAATTATTATGCAGATGATTAACATATACATCTACAAATTGCGAGGGGACAGGTCGCCATGAAAAAGAAAAAGCCCAATATGCAACAAATAGCAGACGCGCTTTCTATCACACCCATAACCGTTTCTCGGGCGCTTGGCGACAAAGCCGGTGTAAGTGACGAACTACGACAACAGATAAAAGACTATGCCCAAAATATCGGTTATAGTCCCGAGCCTCGAGTCAAAAAAACCTCTCCCTCCAGGCCTATCCATATCTTACTTCTAGTGGCTGAAGTCTTTATGAAAACCAATAACAAAATGTATTTCGACTTCTACAAATCCATCCTAAAGCAACTAGAGGAAAAAAATATTTTTGGTTCCCTAAAGCTTATCGAGGAGAAGGAAGTTACTAATGGAATCATTCCCAAAATGCTGCTAGACTCCTTAGTGGATGGAATCATTGTACTGGGAGAGCTAGAATCTGCCTATATCACTAAACTAAACAACCTCTCTATCCCCTTAATCTTAGTAGATTTTTACGATGAGAACTTATCTCTAGATGCGGTGATTAACGACAACTTTTTCGAATCCTACGAGATCACCCGCTACCTGATTGCTAATGGGCACACCAACATTGCCTTTGTGGGAAATATCAACTCTACCCACAGTATTCAAGACCGCTATCTGGGCTATTACAAGGCACTCTTACGCTTTGATCTCCCTATTGAAAAGCATACCATTATCAGTGATCGGAAAAAGAACGGTTATTTTTTCGAGGAGCTTGCTCTACCTACACCACTCCCCTCCGCCTTTGTCTGCAACTGTGACGAAATCGCCTACCGCCTCATCAAACAGCTCCAGGCCAGCGGCCTCAGAGTTCCAGAAGATTGTTCTGTGGTGTCCTTTGACAATAGTAAATTCTGCACACAAACCAACCCACAGATCACCACCATGGCCTCGAATCTTGATGAGATGGTTAAGACCTCTATCACCAACCTGCTTAATAAGATCCAAAATCCAGCCCTTCATACCGGTGTCATTTCCGTTAAGGGTTCCTTGATTGAGCGGGAAAGTGTAAAGAAAATGACCAAAAGTCCAGAGCGGTCAGCTAAAATCTTCCACCAAGCCAGTCTTGCCTGAAAATCAAGGCTTTGTAATATTGTTACAGAGCAATTTACCCGCCAGAAAGATACCCGTACACCGGACAACTAGCCTTAGGGCGTGATCCAAAAATTAAAGATACAGCTCATCACTATCAATTCAGTCAAGACCTAAAAGACCTTAGGAGAGAAATTCAATGGAAACAATCTATCTTGCCGGCGGCTGTCTCTGGGGTGTTCAGGCCTACATCAAAACTTTGCCTGGAGTAATCGCCACCGAAGCCGGGCGCGCCAACGGCAGCACGCCAGACTTGGATAGCCCTTATGATGGCTACGCCGAATGTGTCAAAACTACCTTCGATTCCCAACAGCTCCCTCTCCAGCAATTACTGAACTATTTTTTCGAAATTATCGATCCTTACAGTTTGAATAAACAAGGACCAGACCAGGGCCCTAAATATCGCACTGGCGTATATAGCCAAAATCCAAAGCATCTCGAAGAAGCACAAAATTATCTCCGCTGCCAACCCCATAGCAATAAAATCATGGTAGAGGTACGACCTCTGACCAACTACCTAAAAAGTGCGGAAGAACACCAAGACCGCCTGGAAAAGCATCCCGATGATTACTGCCATATTCCCAAGGAGCTGCTGGAAAAGTATAAGCGGTAGGAAGTAGACAGAAAGAGAGAGCTTCAAATGAAGTGCCTAAAAGTATCTACAATTCTTCTGTGATTAGGCACATGCTTTTTCCACCACTGTGTCTGGCCATCGAAATCGCCCTTTCTTAGGCCCTTAAAGAATAAATAAAATCCAGCCTGATCCCAGTCTAAAAGCTCTATTTGGTCTCGATTGCGTTTGCAAAAGACGAAAATCCTTTGTAAGGGACTTACTTCAAAAAAGCTACCTTCTACAAGACCAGTTAAGCTATTAATGCTCTTACGCATATCCGTTTGTCCACTGTCTAAATAAACGGCTTTCCCTTAGAAACTTTGTATACCTTCACCAAGACCTTACAGACTTTTTCTACCTGCAACAAACAAGTTGATTCGTTTACTCGAAGCATAAACTTACCTATTTTCACAAAGAGGTTGCTCTCAGCCCCTGGTACTGCTTTGCAGATTGACTAGCCTACGGGAGCACTTTTTTCATTCTTTTCCTGTGCTAAAGCCGTTAACTCTTCTAGTTCTGTTTGGGACACCTGATGGATTTTTTTGTGCCACCATAGAAGGAATTTTTTTTCCTATTTTGAGGCAGTAGGCCTTGAGGCTCAGTCCACTCGTTTCTTTTTCTTCGATGTTCTTACTCCAATGACGTAACTTGATTGCTTGACTTGGCGCTATTCTTCCCATATTTCTTACTCCTTAGGGATTTACATGTATGGGATATACTACTATGGATTTATGTTTTCCTCTAGGAGAACCGCTATTTGAAGCTTACGTTTTCAAACCTCAATTCGCTACTATATGGCCTGTACTCCCACACTTGACCTATCCCATTAAGTCTTATGATATTTGAAATTGAAACACCCCAACTGCCATCCTACGTAGCAGCTGAGGTGTTTCTCTTACTTAGTTATTTTTATATATTAACAAATTAGTCATTTAAAAACCGTAATTGCGGGTATCCCATCCCTTCTTCTATACTCCAAACATTTTCAAAGTCCCAGCCTTCGTAGGTGGAAAGTTGTTGCATTTCACTAGTGGTTCTACTCTGAGGCACATATTCCCCCTGGAATAAATCCCCGTTAAAATAACAGTTAGCTAGATTAAGTGCACTGTAACCAACCATAGCCACGTTAGACAGAGAGTAACAATTAGTAATTTCACCTGAGTGAAAGTTTGCAACTAATCCCCCAATTCCGTAAGTACCACTAACCTTACTACTAGAGTAACTGTTAGTTAACTTTGCCTCAAGAAGAACACCTATTAGGCCACCGGCTTCACTGGCTTCAACACCACCCTTTGAATAACATTCTTCGACAGATGCTATTCCAGAACTGAGAGAACCACCCATCATGCCTACAAGTCCTCCCGTCAAATAGACACCCTTAACACTACATTCAGTGTAGGATTTCTTAATCGAACCCTCAGAACAACCAACAAGTCCTCCAATATAATTGCCACGACCTACCACAGAAGAATTTTCGGCTACAAAACAATTACTAATTACTCCACTATTACATCCAACCAGTCCGCCTATAAAATCATTGCCAATAATAGATGAATTTCCAACGATTGAACAATTGGTGATTTCTCCATAATTCCCTCCGACTAAACCACCTACATAGCCGGTAAAGATTTGTAAATATGCTGGAACTTCAATAGTTACATCTACCAGATTGATGTTCATCAGCTTGCCTTGACTATATCCAAATAAACCAGAATCACTTTTGTCTGATACCTTAAGGTTTTTAATGCTATGACCATTTCCATCAAAGGTGCCAACAAACGGCTCCCATGAAGTGCCTATTGGTGTCCAATAAATTCCCGCCAAGTCAATATCAGCTACCAATTTATAGTTTCCCGAAAGGTATTTGGATACATCTGCTAATTGGCGAGCCGACTCAATTTCTATTATTTCTTCCTCCCCCTCTGTACTTGAACTAGGAGTAGGCAAACTTTTAAGAACCGGATAGCCTATCCCCTCTTCTATACTCCAAACATTTTCAAAGTCCCAGCCTACATAGGTAGAACGTTGCTGCATTTCACTGGTAGTTCTACTATGAGACCAATATGTCTGATAAGCTAAATCTCCATTATAATAGCAGCTTGAGAGGTCAGGAGAACCAGAACCAACAACATATGTATTACATAATGTATAACAGTTGTTAATTTCTCCATTCAGAAAGTACCCTACTAATCCGCCGTTCGCATAGCCACCAATGACATTACCCATAGAAAAACTATTGACAAGCGTAACACCATCAAGAATACCTACCAAACCACCAGCTTCACCAGATACAACATCTCTTGTCGTATAACATTCTTCAATTACTACTGTATCTTGACCATAAGGAGTAGAAGCCCGGCCAACTAGACCTCCTGTTGTATAAGTTCCTTCTACTTTACATTCAGTGTAGGATTTCTTAATTGATCCCTCTGAATAGCCAACAAGTCCTCCTGTATTATAGTACCCTACCACAGATGAATTTCCGGTTACTGAAGACAAGAATATCTCTCCGTTATTCTGACCAACTAAGCCTCCGGTTTTATCGAAGCCTACCACGGAGGATCTTCCGCTCACTGAACAATTACTGATCAATCCACTATTATCCCCAATCAACCCACCTACATTGTAGTTATAAGAGGATTCAATTGTTATGTCTACTAATTTAACATTCATCAGGCGACCTTGGCTATAACCAAATAGACCTGAATAGTCTCTGTAAGCTACTCTAAGATTTTTAATACTATGACCATTTCCATCCAAGGTACCAACAAAGGGACTATTACTCGATCCTATAGGTGTCCAATCTATACCAGCCAAATCAATATCTGCTACCAATTTAAAGTTTCCTGAAAGATTATTAGATATAGCTGCTAATTGCTCAGCCGTACTGATTTTTATTGTATTTATACTGAAATTAGGAGCTGGTAAATTCTTAAGAACCGGATAATTCTTACCTTCTTCTATGCTCCAAACATTCACAAAATCCCAACCTTCATAAGTAGAACGTTGCTGCATTTCACTGGTGGTTCTGCTTTGAGGCGAGTTTGTCCCTTGTGATAAATCTCCGTTGATATAGCTGCTGGATAAATCAGGGTCAGATAAACAAAAACCAACTATATCTGTATTGGACAATGTGTAGCAATTGTTTATTTCGCCGCCGTAAGAGAGAAAGCCTACTAGTCCTCCAGACGAATAACCGACACTTATATTGCTTGTAGTATAGCTATTAATTAGCCTAGCATTCTCCATTTCTCCTACCAAGCCACCCGCTCCACTAGACACCACATTTCCGTTTGTATAGCACTCTTCAATTATTGCCAAAGCTTGTGAATTTGGAGTATATGTCCGGCCAACTAGACCTCCCGTTGTATAGGATCCTTCCACACCACACTCTGTATAGGATTTCTTAATCGAACCTCCTAAAGAGCCAACAAGTCCTCCTGTATTATTTTCTCCTACCACAGAAACACTTTCAGTTACTGAGCAATTACTGATTAGTCCGCTACTCCGACCAACTAAGCCCCCTGTAATACTATAGCCAACTATGGAGGATTTTCCAGTAACCGAGCAATTATTAATTAGCCCACTATTCTCCCCAACTAGTCCGCCTACATTGTAATTGGTAGGGGCTTCAACAGTTATGTCTACCAGTTTAATGCTCAACAGTTGGCCTTGGCTATAGCCAAATAAGCCAGAATAGTCTCTGTAAGAAACGTTAAGATTTTTAATACTATAACCATTTCCATCCAAAATTCCAGCAAAGGGAGCATTACTGGTACCTATAGGTGCCCAGTTCATACCTGCTAAATCAATATCAGCTACTAATTTATAGTTTCCAGAGAGATTCTCAGAAATAGCCATTAACTGATCAGCGGTACTAACTTCTACTGTATTTGCTACATTTGTATTGAAATTAGGCGCTGGTAGATTCTTAAGAACTGGATAAGTCTTACCCTCTTCTATGCTCCAAACATTCTCAAAATCCCAGCCTTCATAAGTAGAAAGTTGTTGCATTTCACTGGTAGTTTTCATCTGAGAAGATGTAACACTTTTGACTAACATTTCTCCGTTAAAATAGCAACTAGTTAAGTCAGGGTCAGATAGCCAAGAACCAACCATTCCTGCATTAGATAATGTGTAACAGTTATTTATTGCTCCATTCTCAAAGTCGCCTACTAGTCCACCCGCCCTCAGATCACTACTATAAGCCTTGCCAACTGAAAAACTGTTTACTAACTGGGCACCATCAAGTGTCCCTATCAGGCCGCCTGGCTCTGCTCCTGAGACATTTCCGGCAGTATAGCATTCACTAACAATCATAGTAGCAGGTGTATCATCATTATAGGCTCTGCCAATCAGTCCCCCTGTCTTATAACTTCCTTCTACAGTACAATCAGTATAGGATTTATTAATCAATCCAGTGACATAACCCACAAGCCCACCAGTATAGTTTCTACCAATAACAGTTGAGTTACCTGTTACAGAACAACTTGTAACTTGACCACCACTGTAACCTGCTAAGCCCCCTACATAATCTTGTTGTGCAGAGTCTACGGTTATATCTATCAGTTTAATATTACTCAACCTGCCTAGGCTATAGCCAAATAGCCCTGAATACTCTTTACCAATTACTTTGAGATTCTTTATTAAATATCCATTTCCATCTAGACTGCCACTAAATGGGGCACTAGTAGTACCTAGTGGTGTCCAGTTTATCTCCGACAAATCGATATCAGCTACTAATTTGTACTTACCAGAGAGGTTTTCTGAAATAGCTAATAATTGTTCTACGGACGCGATTTCTACTACTGTATCTCTACGAGGAGCTGGCAGATTTTTAAGAACAGGATAGCTTTTACCTTCTTCTATGCTCCAAATATTCTCAAAATCCCAGCCTATATAAGTGGAAAGCAGCTGCATTTCGCTAGTGACTCTACCCTGCGGTGCATTTATAGACTTTAATAAAATATCAGTATTAAAATAGCTGCTTACCATGTCAGGTGAACCATAACCAACTATACCTGTACTAGATAATGTATAACAGTTACTTATTATTCCTCCATAACTACCAAAACCAACTAAGCCACCTTCATGTAAACTGCCAAAAGCATTACCAACAGAAAAGCAGTTTATAAGCTGAGCACCATAAAGCGCTCCAACTATACCCCCCGCGTAGTAACCATTAACAGTCCCGGAAGTATAACACTCTTGGATCACAGTGCTGTTAGAATAAGTTCCTTCAGCCGTTCCAACTAATCCGCCTGCCTCTGAAGATCCTTTAACATTACACTCAGTGTAAGATTTGCTTATAAATCCTGATGCTGCATAGCCAACAAGTCCCCCTACATAGTGGTCATTGCCAACTATAGAAGAATTATCTATTACAGAGCAATCAGCAATTAACCCATTGTTATAGCCGACGAGACCGCCAACATAGCTGCTGCCATTTATGGAAGAATTACCTGCTATAGAGCAATTAGTAATTAGTCCGCTATTATAGCCGACCACTCCACCTACATAACTCCTTTGTGAAGACACAATCACTACATCGTCTAAGACAATATTATTAAGCCAGCCTTGATTATAGCCGAATAGTCCTGAATAATCACTTCCCGTGCCCTTTAGATTATTAATCACATAACCGTTGCCATTAAAGGTGCCTATAAAGGGAGTAGCACTTGTACCTATCGGTATCCAGTTTATACCTGTTAAGTCTATATCATTCATCAATTTATAATTGCCGGAAAGATTCTTTGACACATCCATTAACTGCCCAACTGTGCTAATTTCTATTATCTTGAAACTGGGAGCAGGTAAGTTCTTAAGAACTGGATAGCTCTTACCTTCCTCTATACTCCAAATATTCTCAAGATCCCAGCCTTCATAGGTACCAGCTGCATACATTTCACTGGTTGTTTTCATCTGAGTAGAGCTTATAGGTCTGGCCAACAAATCGCCATTAAAGTAGCTGGCTGTGATATTAACATTACCTGAACCTACCATACCTGTATTAGATAAGGTATAGCAATTTTTTATTTCACCATTATTAGAGCTATAAACTAATCCACCGCCATATGAACTGCCATAAGCATTGCCGGTAGAAAAACTGTTTATTAGTTTTGCACCATTTAGGTAGCCAACAAGACCACCAGCCTTTGAACCTACTATATTCCCTTTAGTATAACATTCTTCAATTATTGTTATATTTTGATTATTGATATTAACGGTTCTTCCTGCCAGCCCACCTGTTTCTGATCCCCCCACCACATTACATTCTGTGTAGGACTTTTTAATTGAACCTGAAGAATCACCTACTAGCCCGCCTGTATAGCTTCCACCTTTTACTATGGAATTACCTGTGACAGAACAGTTGATAATTAATCCACTGTTATAGCCAGCTAAACCACCGACATAACTTTTCTGTAAAGAATCAATCACTACATCAGCCAACTCAACATTCATTAGTCTACCTTGAGTATAGCCAAACAATCCTGAATACTCTCTTCCTGAGACCTTCAGATTCTTGATCATATAACCATTTCCATCAAAGGAACCGGCAAAGGCTGCTGCGCTTGTGCCTATAGGTATCCAAATCATCCCTGACAAATCAATATCTGCTATCAGCTTATAATTACCATAAAGATTCTTCGACACATTCACGAGCTGCTCAGCGGTACTAATTTCTATTGTGTTGGAATTAGGGGCAGGTAATTTTTTAAGGACTGGATAGCCCTTGCCATCTTCTATACGCCAAATATTTTCAAAGTCCCAACCTACGTAGGTTTGAACAGTCTTCATTTCCATGGTTGTTCTCGACTGAGCAGAACTTATTGTTCTAGCTAGCATGTCGCTATTAAAATAGCTACTTGCAAGACTTGGTGTTCCCGAGCCCACCATACCTGCATTGGACAGTGTGTAGCAGTTTTTTATTTCACCCAAATTAGAAACATAAACTAATCCGCCCGCATATAAGCTGCCAATAGTATTGCCTGCGGAAAAGCTGTTTGCTAGCTTCGCACCATTTAAATAGCCGACCAGACCTCCCACAGAATAGCCTTTGACATTCCCTGTTGTATAGCATTCTTCAATTACCGTTACACTTTGGCTATTGAGGTTAGTAGCCCTGCCCACAAGTCCGCCTGTTTCTGTATTTCCCTCTACACTACATTCTGTGTAAGACTTCTGAATTGATCCCAAGGTATATCCGACAAGTCCTCCTGTATAAGATTTACCTTTCACTAATGAATTACCTGTAACGGAACAATTGATAATTAGCCCACTACTATAGCCAGCTAAACCACCAACATAATTCTTCTGTAAAGAATCAATCACGACATCAGCCAACTCAATATTCATCAACCTACCTTGATTATAGCCGAATAGTCCTGAGTACTCTTTTCCTGAAATCTTTAGATTCTTGATCACATAACCATTTCCATCAAAGATACCTGTAAAGGAAGTGCTACTGGTACCTATAGGCGTCCAATCCACCGCTGACAAATCTATGTCCGCCATTAACTTATAACTGCCAGAGAGATTCTTTGACACATCTATTAGCTGTCCTACCGTACTGATTTCGATTACGTTAGAACTAGGATCTGGCAGGTTTTTAGGCGATGGCAGATTTTTAAGAACTGGATATCTCCTGCCATCTTCTATACTCCAAATATTTTCAAAGTCCCAATCTTCGTAAGTGGAAAGTGACTGCATTTCACTGGTAGTTCTCATCTGTGGAGAACTTATAGATCTGGCCAATATATCACCATTAAAATAGCTGTTCACTAGATTTGGTGTGCCAGAGCCCACCATACCGGTATTAGATAAGGTATAGCAATTTCTTATTTCAGCATTACTAGATTGATAAACTAATCCACCCCCATAGGAGCTACCAATAGCATTGCCAATAGAAAAACTATTGGTTAGCTTTGCACCATCTAAATATCCTACGAGACCGCCCACAGAATTCCCTTTGACACTACCTGTCGTATAGCATTCTTCAATAACTGTCATACTTTGACTGTTGAGGTTAGTAGCCCTTCCCACAAGTCCGCCTACTTCTGTATTTCCCGTTACACTACATTCTGTATAGGACTTCTGAATCGATCCTAATGTCTGTCCTACAAGACCACCCGTATAATTGCTACCTTTTACACTTGAATTACCCGTTATGGAACAATTAATAATGAGCCCACTGCTGTAACCAGCTAAACCACCAACGTAGTTTTTCTGCAAAGAATCGATGACTATATCGGCCAACTTGATATTCATTAGCCTGCCTTGATTGTAGCCAAATAGTCCTGAGTATGCTTGTCCAGAGACTTTCATATTTTTAATCGTATAGCCATTTCCATCAAATATGCCAGTAAAGGAATCGGAGTCTGCACCTATAGGCGTCCAAGTCACACCTGACAAATCTATGTCTGCCATCAATTTATAATTGCCAGAAAGATTCTTTGATACATCGATCAGTTGCTCAACTGTACTAATTTCTATTATGTTGGTATGAGGGTCTGGCAGATTCTTAGGCGATGGTAGATTCTTAAGAACTGGATATCTCCTGCCATCTTCTATACTCCAAATATTTTCAAAGTCCCAATCTTCGTAAGTGGAAAGTGACTGCATTTCACTGGTAGTTCTCATCTGTGGAGAACTTATTGATCTGGCCAATATATCACCATTAAAATAGCTGTTCACTAAATTTGGTGTGCCAGAAGCCACCATACCGGTATTAGATAAGGTATAGCAATTTTCTATTTCACCATTACTAGATTGATAAACTAATCCGCCCCCATAGGAACTACCAATAGCATTGCCACTAGAAAAACTATTAGTTAGCTTTGCTCCATCTAAATATCCGACTAGACCTCCCACAGAATTTCCTTTTGCATTTCCCGTCGTATAACACTCTTCAATTATCGTTATAGTTTCTTTATTAAGATTAGTAGCCTTACCCACGAGTCCGCCTACTTCTGAATATCCCGTCACAATACATTCTGTGTAGGACTTCTGAATTGATCCTGATGTCTGACCCACAAGACCACCTGTATAGTTTCTTCCTTTTACAAATGAGTTGCCTGCTACGGAACAGTTAATAATTAACCCACTGCTGTAGCCAGCTAAACCACCTACATAATCCTTCTGTAAAGAATCAATAGCTATATCAACCAGCTCAATATTTGTCAGCCTCCCTCGACTGTGAATGTAGCCAAATAATCCTGAATAATCTCTCCCTGATACCTTTAGATTCTTAATCACATGACCATTTCCATCAAAACTACCTAAAAAAGGTGCTACACTTGTACCTATTGGAGTCCACTCTATACCTTCCAAGTCTATGTCTGCTACCAACTTATAATTGCCGACAAGATTCATTGATACAGCTTTTAATTGCTCAACTGTACTAATTTCTTCAGTATAAAAAAATTCCGACGCACTTCTTATGCTTCCGTCGGCAAAGGTAAACCACTTAATTTGCGTCCTAACGTCTGTCATATAATAATTAATAATGATCTTTCCTGAGCAACCTGCGACAACAATCTCAACAGATTGACTTCCTGCTGCCGATACTTGTGTCTTAATATCTTCAGGATTTATTCCTTCCCCAAAGTGAATAGTTGCATCACTACCAGTATCATAAATGGTATTAATCCCATAGTCTTTTCGGAAAATATAATTATTGCTCCCGTTCATTCCCGATAAGTAATTTTTGCCAAGGCCACCATCTAGTGTATTATTTCCATCGTCACCATAAAGGAAGTCATCTCCTGCCAAACCGTAAATTGAAGATTTTGATGGAGTTGAGCGCAGAGTGTCAGCATTATCTGTACCTATAAGAGCTACGCCGACACTCTGGTCAATAACAGAAAGGTAGTGACTTGCTCTAATTCCAAAATACGTTCTGAAGGAATCGAAACCAGAAATATTATGACGACCCAGATACTTAATAAATCGTGCTGTATCTGTTAGCATTTGTTGTGATAATCTACCTGAATCAACCCAGTCAATCAAAAAATCACTAAGATCTTCGACTAACAGAGAAGCTTTTCCATCGTCCATTCTATATTTAAAGAGAGAATGGAGACTTTTAAGATGTGTTTGATAAATTAGTTCACTATAATAGACCTCGCAAAATTCATTATAGACCTCTAATAACAGGGGCGCCGCCAGTCTGTTAGGGTTTGACCCATTTGCCCCTACAAAGGGTTTCCCTAGGAAGCGCTCCACCACATTTAATTTTTTCGCATCAATATTAGGGCCACGACTATCAGACACAATATTCTCCGAGTCTGTCATAATCAGAAGTATTTGTTCAACGATTTCCATACGTGCCTTATCGTCATAGGTGACGGCAAATTGTCTTACTAATTCAGCTAATCGCCCTGTACTATCAAGCGCCATCGCCTTATGCAGTGAATATACCGTTCCTATGCTAGGAATATCCGGTAAGCCTGCTAGCTCTGCCGGAAGATCCACAGGTTCTAAGTCTTTAGTATTATACAGTTCTGAAATAACCCAAAGTTCACCCAATTTACCAACAGAATCATCCTCCCGATCAAAGGTAGATAAATTAGCTAAGACAGCACCGGATTCGGTTAACTCATTTTTTAATTCATAATTTAAACTTAAACTCCTAATATTATGCTCAGCTAATGCTTTTAATTCTTCGCTAGTAGAGATGCCATCTTCATTAGCATCTACCCAGACCAGTAGTTTGGCAAAATCATTATCACTACTGTCTACAATACCATCTTTATTAGTGTCAAACTCTGCTAAAGCCTCAAAACCATTCTTGGCTTGAACACCACTAGCTAAGACAGTATTATCACCAAATAATTCGTTCCCATTTCGAATCTTTCCATCGCCATTTTTGTCCACGGCTAAAAAACCATTACCGCCAGAAACCCAGTTTATTTTTTCCGCAAATCCATCGCGATTTAAGTCAAAGTAGGCACCTTCAGACACCGGCTTAGGCACAAAGCCGGTATCCGTCAAGTCTAAAACCAGAGGATCTCTTCTAATAGGCATGCTAATCTTTCGGCTCGCTGCATCATCAGATTTATCATTTAAACTCATTATAAAGTCTAGTAGATTGCTAATAAAGGAGTAGTCTTGTCCGTCGTAAGTGCCAATTACAAACTCTAAGGCATACATGGTTGGTATATCAAAATTATCCATTTTTTGTACTTGTAAATAATAGTCACCAGGTTTTAAGAGGACTCGAATATTGCCGTTTTTGTTAGCCGTATCTTTAAACTCTATAACCTCCTCTGCCTCATTTACAAGACTAAGCCGTAATTTGGAAGTATCAAAGCCAGTCAATACAAAGGCGCAGGGAACTTCTGTACCATCAGTCTCAATTGTGCTGCTGGCACTCATAATCCCAGCCGCCGTGGGAGCGACGATATTACTATTTTCAGCTGAGGGTACAGTTACTTTAAACCAATGCGTTGTATCTTGGCCTACGATGCTTGCCACAATGGGGCTGTTAGGGGAGAGTGCTGTGGCATCCGCTTTAGTTGTTCCAGGGGAAATCGGGTCTTGACGCTTTAGCTCAAGCCCAAAATGAAACGGAGTTTCTTCTCCAATAGAACGTATAGAAATATAATTTAAACCTTTAAATAAAATTAGGGAAAGCACTCCTGGCGTTGTAATTTTCCTTTTGACTTCTTTGCCAGAACTATCTACAAATTTTATTTCAAGCGTTCTATCAACACCCAAAAGGGATAAACGGTATACTCCATCTTCAGGAATATCAACTTTATACCAGTCTACATCTTCAGTATAATCAATTTTATCTTCATTTACAGATGCAATAAGCTTGCCATTTTCATCTTCCTGAAAAGACAATAATTTTGCGTTGCTCTTACTATCACCAGTTACATCCGCAGAAATTAGATTAGCACTTAAAGTATACTTTGGCCCTTTTCCTTCCACGAAACCATCCGAATTCTTATCTCTTTTTATCTCCAAATAGTAAATACCAGGATCAAGAATAGCTGGCAACTCAAAAGAGTAATTATTATTAAAGTTTGTAGTATAGCTACCATAATCTTGCTCGCCAGAATCCGTCTTTTTGATAAGCCTAATAGATAAATCGGTTTCGCCTGTTGCTTTAAAAACGTAAGAAGTCTTAAAATACATTTCATATTCGCCTAATTCTTTATTGGTAAAGCCCATTAACGGCAAATCTAGTTTATACATATCTATATCATCTGTGCTATTAATGCGTTGATCATAAGTAATGTTAGGAGCAATTTCTTGAGCGGTTTGGAAAGTATCGCCCACATCACCAAACAAAGGAACTGATGAAAGTAATGAGTTCCTGCTCGAATATTCTATAATCTTAAGATGAGCATCCTGATCATACATGTTGAGGTTTTCCATTGATTTCACGTCAGCAAGCGGATTAGAAGCCCACGCCATAAAATCATCAACCACCTCCTCAAATCCCCACTCTTTGAAGTCCACCTCTAAATCAGCTTTTTGTCCTTCAAAAGCCCATTCTAATAAATACTGGGGAGGGCGCGTATATACTGTCGGCTTTCCATACTCATCGTATGTAATTATATCTTCAAAATAAATGCTATAATCAATATCTCCATTGTCAACATCGTCCTTAGTAACCAATATGTACTTGTAATTTTTTTTATATAGACGTTTATAAAATATGTGGTCAGAGGGATTCTCTGCCTCAGGCCATAAAAGATAAAAATCTCGCCAATAATCATAGTAAACATTTGCATCAGTAATAACCGTCATATCCTCTAATATTTCAAGTTCTTTAGATATTCTTTGCTCTTCGTCGAATTCCATATCTGAATGCATGACACCTGCAAGTCCAAGCCCAGTTATAACTAAACCCATGATTCCTGCTGCAATAGCAACAGAACCCAAGGGTACCAAAGCAATGACGCCTAAAGAACCTCCAATTATTGCCAATGCATAATCTGTAACCTTGCCTCCACGTTTAATCTCTGTTTTACGATTAATGGTCAAAGCATAATTGGTTTTGTTCTCAAGTACAGTAAATGTAACACTACGTCCTTGCCTATTTACAGTGTGCCTTCCCAAAACGTTATTTTTTATTTCTGGATACTTTTCACGCAAATTACGCATAAGGATTTCTTCGTTACTCTTAGTTTGAGAAATAGCTGAAGGAGTTGCTTGAGCTCTCGGCATAGTCTCATCAATAATTATTATGCCATCATCTTCTATTACAGTTATTTCTTCAATTTCATATAACTTTGCTATGTTATTTTCTTCCAAAGCTTGATCTATTTGTGCTCTAACTTCCGCTGAAATAGTTTCCGATGAGAAATAAGATTCAGGATACACCATTCCACCATTCTCATCAATAGAAATTAAGTCGGTATTATCAGCCAGTCGAATTGACTTATCAATGTTGCCATCTGCAAAATAGCCTAAACAAACTAAATCCTCACTAGCTGTAGCATAAGTGACAAAATAGACATCGCTAATTTTCTCAAAACTTATCTCTGTAGCAAGTGGAAAGTATATTTTTATAACAGAACTATCATAAGTTATACTTTCACCAACAGATAAGCTTATTTGGCTTATCACCTCACTCCTTGACGCAATATCTACCAAAACATCATAAGGCCTTGTTGTGTTGACTGATCGAGCTTGCCGTCCTGGCATTTTCAAATCTAAATAAGCATACTCAGCAACTAAGGCGTCGTCTTCATGGGGCTGTTCCTCAGGAGAAAGAACCTCTGATTCCGTAGTTTTAGATTGCTCAGTAATACTAGTGGTTTCTAGTGGAGTTACTTCAGTGGTGGTAGAAACTTCTGAAGTAATCTGACTGCTCTCTGCAGCCTCACTTGCAGCACTTTCAGAGCTGCTTTCACTAGAAACTTCAGTAGTAGATTCTGGTTCAGATTCTGTTACCTCAACAGGTAGAGTTTCAACAGGTTCTATTTCAGGCAACGATTCTACTGGCGAAATGATACCACTTTCATTGTTATTCAAAGTAGAATTCAACCCAAAGGCACTCACACTGGGTGCAATTAATGTAATGGACAAAAAAATTGATACAACAGATAATACTATTTTTTTCATAACTTATCCCCCTGCTTTATTAATTCAATAACTTAAACCAATAGAACCCTAAGCCTCCCATTTTTAGATATACCTGACTAATTTAGTAATAATATACAAATTTTTATATTTCAAAATCAATTATCTTTATATTTGCTAACAAAGTCAAGATAATATATTGCTCACCAAATAGTAAATAATTGTCTTTTTATCACTGCTTTATAATAGGCGAATATCAAAAAAAATAGGCTATATCAAATAGAGGCTACCTCAAAATGCTAAGCGAAAAGTCGCCAAAGTACTTTGAGGTAGCCTCTTTTCTATGTCCCAAAGATCAAATCTAACTTGTTAAGGTAAAAAGATTGTGGATATCCTATGGTTTCAGGGCAGTTCAGGAAAAAATAGCGCACGAAATAACACTGCTCGTTGTCAGCAAATTTTTACTAAGCTACATTACGAAGTGAAAATAGGGATTGACCTATTCGATCGCTTTGTATTCGATTGTAAAGATTGTTTATATTAAAACCCAGTACCAAGAGTATATATTCTATTTGTACATTTACTTGTCCACGAGTTAAAAAACTCGTAATTCCATAATTTTAAACAGCGTCTTCTGAACAGCACCTCTAAATGCTGGATAATCCTAACATTTGAAGGTGCACATTTTTATCACCAAAGTTTCTAAAAAGACTTATATCAATCTTATCTTGGCAGCTTTACAAGGGGCGGAGAGCACAGGTGGAACAGCCCCCTCTAGCCCATCCGAAAATTAAATCACACCTTCCCCACCAGCCCCAGAGCCTCAACATGGGGACAGGGCAAAGGTAGCTCTGCTCGGTAACTAGGTTGGCAAAACTCAGCACTATTACGAATAATTTGTCTCACGTAAGGATTCTTATAGACCGGACAAGTCTCATGCCCAAATTGAATATAGCAGACTTTCCCGTAACCTCTGGTATAGGTCACTACAGATCGGAACAATTCTCCTCCATTGAACCAGCCCATGGCCACAATATCCTCCGGGTGTGGAATGTCAAAATGTTCGCCATACATTTCCTCTTGTTCAATTTCAAAATATTCCGGCAATCCCTTAGCTATTGGGTGCGCAGGAGCTGTAATCCAGACTCGCTCCCCTTCGTCCTCCCGCCAACGCAAGCGACAAGAAGTCCCCATCAAAGTTTTAAAGGGCTTGGCAAAATGAGCCGAATGAAGAGCCACAAAGCCCATACCCCCATGGACTGCATCCACCACCCACTGATTGACTTTATCCGACACCTTATCGTGATGACAGTGCCCCCACCAGATCAAAAGATCAGTCTCCGCCAATTTCTCTGGAGAAAGGCCGCAATCTTCCATAAAGACATCAACCACATCCACTTGATGTTCCTCTAAAATACTGCCCAGTTCGGCTCCCAAACCCTGGGGATAAACCGCCAAAACCTCTGGACTCCAATCTTGACGATTTGATTCTTCAAAAATAATAACCTTCATACACACCTCGCTATAGCCAGACTCCGCTTGCCATCACTTGTTTAATACTAGTGATTTTATTACCTTAGAGAAAACTAGTCAATTTGGAATAATTGGGTCTGAGCTAGGAGAAAGAACATCAATTTAACAATTTCAATCACCGCCATTATGACTATGCAAAAAATTTCTATACAGAAATAATATATTTGGTTTTAATCACTAAATCTAGTATACTTAACAGCATAAAAATTATTGATGTCTACATATATGTTAAATGGGGGAAACATCATGAAGAAATATCTAAAGGCTATAATTGCATGTGTTTTTTGTACGTTAGTCCTCAGTTCTTGTAATGCTTCATCCCCATCCAACAGTAATATAGTTACTGAAAGCGAGTCGCTTATCAAAGAAATTACCAGTAGTTACCTGACGGAAATCAGTACCGGCACTTTTGCCACTGAAATTTACAAATCCAACTTTACCCCCAACATCAGTTTTAAAGATATTTCCTTCAAGCAGCCTCAAGCCCAGGATCTCATGAACGAAAGCATGACCCGCATGACTTTTAAAATCCAAAGTGTAGAAAAAGCAGAAAATTTCTTCAGCGACCTCTTTGACAAACGGATCAAAGCCAATTGTTTCGTAGAGATTTCTGCCATTGATATAGAGGGAATGCGCGCGAAAATCAACGACCCAAGCCTAGGATATTTAGAACTCATTAACCTTACCAAAGCCAATGACGAAAGTCTTTTTATCAAGAAAACAATTGCTATAAAATTGGCCTATGATGATACCCTCATGAAGTGGGAGATAATGGATAATAGCCAGCTTATGGGATTAATCATGGACCCCTATCGGAAAATGAGTTTGGAAAATCCTGCCGGTAAGCCGGATACCTTTGCCGCCGAATATATTCAAAATCTTTTGGCTCTGGATACACAAAAATTATTTGATATGTCAATACCAAGCAACAATATAAATTCACAAATAATGGGAAATATCATAGACGCTCGTTTTTTCAAGGATAATAATATTGACCTCGAAATCGCAAAAATAATATTTCAATATGTTGAAATAGAGGCTCAACCAAGTTACAAATTGGAACCTGGACTTGGAACTCCTCCTTATGATTGTTTAGAGGAGTCTGCTGTCCCGCTTCTAATTTCTTTTCCTGATATTACCGATGGCCTCAGATCTCTTGGCCATCCAGCCAGCCAAGAGGAAATATTCGAGCTTTTAGAAAAAAACCAGGCTTTAGGAAAACTAACGATCACAAGGGAATCCCTGTATTTGGCTTTAGAGACGAATACTCATATTTGGCGGACAACAGACAACGATCTATTTTGTTCCGTTGTTAAAAAACTTTGGAACTCCATTTATGTCTATCCCCAGATGCCAGGACCGGAAGAAATTGCCGATACGGCTATGAAAGAATTAACATTGGGAAGAATAGATAGCGTTTTTGAATTTCGAGAAGATGATCCTAATATAATCGAAGCGCTTAAGTATACCAGAATCTCTTTTTCTGATGCCAAAAAAAATAATATATTTATCCAAACTCTTCTGGAAGGATACGATTATAAGGTAGTTTCTGTAGTAAAAAGCCAAGATCAACCTCATATGTATCTGGCAACCTATTCTGTTGCTCTGCCGGATTTAAACTTGCTTCAAAAACAGATAAAAGCCGATAAAGAGACCTTGGTGCCTTTGCTAAAGTCAGGAGTAGAAATCCGTTTATCTAATGATAACGCTATTAGGAATCAACCTGCTCTTTTTGACTTGTATCTTAGCTATGTAGAGTATGTAAGAGACACTATGGCAAGCTCAACACTCCCTGTCCAAGAGTATCAGTTTGAAATGCAATTCCATCAGGATTTTGACAGTCGTGGGGAGAACTGGTTCATAGATGACTTTTATATTACAAAGCCAAGCTTGGAAGGCTCCTTTTTAGATTACTCTAATTCAGATATCGCTGATGCAGTGGTAAAAAGTATCCTTGCAGACGGAATCTATGGTAAAGAAGACTTCGAAGATAGTTATTTTTATATCTTTTAGCTTCATTGACATAAAGATAAAGATGGAGGATTTAGTATGAAAAATTATTTCAAGATATTAATCATATGTATTTTAGGCACTTTGCTCTTAAGCTCCTGCAATAACTCGTCTTCAGCTGAAAGTAGTTTCATTGCCCAAAATGAATCTCTAATCAAAGAAATTACTAGTAGTTATCTTACCGAAATTAATAGTGGCGCTTTTGCAACCCAACTCTATAATTCAAAGCTCTCCCCTGAGTTGGTCATAAAAGGGCTTAGCTTTGCCCAACCTCAGGCGCAAGCTTTAATGAATGAGAGTATGGCTTACATGACCTTTAAAATATATGGAGTAAAGCCAGTAGAGGAATCCTTTGGTGACATCTTTGATAAACGCATAAAAGCCAATTGTTTAGTAGAAGTGTCTGTCGTTGACATTGAAAATAGTTTTAAAAAAATAAATAGTCCCTTCCTTGGCTATTCAGATCTCATTAAGCGGCTTCCCCAAAGTGATAAAACATCTATTACCAAAAAAAATATCATTCTTAAACTAGCTTACAGTGAAGAAAAAGGCAAATGGGAAATAATAGACAATAGTGAGCTTATAAAGTTAGTCATAGACCCTTACACAAGAATGACGTTGGAAAACCCCGCTGGCAGTCCAGATGCAACGGTAGATGAGTTTATTCGAAGTGTTCGTTCTTTGGACACGAAAAAACTTATTGAACTATCCGGTGTAAATCCGGAGGAAGATCCCTTTAATTATGGCTATCATAACCTTGTGGATGGGTTAGGAATTAATCTAGATGAGATGAAAAGAATTTTACCCTATGTTCAAATTGAGGTCATCCCCGATTTTGACCTACTGCCAAAAGATGAAATCTATTATTGGACAAATTTAGCAAAAATACCCCTAACTATTTCTTTCCCCGATATTCGAGCTGCACTGGGAGCTCTTAATCACCAAGCCAGTATAGATGAAATAGTCGACCTTTTAGAAAAAAATCAGCACGGCCAGCGAATAATTTTTGATGAAAAAATCCTGAGCTTATCTTTTGACTCAAGTAACCAGGTTTGGCATACAACTGATGAACATAATTCAGCGGATGAAGATTACGGCATTCCTAATGTTATTTTTAAATATATTGTCAAGAATGTAAAGGCTTCTATTTACAGCCACCCTAATTTATTATCCCCTGTAGAAACAGCCGATCAATATATGAAGTATTTAAGTAGCGGAGATATAGAAAAGGCAACTTCCCTCTCCCAAAGTTCCGCACCCGCTTGGTATACCGGAAAAGAGTTTGTTCTTAACAGGTCGTCTAGTTATACCAATGATCAGATTATGAAAGAACTTATCGAGGGCTATAACTATACCTTCCTGTCCATTGATAAAACCGAACCGGATATAAACGCTGTTTTGACAGTAAAGCCTGATGACTATTTTCGGCCTATTGATAAAGAGAAGCCGGATATGCCTACGTATATAGCAAAGTATTCTATCTCCCTGCCTGATTTAAGTGCACTACAAAGTCAAATCTATGCCGATCATGAGACTTTAGCACCCATGTTAAAACCCCTATTAGAAAAATATTTATCTAGTCAACTTCCCCTTTATCCACAAACTACGGCTCCTCCAACCGAAGAAGATGAGCGCTTCTTCTACCGTTCATATGTTGACTATATTAAAAGTGCAATGAAAAATTCAAACTTACCTGTAAGGGAATACGAAATCAACATCATTTTAAAGCCAGCCATTAATAGTCCAGATACTAATTGGTATATTTATGACTTTCTAGTCCTAGAATCAAATTCTTTGTATTCTTTCGTAAACTTTACAGACAGCAAATCCTTTTACAACGTCATGCAAGCGGCAATAAATCTAGTTGTTTTTGAAGGAGTCTTTACAAGAGAGGATTTTGCCGACTTAGATCCAAACAAAGAATGTAATAACCTATACTAACCACTCCTTTCACTTTCCCTCATTTACTCCCAGGTTTTGAAATTGTAAACCGGGCGAATTTGTTCTACCACTTGCACAGCCGGGGTAAAAAGTCCAATATACAATACACCCAAACCATAGGAATGACCGCATTTAAAGCAGCTCTGGGGAGTAAGTATAGCCTGATTTTCGGATATAACAAACAGCTGTCGTGGGCAATCATCCCGGCACAAGCCTCAACCAATTGCCTACAGATTAAAGTCACTACTGAAAGTGGCAAACTTTTTCAACAAGAGAAGTTTCTTAAACCTACATGATCTTGATACTATCTACAGAAATAATATATTTGGTTTTAATCACTAAATCTAGTATACTTAACAGCATAAAAATTATTGATGTCTACATATATGTTAAATGGGGGAAACATCATGAAGAAATATCTAAAGGCTATAATTGCATGTGTTTTTTGTACGTTAGTCCTCAGTTCTTGTAATGCTTCATCCCCATCCAACAGTAATATAGTTACTGAAAGCGAGTCGCTTATCAAAGAAATTACCAGTAGTTACCTGACGGAAATCAGTACCGGCACTTTTGCCACTGAAATTTACAAATCCAACTTTACCCCCAACATCAGTTTTAAAGATATTTCCTTCAAGCAGCCTCAAGCCCAGGATCTCATGAACGAAAGCATGACCCGCATGACTTTTAAAATCCAAAGTGTAGAAAAAGCAGAAAATTTCTTCAGCGACCTCTTTGACAAACGGATCAAAGCCAATTGTTTCGTAGAGATTTCTGCCATTGATATAGAGGGAATGCGCGCGAAAATCAACGACCCAAGCCTAGGATATTTAGAACTCATTAACCTTACCAAAGCCAATGACGAAAGTCTTTTTATCAAGAAAACAATTGCTATAAAATTGGCCTATGATGATACCCTCATGAAGTGGGAGATAATGGATAATAGCCAGCTTATGGGATTAATCATGGACCCCTATCGGAAAATGAGTTTGGAAAATCCTGCCGGTAAGCCGGATACCTTTGCCACCGAATATATTCAGAATTTTTTGGTTCTAGATACGAAAGAAATATTCGCTATGGCCATACCAAGTACTATGGAGAATTGGGAAATCGAAAATAATATGGAAAGAGCTCGTTTCTTTAAGGATAACAATATTAATATGGACATAGCCAAAAAGCTTTTTCAATATATCGAAATACAGGCTGAGCCGAGTCAAGAACTGACAGCAGTAAATCCTCCTGATAATTATTTAGAACAGGCCATAGTTCCTGTAAAAATTTCTTTTCCTGACATTACGGATGACCTTAGATCTCTTGGTCACCAGGCAAATATCGACGAAATAGTTAGGCTTTTAAAAAAAAATGAAGCCAGCAATAATTTGTTTACGCTAGAAGAGAATCTGTATCTCGCCGTGGAGAAAGATACCCTTACTTGGCATATTGATGGTGACAGATTTTTTTACACCATTATTCAATCAATCTGGAACTCCATATATGTCTACCCTACTATGGATCAGCCGGATATGCTCCAGCCGGAAGAAATTACTAATAGCTGTATGAACCAATTAACTGCCGGGTTAATTGACAACGTACTTCTATTCCAAACAGATGATTCACTTTCATCTTTAACCAAGTCAAGTATATTTATTTTGGATTCTCAAACGAGAAACAGACTATTTATACAGGAATTACTTGAAGGCTATAACTACACATTTATATCGATCGAAGAAAGTAAAGCTGCGCCAAATAACTATCATGCCAGATATTCTGTTTCCTTACCAGATTTAGCTCTGCTTCGGGAGAAAATATTAGCTGACAAAGAAACTTTTCTACCTCTAGTAAAATCATTAATAGAGTATAAATTGATAAGACAGTCAGATATGGGGAATCAGCAAGAGCTTTATAATACTTATATGGATCAGGTAAAAAAGCTAATGACAGCCTCAAACCTCCCTCTCAAAGAATATAAATTTGAACTTGGTCTATATAAGTCAAATAACAACTCTGAAGTACATTGGGTAGCTCTTGATATGTCTATTGTCGAGCCAGACCAGGATATTTCTTTGATTGAGTTTTTCGGTTCAGATATTGCTAATGCCGCAGTAGAAAGCATTATTGCAGAGGGCACTTATAGCAAGGAAGATTTCAAAGAATTTACATCTTATAGCTTCTAAAAAGACCAGTCCTATCAGAAAAACGAGAGGAAATATTATGAAAAAATATCTAAAAATTTTGATAGCCAGTATTTTAGGTGCTCTACTCCTTAGTGCCTGTAGCCCTTCTTCAGTCAACAGTAATTTAATTTCTGATAACGAATCTCTGATTAAAGAAATCACCAGTAGCTACCTTACTGAAATTAATAGCGGTGCTTTTGCAGCTGAAATGTATAATTCAAAATTCACCCCTAGTTTAGTGATAAAGGAGCTCAGTTTCGCTCAACCGCAGGCACAAAGTTTAATGAATGAAAGTATGGCCTATATGACTTTTGAAATCTATGGTGTAAAACAGGTCAATAGCGCATTGGACGATCTCTTTGATAAGCGCGCAAAAGCTAATTGTTTAGTAGAGGTATCTGTCATCGATATTGAAGACAGCCTTAAAAAGATCGATAATCCGTTTCTAGGTTACGCAGATATACTTAAACTGCTTCCCTTATCCCATAATATGTCTATCATTAAGAAAAATATTGTTCTCAAATTAGCTTATAATGAGGAGCATTCCAAGTGGGAGATAATTGATAATCATGAACTTACGCAACTAATCATAGAACCCTTTAAGCGGCTAGAATTAGACAATCCAGCGGGTAGACCAGATACAATCATAAGCGAATATATTCAAAGCCTTCGTTCCATGGACATTGATAAAATCATTGATTTGGAAGATGGCAGTGGTAAAGATACAAGCAATAGTGCCTTTGAGCTAGAAATGTTTTTCGATAGAAATAAAATTAATTTAGAAGATGCGAAGAAGATTTTCCCCTACGTCAAAATTGAAGTCATTCCTGATTTCTCCATTCTACCTGATGATTCTATGTACTACAGTCCCTATTCTTTTAAAGTTCCCATTCGCGTATCTTTCCCTAACATTGGTGACTCTCTCAAAAATCTTGATCACAAGGCGAGCATAGAGGAAATCGTAAGTCTTTTGAAGAAAAGTGATAATGGCAATATGTTGGTCTTTGAAGAACAAGTCTTGGAACTTTGGTCTGAAACCGATACCAAGGCTTGGCGGGTAGAAGGAACTTATGATAATTTTAAATCAATTGTCCAAGAGGTATGGCTCTCTATTTACAGCTATCCTTATTTACCAGACCCTTCCGAAACCTCAGATCAGTATATGAATTATTTAGTTACAGGAGAGCTTAGCAAGATAAATTCTCTATCTATGAGCACCTTCCCATCTTGGTATATGGGTAGTGAATTTAAACTGAAAGATTCAGGCACTTACAGCAATAGCCAATTTGTTAAAGAGCTTTTATCTGACTGCGATTATAAGCTCACCTCCATAGAAAAGGATCTTGAGGATCAACAAATGTATGTAGCCAAGTATTCTGTATCCCTTCCAGATTTGCAGTTGCTCCTAAAACGGATCACTGCTGATCAAGAAGCTTTGGTTCCGATGCTAAAGCCTGCATTAGAAAAATATTTGGCAGATCAAGCAAATTCAAATGATCAGAATAGGTTTGAAGAAAAGCCAGCTACTCTTGAAGAAACAAACTTCTTTCATTCATATATCGAGTATGTCAAGAATCTAACAAAAAACGAGGAAATCCCTCTTAAAGAGTACCAGATTGAAATATCAGTCAAGCCTTTCACGGATATGGAAAAAAGCAGTTGGTATGTTTATGATTTTTCATTAATAGAGCCAGATGCAGCAAACCGCTTTACGGACTTTTTTAGAGGTACGAACTTTTTTAATATCACACACGAAGCAAAAAAACAAATTCTTGCTGAAGGCGTCTATACCCGGGCAGAATTTGCTTCATTAGCTGTACGGGAAAACTGGTTTAACCTATACTAACCACTCCTTTCACTTTCCCTCATTTACTCCCAGGTTTTGAAATTGTAAACCGGACGAATTTGTTCTACCACTTGCACAGTCGGGGTGATTTGTGCCAGAATATCTGCCATATTCTTATAAGCCATAGGCGATTCATCCAAAGTCTTAGGTACGACGCAGCTGGAAAAAATTCCGCTCATCGCTTTTTCATATTCTTCCATGCTCAGCCGCCGAAAGGCCGCTGCCCGGCTCATTAGCCGCCCCGCACCGTGGGGTGCCGAATAATTCCAATCCGGATTCCCCTTGCCCACACAAATCAAGCTCCCATCACGCATATTGATGGGAATAAGCAGCTTTTCCCCAAGCTTGGCGGAAACTGCCCCTTTTCTCAGAATCATTTCATCTGTATCGATATAGTTGTGAATGGTGGTAAAGCACTCTAAGGCAGTAAATCCCATCTCTTTCAAGATTACCTCTACCATAGCCCTACGATTCAGCACTGCATACTGCTGGACAATTTTCATATCATGAATATAGTCTTCTAAAAGCTGACCTTCCACATAGGCCAACTCTTGGGGCAAATCAGCATGATTCCGCTCTCGCACGGCAGCAATTTGAGTCTGGATTTCCTGAAACCGCCCTTGGTCCTTGAGCTCCTCAATTAACTGGGCAATTTGCTGTTTACTATTGCCGCATAAAGCCTTAAATCCTTCTTCCTGATAATAATCAGCCACTTGACAGCCTAATTGCCGACTGCCTGAGTGGACTACCAGGTAGTAGGAGCCGGATTCGCTTTGGTCTATCTCAATAAAGTGATTGCCGCCCCCTAAAGTACCGATAGAGTGTAGAGCACGGCTACGGTTAATCTCCCTCAGGCAACGTAGCTCTTGAAGGTTAACAGCCGAGCTCAAGGGATGGGGTGAAGTTCTTACTTCGAAGCCAGAGGGGATCTGTGTCCTAATGGCCTGATCCAATTTTTCAAAATCAATCTGCTTTTCTCCGAGTTTAACCGTTTCCATACCACAGCCAATATCTACGCCTACCATTCCCGGAACGACTTTATCAGTGATGGTCATAGCTGTACCGATGGTACAGCCTTTGCCAGAATGGACATCCGGCATAATTCTAATTCGACAGTCGGCAAATTCCTTCTGATCGCAAAGGGTTCTAATTTGTGCTTCTGCCGATCCTTCCAACGCAGCTGTAAAGCATAGTGCTTGATTATATTTTCCATCAATTTGAATCATCTTAAACCTCCTGCCAAAAACTATTAACAATAGGACTTAGGGGGCTATTCTTTTCATGGTTATTAACCCACCAGTCAATAAAAAATGCTTCCACCTCAGGGCTATTTTTCCATTGCGCCAGAACCTTAAAGGCGCTTTTCAACAACTTAGCATCACAACTACACCGAGCACACCGTAGAGCCAAAGCTCTGCCCTTAGCCTTATCTAGACGGGTATAGCTACGGATGTAAACTTCCAATTTCCTGGCAGCCAGACCAACCGGATCAGTCAGGCAGTCCTCAATATCCGCCCCATCAGAAAGGTTAACCTCTAAAGCTACTTCCTGAGCCAACTCATCCACGTGAGGATAAGCCTCTACAGAAGCAAGATATTTTGGCTCCCACCGGCGTTGGATAAGACAGCCTTCAGAATAAGTAAATTTGCTATTTAGCTGACCGGGATTCAGCTTATTTCGTAGGGTCATCAATTGTTCTGCTGTAAAAAGCTCAATAGGAACTTCAATCTTACTAAAGACAACAGCCCTTTCCTGAGATGTTCCTCCGGGCTGATTATAGGTGCTGGCCAAATAGGTCGCTGGAATAATGGTAAGAGTAGGCACCATTTCTCCTGCCAAGGCACAAGCCGCAGCTTTATGATGCCCATCCAACAAAATGCTAGAGAACTCAATACCATGATAGGCAATCGCCCTTGGGAAAGAACCGCCTTCAGTTAGCAAATCCCGATAGTAATTTACTCGAGACTGGTCAAAGCGCTGGGTACTCTGGGAAGGATAAAGATAGGCGGGAATTCCCCCGACAAAGTAATACTCATCTTCAATATATAGAGAGCGACATGCTGTAGCCGGGCTCAAGGTAAGTCCATTAGGAACAGCCCAGAAAAAATTACCATTCCCGTCTGTAGGAAAAGCCATACAATCAGCAACCAAATATAGTCCATCTTGAAGTAGCCCCAGAAGTGGACTAATGGATTGTATCGCCTGCTCTAAACCGATATAGGGGCGGTTAATGGCCTCCGTAACTGCCGAAAACTCCTTGCAGTCTATATTGCCTATGCCATAACCGGTAGCCAATAATGCTTCACAAGTAGAGCAAACAGGTAAATCCGCTTGAAGAATAGGCCTATCATGTAAAAACAATGCTGATAAAGATTTATAATCCTCATCATAGGGTTGGTGAACCCATTTTAAAGCTGCCCTGCCTTGCTTAATCTCTACCCAGATGGCTTCTTGGCAGAAGGGCAAAGCCGAAGTATCAACTTTTTGACCCAGAATCACCTGGGGTAGAGATTTTTTTCTAAACATAAGGCACTCCTACTTTCATCTCGTAGCGATAGCTACTTTATGAATTAAGTTTATCCTACCCTAAAAAAATCATCATGGAAAAAAAGTTGCGAGCTTATCCTTTGCAGAAGGTTTTTCAAAAATCTCTATCAGCTCTCTCAAAAAGCCCATCGTCAATATCTAATATAGCAGCAAAACTAAGATAGTTATACCTAAAGAACAGCCGAGCTAGGAAAAGACCCTTCTCATAACTATGTTAATTGTCCCTGTGCTTTCAAGCGCTTCTTAATCAGCTCCACAAAATCTTGGGGTGCTAACACCTTAATCATTGGCCCAAAAGACAAGATTCGAATCAATATCTCTGTCTCATCTTGTCGGTCGTACCACAAAACCATTTCAAACTCCCCCGAATCCAACCGCCGCGTTTCTTTTTGGCAATCCGAAAAATGCAGGAGCACCCGATCCAGAGCATTTCGTTCATCCTTTAGCCAAAGTTTTAACCTGCTCCTTTTAGCTTGAGCCATTTCCCAGGAATCCCTTTCATAAGTTTCCATACATTGGCAGCTAGTGATTCTCGCTACATTAATATATGCTACCAACTTATTGCCCATGGTTTTCAAGCGAAATTTATCATCCTTAGCCGAATACTCTAACTTAGATGGTATGAAGCTACCCTCTAACTTTCTCCCCTGTCGATTCAGATAAACAATCTTTAGCCAACACTGCTTTTTTAGCCCCTCAAGAATCGTTTTAAAACAAGCAATATAATTAGGATCAGAAAAATCATCACCATCAGTATAGCGATCAAAATAGACCAAATCCTCCGGCTGCCACAAAGGATCTACGGAAGAAAGTCCCTGGGCGGTCACCCCAAAAAGCCCACAGCGCGGATCAGCCAACAAAGTCTTTAACCAGCGCTTTTGCAGCAGAGTTAAGGGCATTTGCGGGACATGACAGAGAGGCGTTTTTAGCGCCTGATTTATGACCAGCCATTCTTCGTTTTTTATTGCTGGAATTATGGTCAAAGCACTTTCAGAAAAAGCCTTAGCCTCAATAATTTGTTGAAGATTTTCTTCCGTAAGCTCTCCCTTTTGCGCGGCTTTAATCAGCAGCTCTAGCGCACGAAAATAGGCTGAATAAACCTCACTTAACAGCATGAATATCCTCCTCATATAGTCGTGCCAAAGCCGCCACATCCTGCCAAAACAATGTTTCCACCAGTGGGTTCGAACAAGTCAACCTAATAATCCGACCAATAAAAGTTCGAAGCCAAGGCAACAGTTCTCTCGCATCATAGACCGAGGCTTTAAATCCCCATTGGTTCTCTGACAATTGCCAGACCTCGCCGCAACGCTTTTCCCGATTCAGCCTTTGCACAATATGCTGATCTCTGGGTGGAACAGATAACACCAGCTCCAGGGTCTCCACCTTTTGCTGCCCAACAGAAACACCCCAGATATAGCCTTTCTCCTCCTCAAATCGGGTGCGCAAGCAGTCGAAGGATTCTATCTTTTCCCGAAAAATTACCTTTTGGATACGATCTAAACGCCAAAAAGTTAGCGGTCTCCGCCTACTTTGAAAAGCAGCCAAATATTGTCTGCCCCCTTGAACACTACTAAAAATCTGTAGCGGTATAACTCTGACCCGTTGCGGTTTTCTCCCATCACTACCCACCAGCTCCAATTCAACTTTTCGCTGCTCCCGGATGGCACTAAATAAATCCAGTAAAATCTGGCTATCTAGGGCAAATAAAAAATAACGGTGTTTGAAGGCAAAATACTGGTCTCTCGCCTCATAGCCATAGCCAATAAAGCTACCAATAACACCCAAAGGATTATCTTCTGAAAAAAATGCTACCGCCTCACGCCAAAGCTCTAGATTCACATCCGAATCAGCCAGACCATAGACCAACTGCTTCCCCTTTTTCTGGGGCAAAACCAGGCCCAAATCCCCATACTCTTTTAATTTTTTTCGTAGAGTCGATTCCTCAAACAATTCCGTCTTCTGGAATGCCGACAAGTAGGATGTATCTATAGCCGTCAAAATCTCTTCAATCCCCAAGACCACTCCAGAAGACAAGATATCCAATAAAAGAAAATGCAGACTCACATCATTTTTAGTAAAACTGGAAGCCTTCCAAGCCTTGAAAAGTGGGTTAGTGGGAATATTTCGACTATCTAGCGCCAGAAATACCGCTTTACCATAAGCCTCCTGCCGGAAAGCCATATAGCCAGCCAACCAGCTCTCCACCCTTCGTTTTTCGTTATCGTAACTGCGCCCGCTTTTTTGCGAAAATTCCTCCCGACTGCGAAAACCATAAACTAAAAACTGACGCATATAGTTTCTGGTACTATCAAAGCTCTTAATGCGCTCGCTATAGGCCACAAGCTCCCCCCTCAGTCATACTGAACCACAGCGGTCTCTCGCTGTGCTGTTCTATAATACCTTACTGCCGGATAACCAATCACCAGTGTCGTCACTACCTTACCTTTGGAAACTGCGGATAATTTTCGCCGGAGCTTTCTAGAAAACTTCACCGCATAGGTAAAAAGTCCACTATACAATACACCCAAACCGTAGGAACGAGCCACTAGCTCCATGGCGGAAGCGGCCAGGGCACCGTCTACTAGATCATCAGATTTAATAACCAGTACCACCGGCGCTCCTTTGAAGAAAAAATTCTCCCCCACAGGAATATGCCTAAAACTTTTCACAAATAAGCTAATTAAGGGCTTTAACCGCCGAAAAATCACCCCCGCCAGCCTTTCATACTCAGCCTTGTTATCTTGGAGAACCACATAGGAAACCCCTTGGCGATTTCTTCCTGTAGGCGTGTAGCGTCCTGCTTCAATAATCTGGCTGATCACCTCCGGCGATACCTCTCGCTCCGAAAAGTGCCGAATCGAACGCCTACCCTTAATCATTGCCATAAGACTTTCTGGCGCCAAAGCCACCCCCTCACCAAGTACCTCCGGAGCCTCAGCAAAACCAGAAATAGACACAGCATTTTTAGGGCACACTGCAACACAATGACCACACTTCAGGCAGTCCTGCGAAATAACCGCTGCACTTTTTTCAGAGATAACAAATAGATGCTGGGGGCAATCACTCTCACACAACCCACAGCCAATGCACTGGCTTGAATCCACCGTTACAATATGTTCTTTATTCATCGAATATTTCCTCCTAGCATTTTTCTCTGGCAAGTTCTTTTCCAAAATCATATTCCTGCGTAGCTTGCCTACACCCCTTGGCAAAGCCGCAGCATTCCACTTCCCCCACTTTTCAAAATTAGTCATATAAGATACTACTGCTGCAATTCTCCTGTAACTCACTTACAAGCCCCCTCCAATGCCTGAGGCATAACGATATATATCTTCGGTGTCGAATTCGGCTCGGCTCAGTTCCTTGCTGATTGTTCCATTACACAGAACCACAATCCGATCACTCATTCCCATGAGTTCATGAACATCAGAGGATATTAAGATAATGCCTGCCCCCTTCGAAGTGAGCTCATTCATAATATTATAGAATTCAACTTTGGCTACCGTATCAATGCTCTTCGTCGGTTCATCCAGGATGTATACTTGGCAATTTTGTTCCATCATACGGGCAATAATAGTTTTTTGTTGATTGCCACCGGAAAGCGCAAGGATATTCTCCTTCATGGAATCAGGGCGAATATGCAGGCGCTGAATATGCCGACGAGTGCGAATTTTTTCTTTCGTGGTGCCATGGATACTGCCAAAAGCCCCTCTTCGAGAAATCATCATATTATTGAGAGTATCCAGATTGGGAAACCTGTTCTGTGCCAGCTCTTCACTTAAGAATCCGATCCCCTTCTTACTGGCCTGGTAGGGAGACAGGATGGTCGTGGGCAGACCTTGAAATAAAATCTGCCCTTTGGTTTTTCTTAGAATGCCCATGATGGTTTTGGCAATGGCACTACGTCCTGACCCAGCCAATCCGGCTATGCCTAGAATTTCACCTTGATGTAGCTGCAGGTGAATATTACGAAATACCCCATCAACCGCAAGATCCTTAACCTCCAAGCATATCGAACCCTTCCGAACTGGCAACTTGGGGTAACGTTCATAGTAGTCTAAGCCAAAAGAAGCATCTAAAAGATCAGATATACCCGTTTGAGGAGCTCGAAAGTAGCCAATAAACTTAGCATCGCGGAGCACCGCCATGCGACTGGATACAGCATAGGCTTCATTCATCCGATGGGTCACAAAGATAATCGTTGTACCCTTTTGACTTAAATCTCGCATTATGGCTAGAATTTTTTGTGATTCGCTTTCTGTCAAAGCGTCTGTAGGTTCATCAAGGAGTAAAATACTGGGCTTGGCCGCCAAGGCACGAGCAATAGATACTAGTCTCTTTTCGGCGGCACTTAAGGTTTTGACGGTACGTTCAACATCAATATACAGATCAAATATGGCCAGAATTTCCGCAGCTACTTGACTGGCCCTTTTTTCGCGGACATGGCAGATACGATGCTTTTTCAAGACCGCTTTCTGGATAAAAATATTCTCTTTGACAGATAAATGCTCGAACAGACCATTTTCCTGCTGAACATAAGCAATGCCCTGGTTCAAAGCATCTTGGGTAGTGCTAAATTTTACTTTCCGTCCATGGAGAAATAGATCACCTTGATCTGGTTTATACACCCCAGCTAATAGCTTGATTAGAACAGATTTCCCCGCCCCAGTTTCACCAACTAAGGCTAAAATCTCGCTCTTTTTAACCTCGATCGACACATTGTCTAGGGCGAGTTTTCCGTCAAAGGCTTTACTGAACTTATCTATATGAAGAATAGTTTCGCTCTCCATGAGGGTTCCCCCTTACTTGTTTTTGTTGGGGCTAGACAAAGTCTCCTGAAAACCGGTAAACAATTGTATATTATGCTCGTAATAATACTGTTTATAAGCTGCATCAACTTGAATATTTGTAATCACCTTAGGGGATAGGGTCACATCACCAATGCGGGCAAAGGATTTTGAGCCGAATTTGGTATAGTCCGCCATCACAATAACTTCACTACAATTCTGACTGACAGCCTTAAGGAGCTCGGCTTCATCAAGACTTTGGACAGTGTAACCATATTCCGTCGAAATACCATCTACAGTGAAAAAAGCCTTAGAAAAAAACAGATTCTGTATATCCTTTATGGCTTGCTGCCCAGTCAAAAAGAGCTGTTGCTCCCTCACCTCTAGAGAACCGCCAATGGCAATTACATGGATGTGGCGGAACTGAGCCAGCGTAACAACGCAATTAATGCTGTTGGTAACTACAGTAACCGAGCGCAAATTTTTAAGCCTTTCAACCAGACAAAGAGAAATGTCCCCGGAATTGACAAAAATAAAGTCGCCATCTTGAATAAACTTCTCGGCAACTTTAGCAATAGACTCGTGTTCATCAGCCATCTTGCTGTTAGGCACAAGATTCAAATTCGCTTTATTCGATTCCCGCAGAACGGCTCCCCCATGGGTGCGACGCAAGTAGCCGTCTCTTTCTAATTTCTCCAAGTCACGTCTAGCGGTAGCTTCAGAGATGGATAAGGACGCACAGATCGTCATCACATCCACGTGACCGTCCTCTTCAAGCATCTTTCTAATTCTGGTGTAACGCTCAGCTGCAAACATAATAACCTCAATAAAATTAGTTTAAGATAATTATACACTCAAGTTCCCTTATTTACTTTGCTATTTTTAGAAAAAGGCTCTTTGCCGGGGCATAAAATCATACCATTCTATCATTCGATTTTTAAAACGCTCATTTCCTTTACTTTTTATCTAAATAAATTGATTTTATCTATTTACTTTTTGATTATTTTAATATATCATCACTCTAAAACAATCACTTTACGTCTAAAACAATCATTTTCAATCTTTTGTCATCAAAGGAGGATCTGAAATGAGCACAGCAGAGAAGACGCCCTCAACGCCAGAGGTTCTACTCAGAATGGATGGGATCAGCAAATCATTTGCAGGGACAAAAGCCTTGAAAGATGTGAGTCTGACACTGCATCGAGGTACTGTTCACGCCTTGATGGGCGAAAATGGCGCTGGCAAAAGTACCTTGATGAAAATTCTTGCAGGTATTCTCAAAAAGGACGAAGGCCACATTATCTACAAGGGTCAGAATGTTCAGTTTAATTCTGCCAAGGAAGCCCATGAAAACGGAATTTCGATGATCCACCAAGAATTATCTGCCCTTCCCCACATGACAGTGCAGGAGAATCTTTTCTTAGGCCGAGAACTCCATCTAGGTATCTCCCCCATTTTAGATTGGGGAAAGATGCGCCAGCAGACAAAGCTGCTACTAGACTCACTAGGGCTTACACTTTCACCCGATACGCTCATGCGAGATTTGACCGTCTCACAGATGCAAATGGTAGAAATTGCCAAAGCCGTGTCGGTAAATGCCGAGATAATCATTATGGATGAACCTACCTCAGCCATAACTACCCGTGAAGTCAAGAAACTTTTTGCCATTATCCAGAAACTCAAAAACGAAGGGCGCTGCATCATCTACATCACCCACAAGATGGATGAAGTCTTCCAAATCGCCGATCAAATCACTATTTTCCGGGATGGCAGCTATGTTGGCACCTATCCGGCTTCCTCCATGGACGACCGGCAATTAATTCGCAAAATGGTAGACCGGGAGCTGGAAGAAATTTTCCCTGCCAAGCAGCAAGGTATGGGAGATGTTGTTTTCGAGGTTGAGAACCTATCCAGAAAAGGTCTGTTCTCCAATGTAAGTTTTCAAGTCAGAAAAGGGGAAATTCTCGGCATTGCCGGTCTAATGGGCGCAGGCAGAACCGAAGTTGTGGAGAGCATTTTTGGCATTTATCCTTTGGATCAAGGGAAAATTCGCATCAGAGGCAACCCCTGTCGTATCAAATCACCGAAGCAAGCCATCACCGCAGGTGTAGCCTTAATAACCGAAGACCGCAAAAAGACCGGATTAGTGCTCGGCATGAGCATCTTAGACAATATCACTCTCCCTTCCACGCCAAAATTAAGTCGTGGACGCTTCCTCTTACAAAAAAAGAAAATTGCTGGTGCCTGCGATGAATATACCCACAAATTACGTATTAAGATGGGCAGTCCCACCCAAGCAGTAAAGAGTTTATCCGGCGGCAATCAGCAGAAAGTCGTCCTGGCCAAGTGGCTGATGATGAAGCCGGATATCTTGATTTTTGACGAGCCTACTAGAGGAATTGATGTCGGTGCCAAGGCAGAGTTCTATCGGATTATTACCGATCTGGCAGCGCAAGGTGTCGCCATTGTGTTCATTTCCAGCGAGATGCAAGAAATACTGGGCATGTGCCACCGAATTATTGTTATGCACGAAGGAACAAAAACCGGTGATCTGCTTAGAGCGGAAGCCACCCAAGAAATACTCTTAGCCTATGCCACCGGAATCAAGCAACAAAACAGAGAGGAATAATTACTATGAGTAAGGAAGTACCCAATCGAGCCGTATCTGTCAAGACTTCCAAAGGATTTTTGCAAAAAACCAATCACTACCTGTCTACCTTTGGCATATTTTTTGTCTTTATACTCCTTTGCATCATCTTATCTTTTCTGACACCGACCTTTGCCACCACGGAAAACTTCCTAAATGTCTTGCGACAAGTATCCATTAACGGAATTTTAGCTATCGGTCTGAGTTTTGTCATCTTAACGGGAGGAATTGACCTATCTGTTGGGTCACTAGTGGCTTTAACCGGTGTCATCACCGCCGGAACCATCAAAGCCGGACTACCCGTAGGCAGCGCAATTCTACTGGGCATCGGCTGCGCTTTAGTTATGGGCATTATCAGTGGCCTACTCATCGCCCAAGGCAAACTAGCCCCCTTCATTGTCACCCTAGCCATTATGACCATCGCCAGAGGTCTTACTTTTATCTATTCAAAAGGACAACCGATTTCAAGTCTGCCCCAGAATTTTCTGGTCATCGGTAAGGGGAATATCTTGATTGGACCAATAACCATTCCCATACCCGCCATGATTCTAGCCCTGGTCTTCGGTGTAAGTTGGTTTCTGATTTCTTACACCAGTTTTGGCCGTTATATCTACGCCGTAGGAGGCAACGAGTATGCCGCTGTGGTCTCTGGAATCAATGCCAAAAAAATCAAAATTCTAGTCTATGCCATCAGCGGTTTACTGGCAGGAATTGCCTCCATCATCCTCACCTCCCGGGTAGCCGTAGGTCTACCCCAAGCCGGAGAAGGCTACGAACTTGATGCCATCGCTGCCACAGTTATTGGTGGCATGAGCTTATCAGGTGGGCGGGGACGCCTCTGGGGAACCTTAATCGGTGCCTTAATACTTGGTGTCTTAAGTAACGGTCTAGACCTAATGGGTGTGGGCTCTTATTACCAGAAAGTAATTAAGGGCGCCATTATATTAGCCGCCGTACTTATGGATAGCAGTCGCAAGAACGACTAACGTCATAGGTAAAAATCTAACAACTGCAAAAAGAAAGGAGTAAATAACAGCATAGAACAAGAGACGAGTTATGGAATCAGAGAATATTAGAACACGTAGCCAAACTTAAGGAGGAAATTATTATGAGAAAAATTCTAGCTTTGATACTATCAACAGCCATACTTTTCACTCTGGCAGCTTGTTCCATTAGTGACGGCAGTACCGCAACCACCAAAAAACAAGCCGTCGAGGGCGCCACAGTACCAGACCAAGATTCTGCCACTACCGCCAAGAATGGAGCTACCAAAAAGAAGCTGGTAGTAGGATGTACAGTCTATTATATGTCCGAGTTCGTCACGCTCATGGTCAAGGGCATTGAGGCCGGAGCCGCCGAATACGATGTGGAGCTAAAACTATTAGATGCAGATCGAGATCCCGCCAAGCAAATGTCGCAGGTGGAAGGCTTAATTGCCGATAAAGTCGATGTCCTTCTGGTAGCACCGGTTCACAGCGATTCCTCCGTGCCGGTACTAAATCTGGCTAACGAAGCCAACATCCCCATCGTCATCCTAAACACCGAACTAAATACCGAAGAAGATTATTATTTTGTCGGCCCCAACGATATCGAAGCAGGAGAGCTCCTCATGAACTATGCGGCTGAACAAATGAAAGGCAAAGGCAACATTGTCATTTTGGAAGGCCCAATCGGCCACAGCGCCCAGATCCAGCGGCGCCAAGGAATCCAGAACATTCTGGACAAAAACCCTGACATCAAGCTCCTAGCCGAGAAAACCGCCAACTGGAACCGAGACGAAGCCGTGACCACCATCGAAAACTGGCTGCAAGCCTATGCTGCCGACGGCATTGACGCTGTAATTGCCGAGAATGACGAAATGGCACTAGGAGCAGTTCAAGCCCTAGAAAGCAAAGGAATAAAAGCCGATGTTTTAGTCGGTGGCGTTGACGCTATCAAAGATGCCTGTATCCGCATCGACGAAGGACGAATGGACTGTACAATCCTCCAGGATGCCCAGAAAGAAGGTCGCTTAGGCATCGAAATCGCCTACAAGCTAGCTACCGGCGAAAAAGTCCCCGAGTTCAAAAACCTCATCAGCATGGATCTAATTACCAAAGATGACGGCAGTGCCGCCAAGCTATTAGATACCATCTTTGCCGAGTAAAGGGCAAGCTCAAAATAATAGAAACACCTAAGGAGGAAACCATGGAGTACAAGGATTTTGATCTGGATTTCCGACTGGATCACAAAGTAGCTGTCATCACCGGGGGCGCCAATGGCATCGGAGCCGCAATCGCCCATTGCCTAGCCCAAAAAGGCGCCAACGTATACCTCATCGATAAATCCGAATCCGTCCGAGAAGTGGCTGCCCAAATGGCCGCCACCTACGGCATCAAAGCCTACGGAAAAGTCGAAGACTTGACCCGACCTGGCTGTGCCAAAGAATTGGCCGAAGACTGCATCACCCAGCTGGGCGCCGTTCATATCCTGATCAACAATGCCGGCCTGAGTTTTCTAGACAAGGCCGAGGACCTAGCCGAAGACAAATGGGACTTAACCTTACAACTGAATTTAAAAGTTCCCTTCCTTCTGTCGCAAAGCTTCGCCAAAAAAATGATCCTAGGCGGTGGCGGAAAAATTATAAACATTGCCTCTCAGGGCGGGCTCATCGCCCTGGATCAACATGTCGCCTACTGTGCCAGCAAAGCAGGCATTCTATCCCTCACCCAAGTCTGCGCTCTGGAATGGGGAAAGTACAACATTCATGTTAATGCCATCTCACCAACTGTCGTACTAACGGAAATGGGACTATCCTACTGGGTTGGTCAGCGCGCCACGGACATGCTCAAGGAAATCCCCATCGGCCGCTTCGGCTATCCCAAAGAAGTAGGCGCTGCCTGTCTCTTCCTAGCCTCTGAGGCCTCCAACCTTATGTCCGGAAGCAACCTCATCCTAGACGGCGGCTATACCGCCAAATAAACCCCTAATTGATTGGAGGAAAATCAGATGGAAAAAACAATGCAAGCCGCCATCATGGAAGATCTACGCCAGATAAGTTTTATCTCAACACCCATTCCCCAAATCAAAGCCGACGAAGTACTAGTTCAGATAGAATATGTGGGCATCTGCGGCTCAGACCTACACTACTACGAGGCCGGGCGAATCGGTGATTTTGTAGTAAAGCCCCCTTTCATCCTTGGACACGAAGCCGCCGGAACCATCATCCAAACCGGCACCGCCGTCACCCACTTGGCTGTGGGTGATCGGGTCGCCCTCGAACCGGGCAAAACCTGTGGCCTCTGCGAATTCTGTCAAACAGGCCGCTACAATCTCTGCCCCCAGGTGATATTCTTTGCCACACCACCAGTGCCAGGGGTCTTCCAAGAATATGTCGCCCATCAAGCCAACCTCTGCTTTAAGCTCCCGCCCAAGGTAAGCACCTTGGAAGGCGCCCTAATCGAGCCTCTAGCCATCGGCTTTCATGCCGCCCGCCAAGGCGGTGCAACCCTCGGCCAAAAAGCCGTAGTCATGGGAGCAGGAGCGATCGGACTCGTAACCCTCATGGCACTAAAAGCCATGGGTCTCTCAGACATAACCGTGGTAGATATCTTGGACAACCGGCTAGACAAAGCCCTCTCCCTGGGAGCTTCCCAGGTTATTAATGCCACGAAACAAGATCCCCTAGCCACCGTCCTTGCTAATACCCAGCAACAAGGTGTAGATCTGGTGATCGAAACCGCCGGTACCCAGATTACCACCTGTCAGGGCATCGCCATGTCAAAAAAAGGCGCCACCATGGTACTTGTGGGCTACAGCGCCTCCGGTGAGATGACCTTACCCGTCAGCGAAATTCTTAATCGCGAATTGACCCTTAAAAGTGTATTTCGCTACCGCCACATCTACCCCCTGGCCATAGAAGCCGTGGCCAGCGGCCAAGTCCAGCTCAAAGACCTGGTAACAGATGTCTTCGACTTCCAAGACTTGCCCCAAGCCATGGAATCAAGCGTCCTGCATAAAGACACGATCGTAAAAGCCGTTGTTAAGATGAAGTAGGTAAGGGGCGCGGATGACCGATAAGCCAGAGTCCACCTTATTATCTGCCGAACCCTAACGTCCATCATGTAGAAAAAAGTGCACTACAGAGCCCACTGTAACGCGTGGACTTTGTAGTGCACATATTGTGTGCCCCAAAGCCTCTGCAAAGGTATTGTCGCCCTAGGAAAATTGTTACTATCTATTTTTAATAACTTTGACTGCAACTTCCGATCACAAATGAGTTTCAGAAATTTATAAGTTTTGATAAAATTTCCCAAACTATTAAAACGTCCGCTCATTGTTCTCGATAGTGCATGTTTAATAGAGGAGATTCACTTTGAAGTCTAATGATGAAGTAAAAGAAATTGTCATTTGACAAGACTACTGGCGGAGGCAGCTCAGGGATACACAAGAGGCCACTTCATAACGGGGGATAATTCTACTTCATATACCGTTTTAATTCATTATAAAAATTCTCCCGTGTGCCTGCGAGAATGACAACAACGATTTGATCTTCCTCTTCATAGATATAATAAGCAAGTTCATAATTTATTCTGTTGTAGAAAACATTTACCGAATAGATACCTGCAAGGTCACCCGTTTTTAACTCTCCACTATAGGGGTCAGCGCTAATTTTATCTAAAGCATTCTTGTAGGCCAATCTGAGCCCTTTCTCTCTCAGTTTTTTTAAATATTTTTCGGCTGGAGGCAGAAATTTGAGCTGATACATGTATCAATCCTCCACCGCAAAAATATCCCTCATGCCTACACTACTGCTTTTCGCCACTTTGTCTGCTTCCTCAATGAGCCGCTCAACTGCAGGGCGAATCTTTCTACTTTGCTCCTTAAACTGATCAAGCAGTTCCTGACCGGATAATCCCTGGGCAATCAAATCTGCCAATATTTCTTCAGAAAATGCTCCGCCATCGCCTGTTCGTACAGGTCTAATAATGATTACGTTATTCTGTAAGATGCACTCCGCTTCGCCGTGAAAGCCAAGCTTTTCAAAATACTTTTGTGGTATAGTCACTTGGCGCTTACTAGAAATACTAATAATTTTACGTTCCACTCTATCCTCATTTTTGGCCGATGATGCTGACATGTTAACGCCTCCTTTTAGGTGCACAGAGAAAACAGAAGTATTTTTTCTTTGTTTTTATTATAACAAAGAAAATGAGAAATTGGAATATGCCTTGATTCTTGCCATGGATAGCTGGTACATATTTTCATGCCATGTTCGAGTACATCCCCAGGCATACTACAGTGCTTTAGAGGGATATGACGAAGCGGATAACTTGGATGCACTTTATGATTTTTTAAAACTGCAAACGGAAAAACCTGATCTAAGGCACTCAAACTTAGGAGTGATTGCGTTATCATCGGCGCTTCCTTAATTATTGCAATTCGTTTCTCAGCTTCTGTAATTATGGTGTCAATAGTGTCAGAAATGGTGTCAATGGTATCACCTGAATCTTGCCTGAAAATAAGTGACTACTATGACAGGTAGTGAAAGAAAAGCTTCCCAAATAGAGTTAGCATTACAGTTCCTCAAAATAGTCTGAATCAAGCTTTTTTAATCTGAAGGTATTGCTTGTGCCAACGCCTACATCATGTTTAATCATTAACTTGGCCAGTGCCAACCCGTCAATCAGTATGATCTTAGCATTAGGTACTGATTTAGCATATTCTACGCAGGCTTTAGAAAAACTTGCCGTAGTAATGAACACGCCCTTGGTCGCACCTTCGCCGAGTAAAGCACCAGCAAACTTCTGGATTTCAGGGCGCGAAATAGAAGCACCCTTTTCCCATCTTTTGGCTTGAATATATATTAGGTCAAGTCCTAACTCGTCCTGCTTAATAATTCCATCAATGCCGCCATCGCCCGTCTTCTTCGTAACCTTACCCGAACCATCTAGTCCCCCATAACCCATTTTCAAAAGCAGATCAACGACCAAAGCCTCAAAGAAATTTGATGAATTTTTATATATGGCTTCTAATAGCTCGTCAGCAAGCTGCAAGTCTAATTGAGCCGATAAGGTACCCATTATCTCCTCTGGTGTTTGATCTGCATCTTCAATAGCCTTGGGTAAAGGTGTTTCCGTCACCTGCTCTTCTGAATGAATGAAGTCACGGTAGCTTGAGTAATTTTTGAGGAATTTCACGTTTATATTAGAAGGGTTTTGCGCCAGCACCTTTCTGCCCTCTTCCGTAATAGCGTAACAGCCACGATTTTCACGAGCTTCGAGTAACCCTGCCTTTTTCATGTGGGTAATTGCCCACATCACACGATTATAAATCGTCCTCTGCTTGCCGCTAGGAATGCGCTCTTGCCTATCTTCATCAGACAAATTAAAGACTTGCTCAATATGCTTAACGCAGTCTTTTAAGGAGCATATATGTCCAGTAGACATGTACTGAAGGATTGGAAGCATGACCTCTTGAAAAGTCGGATTAGCCATTTTTGCCCTCCTATGGTGTTTTGAGTAAAGGTTGCTACTCAATATAATAATCTAGTATTAGCCCCATGTTAATATAAAGTTCAAAGAATAGTGCTACATGTAGAACCGCAGATGGTGGAAAATGTGGCTGTCTTAAAAGACGAGTTAAATTTTCGCCAACGTTCCCAGGTAGAGTCTGTCTATGAGGTAGTAATAGTCGACCCTTCTTCTTTATCCACCCTAATATTATAGAAAGCCTTTCCTACTCTAACAGATAGCATAACGCTCTCATCATCCGTAGGCTTATCAAGCTTGGCGTTGAAGGATTTAAAATTTCATCATAGATTTAGGTATTCGTTTAATGAGACTCTTGCATTATTGTTTTATAGTATCTTTATCATCTTTATTAGGTTGGGCTCCTGTTCCTCAAAATCCTCATATATTGAAAATTCGTTCTTTTTATAAAAATCTATAAGCTTTGGATGGTTACTACACTCCAAAAATACTATTTTTGTTCCAACTAACTTGATAGCTCTTTCGATTGTTGCGATGGCGTGAAACATAATTCTGTCCCCATCAATTGGGCAGCTTATGTTGCTATTTTTCCCAAGCTGAGCAATTAAGTAAGAGCTTACTTGCCAAATGTCATCACCTCGGCACTCTTCGTTGATATATCGCTTTATCTTATCACGGCTCTTTGATTGAAGTTTACTTCTATTCATAGTTAAAGGTTTTATGCAAAGGGTAAAATAACCCAATAGCAAAATATCATTTTCATACGGTTTTATAACAAGGTGAGTTTTGGCAACGTTCGCCTTTGAAGAATGTAACGCCTTATTTGTATCTCTTAGAAATGTCTGAATATCTTCATTATATGGACAAGAAAACCCGGAAAGGAGTCTGTATGTCTTATCCTCTCCGAGCTCACTCAACACATCTTCAATTTCGATGACATATTCCATATTACTTGTCTAGAGCTCTCCTAAACATCTTCTGAAATTGATCTTTGGTCAAATAGTGAGATTCTTCTGTTCTCACTGCTCTATTTTGCTTAAGCTTTTCCGCCTCTTCAAGTGCAGATGCAAAGCTATCAAGGGTTCTTTCATCGTTCATGAAAATACGTTTTGTTATACTTCTTGATGACATCTCCAACAGCTCCAATCTATCATTACAATTGCATTATGCTTTCAGATCATGCAATTATCACAGATTACATCTATAGCAAAATCGTAATTAGTCATACATGTATTCTCTCGACCGTTTTACTACATTTATTATAGCGTCAGGATTTATCTTATTCAAGGTTTATAGATTAATATTTTTGCAAAAACATAAAAAATAACAAGATTGCTACGGCGTTTCACATTGCCATCAAGAATATTTCTGAGACTTACTTATCCGTAGCTCTTTTCTATTTTTCTATGATACCTTGGAAATATCTAACCTCTGTATTTGCACCTTCAAATATTAAGTAATATCGTCTGAATACCTCAATAGTTGATTCATCTTCAAATCGTTTCTCAACGGATCGATACTCCCTCAGAGGACTCACATGGCATCACCCACCTTGCCTAGAATATCTTTAAATACTGGCACGGCACCATATCTACCTTCCAGGTAAGCCTTGCTCAATTTCTTGTCATAACGTTCTTTAAATCGATCTAAAGAATAAAGAAACGAAACATTATCATTATTTCTCTCAACAAACCAAATCTCATCCCTACGTAAAAGCGCCTGATCCATAATGGTGGATTCATGAGTTGTAAATAAAAGCTGGGTGTTATTGGCTTCTAAGTGTTTGAAAAACATCTCCAAGAACTTGTAGGTCAACATAGGATGTAGGCTTCTCTCCAGCTCATCAATTACATATATTTTATTCTTTTCATTGCTTATCAAGATGTCCAGAAGATCAAAAAGCCTTCTTGTTCCATCAGACTCTTCAGAGAACTCAAAGTCACTAAAGGCATTGCCATGTTCCAGCATGATGGTAGTAATAGTTGGCTCTTCCCCTTTAGCGGCCTTAATATTATAGAAAGCCTTTCCTACTCTGACGGATAGCATAACGCCCTCATCATCCGTAGACTCATCAA
This sequence comes from uncultured Oscillospiraceae bacterium, assembly GCA_964518595.1. Lineage (GTDB taxonomy): Bacteria > Bacillota > Clostridia > Saccharofermentanales > Saccharofermentanaceae > CAZFHA01. The sequence goes on from CAZFHA010000004.1 coordinate 103,690, forward strand.
GCTTGGCATTGAAGGCTTTCAAAATTTCATCATAGGTTCTCGGCGATAATTTATTCTGTAACTCTGGGGCAGATATTTCCTCCAGCTTTACTTTGGATATACCAGTATCAAATAGCTCAATGATTTCGTTAATTTTGTTGGTACCACTATCACCATAGAAATGTGTAAAATCAGTAAAAGGTTGATCGGGAAAAATAGTGATTAGATCTTCATCAAACCATTCAAAAACATCTCTAAAAAAGGTCAGCTTAGATTCCTGATTTAGTTTCTTGTTCCGATTCATCTCGCGAATAAACAACCCCGTCGTATTTTCTTCAAAATCAAGCTTATAGGTATTAAAACGCATGGTGTCAATTTCATTAAGCACCAAGGCGTCACCAATTTCTAATCTACGAGACTCTGTCTCTCGTTCAAACAAGATCACCTGGGAATCCCGCTCTGGGAAAAGCTCATACAACCATTCTGACTTTATAATCTGTTCGCTTAGTAGAATTGTAAAGCCATAGGCATAGAACCGCCCCTTCGTAAAAAGTTCAAATTCAAAGGTACTTACTTTCTCCTGATTTCCAGCAAAGACTCTGCAATACATCCTGCTGGCTGCCTTAGGGATTTTCTTAGTTATCACATACTTGGCAAAATGAATCGCCTCTATAACATTTGTCTTACCCGAGGCATTCGCACCATAGATAGTTGCACAACGAAGCACAGGAAGATTCTTCACAGTGATCAGATGATCTTTATTGGTTCTAATCTTCTTAGCAGGAATCATGACAAGTTCTTGTCTATCGTGAAAAGATTTAAAATTCTCAACCCCAAATCTTATAAGCATATAGCGCACCTCCCAGGACGGATAAAGAGATTTTTTCTCTTTAAGCCTTACAGGTTGATTTTAACCTAAAAATGATTGGGCGTCAAAGACAAAGAGATTTTTTCTCGTTATCTTTCGCGTCGCCTTATGGGAAGTCAGAGAATGCCATCTGTTAAAGGCAAGCATCAAATTTAACGGTTATATATATTCAATTAAACTTTAATCCCAACTATGTCCAATATAAACTTTCAACAATACTCTGCAAGAATCCTCTCCACATAGGCAAGCTTGCCATATCCCAAGCCGGCATAGTAGACCCTATGTTTTTCTACAGATTCTAATGCTCGTCCCAAATAGTCTGACCCATAGTCCTTACGAATATTCTCCAAAAAGTAACGAGTCATCGATTCAGTTAGTGTTCGAATATATTTTTTTCCTTCCATCATACAAAGAAAGTTTGAGATACAGTCGCTTGCTGTTCCAGGATTCATTCCAGTTAAATTAACAATTTCATCTCTACCAGCAGCCCGGCTCATCGTTCCATTGTAAACGTGCGTCGCCACGTTATAAGCAACCACTGTAATTTCTGTGGTACCTTTTTTACTACCACCTACCGAAGCCTCATTAACATTGAGATTAGTATCAACCGGCCTCCGTGGTAATTTAAAGCTTGAGCATTCATTTTCAGTCTTCGGAATCTCAGGGATATCTTCTCTCCACTCATTTATAAACGCTATCCCCAGCAGTGCGATCTTCTGTTCATCGCCTCCAAAGGACATGTCCCAACGTCTCTCCATATACTCAAGCAGCTTTAAGCCACGCTCGAGTATATGGTTAGCAGTCCAGTCGCTATTCTGAGCAACTTCAAGTTCTGAATGGGATCCATTTTCATAACCCCTACGTTTGTTAGGTAATGAGGATTTCTTTTCTGGAAATCCGTCATTTTGAAGCCCTGAATTTATGCTCTGTGCTAGAGGTAGTAGATTTCCAAGTGAAGCTGATAAAGTTTTGATTTCTTCAGATGAATATTGACGGAACTGATTTTGCCAATACCATTTCGAAGGTGATTGGGGCAAAATATGCTCAATGGTGAGCTTGTCTTTTTCGGCTTTAGTGAACATCTGCCAATCAAGTTTTTCAATGTTGTATTGGATGGCTTTGTCATATTCATATTCGTATAGAAAATAGCGCAAGTCTCTCCAACCATAGAAACCTTCTCCCGTGGTGAACCGTTGATCCATGCGAGCAATAAAACTGGCAACGGCTGTCGGCTTGTCTTGGTTCGTTGTTTTGAGTAAATCTTCTGTTATATCTGATATTGATCTTTTGTTGGAAGCAAGCTCTCTTGTCTGGTTGTAGTAATCACTGCTTTTATAGCTAGAATTCGAAGCGCCCATTCTAAATTCGACAAAGATAAATCTTTCTATTGCAGTAAAAAGAGCCATGCGTTCTTGGGAAGATGTGTTGGCGGAGGTAGCCAGTGTAACAGCAACTAAGGGGCGAAAATAACCAATTCCAATTCGATTGAGTTTGGCGATCCAAGCTTTTTCGTCGTTTGATAGGCTTGGATTATCTTCAGGAAAGAAACTGTAATACCAAAATTCAGCCATGACCTTGAGACTGTTTATATAATTTGAAATATCCTCCGGCAGCAATTTCCCAGTCATCACTATTTCTGGTTCTTGGATAATGCTATCAAAATCATCATAGTCACTAGACCCACTCTCCAAAGACTTGCCTTCCAGCCTCTCGGCTAGACCAATCATGGACTTCTTTTCAAAGATATTTTTAGCAGAAAATTTATCCAGTAAGAAACGAATATAATCATCGCCTCTTTTTCGAGAGTATTGGAAATATGTGATCCAATGGGCACGCAGGAACTCATCATCATCCAGAGGATCATGTTGGTTGCGTCCAAGCTGATAGTATATTTCCTTCCAGGCATCGTTTATATTTTTTCGTAATTGGTTTTTGTCTGTATTATCAATTTGATTATCACTAAAAAGTGTTGTTAAATAGATTAGTCGGTTTTTTAAAAGCTCAAGGTTTGTTAACTTCTTGCCTCGATTATTCATGGTTTCAAAGGCTACAAAAACATCGTAATCGTCCTCAATCTCATGAATATTAAACATGAGGCGCTGTGTAAGCTTTTTGTATAAGCACTCAATCCCTAGTATTCCTTCATCATTGAACAATTGATTCAGGCTTTGGGAAAAGAAAAGCTTGGCATACTTTAGATTTCTTGTGTAATAGCTCTCCTCTACAGTGCCACCATAGGGCTCGTCAAAGACCTTATACTTAAGATAGTCTGCACTGGGATTATCTGTTTCGTAGCCGAACAAGTAAGATGTAATGTAGTTTTGAGGCGGGCGTTTTCTCATTATATATTTAATACGGATATCTTTAAGTGACTCGAATCCAATGAAGACTGTATCTTCGGCTTTGCCAAGATTATCAGGCAAGCTCTCCACAAACGATACTAATTCATTTATTAGAATAGAAAATGATGTGAGACGCTGTTGCCCGTCCACCACATGAAAAGCTGTAAAACCCATGTCTGCTAACCAAGCATCCTCATTCGAATGCTTTGTGCTCTTTTTCGGAATTGCTTTGAGCGAAAGCAAGCCTGTATAGTGGTAGCGTTCTTCATGTAAATTCAGCAAGTCTTCCCAAAAATCAGCTAGCTGAGCATGCTTCCATGCATATCCCCGTTGATAATCAGGAATTCTAAACAACCTGTTCTCAAATAAGCCTGAAAGGGATTTAAGTTCATTTGACATTGGAAGGTTCTCCTTAAAATCATTTAGTCACAGATTTCTTAATCGAATAGCGGATAACTGTTTTGCACTTTGCAGCAGGCGCAGGTTCAATACTTGCTCCAGCATCTAAAATAACTCCATGCGGACTGTGCCTTAAACTATGTATGCTACTATCCATTTAGCTCTCCACCTTTGTATAGCTTTTTTATCCTATCAGTATTAATTACTTGCCGAAAAAGTCCTTGTTATCTTCAAATAACTTATATGCCTTCTCAAGAAGTGCCTGGTCAGATAATGTTATAGAATCTTCAATCTTTATTTCTATTGAAAGGATTTTTTGTTTAGAAAAAATATCTGATGAAAATCCAATCAACTTTTTGGGTGCTTTTGACTGTTCTTCTCGAACCAAGCTGAAGACGGCAAGCCCCTGATTCTTATGTGTACTTTTAATCATATCAGTTTCATAAGTGTATGCGAGAACTCCTTTGGTTTCATTTAAAACCACTTTATCCGAAACCCATCCTCCCTTAAATGAATAGTTCCGAAAATAACAATTACCACGAATAATAAGTCCATCAAAAGTCTGTTCAAAGTATTCAATATAGTAAACAGGGTTTCCGTCAAGGCCAATGTAACATCCAATCCATTTTCCTTCCAAGTATTCATTTCCAAAAATGAACTTCTTTACAAATTGAATTTTTAGTATGGCATGTTCGCTAACTTTAAGAACCAATCTATATGACCCAAGTGACACTATACCCCCAATTAATGAACCTAATATTATATTGGTTTGTATAATGGGATAAAGAATTCCCCAGCAGAAAAACATTATAGCAGTAGTCAAAGTGAAGACAATCGAGCGTAGAGTGTTATAAGGTCTCATTGTTACCTCCGATTATGTATCAAAGTTTTATCGCCAAATTAAGTAACAGTTCTTTGAAATCCAGAACAAAGTCTCCAGTTAATATTTTGCTTGGAGAGTAATTGCAATAGTCTATATGGTTAATACCATCCAAGGAATTGTATTTTCCGTATTCCTCCTCCTTAAGAGTAGCTGTAAAAATAATTTGGGTAGCAATTTTCTTTGCTAATTCAGTAACCACATTCTCTTTCATGGTTGATAAATCTTTTTGAAACACTTATATCCATTAAATATCAATTTGTCAAAAGTTAACATATATACCTCATATTACTTGCCTTAAGATTGTTGTGTCATTGGAGGTTCTTCCTGTAGGTAATGGATGGGGGTATTGTAAAACTAATATCGTTATAGATAATTTATTTAGACTGCTTTCTCAATGCTTCAATCGCTGTTGAAATCACGTCCACAGTTTTGTCAGTTTGCCATTCATCCCAAAAATCAATCGTTGCACTATTAGGTTTTTGAGATGGGGTCTTGATCTTGATTCGACTAGGTAGCAAGGATGCATCCCCAACAACAAGGGCTTCTCCCGTATCAAGTATAGGGAGGAGTTCCGCAAATCCACCAAGGCTATCTGGTAACAATCGCTTAATAACAGACTGATCCTCAGCATTAGTCAATCTCATTGCAATGAAATTATTACTTTGACTCAAAATTGTTCGATTAACCTCCGCAGGTCTTTGACTGATTACGACTAAACTAACGCCGTATTTTCGTCCCTCCTTGGCAATCCTTTCGAAGTTTTCTAATCCAGCAGATTCAAGTGAACTATCCGTCTTCTCTGGTAGGTATAAGTGAGCCTCATCACAAAATAAGGCAATTGGATGACGCTTTTCTTTTTCCACCCATTGCTGAACAGAGAAAACAATACGCCCAACCAAACTAACCATTAATGGTAACACATCAGATGGGACTTCTGAAAAATCTATAATCTTAATTCCTTTATCTTGCCGTAAACTACTAGGATGCATTAACAACTTAGTTATTTGTTCCATATATTGATAGTCTAGAACAGCATCAGATTCATTAAACAGAAAATTAAGACGCTTGTCACTACGCTTGGATTCAAGTCTTTGTATAAATCGTGTTAGCTTGCCGTTCAAAGGACCTTGTTTTTCTGTGTTTGCTTTTGCTCCTGGAACCATCTCGCCATCTAATCTACTAAATTCCGATAACAAGTCACTTAATTTGTAGGGAACTGGGCTATCTATAGTAAAATTAGCAACGACATCAGACTTACCTAGAGATTCGAGATTTGCTCGCTTAGCATCTATAACTGCATTGGAAAATGCCATTGCTTGGTTTGGTGCATTACTATCACTTCTGTCAAGCATTAGTGAGGTCATCTCTTCATAAGTTAAAAGCCAATATGGAAGAAAGATAACATTCCCTTGAGCTGTATCATTTGGACCTGCTATTTTAATATGATGAAAGCCTTTTTTCGTTAGGGTTTGGTATTCCCCATGGATATCAAAAACTATTGCATTTGCAGCAGATAAATCCGCAACTTGTTCTAGTAACCTTGCAACAGTCCATGACTTACCAGAACCTGTGCTTCCTACAATAACAGCATGTCTTTGAAAAAACTTATTCCCATCTAACCAAGCCTCTGCATTCTCATCTAGCGCGTAATTTCCCAGTGTAAGTGGTTTACCAGAATCAAATGTTACCTGAGAAATTGCCTTCATAAATTGTGTCAGTCGATCCTCTTGAAGAATATAGCAATCGGCATCAATTTCAGGAACTGTTTCTAGGGTTCTTTTAAATACATTTTCTTTTGTTCCTCTTTTATCAAGATGTGTACCAATTAATGTTGCTTTAACGATATTTTGTACATTGTAAAGAGGATTACTTTCATCGTCGAAGGACTCAAGAGAGGATTTTCTCATTATTTTATTCACTAAGCCAATCAAATGTTGCCCAATCTTGGAACTTTGAACAACAACAAGCTGGTTAACCTGCATTTTTTTCAATTTATCTTCATTTTCAACTTTGATAACTATAGTTGCAGTATCTACACCCTCAACAACACCTATTTTTTCGTTCGAATTCTCTTCATAATCAAATATAGACATAAGCCCCTCCTACCCTAACCATAAATTAGTAAATTCACTTAGTTTCCAGAATGGTACCTCAAATACCTTGTAATCATTTTTCCCCCAATATACTATTGAGCCTCCAGATTCATGTTCAGAAATAATTAAATATGGAATATCATCTCTGGAGAGAAAAAGACTTTCCATTTTAGGAGTTATTCCCTTTGTCACGATGACTATTGGTTTTTCCTTTTCTCTGTTCTCTTCAATTATTATAGGTTCAATGTGCTCATCATTAAAGCCATAACCAACACAGAGATAAGATGAAGATTGTCGAATAGCTTTGTCTGCCTCACTTATCATTGTGCGAAAGGGGTCATAGTGTGTCTCTCTATACTTTTGAATACCTGGAGTTACAATCAATGGACTATAGTGTCCAACCCAACAGGAACTATCTCTAAAGTCAACAGAGCAAATAGATCCAGTACTTATGTTTTTGAACCAGTCAACTGAGCCGTGAACTTTAAACAGATTAATAGTACGCTTTGATTCAATTGAATTAAAGCCAGTAAATCGTTTTAAATAAGTACCACAATATCCTGAAACACACTTCCCTTCTTGTTTATCAATTGCATACTCAATGAGTCGATCATAATTTGTAGTTATAATATTAGTTTTAGTAACGGATTGAATACACTTGGCGACAATCTTGCCAATATGAGGAAACTCACCTTTCTCAAGAAATAACTGAAATGCATCATTATCGGCTTTGGATATACACTCCCAGACACACTTAATGATTTCATCATGAAGAGTTTGATCCATATCTACAGACTCTAAGGCCGTCTCGAGATTTTGAGTAGCATTATACCGAGCTACAAAATCATTCCATGAACAATTAGAGGCATACTTATGACTTAAAGTTGAAATGAGTTCGTCCGCTAACTGACTCATACTGGGGAGTCCATAGGGAACAGAACATCCACTACCAATCAAAATTGCAGGATGATTAGTTAGGTATTTCTGAATAGATTCTGCTAAGTACTCCAAGTCATCATTTGTTGTTTTTATTGCCATTATTATTTCCCCCTACTGGAAATTAAGTATCAATGGTCTCAATAATTTCTTTTAGCAATGTCATGGCATATTCTTCTGTTTTGTCATTAGTACTAAGTTCGCCTCGGAAAGCGCGTGCGAGGATGGATTTTTTCATTAGGTCGATTTGATCCAGTAAGGACAACAGATCATAAGCATGATATTCACAATCCAGAATATTATCAATAATACTGACTATTTTATATTGCTCTTCTAGGGATGGAATACAAACGCTATAATTTTCAATAAAACTTCTAGGGACTCTCTGCTGTCCTACTGCACCTGTCATCACAGCACTGGCTTTTTCGCGGAATGAATTTGATCGAAGTATATGGTATAAGTACCTATTATACAATTTGCTTTGACATCTAAAAACATGAAATTCTGTCGATCCATATCCAACCCCATTGTGCAATGTACCAATTATTGCTATCTTCCCATTTTCCATACAAGGAGTAATTTTTGCAAAAATAATATCCCCCTCACAAAAGTTAGTATATCCCCTTCTTACAGCTCCTAATAGTCGCTGGGTTTCTAATTCAACTATTCCATAAACATCCGAAACAGCAGACATTGGAATAAAACTAACTGACAAGTTATTATCCAGAGAATTTACATCAACTTTTGGCGGGTTAATTTTGCAGACTTCTGAAATTTTTTTCTCCTCCCAACTATCCAACCCAATCCCATTCTCTTCTCGCCATTTCTTAGTCAACTCACCACTGAAAGCTTTATGAAGGATAGCCGCCTTTCTATTCTCAAAAGAATCAAGGGCAGACTGAATAAGTTCCTTGGACTGATCCAACTTTGCAAAGAGACTCTCAATCCGATCAACAATACGCTGTTGCTCGGCAAGTGGAGGGAGAGGAAACGGTAAAATAGACATTTTACTTTTATTAATTATAGAAATCGTAGTTGCAGATGCTACTTCTTGAAGTAATTGTGTAAAATCTGTCGTATTACAGTAGTAATAGGTAAATAAATTATTACACATAGGGATTAGAGAATTTATTTGTTGATTGGTTGTAGCCTCAACCTCCAGGTATCCAGCCTTACCAATTGTACCTATGCAACAGACACTAGTCGCTCCCTGTGGTATAACTCTAGATTTAGCCTTCCCTTCATCAGATAAATACTCAGTTGCGGTAATAACACTTCTGCCCTGATCTAGGTCAGACGGTTTAATAAAGGGAAAGGTTCCTCCATAAAAGCAGGAGTTATTTTTACTAGGAGTCCCACCCGTAACAATCTTTGATATTGCACCCAGCCTCACCCACACCCAATTCTCTGGCACTTTATAAGGCCATTCACTTTCAGGTACCAGTGCTTGCGCCAGTAATTCTTCTGGTGACAAATTCTGCTTCTTCTTAGCCATACCTATTTGCCCTCCAGTGAACGGAGTTCTTTTACCACGCTTTGAATCAGATCCACTGCCTCCTCAAGCTTGGCTATGATCTCCTCCCCACTTTCAATGGGATCTTGTAAGTCTTCATAATCCAATATGCTGTCATCACGAATTAACCCTAGATCAAGGCTATTGTTTTTCTTAAGGATTTCTTCTCTGGTAAAACAAGAAAAACGCTCGTCTTCGACCTTGGTCCGATCTATTGCACTATAGGCTTTTATAAAATCATCAAAGTGCTCTTCTTTAAGCACGTTGGTCTTTCCAAAGTTCTGCATATTGGTTCTTAGGTCATAGAACCAGATATCTTTAGTATTGTTCTTCTCGCTATTACCTCTTGTGAAGAATAAAACGTTGGTCTTCACCCCTTGGGCGTAGAATATACCTGTTGGCAGTCTTAGAATGGTATGTAGATTGCACTTATCCATTAAGTCAGCCCGAATAGAGGCGCCATCTCCGTCAGCGAAGAGTACATTATCTGGCAGTACGACTGCCGCTCTCGCTTTGCCATTGGTTTTTAGACTCCTGTAGATATGTTGCAGAAAGTTCAGTTGCTTATTGGAGCTTGGGTAGGTCAAATCATCTCGTGTGGCACGCTCGCCGCCTTTTTTGGTACCAAAGGGCGGATTAGTTAATACTACATCAAAATCCTTCATAGCCTTGCCCTGATTAGTCAAGGTATCCCCCAGAATAATCTTGCCTTCAATATCATGTAGCATAGCATTCATAAGAGCTAGTCGATGGGTCTCGTGAACCAGTTCGCAGCCGCTAAAGGCTTCTTTTTTCTGGAATTCTTGTTTAGCCTCAGATAGGTCGAACAGGTCGTCGGTTTGACTCTTAACATGCATATCTGCAGCTATCATAAAGCCAAAGGTACCACAGGCAGGGTCGTTACAACGTTCTCCAGCTTTAGGATCAATAAGCTTGGTCATTACATTTATAAGCACACGAGGTGTGAAGTATTGACCGGCACCAGATTTTTTCTCATTGGCATTTTTCTCTAAGAGCCCTTCATATAAGTTGCCCAGACCTTCCTCTTTGGCTGAGTACCAGTCCAAATCGTCCATGGATGTAATGATCTTCTCCAGATTTTTGGGTTCGTCAATATTCGATCTGGCACCATTGTAGATTTCTCTAATTCTACCTGTACATTCTTCTCCTAAGTGGGTCAAAAGTCCGCTGTAGAATTTCTTTAACTCAATGCCTTGTTTTTTCACCAACTGATCCCAGCGATACATTTCAGGAATAGCCCCGTCTGTACCTGTTTCCTTGGACATTTTCAAAAATAAAATATAGGTCAATTCTGTTACATATTGATGGTAAGTAATTCCATCGTCTCTTAAAACATTACATAAGTTCCATAGTTTGGCTACGATTTCTTGATTTTTCATTAGGCTACACTTCCTCCATCATCATATAAGTAAGTGTTTAGCTCCCCTATGATGTCATCTAGTTGATCTTTAAAGATTTGGTTGATCCTCTTATAGCCCCCTTCTGTTTTAAAAGCGCCTGTATTGAAGGTGCTGGGATCAAGAACAGTCTCATTAATCAGGTTCTTCTGAATCCGATCGATCCAATTTAACTCCATTCTACTAAAGCGATGATTACTCTTTAGTCTGTCCACTGCATTGCGGATACGCTCTTCATGACTTAGAAGTGAGGAACCTATCGCCTGCTGGCGAATCAGGCTAATGATATCGGCAGCTATATCTTCATTCTTTAGCTCCTTAATGGCTGTGTTTAGTTGCTGTTCAGTGAAGTTATGCCTATCTAACTCAAGCTTTAAGCTCTTTAGACTTTCTCTTGTAAGCTCTTTGGGTCTAGTACAGATGATATTTAGTGCAACTATTGTATTCATGTTCTCCGTTATAAAGCTTCTGAATTCTTCTAAATAGTCTTCTGGATTTTTGCCAGCACCATAGCCACGCTCGTGACTTAGTATATGGTCTTCTTTATTGGAGATTACAACAGGTCTTTTACCTCGCTTAAGACCTTCCTCCAGAATTCCCAGCACTTGCTGATGGTCAATAATAAATGCTTTTGCTTGCTCTGGGGGCATACCTTTGATACGGTCAATAAACTCTGCGGGATCTAATCCTCCAGACAAGTCAATAAAATGCTCCATGGACTCCTCTGTCAAATTCCGACGCTTTCTTTGAATCTTCACCATAATCATATCGATTTGATTTTCGATCTGTTTTTCGGTGGGCAACGTTGTTAGACCATCTATTAAATCAGCAAAGGTTGTGCTTGGGTTAGCCACAACGGGTTTCATAGTATTAACAGGCTCCAGAGATTCATAGACGCCAATAGGATCATAGATCTCAAAATGAGTCTTGCCAATTCTCGGGCAAAGTCTGGTAGCACGTCCCATCATCTGCTCAAAGAGAATTCTGGATTTCACCCGCCTCAGGAAGACTAACGATGATATTTCTGGTACATCTATACCAGTAGTCAACAAGTCAACCGTTACAACTATATTAGGGTATTTTTCATTTTTAAACTTCTTAATTGCTTCTAAGACCTTCTTCTTATTTCCACTGCCCACACTGCCAGTGATTTTCATAATGGCTTCATTATCAACTCCTTGAGGTTCATAGATCTCCTTGAGGATTTTCACCACTAAGTCAGCATGACTATCATCTACAGCGTATATCAAGGTTTTTCCTTCGCCTTCTGGGTCAAGTTCATATGCTATTTCTTCCAGAACCGTGCGGTTAAAAGCTTCTGTTATAACTTGACGGTTAAATTTATCCACATCAAATTTCAGCTCATCCTCTAACTCCTCACTATTCATGATTTCCCCGGTAACTGGATCATAAATAGCTACCGTCTCGCCTTTGTTATAGTTGATCCCCTCTTTGCTAAGTTTCGTAATAATGGTGTGAGGTGCATCGTGATCTACAAGATAGCCTTCTATAACGGCTTCTCTGTATGTGTAGTTGAAGACAGGCTTACCAAATATCTCACTTGTGTGTAATGCTGGTGTTGCTGTTAACGCAATTTTAATAGCATCGAAATAGTCCATTACTGCTCGATACTTACTAATATATTCTTCTTGACTGCGATAGAGAAGCTCATCCTCGCCCATTTCTTTGTCAAGAATATAGCCCCGATGAGCCTCGTCCACCACAATAAGATCGTAGTCGGTCACGGAAGGCATGGTCGTGTCCTCATTATATATAATTCTTTTGACCAAGCTCTGTACCGTTGCAACATGGATTTTGGTCTCTTTATCAATATCCTTGTCTTCTAAGTTCTTAATATTGTAGATCTCATCGAGAGTCATCAGATCTTCAATCTTCACTTCCCGAAAAACATCTTGCGCTTGCTCGCCAAGGGCAGACCTGTCAACTAGGAACAGCACTCTTCTAAAACGATTAGTTCTCAAGAATCTATAAATCATTCCAAGTACAGTTCTAGTCTTTCCTGTACCCGTAGCCATAGAAAGGAGAATCGTCTCTTGACCTTCTATAATAGACTTTTCTGCTGCTTCAATAGCTCTAATCTGATAATCTCTAAGATTAAGTCCATCTGGATCGCTTAAGAGATCGTACTTCATAGTTTGCAGATTGGAATTAGCAGCTTCAATATCTTTACTAAGCAGTTCCACGATGCCTTCAGGACTCATCCACCCTTGTTGGGCTTTGGGAATATTCGAAGGCTTGCGCACATCAAGAGACCATATACCTGACTTGGTCTCTAGTTGTTTTAAATATTTACGTCCGTTGGTAGCAAAAAGCAGGGGAACTTTATAATTCTCCCATTGACCTATTACATACTCAACATGTTCATCTTTGATACCCCTAGCATAGTCTTTACATTGATAGTCTAATACTGCAGGTATATCCATCATTATTCGCTTGGCTTCTATGATGCCTACTAGCGAGAGACCAACAAACAGCGCATAGTCTGCTTTGCCATGATTACCAACTGTAGAACTGGTAGGCCACTCTGCAATTGCCATATTACGACCCTTCACTGGTCTAGTTCCATTGGAATAACAAAGTTGATTCGTATCTACTTCCCAGCCGACTTTACGAAGCTGATCATCAATCAAGTAGCGAGTCTCTTTCTCCGAAAGATTCATTGCATTGGCAGCAGCTGTTCCACGACCTAGTCGTATAGATTTAGCCACAGGTTCAGCTAGAGGAAGATTCTTCACCTGCTCTGTTAGAACTTGAATCAGATCTTCCTTTTCTTGTAATAGTACCCCAAAGTCTATTGTTTGACTCTGATCAGCTGGTAGTTCGAAGGGTATATACTTATATTTCAAGTCGCCATAGGTCTGATTAAACCAGACTGCCAGATTATATGCCATTTCTAATAGCACAATACAGTCCTCAAAAGACTCGTAATTACTGTGAACAGCCTTATTTCTTGTTGTGCGTAAGGCGTACAGAATATTATCAATATCTGAAGGAAGCAGACCTTCACGCTTCAATAGTCGAATGCGATTGGCATGAGTATTGTCAAATTGTGGAGGCTTAATTCGATCAAGCTGGAGCATTAGATTGACGATTGTCTCACCGAATAATCCTAGCTTAATCAAACAAGAGTTAGCATCTGAATATAAATAGCGCTCTGCAGTTTCTCCTAAGTTGTACAGCACAGGGAAAGATTGGTCTAAAAACTCAAAATTTGACTTCATCTAATTCTCTCCTTACAACAAAAACTAACAAAATTTTAGTAAAGTAGCATATTAACAGTCAATTACATTGATTAGTATTTTATTCGTTCTGCAGTAAATCGTCAAACGGATATTATAGGAATTACTAAGCATTATTAGGTACTTGGCTAGCTTGTAGCACAATTATTAATTATGTCTAGGTTTCTTTCAAATTCTAGCATTCAGCAACCACTAATCCTGAACATTTATATGCAAAAATTATACATTTGTCTGGCGAAGTATATTTTCGGTCAAAGTATTTACGACTTCTCTAGAGGGATCATCCGTCGCACAAGCAGTTGATGATTGTGAAAAATCAAATTTGAGTTTTTCTAGCAAGAATTTATGCCGTGCTTCAAATGATTGGAAAATATCATCCCAAGAAAGCGCATAAATCTCAAAATTTTGTATTATATTCGCCAATCCTAACTTCCCATGTTGTTTAAAATTATTGTATTTTGTTTTAATATCCTCATCTACAGATGCACAAACAGCATAGAACTTCCATGTCCTATTCGCTCCACTGAACCTAGGTTCTTTTCTAATTATGTTAGCATACCGTTCGACTTGACTAAAAACATCAGTTGAGAGAGAGACATGGGGTGCTTTCAATTCAATGATAAGCATTTCGCTACTATCATTTTCTTTAATCTGCTGCGTATAAAGAAAGATATCCGCACGTTGAATACTTTCGGCTTTAGGCATAGAACAGTCAACAGAAACTTGCGAGCCTACAAGTCTCTCATACTCAGCAAGGGAAGTGGCAAGAGTTTTATCTGCAGTAAGCAAATGATATTGCTCTCCGAAAAGCCAAAAGTGCTGCTCAATAATCTTCTGTATGTGATCTCTTTCGTTCGAGAACTTGTGCATATCAAATACAATCAACTTTAAATTCTGAATAATCTCCACTCGCTTTTCAATAATTCCTATCGACTCGACAATAAATTGCAGTTTTGTTCTTTGTAAAATATCAGCAAATAACTTTCTTTGCTCAGCAGTTAAATTAACAACTTGTTCGATAATACCTAACAGATTTTCTCTCTCTTCTGTCGATAACAATAGATTCAAGAATCCTAGAAAAGACTTCTCCTGCTTGTCATTCAATTTATAGAAAATCCTTGGTTCAACACAGTATAGTTCTCTAGTTACAGTTTCAAAATCTCTCTTACGGAGTTGTCCATAGTCATCTTCAGGAAATGAGGGAAATGATCCTCGTTTCTCCATACCAGCTAACTGTTGTTCAGCTTGACTAACAAGAAATTTTTGCCGTGCCTCCGTAATCAACTTATTTATTTCTTTCCTTAATTTCATAAAAATCTCTCTGCTGTGAGGTATAGTCTCTAACGTTTGCTGAGGTATATCACTATCTTGCAAAAAAATCGCACTTTGAGAAGTAATAAATTTTGAAGAAACAAAGACATTATGATAAAATTGAACCGTATTATTATTGAACCCAGTATTTCTTGCAGCAAGCACTTCGCCAATTTCTGATAAGTAATATATCTTTGAGGAATTATCAATACTCTTTTTCCAAATAATTAAGCTAATGGAAAACGTTTCTCCCATGACTTCTATTTCTGTATCCACACTTAATGCCTCATCAATATACTGACGATAATCAAGTGTAATGCCCTCATATCCTAGTGTAAAATTTTTACTCTTATTCAAATACAAGAACCACGAAAATTCCTGAAGCAATTTTTGTGAAACGTTACTGAACGATAAACTATCAATCGTAGTCCCGTCTGCTAATGGAAATTCTACAATTGTTCCCGTTTTAGCAGATCCAACAGCATTAGACACCTCAGATGTATCAAAGTTACTTCTGTCAACTTGAGACATAGAGACAGTATATTTTTTCAAAGTACCATCTTCTTCATAAACTGTATTCCATATTGCTGAATGAGAAAAACAGAGATAAGAGAATCGTCCCTTGCCTTTATTCATTTGAGACTTAATTCGAATACTGGAGGAGTTTTTCATAGATGACAAAAAGGTACCAAATGTTTGATCAATGGTATCATACTCAATTCCACGACCATTATCTGAAATTCTCACGCACATTGATTCTTGCATAGGCTTACCTTCAAAAGATACATCTACCATGGTAGCTCCAGCCTCAAATCCATTCCAAATATACTCACATATTGCTTCTTGACAATCCTTTGTTATGCCCGCCCTATCAAAGCTGCTATTATTTAATGCTACCTTCCGTTTCATTTGCTGATACCTCCATCATTAAACGCTATCTTCTTCGCATCTCAAATTTTTCTCTATTCAAGTCAAATTAATCTATCTTCATAAGAGTCTTCTTCACAAGCTCCGAGAATGTCTTTCGATTGGTGTGTGTCAATTGAAAAGCCTCAGTATAAGTAGTATAACCTTCATGAATACTGTTAGATAAAGCAGAGATAAATCGGTGATCGACTTTACTTTGCAGAGTGTTGTAATAATGTCCACCAGGGATTTTGGCCGTCTTTTGAGCTTCATAATTCTTTAGAGCGCTATCAGCGATTTCACTATAGATTGAAAGGCTAATAAGCCTTTGATCAAGTGCTCGCCATGCAACAACTGTACTGCCACACTTAAAATACTTAGCTAATTCTAATATTTTAGCTTCAATAGAATTCCCATCTAGTGTAGTCCACTTATTCATGAACTTTTCCATGGGAACAAGTATCTCACCAGCCACAGCATTACACAGAACCTCAAGACCACTAACGCTCTTCGTATTCATATAGTAATCGTTATAAAAACTATTTTCTCCCAACCAGATATGGGTCAGTTCATGAACCAAAGAGAACACTTTACCATTTTGGCTATCCGTAGAATTAATGAATATTAGTGGAGCGTAAGAATCAATAATGGTAAAGGCTCTAAATTCACGAACGTCTAATGGCTGATGTGTATTGGACCCTACCACGCCATTCATCATAACTAGGACGCCTATTTTCTCCAACTTTTCCCGAAGAAAATGAAAAGATTCACTAGCATTGGAGCAGTGGGTATACCAATCTAGAGGTAGACTCATATCTGTACGAATACCTTCAACAATTTGAGATAGGCTATCTGTAGGCTTGAACTTACCCACAAAGGGAAGCACACCTACATCACTATGCTTCAAGTAATTACGCATCCATTCCTGTATTGCCTCCATCTCGTGTATTGTATTCACAAGATTGCGGCTTGGATGGTCTATGTACTGACTGTCGACAGTCCGATATTGCAGAATATCCATGGGCTCTGCTGGGGGAGTATCTAAGAAAAAATAGCCAAAGGGGATCTGGGTCTCACGACTAAATTTCTCCAGTTGCCGCAACGTTGGCTTCTTACTGCCAGAATGCCAAGCCTGCAAGTCAGCCCTAGACTTTTCTTTGAGATCAAGTGGATTAATGGTGCTATATATCCAGCGAAAAATTGCAGGATTTATGTCAATATTTACAGTGGACATCTTAGCTACCTCCTCCCCAAGATTGATAGGTGAACTTTGTATATTCTTATAATTATTCTAACATATTTAGACTGTGATATTTTTAGGAAATATGCTTGCGAGCGTAGATTTATATCTAACTCACAGTTGTTTCCATAATGGAGCCAACGGGTCTATTTCATCTGGATTGCAGTGTCGAAAAAACCGACACTGCCTTGCTCGTCTGGTTTTTTCTATAAATAGGGAGTTCCTAGATGTCTAACCTGCCCCATTGAGCTGTTGCGAAATTTGCAACAGCTCAATGGGGTTAGATTAATGCGATTTTTGTTTCTTTAGCGGTTGTCAGTTAATAGTTTATAGACACTTATCTACTCGTCTTCGAAACCAACCATTTCCACTTCTAAGTGACTTTCTTCAAAGGTAGCAGTAAAGAAATCTGCTCTTGCTTGTTTGAAGGTCTGGAGTTCCTTTTTGAGTCTCAATGACATGGGCTTAAATGTGGCTAGAGTAATACCTCCTGATATCACTCCCCCAAGCACGGGTACAAATTTAGATACACCTCGAGCAAAGGTTTGCTTGGTCATTTTCATACCTAGAGTAAGAGCAACTTTTTTGACTATGGGATAAAGTGTGCCTTTGGTAAGAGATTGGGCGGCAATTCTTTTGGCTGTGGAAGCTGCTGCCATATTAGATACTTTTGTTATAACTTTGGTGGCACTGTTTACACCAAACATGATCCCGATAAACAGGGTCATCATGGATTGGGTAGTCTCATCAAATTCCGCTAAATCATGCCATCCATATAAGTAGGCAAGTTTTTGAACTATTCGAAGAATATGCCCATAGTATTGTGCTACATCTGCTGGGATTGTTGCTGCCATGGCTACACCACCTGGCAGGCCAGATACGAAGGATATGCTAGATACTTTGGCAGTTTCTAGATTAATGTGCTTGCTTGCAAGTTCATCAATGACACTCTCGGGAATTCCAGCATGAGCGGGGCTATAATCAATTGCTGTCTCGATTTGCTCTACTGTACAGTGTTGCTGTAACTCTTTACGAAGAAAGTCCTCTCTTTGAATTTTCACTAGCGGCAGGGTTGATGCTTTGTGTAGGATGACTTGAAATGCATTTGAACTATTTTCCATGTAACAAATTCCTCCATTCTTTGTGTATGTTCTGTTATATACTGTGAAAATTTCGCGAGTAGTTCTCTTCTATTCAATCATTTCATTTCTATATAATCTGCAGTGAACGGTGATTATTTTTATAGGCCAATGCACTGCTAACATTAGGGTTCGAGATATCTTTAATGTATACTTGCTGACTTTAGGTTAAAGTCTTTTGCCTGAAGTAGCATACAAATATTTGCAAGGTCATCCCCAGAAAAATTATTCTTTACACTAGAAATAAAGGGAGCCAAAAAGTTCACCTTATGTTAATTAATAGAGAAATTTACCGAAAGAAGCGGATTTACAGCTTTATACTTTATCTCGCCAGTTTTCATGTCTTAGCTTAGCTTTTCTACATCTCTGGAGAAAGCCATATATCAGAAAAGGTGTAAGCAAAAACTGACAGGCATATCATAGTAATTCCTATTAGTGCAATTGCTATTTTTTTGTTTGGCGGTATCCTTTTTTCCCTGTTTTCCCCCATTACTCAGCCCCCCATACTCCTTAGCCGATCTTCTTTGCCTTTTTCAATTCCCAACTGCCAAAGCCCCATATCTAAGCATTTCATCGGAGTATATAGCTCCCTTGCCTCTATTGACAGACTGTCTCTAAAATCCTGAAAGGTCGATTCGTTCCTTTGATAATAATTCCAAAGCTGACGAAGTGACCTGGAGCTTATTTGAGCGGCGGCAATACCAAGAGTCTTAGCTGACTCGGTAAAATATTTGTCCAAGGCAGGCGTGCAGCCAAAAACACCCAGCAAAATTTTACTAATCAAAGTATCTGTTACCAGAGAGGATATTCCTGTATTCTGCCAATATTTTTGATAGTGAAGACTGATTATCTCGGCGGTTTCTAGTGTTAAGGCAATAGACTCTTGACTACCATCGGCCTGAAATAGCGGCTGATATTTTAACTTTGATAATTCGATTACCAAGTCTTTATGAACAAGGTGGTCGAAGCGCACGAGGGCAGACTTTTGTAGCATTCCCCAACTGGCCAAGTACCAGGCTAATTGTAGGCTGAGATAATCAGCATCAAATCTAGTTACCATGCTATATTGGGCAAGAAAAGCTCTTCGACAATGTTCCCAGGAGCGTAGCCTTGTGTATGAATTCTCCACTATAGAGTCGTAATACCGTTGGGCAGCGCTGACAATTTCCCTAGCTTGAAAAGTTGCTGTTTTTTCTTCTGTCTGGCTATAGCTGAGAGTATCTATTTTCTTCTCCAAAGGATCTGAGTTAAGCTGAGTCGAACTTTCCTTTTTCCTAGTAAAAATAACCTTTTTTTCTTTAGCAAGTAATTTGGCAGAGTAATCCGCATTTAGCCACCCGTAACTCAGTGACCCTCCACTGCCATCATTCCAGAGTTGGGCAGAATGACTATATGCTGATGGTGGAAGGCCGCCAACAATCTCGGCCACTTTATCGAAGGTCAGGACTATTTGCGGCTCGTTGCATTCAATTAAATAGCGGGTTAAGTCTTGGTATTTATCTCCCTTAGGCATACAGACACTCCTTATCTTTACTGCTAGATCAACAGCCCATCCTACTAAAAATATGCCCTAAACAAGTTTTCAACACCTAAATCATTTATAATATTTCTATTTTTTATAGTTTATCATAGCTATAGTATTCGGGAAAGAGAATGCCCCACAAGATTTTTCTTTCTTGCAGGGCTTAACAGCGTTAATACTTTTAGATAATAAGGTAGGAATGGGCTTAACGCTCGGGATAAGCAAAAACTTCCATATTTTCTGTGATGTAACTTGTCTCATTCATGTACAGCCAGACTTCGAAAGGGGTTTTTCCATTAGCTTTTACATCATCCACATTGCCACTTTCCCCTCCAACTAATTTACCATTATCATCGCGAAAAAAAACAACCACCGACACCGATTCAATGTCAAAATCGTTGGGATTAGATATCTCACCAACTATCTGGTCTTCCCGCTTAACCGGATTCTCAACAATTAGCGGCTCTCCAGCGACTGTAATCTTCTCTGGTGCAATCCAGTTATAATCATCTGGCGGAAGGATTTCAAAGTCTACCGTAGCCGGTTCACTCTCAACAGTCATGGCACTGCCAGCGCTATTCAGAACACTATCTGGAAGGATCAAAGCTTCCACAATATCTTCTGTTCCAAGAACTGCCCCTTCAGCATCCCTAGCGGTTATCCTCACGGTAGGAAATTCAACGCCTCTTTCCTTATTGGGATTCTTTATAGAAAGGGCATATTGAATCTCGTAACCAGATCTCTCTAAGGAGACAACATAAGCATTTTCACCCAATTCCAATGGCAATAGATCCGCAGTTGCCACAGCCTTCTGAACCTCAATATTAACCTCATCAGAACGTTCAAGCTCAAAGGTTTTTGTAACCCCCAGTGCAGAAACGGAGTAGCTAATAATACCGTCTTTATAAGTAAAGGTTTTTGTATCGTCTGAAGAAGCCAGTAATGCCGCTTCAGTACGACTCTTATCATTGGCGGAGTCCCAGGAATATTCATTACCGCCCGTAGTCGGCGCCGTGTACGTTCCTGCCCAGTACAGCGATGTACTGTTGTCCTCAGCTCTCCAATATACTTCGATTGTGCCATCTGCAATCATCGCAACATGATAATTTGTATCTGAATCTGAATTTCTTTGTTTCCAACCGCCATCTAATTTAAGCGGCGTAGCGCCCGTAGCATTATTAGCATCACCGCCACTTGTGTTACCATTACAACCATTAAGTACAAAAATAAGTGTAAGTGCTAAAATCAATGTAAGTATACGCTTCATTTTTTTCTCCTTAATATCGTTAATTGAGATAACTAGAACTACTAAAAGATAATTTTGTTAATGTCCGACCGTGAAAAAGAAAGCTTGTCTTTTTTTACACAAGTTTTCCCCAGAGAGGTATTTCCGCCTATAAAACTAAAGCCTTTAGGGAAAATGAATTTTGCGAACGTATATTTATACGTAGAATGGAATCAAAAAAATCGAAAAGCAGAGAATAATCATGACCCCTCAAAATTAACCCCAATCTATAGCCCCAAATTTGTACAAACCCAAAAGCATCCCCTCTGTATAAACCATATATCAGCTATGGTTCTCTACCGTGCTTACATCTACTCCCTCAACGCCCCCCTCCTTAAATAACAATCTAGAGTATACACATAAACAATCATAAGGTAAATATTATTAGTTAAATTTATTCACTTTGAAAAACTATATCCCTAAGTTTTAACTTATTACTTAAGAAAAAGTGAATAACAGAAAAGCTCCCAAAAATTGAGAGCTACATCCTTTAGCATGATAGACAGCTTACCAGGTCTTCCCCCCTACCTAATCCCCCACGCCCTCTCGACCCAACTGCCACAAATACTTGTCAATCGACTTCAGGCTGTACCTGACCAGGCCATAGTAGGAGCGGAAGTCCCGCAGCACATAGGTAAAGGTGTGGTAGTCTTTTCTCATGTTCATGGTATTTTGTTTGGTAAAGCGCTCTTTTTCATTGAAAAACCGCAAAACCTTGTCCACCTGTTCGCTATAGACTGGGAAATCGTGATTGTTATGAAGGCTACAATACTTGGTGGCGAAGCTGTAGTGATCCTGCCCTTTTTTCTGCCCTCGGCGCATGTCTTCGATCAGTGACAGGTCGCCAGCCTTGATCCGCTGCTCTAGGTTCAGAGTCATGAAATATCTGGCTGTGGAATAGACCTCCAACTTATAACTACCGTAGAGGGCACTGAGAGTGGCAACTTTCAGCAGCACATCTGAAAAGAGGCGATTATCAGGGCAAAAGCGGCTAAACAATTTTTCTAAAGCCGCCTCCTGCTCCTTCAAAACCTCCAGCGTCTCCCAATTTTGCAGGTAGACCTCCAGCTGCTTAGCGGAAGGAATCGAGACATGTAGTCCCAGGCGGTTGGACGAGGGTAGGGGCAGCTCTTCCTTGGCAAAAAACGCCGGAGAAAGAGGCATTTCCTCTTGAGGGTAGCGGATAGGCTGTAGAGATGGACTTCTATCCACGGCAAAAGTTGAAGGCCTTGGCGTACCTTCCCAAACTTGCCCAGCAGGCGGGGTGTCCGGCTCTTCGTCCATAATAAAAATAAAAGGCATAGCAGATTCCGGGTGGGCGCCTTGGCTGGGAGATATTAGCGGTTTCGCTAACCCAGGCGACTTAACGGGATCCATTCCCCTTGTAGCAGGTGAAGAACTTTGGGGCATAGCTCCATAAGCCAGCTCACTGTGAATAAATTTATGCACTTGGCGAAGTTGGGACATGTAGGTATTGAGGTTCAATTCAATATTGCCCCGAGAAAATTGATTTAGGAGTTGCAGGAGAAGTTTTTGTCCCACCGCTTCGAAATCGTCGGAAAAGATCACCTCCCAGAAGACTTCTTTGCCCCTTTTTCGCCAAATATAGAAGGCATCGCTGGCCGCTGTAGCCACAGTGTTGGCCGAAAAATCCTGGCGCACTAAATAATCTTTGTAGGCAGACTTCATCCACTCTCGTGAGTATCCCATCAGTTCTTCTCTTGTATGCATCGCTACGTCCCTTTCTACTCTAACCCTAAGGTAAACATCTGATTTATGCCATTACTCGTTCTTGACCTCAGTTGCTTATTCCCCTGATCTTCTGGACGCGCAATTTTTCATACAAAAAAATCATCCCCGCGCATTCCGCACATAGAATCCTTTCGGCATTCTGAGAGCACTACCGCTAGCCTGTCACCCCTAAATTTTTGACAGACATCAAGCTATGCGAATACTCTTCCCCATTGACACATTAAATTTTCTAAAACAAGAAACTACAGGCTGTCAGTTAATTTTACTCAAAGTCAGCGACCCTGACCACCCCGCGAGAAAATCCGTCAAGCATAAGACCCGTTAACAAACTCTCTCATTAAACCAATTGAAAACCATCGGTAAAAGCGAATAGAAAAACCTATAAGATTTATTCTAAACATGTTTAATTATACAGAGTCTTGGCGTAAAGGCAAATAGAAAAAGAAAAAATGATCTTTTATAGTGGTAAAAGGTTAAATTTATATAATCTGGAGCTAGCGTAGGGATCTTATCAACTTAGCCAACGATAGATCAGCGATCTCAAATATAATGGATAGACTATTTATATTATTGTTAAGGGATATTATAAGATGCGTCCTGCTCTAGAGGGCTAAAGTAGCCCTTTATGCAATTAGGATTAACCACAGAAATCTGTATATGAGTTTTCTGTAGCAATGCTGATCCTGGAAAAATTGGTTCACCCTCAGTAAAAACACCACGAATAGAATCAAAGGCCGGATATTTGTTGTCTTTGGTCCAAAGATGTAATTGCTCAATCACTGCGCAATCAAGCAATCGTAAAAGCACATCTTTAGAACCTTTAATTGTTTTATTTTCCGGCAAAGGCTGCCCTAAACTCTCACAGCGCGATTTTAGCAGTTCGTAGCCAGCTTTGAGCAACTCACAGCTGGCATAATCTGTTAAATTTAGACAATGCCCTAAGTCAATAATTGCACCAACAACCGCCGGTGCTTTTATCTTTGGATGCCTTCCAGCCCATTCACGAGCTCTTTCATAGCTATTCTCCCAAAAGTATATGCCACTACCCAGCCAATCGTAATCATTGCAACTTGCTTTTAGTTTATTTTTATTTCCGATAACATCGTCAAAAACTTTCTGGTCACACCCATGAAATCCCAGTACTAAATTTGGTAACTTTCTATACATAGAAATACCTCAGGATTATGCAAAGCGTTTTCTTGTAGTGCCCTTTTTGGTAGTAACACCTGTCTCGTAAAGCGCTCTTTTGGCTTCTTTCCTTGCTTCAGCAGCTGACAGCTTTGATAGGGATTCTGTATAAGCATTCATATTTTGAATTAAATTAATCATTTCTTTGTCAGTATACTTATTGCAATATTCCATCCGTCCTACCTCCTCTCCAATATCAGCCAGTTCTAAGAAGACATTCTTTAGATATATTGAGCTTATAATTTTATCATAAATGATACGGCTATGGCCTAAGTATTCTTAAAAATAATCTGCTATTGTGGCAATAAACTGGTCTCTACAATGCACGTCTATGATAAAATTATATTCTAAGATAGCAATCTGATTTTAAAAACACTTCTACAGATGATTCTCACCCCCTAGAGGCACATGATTTCCTTCTTTTTCACATCAAATTCCGCTTGAGTAAGGATGCCGGAATCAAGTAAGTCTTTTAATTTCTTAACCGACTCAATTTGTTCCTCAAAGGTCATAGTTGGCTTAACTTCAGCCTGACTCCCCATTGCCTGTGCCATGTTCATTCCAAAAATCATCCCACCACCATCGCCTAAGCCATTGTCTTGGATTCCTTGGGCAATTTTTTGTTGAGCTGCAATATTGGATGCTTTTAAAGAGACATCATCATAAGCCTTAAGATTCATCTTATTAGCTGAAAATTGCTTCACAAGCTCCCTAGACTCTTCAGAGAATTCAATATTTTCGACAGCTACCTTCACTACTTCGAAGCCAAAGCGAGCCTTCCAGGTACCTGCATTAAAAGAATCTTTAGCAATTCTGTCAGAAATCTCGTTTACTAGGGAAGGCAATTGAGAAATTCTATATGCCGTAGATAAGGAGTTTAGGGCAACAGAAAAAGACTGCAAAAATTCAGCCAATATTTGTGACCGAACTTGGGTATCTGCAAAAGTATAGTACATTGTGTTAGCCGGAACGAAATTTCTAATAAAGGTTTCAGCGTCCGTTACTTTGATAGTAAAAGAACCGTAGGCGTATACCTCAAGATCAACACCATAGTACAAGTCATTATACATTTGTGCGCCGTGGGTGCCGAATTTTAAAGCTCTAATCTCTCGCAAATTCACAAAGGCCACTTGTTTTTGAGTAGCCGTAATACCGCCATAGCCAATGCGCTCCTTTACTTGGCTAAATATAGATCCACCAATTCCATCACCATTAAAAACACTCTTCGTTCCATCTTGGTATTCATAGCCCCCAGGAGTGGTAATAACATTTTCAATTCCTGATTGGCTAAAAATAAAAGCCGCCGTATTCTCTGGAACAAAAATCTTCGAACCATTGGAGATTACACCACTCGTTCCAGAAGTATTAACTCCACGCCCACCGCTGGTAGTTTTTAAAAAGCCAGGAACCACCACTGAAAATTCATCAAATTCCTCTGCCGTAATAATTTCTTTCCACTGATCACTAAAAGTCCCGCCAACTGAATCGGTAAGTGCCCTCAAAATACCCATGTTCAAAATCCTCCCTATCCTAACGTTTGTTCTGTATCACAATAATGGCAAGTAATTTTCTGGCTTGATCCACCTGTAAGGGGTGCTCTGCAAGAGACACACTTTTTGGTCAAATTGACTTCCGTAACTGCCTTTGAATCAGCTTTAGTCTTCATTCCGAAGGTACCCTTAAAAACATCAATTGTGCTTTTAAAAGTCTCAGCTACCACTTCAGTACCTGGAATGACCGCACGCTCTGCCGGAGTAAACTCTGCGGCTTTACCCGTTAAAAGCTGGCTAATATTATCAATCCAGTTCATTGCTTCTTTTTTCTTTTCAAAACCAAAAGTCTCCTGCGAATGTAGAAAAAACACCTCAATTTGCGGACTACCATTCCTTTGCTTACCCAGCTTCACTTGAGCCTGTCCGTTAAAAATCTTAATCTGTTTAATGGGAAAGGTTTGAACACTCTTATTGTTGCCAAAAATGCCTTTCGATGCAATTAAAACAATATGTAAGTTTGTTAAAAGCAGCTCAGCAAAACTATTTGATTTTGAATTACAATGTACCACTCGATCAGCCTTCAGTATTAAAGATTCATTTGGTTTCAGATTGTAAGCAGACATATTAACCTCCCAAAAATATGATTCCTTTTGTGGTCTTGTCAGGAAATCATGAATATCTATTGCCCAAAGCATCCCTCTCCTCGCATCATCAATTAAAAGATGATTTAAGGTTGGCAATGCCTTCAACCCAACAAATAATTTGTTTGCCTTTATGAAATTACCGGCTGTCATTTTTTCCTTCAGAAACAGAACTTATGTCATGTCATGGAAGACGAATACCATGTATCCCTCATTGGAATTAGGCATTCGCCAAGAATTAACTCTAAGTATACTTGTAGATAGATAGAAAAATCTACAAGATATTCTTGAAACATGCTTTATTATACAGAGTATTACTCCAATGGCAAATAGGCAAAGAGAAAAAATTTGCATTTTTGAAGATAACCTATAATTTTCTCTGTTCTAATATAGACCTTATAACAATTGACGTATTAAATAATATTCTGTATATTGATGAAACATTTCTCTATTACAACATCATGGCAATGACACAAGAACATACTGATGATAGAGATGCCAATCAAGTTAACCAGCTAAAATAATTCCAAGTCCGAAGGCAGCTATTAGCTAAATGCAAGAAAGTAGTGCTAGATAAGATGCAATACATCATCCGCCCACTCGCTGAATCAGAATATCCTCTCCTAAAAGACTTCCTCTATGAGTGTATATTTGTACCGCCGGGCGCTACCCCACCTGACAAGAGTATTCTTCAACAGCTTGAATTACAGGTCTATATCGATGGCTTTGGCCGTCAGCCAGAGGACTACTGCCTGGTTGCGGAAAGTGATCAACAGCTTATTGGAGCAGCCTGGGTTCGTATCATGGAGGATTATGGCCATGTTGACCAGAAGACCCCCTCCTTAGCTCTCTCTGTCTTTAAGTCCTATCGTGGTCAAGGGGTAGGAACAGCCCTGATGAAAGAACTACTTAAAGACTTGAAAGCCAAGGGCTATGAGCAGACATCCCTTGCTGTTCAGAAGGCTAATTATGCCTGTAAAATGTACCAGTCTCTAGGGTACGAGATTGTTAGAGAAAAGGACAAAGAGTTCATTATGGTAAAGAAGCTAGGCTAGCGCTTATTAGAAAATCGTTTTTGGGTCAATTTATCCTCTGGATAGCAGGACATAAATGATAGTATTAGTAGTGCATAAAGAAGAGTGAAAACAGTCCATACACTCTATGGGAGAAGACAGATGAAAGACTTGATACTTCAGTACGAGAAGGATTTTTTTAGTGCACAATTTTGTAGAAACAAGGCAAATCTAGAAAGCCGCTTTTCAAAAGATTTTTTCGAATACGGAAAATCTGGTTTAGTTTACAGTAGGTCATTAGCAATTGATTCCCTTATGAGCCTGTCTAAGGATAGGCCCATAGAGATAGCAAACTTTGAAATAGCAGAATTAAGTGAAGGTATTATAATCGCACATTATGTTACCCATGATGCGGATGATAATTCTTATGCCCTCAGGACGTCCTTATGGAGAATTGAAGAAGGTCATTGGAAAATCTATTTCCACCAAGGTACAAAACACTGTAAGTAATCCTACAATCCACCAAAAAAATCTATTGATTATCGAGCCTAGTAGGGGATTAAGCATAGCCTCTCCGGCAATCCCCAATAGGTTTCAAGATTTTTTAGTGAGTACTTGCCAATTTCAGGTTAAAAATGGGAGGGATTTTATGTTTGCAGATTTACATATTCACACACAATTTTCTGATGGAACGCTAAAACCCGAAGAAGTTGTAGAAAAAGCCAAAAGACTTGCTATAGAAATAATCTCAATTTGCGACCACAACACTTTGGAAGCATATCGATCATTAAAGCAGTTATGTAGAAACAATAATTTAAAGCTTATAAACGGTGTTGAAATTGATTGTATGATGGGGAATCATTATCTTCATGTGTTGGGTTATGGTTTTGATTTACACAATTCCCAACTCAATGAAATGCTACTAGATTGCAAAACAAAAATGAATTCTTCAAATGAGCTCGTTATTAAAAATATGATTGCCGATTATCCCATTGACTTAGGAGATTTTAATGAGTGGGTTTCACCACCAGAGATAGGCGGATATAAAAATTCAAATTATCTTTTGGATAAAGGTATAATAAAAAATATAGACGATTATTTCCCCCTGCATAAAAAATTCGGTGTATCAATAGAATCAATTGGTTTACCTAAGTTAGCAGATGTATGCAAAATTGTTAAGTCAGCAGGCGGTTTTCCTATTTTAGCGCATCCAGGAAACTGGTGGAGTGAAATTTCGGAAAATTTTAACGAAATTTTAAATGAAATCCATGATAGTGGTATTTCTGGAATTGAATGTTTTTATCCATCTCACAGCGAAAAACTTACAAAGATTTGTGTTGATTTTTGCAATGATAATAATTTGTTAATTACTGCTGGTTCTGACGAACATGGAGAATTTAACAAAGTCATAAATGGTGTTACTTATGAAATTGGCGAAATTACGGTTGATACAGGAAAACTTAATTTGAGAGGGTTGGTATGATATGCCTGGTTGCGGAAAGTGATCAACGGCTCATTGGAGCAGCTTGGGTTCGTATCATGAAGGATTCAACCAGTTAAACCGATTGAATCCCCAAGCCTCTTTTACCCGATTTTTTGCGTCAGTAGAGCGTACTTATTGCCCTAGGCAAACACGAATTTGGCTGATGCCCTTCCCCTCAAAAACACCGCGACTTTGTTCCGCTGACAGAGTTAAGGAGCTCTGGCGACTAACCCTACCAGCATCATCCATAATCTCAACCGCCGACAGATCAGCTTTAGTATAGATCACAGGGACTCGGCAAAGAGTGAAGGCCAGAGAGTTTGCCGGAAGACACAGCTCCTGATGTAGGCCATCCCTATTGTAATAGCCAAAGACTAGAGGCTCTTGGTTGAATTCTTTGTCCTCTAGGAAAAAGGGATGGAAACTGATTTGTCCTTTTTGGATAATAACCCCCAGTTCCCGCCTCCGAGCAATAATGCTTTCCTTTACCTGTCCTGTCATTCCCGGCTGTTCAGCCTTGCCTGTAAAGGAAGTGTGCGAGTAAGGCTCCAGGGGGAAGGTCCCCACTTGCTGCGCTGGTTTTTGATAAATAAATCCGGCTGCAATTTTACGGTATAGGGCCAGCAGCTCTGTGGCCGTAGTGCCTACGCCATTAGTGAGATACTCTTTTTCCAATTGGTCTTGGACAGCCAATAGGAGCTTGGCGTTTTGATGCCAGTAGATGCAGCCGATCCCCTCATACTTGTAC
This sequence comes from uncultured Oscillospiraceae bacterium, assembly GCA_964518595.1. GTDB lineage: Bacteria > Bacillota > Clostridia > Saccharofermentanales > Saccharofermentanaceae > CAZFHA01. The sequence goes on from CAZFHA010000004.1 coordinate 133,102, forward strand.
ATCACCTGTGCTCGCCCCACAAATTGATTGTGCTGAAAGAGCGCCTCATAGGCCGCCAAGATTTGTGCCTGTTCTTGGGCATTGTAGGAGGAGTCAATAAGTGCTTTTTCCAGTTGATTTTTAGTGGTCATTTCAGCCGAAAAGTGAAGCATTCCATTAATGTCTTTTTGGAGGATTCTATTGTCCGCCTTCATCTCCACAGATAAATGCTCCCCTAGCCGGTTGCGCTCCAGAAAGCTTGGAGCCTTGCGAAGGGGATACAAATAGAAGCTTTGCTGATCCAGGGCATACAGGGGACTTTGGTAGAGTTCTTCCAGTAGCGTTACTGTACCCTTCGGTGTGACAAATCCGGAGCTGATAACTGCCGACTGGCCTTCCAGCATCTTTGCCATGGGGTGAACCGACAGTTCTTCTCCCAATAATGAATAGGAATGGTATAGTCCATCCTGCTGATTGCGGTCAAGAGTCAGAGCGATCACGGGCATGACACGATTAATTAAAGTAAGTAGCAAATCCACCGAGGTAGAAACCTTGACCGAGAGTCCTTGCTGATAGAGTTTTTCCCGATAGTCACTATAGGCCTGTCCAAGACAATTAAAGAAAGTTCTTTTTTCTTGCTGGCTTTCATAGGGCTTATGACTGTATATGTCAATAATTCGATTGGTCCATTCAACCACCTCTAAAGAGACCTGAATCTCTTCTGGGGACTGCTGCAAATGGCGCTGCAAAAACTGCAGGTATTCATATAGCTGCATGGTTGTGACTAAGGATAAGCCAATGCCGACAATACCATTATTGGCGTCATTCCATTCCGGCCGCTGTGTATTCATCCAAATGCCTCCTTCTGGAAGTAGATTGGAGAGCTTGGCCAATATGGGAACCAGTAATTTTTCCAGCAGGCTAACTTGGTAAATTTCGCCATTTTGGTGAATTAATTTACCGTCACTGCCCAGTTCTGCCGCCTCTTGAAGCAGGGCTTTTTCCTTCTGGTGATTATAGAAAATGGTGTTTTTGCTATCAGCCAGAAGCTTATCATAAGGCAGGAGTTCATAGGGTAAATTGGCATAGCAATAAATGTCCAGAGCGATATGTTCCCTTAGCCAACCGGGATAATGAGCTTCCAGTTGTTTAAGCAGTTTGGCAAGATAAATGATCTGGTGATCGCCCCAATAGCCAAAGCCACTGAAAGGGTTATCTGGCTCTAGCCGTTCCCAATCAATACCTTCATGATTGATTCGGTAAGGGTTATAGCCGTCTGCCGTGGAGGCATTAAGAAACTTCGTTACAAAGTTTTCTAAATAGGGCGGATAGGAAAGCCCCAGCGCCTCCCAGTTTTGAAAAATATCCCGCCAGTTTCCCTCATAATTATAGATCCAACCTCCGGCCTCATCCTGAGTGTGAATGTCAAACTGGTTCCAAGGGCGTGAAGGATCTCCATGTCGGCGGGAGAAGGCTAAGGGCAAGTACTCTAATACCAAACGATAAAGGGTAGAGTTATTCTTTGCCGCTGCTTTAGCTTCGAAAATAGTACTGCAAGCCTTTAAGGGTGCCAAGACTCCCGGCTGCTGGCTAATAACTTTATTCCGGTATTGTAAATGTTTCACGAAAGCATCAAACTCAAATTGATAGCCATGGGGGAAAAATCCCCCCCGCATTGTGTTATAGAGAGTGTTCAGAGCGTGATGATATTGAACAGATTGGTTGCCCACACATTGAAGTCCATCGCAGGCGCCAATAATTTTGCCTAACTTTGCCTGGCTCTGCTTCAGCTCTTCCCAGAGAAAATTATAATCTTGGGCAGCCAGTAAATTCTCAAGTCTTGCAATGTCGGCGTGATCGTAGGCCACGTCTAAGACCAGAGCCCAAGATAACTGCTCACCTGCCGCTAGACCATATTCTTCGTAGGTGAGATAAGCGGTTTTAACGCCGGTAGCAATATTTTCCGGAGTAGGTGCGAGACCATAATAAAAGGGATTGATCTGTTGCGAAGATAAGAGGCTTGTCTGGTTCTTTGCTCTTGTAGACCAGGCTACATTAGCCCGCAAAATCTCGATGGGATTAGGAGTATCGTTAATTTTGGTAGTGAGGGAATAAACCGCCAGCGAAGATTGATCCGCCATCTCGGCACTTTTATAGGCGTCCACCAGACAACTGAGACGTTCTTGCATCCGCGGGTCTACCCCCCAGGGCAGAATATTTTCTAAGCCATCCAAAATCCGCAAATTTTTCGGCTGAGCATCAAGGTTCTCCAGTTCTACCCGGCGAACAAAGCCATAGTGATCCGAAGTCAGCCACTCATAGCGAAAGGCCAGACCTAATACATGATTAATCTCCTCATAAAGCAGACTGTTGCCACTCATATTCTTATAAATGTTCCTTGAACAGTCTTTAGCCGGTGGATTCGTCTTCGATAAGGGCTCCCACAGCTGCTCATCTACCCAAATCAATGTCTTGGGCCCTGTATGTGCTTGTTGGTGCAGCTTATCATCGGTTTCGTAGGGGAAAATACTGGTGCTGCTGTTTTTTCGAGCCGCCGTCAGGCCACCTCTGGAAGAGGCAAACAGCACTAAATCGCCACCACTAACCACATTAATATAAAAGGGTGCTAGCAGATCGAAATCGCTGATTTTATAGTAGTGTTCTGAGCCTATCGAGACTATGTTACCGGTCACTTTTTTCATGAAAAACTACCTGCTTTCTTCCACTGGATGGATTTTAATTTGACTACAGGCAAGGTGGCTGCCTTGTCGAACAGAAATGCCAACTTGACCATAGCTATAGGGCTGATTCAGGTCTTCATATGTACAGACTTGATCACCCACTTGCCAACGAATCTGGTTATCTTTTACCTCTACTTGGATCGTGTAAGTCTGGCCATGTTCCCAAGTAAAAGGCTGCGTCGCCAGGACTTTGTAGCCATTACTATTCTTAAGAAGAGCCAGCTGATTATCCGCCAGTAAAGCAATGGCGTAAGAACGGATTGCACCCTGTACCCTGAAATTCACTTGATGGTGGTAGCCGGTTAAGGGCGTCACTTGAAATTCCGCTGAATAATCCGTCCAATTGTAGGCTCCTGTATAGGCCTCGCCAAAGTCACTACAGGATAGATGTAAGCTTTCATCTTCTAAATACATCAGCCCCTTCAGCCGAGTCATTTGGCTGATTTCCCGGTGAAAGACGTTCCAGACTTCTTGCTTTGCATTGGCAAAATCTAAACCATAACTGGGCGCTCCTGTGGCGTAAAGATCATCAATAAGGCAAGTGACACTAAGGCCCCGCTCTCCCACACTTCCACTAGCTCCAACCACAGTGACCCGAAAGCCCATCTCTTCCAAAAGAGCACCTTCAAGAGCCGGAATAGTAAAGGATAGCCTTTCCCATTGCCCCGCTGTTAGGACTTTGGCTTCCCCTGCATAGATATCTCCACTGTTAAGGTCTTTGACGTATAGTTCAGCCTTCAAGGTAACTTTTGAATAAGTAGGCAACATAATGCTGCCGTGAAGTGTTTGACCGGGATAGATGGTAGGTGAAAAACTGGGGTCATAGCGGCTATCGCTGAAGTCTTCCGGTAAGTAATAGGTTTTCTGGTAGATATAGAACCGTTCTGCAGAGTCTAGGGGCTTAACGGTCACTTTAAGTGCCCTAGTACCTGTAGCAGCCGCTTCATTGGTATTAACTATAAACTGCTCCAACTGCTGATTAGTGCCTGTTTTCTCATCTTTTTTTACCCTAATAGCATGAGTAGAACCCGGCAGTTCAAAGTGACAAGAATGGATACGTGCCTTCATAATATCTTGCCAAAAAGCCTCCGGAGATTCACCAGCCACAGCATAGGCCAGTTTTGCCATATAAACAGCTCCATAGGGAATATCCTGAATATTGAGAGAACCTATGACACTGGAATTGATCAGCAGATCATTAATGGGTTTGCGCCATTTATCATAGTCAATGCCTTCTAAACCACAGCGAACACCCATAATCGTTGCTACATTACCCACATTACAGTCAGTATCCCAACCACACATATTGCAAATATTTAGGGTCTCCGAAAAATCACCCCCACCATAAAGCAACGCCAAAATCATGACTGCTGCATTAGGGATGATGTGGCAAGTACCAGGGTAACGGTCATAACCAAAATTACTATGGATATAGTGGTAGCATTCACGCCAAGTTGATTGAGGGTGATCTAGGTAATAACCGATTACGCTCCGAACCACCCGGGTATATTCACAATCAGAAGGGATATAACTTAGACCCTTCTCAATAATGGCCATGATATCCTGTTCAACAAAGGCCTGGCTGATACAGGCACTTACAAACATACCACCATAGACCCCATTGCCATCGTGAGTTACACTGGAGGCTCTCTGGGCATAGCGAGCTGCTTTATCAGGGTCTCCCGGTGTCACCAGCCCCCAGCAATCCACAAAAATCTGTCCGCCAATTTGCTCCGCAACGGTGGCACCATTTTGGGCAATACTACCACTTTGAGGTGTCGGTATACCTTGGCGCAGATTAGCATAAGCCGTATGCTCTGTAGAGACACCATAGCCCCCCCACCAGAAAAAGCCATGTTCACAGGGCGCATAATTTAACAAAGCCAAAGCCGCCTCTTGAGCCGTAAAATCTAAAGATAGACTATCTTCCAGAGCCCGAACAAAGAATATGGGGCCATTACTGTCATCGTCAGCGGCAAAATTACTATACGGTGTAGGGTAGTCCTTTAGTTCGCCAAAGACGTTTTTAATATCCTCATAGGTCCAGCCTTCAACCGCCGCGCCGAGACGGATGCCAATAATTTTAGCCAACCATCCGGCGTAAATTTTCTCAATATATTCTGTCTTCAAGTTTTTGTCCTCCTTCTATTAACCTTTTACACCACCACTGGCCATACCTTCAATAAAGTAGTTCTGTGAAAGGATAAAGATAATGATGATAGGCAGCATCGAAATCATCGCAGCGGTAAAAACCAAATCAAGCTTTGAGCCTTTCTCGCTAACAAAAAGCACATAGCGAGTGGCCACCGTTTTCAAGGTAGTGTCTTGCAAAAAAGTATTGGCAATGGTGAACTCATTCCAAGTATTAACAAAGGTAATAAGCCCGATAGTCGTAATAATTGGCTTAGATAGGGGGAATATGATACGGCCAATAATCCCAAAGACACCACAACCATCAATCTGAGCTGCTTCCGTTATTTCATTGGGAATCCCAATGATGTAGGTTCGCGCCAAAAGCACGGTAAAAGCCAAGTTAGTGGCAATGTAAATCATTACCATCCCGATACGATTGTTAACCAGTTCCATCTCGGCAAAGCGATAGTAAAGCGGTGCAAGATAAGAGAACAGCGGTATGGAGAGAGCCACACCAAAGTAGACGATAGCAAAGGTCTTAATCTTAACTTTAGACTTGGCCAAAAAATAGCCCATAAACATAGCCAGAACAATAACAATAACCGTAGAAAATACACTGATAAATATGCTATTCAAATAGGCCTGAGTATAGCCGCCAATATTCCAAGCATTGATATAGTTTTCAAAATTAAATTTTGTGGGTAGGCCAATGGGAAATTGCTTAATATCCTTGTCGGTACGAAAGGTGTTAAAAAGTACAATCACCAAAGGAATGGCTTGCAAGATAGCGACGAAAGCTAAGCCTATATGTAGTAGTCGTTGACGCTTTTTCTTATGCATAACTATTCCTCCGATTTCTTTCTAATCAAGGCAAAAGCCCCTAAAATAGCAAAAGACAAGACGGCTTGAATCGTGGCAATTGAGCTGGCATAACCAGCATTGTATTTGAGTATAGAGTTTTTATACATCATCGTCGAAAGTAGTTCCGTACCAGGGCCACCCTTGGTCATAACCCAAACATATTCGAAGGTTCCTAAAGACCAGACCATGGTGGTGGTAATAATAAAGATAAGCGTAGCTTTAAGCCCCGGCAGAGTGATATACCACATTTTTTGCAGCGTATTACAGCCTTCCACGTCAGCGACTTCATAGAGCGCCGGATCAATCTGTTGTAGTCCGCTCATGATAATAACCAGAACGAACCCCCACCAGTGCCAGTTATCGACAAAGGCTACGGAAAAAAGTGCATTAGCCGGTGCTAACCAATCAATCCCGTGAAAAGTTTGACCAAAGGCCGCCGCCAAACGCTCAAAAATCAAGTTAATTCCGAAATAGGGGTTAAAGAAAGTGGCAAAGATCTTACCTGCCACGGCAGCAGATATAACATAGGGGAGAAAGTAAATGGTACGATAAACAATCTGCCCCTTTTTTAATCGAGATAAAACATAGCCCAAAAGGAATCCCAGCATAATTGGAACCGTCAAAAAGATCAGCATCCACTTTAAGTTATTGCCTAAAGCTGTAAAAAAATCCGGGTCTTGAAACAAATTTACATAGTTTTCAAAGCCGATAAAGGTCTTGGCTCCAATACCATTCCACTCTGTAAAAGAAGCATAAATGGTAGTGAAGGATGGTAGAACTATGATCCAAAAATGATATAAAAGAATTGGTATCATAACCAAGTAAGCCACTAGGCTACTTTTTCTGGAGGCGCTTAATTTAAGTATGTTCATTGAGTTCCCTCCTCAATTTGGCGATGAGAAAAACGGCTTACCAAAACAAATCCTATTGCCCTGATAAGCCGTCCCCTTTTCTATTTAGAGTTAAGGTAGTACAGGTACTAGGCCTGCTGCACGCTCTTCATCATTAAGGCTTTGCAGTTTGGCAAGATAGTCCTCTACAGAAGTCTTACCTTCCAGTACATTGACAATTCCTTCATATACATAGACTCTGGTCTTAGGCGGGTAGAAAGCATAAGTGGTATAGCCGTAATTCTGATTGGCCAAAGAAGAATTAAGTAGCTTCCACATGTCTTGAATCGATGGGTCGATACCATCAAAAGTTGAAGGATCAAGCTCAATTGGCGCTACATCTAAGCCCTCTTTTACGAAATCCGCTTGAATATCTGCAGACAGTAGCTGGCTAATTACATATCCAGCCAGATCCGGTGCAGCAGTATCAGCTGATACAGCCCACATGCCCCCAACCGCCATAGGAATATGGGCAGATTCCTCATTATTAATAGCCGGGTGGAGCATTACACCGATATTATCTTTGACTTCCTGATCAAGGGGCGTAATCCAATAAGGGGCCCAGGTGCCTTCCAGTTTAAACAGTGCCCGGTCGCTGGTAAAGGCATTAATCGCATCATCACTGGTGAGAATATAGGATTTACCATCAGCTAAGTATCCGGTATCATGCCATTTTTTATAGAGATTAACCGTATCAGCAAACCCCTTATCCGTCCACTTGGCATCATTTTCTCCGAGCAAAGTGTTACGCAAAAGCTCTCTACTGGTATAGCTAAACATCACAGACATATACCATTCTTGCGCCCAAGGCCAGTCCTGAGTCCCTAGCATAATTGGAGTATATCCAGCCTCTTGAGCCGCTTTCAGTGCGGCTTCAAAAGATGCGAGATCCTTAATTGCCTCAGCTTTAAGTCCCAGTTCTTCCATGATGGCTTTGTTATACCAAAGAACAATGCCCTCATAGCCGTAAGGAAGGGCATAGACTTTGCCGTTAACCTTAGAAAGAGCGTAGGCCCAGTCAAACATCGTGTCTTCCCACTTGTATTCGGTGGCATAACTAGACAAATCCAGTAAGAGATCATCCTTGGTGTACTGAGCAACGTCAGCAGGAGAGTCCAGAACCAAAATATCGGGACGGTCTTTCGAACTCATACGCGTATTAATAATATCTTTGGATTGGGAACCGGTTAATTTCAGACTATAGCTTGTGCCATTCTTACTGTTATAGTCCTCCACAAACGTAGAAAAAACTTTCTCCAGCAAAGCTGTTTGGGAAGCTTCCGTCGAACCAACCGCAACTTCAAACTCTCCACCCTTACTATCACCGCCATTATTCTCACTGGAATTAGATGTAGTAGTGCTACCGGAGTCTTTGCCCGGAGCCGTTGTAGCAGTGCCAGATCCAGAACTACTGCAACCAGCAACGGTTGCCAGTAGCATCACACTGGCGATCAAAAGTGAAATAAACTTTTTCATTCTTTGTCCCTCCTATTATGGTGTTTTAAAAAATTCTCTATAGCAACAGCTTCAGAAAAATCCAGCTGACTACAAAGCTTAAGACCAAACGCAACAATCTAGTAAAACGTTTTTCTACTATGCCCAAAACTCCCGTCACCCATTACTAAATAAATTACATACAATAAAAATAGGAATAAACCTTTCCAGACAGCAGAAAAATACCTTTCATAATGCACAAAAAGTCTCTGAAAGAAATAGCGAATTGTCAATTTACATCTGCAAGTTTCTAGTTACGTGCAGATTATCAAAAAAACGTTTTTTTGTCAATTATTTCTGAAAAACTTTATCAAATATATTTACAATGCACAAAATCAGGAAGAAACAACAACGAAAAACAAAGACTACCAGTCGGTAATGATCCAATCCTCAAGAGCATTGCTATCTGTAGAGCGCCGCACCACGAGCTTAGTAGGAAGTGGCTTTTTCTTAGGGGGGAGAATCTCGCCCTCTTGTAAATTGCTTTCGATCTGAGAAATCAATTGCTTGGCAGCGATTTCGCCCATTTCTCGCTTCAGTACATGCACAGAAGATAGTGGCGGATCAATCTCACTGCAGAGAAAAACATCATCATAGCCAATGACTTTCACATCCGCCGGAATAGCGATCCCCTGTTCCTTAAGTGCCCGGCAAGCCCCTACCGCCATCTGATCGTTTGAAACACTGATTCCGTCGAAAAATAGAGGCTGCTTTAAGAGTTCTTTCGTACGTAAATAGCCGGATTGATGGGAATAATCACCAAAAACAATCTGCTGGTCACTAACCCCCTGTCCACTCTCTTCCAGCGCTCGTTTATATCCACGAATACGATCTTGAGAGACTTTTAAGGTAGGTTGACCCGCAATATGAACAATACTCTTACAGCCGGTGGAAAGCAGATATTTTGTAGCCATATAGGAGCCTTGCTCCGAATCCGAAAAAACCGAACTGATTCCATAGGGGGTAAAATCACGTTCAATACTAACCAAGGATGTTCGCTTATACATAGTGGCAATCTTAAGAATTTCTTCGGCATAAGATTTTTCAAGTTCTTCCATAATCATCGAAGAAAAAATAATGCCATCTACTTTATGACCAGCAAATAAGACAAAACCTTCCTTTTCTTTTTGGTAAGCTGTTGTTAAATTTCTAGCCACATTGGTACCAAAAACAGAAACATTATAGCCCATTTTTTCGGCTACACTATATATACCTTCCAGGACATAGGGATAAAAAAGCCCACTTATATCAACGGTAATAACGCCAATAGTCTTGGTATTCTTAGCCTTCATATTTCTGGCTACAGGATCTGCAACATAATCTAATTCTCTTACTGCTACAAGCACTTTACGCTGTAAGTCATCACTAACGAACTTGGATTGATTTAGAACATTGGAAACAGTAGAAATAGACACGCCAGCCCGTCTTGCAACATCCTTAATGGTAACTTTACTCATCTCATTGCCCTTTAACGAATTATTTGTCTATTTGCTGTCCTATGCCTAAAAATAGCCTAGGCAGCGAAAATCTCTTTAAGAGCTTATCAGAAAATCGTTTTTTGGTCAATTTATCCTTTACCCTCAGGTCATCCCTATGGGGAATTGAAAGAAGGTCATTGGAGAATCTATTTCCACCAAGAAACAAAATACTCTACGTAACCCCACAGTCTGCCCAAAAATCTATTGATTAGCGAACCTAGTAAGGGATTAAGCATAACCCCTCCGGCAATCCCCAGAAGGAGCTGCCTTGGGCTTTTGTAAAGTACCAGACATGCTACTACTAAGAATAATACGTCTCCATAATGGTACCTGATATAAATATATCCTATTTCCATATAAAAGGCCTCTGCCATAAAAAATCCCAGAATAAAAGCAGTAAGTATTATAGACAACCAGCCCTTGCCCTTAGCATACCAGACCCCAAAGGCTAATAATGGGCTAACAAGCGTTATAATCACCCAGAATAATACATCATAGGATCTGGGGAAGAAACCAAAAAAGCTTATAGTTATGGTGTAGTAGCCAAGTAGAATTCCAATGAAAAAGACCAAGACATTTAGACTTGCTCTTAGAGGGCGTTTACTGTATACAGCTATACAAAGTCCAATCAATGCCCAAATGCCTACTCTTGAAAGCAGTTGTCCTAAGCCCAGCTCTTGAATAAAATTTCCCCAAGGCTGATGGTGCTGGACTGGCCAAGGATCCATTAGTTTAGCCAGACTCCCCACAGCAACGCTTAAAGCGAATAATAATAGTGTATACAGCGCTTCCGATTTAAGCTGCTTTTCTTTCGTTATTGAACGGCAATTATGTAAAAAATTTCGCAAAATTTCCCCCCCTTGCACAATTCCCTGCCCATGCGTAAGATATAGGCACAATAGCATAAAGCAGATGACTGCGCAAGGAGGTCGGTTATGTCTAAGAAGGTACTAATTGCTGGCGAGTCTTGGATGAGTTTTACCACACATGTAAAGGGTTTTGATTCTTTTGTCACTTCGGTCTATGAAGAAGGCGTGAAGTGGATTAGAGCTGCTATTGAAGAGGGTGGCTATGAAGTTGACTTTATCCCCAATCATCTGGCCGATGCCCAGTTCCCCTTTACTATAGAAGAGCTTAGCCGCTATGACACCGTTATTTTATCCGATATTGGCTCCAATACCCTGTTACTTTCAGCCCAGACCTTCACCCAAAGCATTCCTAAACCAAATCGCTGCCAGCTCATCAAAGATTATGTTCTAGCTGGGGGCTCCCTCTTGATGGTGGGCGGCTATATGACCTTTTCCGGCATTGACGGTAAAGGGCGTTGGGGACAAACTCCGGTAGCTGATGTTTTACCGGTACAACTCATGGTAGGAGATGACCGCTCTGAGCACCCGGAAGGTGTAACCGCCGCATTGACTACAGCCCATCGGGTGTTGGCAGAATTACCAGAAAGCTGGCCGGCTTTACTGGGTTACAACAAGACTACCCTTCGCTCGGATGCCCAGCTTATTGCCACCATCAACGGTGATCCTTTGGTTGCCTTAGGCAGTTACGGTCAGGGTAGAAGTGCGGTTTTTACGTCAGACTGTTCGCCCCATTGGGCACCACCGGAATTTGTAAATTGGCCCTATTACAATAAGCTCTGGCAAGGCTTACTAGCGTGGCTGAATCAAGATAAATAAATATTTTTTCGAAATTACAAAAAGGACGCTCTTAATTAGGTATATGTCCCAAAAGAAAAAGGCGATTTTCCAGTCGCTCTTTTTAGGGAATGCCAAGGGAGGAGGCGTCCTTTTTTGATCAAATTCTTTATGTGAGAAGATGCACCCAATGCCTTAGACCTTCCCGCACTTTCAAATAGACATAATAAATCGGAGCTGAACCCTATAGTTCCAATAATTCCTTCACCCTAAACTGTATGTATTAATCTCCTACTGGGCTAATAGAAAATTAGTATTTGTCTTTTATTATACATGGTAAAGAGTTTTACTTTATAACTTCTGAAAAATTTAATACACCCTCGATTTGCCCGAAATTTTTTACTATATAAATTTCATCTTTCGCTTGACAACTATATCGACAACCGATATAGTTTATATCGGCAGACGATATAACGCTTGCCGGTATATAGACCTGAAAAGCAGAAAGAAGGAACTCTTATGGAACAGCTAGCCTTGACCGAAGCCGTCTACTATATACTCCTTTCCTTAACCACGCCCCGCCACGGCTATGGCATCATGCAGCATGTGGCTGAGCTCTCCACTAACCGAGTTAGCTTAGCAGCCGGTACCCTTTACGGTGCTCTCAATACCCTCTTGGAGAAAAACTGGATTATGGCTTTATCCTCTACTGGTGACCGTAAAAAAGAGTACAAGATAACTGAACTCGGTCTTTTGGTTCTGGAAAAAGAACTTCTTCGACTAAAAGAACTCGTAAAAAATGGCGAAGACATCCTGGGAGGTAAGCATCATGTTGTCAAGGATTAAAAAACATAAAATTTTCTGGATTTGGGATTATGAAAAAGAAGAGCAGTGGCTCAATGAAATGTCCGATAAGGGGCTGCAGCTACTGAATCCCGGCTTGTTCACCTATACTTTTGAACAAGGCACACCCAGTGAATATATTATCCGAATGGAACTACTGGACAGTTTTCCTCATAAGTCCAACGCCCAAGACTATATCCGCTTCATCGAAGGTAGCGGTGCAGAATATATTGGCAGTGTAGGACGATGGGTCTATTTTCGTCAGCCCAAATCTATGGGGAGTTTTAGTCTCTTTTCTGATCTGGACAGCCGGATAAAACATCTGGGACGTGTGCTGCAGATCATTTTCGCCGCCGCCCTAGTCAACGCTATTCCCTTCTATATGAATCTAATCCGTTATTTTTCTTCCGAAAAATCAGCTTACAACAATTTGCTCTTTTTTGGTATTCTTAGTGGAGTTGCCTTTCTCTTTTTAGCCTTGGGTTTTGTCAAATGCTACCGCCAAAGAAGTAAGCTCAAAAGAGAACGCAAGCTACACGAATAGAGCTTCTGGGGGAGAGAAATATATCCCGGACTAAGAAGTTTTCTGGGAGGAATTTGATGAAATATCTGCCCAACTTGATCACAGTTCTCCGGCTTCTCTGTGCACTAACACTTTTCTTTACAATACCCTTCACTGGGCTGTTTTGGCTCTTCTATCTGCTGGGCGGCTTTAGCGATATAATTGACGGCTGGCTGGCACGAAAGCTAAAAGCTACCAGCCGAATCGGCGCACTTTTAGACAGCTTGGCTGATTTACTGTTCCTGTTAGTACTTGCCTATCTCTTAGTACCTTATTTCACTTGGCCAACATGGCTACTTCTTTGGCTAGGTGTCATCGTCGTTTTGCGTATAGGGGCTGTGCTATTAGCTTTGGTAAAATACAGACGCCCAGCCTTTTTGCATACCTACGCCAATAAACTTACTGGGCTGGCTCTCTTCGCATTTCCACTGTTGATTTTTCTACTGGGGTTCACCGCCACGGCTATTATTCTCTGTCTCTTAGCCAGTTATGCAGCCTTGGAAGAGCTGATTATTATTAGCAAAGTAAAAAACTGGGACAGTAATATCACCTCTATGTGGGCTGGGAAGAGATCGGAAGACTCTTCAAAACACGTAAAATGATAATTGATGATTTGGGAAGGTTAAGTACCTTTTTCTTCCTCAAGAAGAAAAATCTTCCGTATCCCATTATCTTTAATCATCAGCTATTTACAGTGCCTTCTGCCAGCGTTATTTAGTTCATCTCCAGGCTATGTTCCTTCAAATAAGTAATTTGCTCCGGCAGTGGTGTCCCCTTCTCTATAATAATATCGGCACCTTGGCTAGTTATAACGGTGGAAGACTCAGATAGGTCAACTGCCATACCTTTGTAGCAGACAATAAAGAGCTTTACCGCTGAAGTGCCCATTTCAGCACTACTGCTTTGAAATTTATTCTTGATATCCTTAACCTGAAAATTTTTCATTTCCAAATCATTCAGTAAAAAGGCCTTCCCAAGATCTTCCAGAGGAATATCATATTGCGTTGCCAGATCCGTCAAATAATCTGACCCCTTAACCACAATATCTGCTAGGGAGCCTGTGCCCTTATTCGCCGCCTCGCCGCCTGCCGCTTTCGATTCACCTTGTTTACCGGAAGCACTTGGGCTATTACTATCATTTGTGGGCTGAGAGCTCGGAGTCGTTGCACTGGTTTGGCTGGTCATGGTCGTCTCACCAAGGAGATGATCTTCTAAATAATTTAGCTGTTCTTTAGTAGGCGAACCGTACTCTTTAATGATCTGCCCAGCAGTAGCAGGAAGGTAAGTGTCATCAAAAGTATAAGGCTGACCCAAATAAAAAGCGACAAACATTTTAACCGAACCAGTTCCAATCTCCATTTCGCTGTCTTCAAAAAGCGTCTCGAGATCTTTACACTGAAAGTCTTCCCGCTCTTCCGCTTTCACCCCAAATGCCTCCCCTAAGTACTCCAGAGGGATTCCATAGAGTTGACTAATTTCACCAAAGGAATAGGAGCCACGAATATCATCGGCTCGATAGGCTCCGGCAAAACTGTCTTCTCCGCCGAATTTAGCCGGTTCCTTGGTAGATTCTGTAGTCCATAAGCCTAAAAGCTGAGAGACTAAAATCCCCACTATTAATATAGCTACAGCCAATACCACAACAATAACAGGTTTAGTTTTCATGGTCTGCCTCCTTTTTTCCAAATGCCTTAGCACGGACAGTTAGCGTCTCATCTACCGGGCAAGCTTCACCACTAACACATTTATAGCAGGAAATGCAGTGATGACCCGTGGCGGCGGCTTTGGTGGAAATAGTAATATTCATCGGGCAGGCCTTATCGCACTTTTTACAATTGATACAAGTATTCGCATCTCTTCTGGGCTTAAAAATCGCCAACTTACTTAAAACGCCCAAAATAGCTCCCAAGGGACAAATATACTTACAGAAAGGCCGCTCAATAAAAATAGACAGCACTAAAGTTATGCCCAACCAGAGAAACGCCAGTGGGAGTATCTCTCCGGTAAAAAAAGACATAATAGCATAGTAGGGGTCATACTGCTCACAGATAAGTTTTCCCACCATCACTGTTTCATAGATAAGTTTAGCAAGAATAAGATAACGTACATAGCGCAAAACCAAATCTACTTTTCTAGGCACAAACTGATTGTACTTTTTCGGAAATAACTTTTGGCCGATTTTTCCAACCCACTCTTGAATGGTACCAAAGGGACAGAAGAAGCCGCAAAAAATAGCGCCAAACAAAAGGGTCATAACTAGGATTAGAACCAGTATCACTACAGCCGAACTATGTATTTTGGGAATAAAGTTACCTGTAGTAAATAGACTACAAAGAGTACTCACCCCACCATAAGGACATAGATTATGAGTGGATGCCGAAGGCAGGAACCCTAAGCCCCCACCTGACTCCCCAAGAAAATTATTGACCCCAATCAAAAACACCGCCGCCAAGGTCAGTAATTGTGTAATAAACCGTACTGTTCCAATTTTGCTTTTTTTCACCAAAAACTCCCCCTTCATAAAAATCGTTCCTTATTCCCAAACCGCAGAAATAAAAGTGATTATAGATAAGGTAAGTTAAAGTTATGGCAAAACTATGTTTTTGGCTAGAAAACAGCGAATTTTATGTTAAAAGATAATTCTTCAGTCATAAAAACCAGTAACCTTGTCAACTATAGAATACACTATGTAAAAACATCTTTACACAGTGTCGAATAAATGATACTATAATGCTATAACAATCCACCCTGGCAATATCGAAAGGAGCTTCACTCCATGACCTACTATAGTAAAAAATCCATTATATCCATCATCACCCAGATTATTATTTTTATTGCCTTCTACCCTAATGTGTTGGGTCAGCTCTGCAATCAAGGTCTCCCTTCTGAGGAGTCCTTAGCTATTTGGGGAAAGTTCTTTCTCATCTGGTTAGCCGCCAACATAATTATCAAGCTAGTGGTATTCATCATTTTTAAGATTATTACAGATACATTTTCAAAAGACAAAGAGCCCACCATCCGTGATGAAAGGGATCATCTTATCGAACTAAAAGCGATCAGAAACTTCTGTTTCACCTTTGCCTTTGGCTTCTTTCTGGCTATGGCTACCCTGTTTTTTAAACAGCCCATTGACATTATGTTTACCATTTTAGCCTTTAGTTGCCTTTTATCCGGCCTAACTCTAGACGGCTCTTATATTTTCTACTATGAAAGAGAGGCCTGATCAAGTAATGAAAAAATTAATTGTTCATAATCAAATTCGTAAACTTCGTTTTTTACAAGGTGAAATGACCCAGCAGCAATTAGCCGATCTGGTAGGTATTTCCCGTCAAACCGTTGTGGCCATCGAGAAAGAAAAATACTCCCCTTCCATCGACATTGCTTTTCTCATTGCCCAAGTTTTTGAACTATCCCTGGAGGAAGTCTTTTATATTGATAAGCTCGAATAGCTAAAGCCCCATCTCGGCGCAAACTTCTGCCGCCGGACAGGGCTCTTTACTATAAACTATTCCTCTTTGACCTAATCACCAAACCTTGGCAAACCACTGTTTTACTGAGATTACTTCCAGTAGGTATCTTCTAAATCTTGATCAGCCGAGAAGAGCCAAACCTCTTGAATTTTGCCATCTGCGATCCGAAACAGATCAATGCCATTCATGTTAAGCACATCACCATTGCCACGATCAGCTACAAAAGTAACATTAGCCGCCACTAACTCCCCATTGGCGGAAGCCCAATTGGTGATAACCTTAAAACTGCCATGGCTCTTCTCCGCAAATTTTCCCAGATGAACACCGAGTGCTTCTTTACCGGTATGAGTACCTGAAAGAGGATTTTTCCCTGGTTGATGCCAAATAATATTGTCAGCCAGAGCCTCAAACACAGCGGGAAAATCACCCTGGATTAACGCCTCATTATAAGAATTAAATACCTCAATAGCTTCTTTTTTCATTATTTTATCTCCCTTAAGTTGAATTGCCTTGCAATTGTTTTGAAATCTAATACAATAATATCAGTTAGAAAGTGAAATCATAAGTACGAATTTTTATAGTATTAAGTTTCTAAAAGATACCAATGAATCTATAATTAGAATGGAACAGATAAAATGGAAAGTGTATACGGAAAATGCCCTTACGCAACTACCCAACGAGTATTAACGGGAAAATGGGCGGTGGTAGTTTTATATCAGCTGAGCACCGGAACCAAGCGATTCAATGAATTACAAAGATTAATCCCTGGTGTTACCCAGACTATTTTAACTAAGCAGCTGCGCCAGTTGGAAAGTGATAGCCTGATCGAAAGAAAGATCTACGCCGAAGTACCGCCACGAGTGGAGTATCGTCTCAGCCCTCTTGGGGAAAAATTTAAAAAAGTACTAGACGAAATAGAAGTCTTCGGTCTGGAATATATTCGGGAATTAAAATTAATGGCCTAGTAGATTACCATTCTCAAGGCTGAAGAATTTAACTCGAAACGGTATCACAACTATATTATGTAAGGAGAACCACCATGACCCTTTTAGAATTTATGGATCGTTTTCAGCTCAAAAACCCCACAACAGTCAGAGAATGGTTAGATAAAGGGTTAATTCCCGGTGCTATTCTGAACCCTAAAACCCAAGAATGGGATCTTCCCGAGCGGGCTTGGCCACCCTATACTGCAGCTCGGGCTAAAGCCCAGAACGCCAATGCCATCCGGAAAAGTATCGTCAAAGCCTGTCTTCAGCGCCGCTATGTTACTGCCAAACTCTACCAGCTAAGCGAAAAAGAATTTAAAACCTATATCCACCAGCTGGCTCAGGCGGGCATCATAGAAGTTATTCAAGAAAAGAGGGTCTACTATTATTATTCCACCCCCAAGAGCGAAGAATTTATCCAAAGTCGCCATCCGGAAAAACTTCTGGCAATTCTCATAGAAGCCGGTGCCAAAGGTATAGCTACCGCTGCTCTAGAGAAGATTCTATAAGGAGCAAATTATGCGGCTACGAAAAGGCGTAAAATAATTTCATGCAAGAGCCGAATCCCAATAATCGTACTAAAAAATCCAGCTGGCAATCCGGTTTTACTGCTGTGCCGACACGATCCTAGTATAGCGTCTCAATGGATAATCTCCATCATGTGAAGCCCCACAATAACTTTGTGACATATTTTCTCCGTCACTTATGCGAACTACGCCCGCCCGCCATAACATATCACGAAGAGAGTCCCATTCTGCTTCGCCGCAAAGCAAAGCCGCCGTTTGCAGGTGGCTTTTATAGGTATGTAGATGCGCCACGATTCTCTCCCGTGGGAGACATTTTATCCACAAATTGCGAAATTGCAACGATAAGGAAAGCTCGTCATCTTCTTCCACTATGAGACTCGCGTATTTTCCCTTATAGATTTGAGATGGATGACCGTAAATGTCTTCTAGCTTTCGCGTTTGCAGTTGCAGTGCATTTTGTGCTCTTGCGGCTAATGGTATATCTGGATATTCTTGCGCTACCTCCTCTATAATTGGCAAAAAGGCACTACAGAATTCAACAGCATCTGTTTGGTTTGATGTATCTAAAAAAATACCCTGACAGGATGAACAAAGCAACTGATTTGTCATGCAGACATTATGCGCTAACCCTTTTAGTTTATCCTTTGTAATCCCTGCTTTTGTCACATAAGCAAAGCTTAATTTGTGTCCCCACTCAATAATTCTTGTATCAGGCGGTGTTATCTTCCGAATGGCTGTAACCGCATCATCGCCTCCCCAAACAACAACCGCATCTGCAAGTTTCATAAGCATACTGATGGAAGAGGTTTCTTTAGAAGATAGTTCAAAAACATAAATATACTCTGCTAGTATTGGCTCAACCTCACATAATTTCTGCAGAATCATCACGGTAAGGCCGCCATCAACCGAAGGCAATTTCAACAAATTAATATTTCCAGCAAGTAAGCCTTCAATCACACTGTATACCGGTAAGCCATCCATATTACCGGCAGCTATATGGAACAGTACACCAAGAGGATATATTTGCTCTTTTACTTCACGGTTTAGCTGAAATGGTGTTTTTGATACCACATGCCCATAAGTCTCTCCCAATTCAACCAACAGCCTTTGCTGCAAATATTCACGACTAAAAACAAGTCTCAAATTCTTCACCTGCGCTGCTGCTTGGCGGCCTTCAATGCCAAGGCTCTCTAAAATCGGGTATATGGACTCATCGGATAGCGTGAAGGCTAATTTTTCACATGCATTTATTACCCTCTGAGAAGACAATAGCGGTTTTGCGAGGGTTTCACCAATTTGTTTACCCAGATTAGGAATGTATTCATGTATTTCTTCATTGTTCACTACCTTGCCTAGTATTAAATTCAAATTGCATCCCTCCTAAATATTGTCTGTAAGCGACCCATCATGACTGCTTTCTAAGAACTGGCCAGCCCCAGCCGCACAGGTTTTTATCCCTTGGAGTCCGGCACGCCCAAGCAATTCAAAATAAGGGGCAGGGTTACCACACCCACATTCCTTCCCTTCATGAAGAATGGCAAGATCATCTGTCATAATACTGTGAAGCGGCATACTACGCATAAGCGGTGACAACAAATTAAGAATACCCGGTTCCCCATATCCCAAGGGCATAAAGGAATTCATATCACGAATAAGTACACGGCTATATACCGGCACGTGGAAATGATGATTTTTGCAGTCACAATACAGCACCGGATGCTCAACAGCGCCAAAAAAATCAATACAACGGTCTTCACGTATACCCAGCACTTCTTTTGCCAAAAGATATAACTCTTTTTTATCTGCATGTTCATAGTAAAATTGCTTCCATCCACCACCAAGGCACAGAAAACTGTTTGAATTCAAGTTCAGACGGATTCCCCTCTCCTTCAGAGTAGTCAAAAGCATATAATGGTAGGCGGGAAGCCCCATTAATCGCACGGGAAAACCCTGCTTATCATAGCGAATCAGCGCCTTAATCAAGCCCTCAACATCTACCTTGTAGGAATCGCCAGTATCTTTAAGCGCATATTCCCGATGTATCGCAGGCGCAATTAAAGTGAATCCAAAAGCCGTCTTCGCAATCCCTGCTTGATTATGACGACTGGGTTGATAACCTAGCACGATGTAATTTGTTGGTATTGCGGAAATCATTTTATACTTCCAAAAACTTCGTAAAACCATCCTGAGGGCAAAGATTCCCGTATTAGAATCAATACCTACTACACTTTTTTGCCCACTTGTACCAGAAGTGGTTGCTCTAACACGCATTTTGCTTTCCGGTAGCGAAAACATTGTGTGTCGCTTCAAAAATAATGTTGGCAGTGGCGGAATCCGGTATAAATCCTTCATGTCAGACAGACTCTGGATTTTAAAGTTTTCTTGTTCTACTATTTTGGCATAATCGGAATTATTCATGATATGGAAATCTGTAATTTCGCGCATAGCCTTTAAAAAATAGGCATCGCTTCCTGAAACATCGTACAACCTTGGGTAGTTCAACAACTTTCTCCGATATTTCACAATATCCCCCCTTACAATGTTCATCACAAATCAGAATATTAATCACTTAAAATATAACCTACTATTTAGATTTTCTCAAACTACTACGATAGTATGAAAGGGTTAATTCATCTCGTGGTTCTATTGTTGATTAACTTTTGCTGATATATCCATCAGAAAACTCATGTGATATCCAGCGGTTTTACAGACAAATGATTTTTCACTTCTCTTGAGATGGTGGTGGCAGCTTTTCCTAGACGCTGGCCAATCGACTTGAAGGTTACACCTTTATCTAGGCACTCTTGAATGTCTTGGCGTTCCTCATAGGTTAGGTGTTTATTCTTTGTGGTTTTTTCGTCTGGCATTTTCTTCTTCCTTTCTTAAGGAAATTTCCCAGACTTAATGCTACCAGCTTTCCTTTCTCACACTAAATGCCACTCCTCGCGCTACTGTTGCATTTACTTTAGGAATTTACTTCAGGATAGTTTTTACATAGAATTAGCAACTTGTTGTTGACAAAATATAACGCACTAGTTACAATATGAATGTAATCAGCTAATTACATTTTGTTAAGGAGGTATTACTTTGATACAAAATAGATTGAAAATTCTACGAGCTGAGCGAGATTGGACCCAATTAGATTTAGCAGAAAAAGTCGGCATTTCTCGGCAAGCAGTTATTTCAATTGAGAAGTATAAATATACACCCTCATTGGAACTAGCTTTTAGAATTGCAGAGGTTTTCGGTGTTTCAATCAATGAGGTTTTTGCACTAAAGGAGGATGAGAGCCATGACTGAGCAAATGATTATATTAGTTTCCATTATTATCACGTTAGCCTTTACTTTGTGTCTGTATATATGGAAAGCTAAAAAGGAAGTTGAATATAAGAAGGATGAACGCTGGCTGCTAATACAAAACAAAGCCAATAATGCCGCAAACTATCTGAATTATTTACTAATTATCTTACTCGTAATCGGACAAGCTATCATTTTGTTTCTTGATACAAAGCTAACATTAACTTTTGATCGTGTTTTAACTATAGGGATTATCTTCATTGGTTGCCGCAATGCCATAGAACTCATCGCCATCAAATATTTTGATAAAAAGCTATAAGGAACCCTTAGCATTATGTTTCTAAGGGATTGTCACGCCCCGCAGTAGTCCTATCAAAATTTGCCGCTACCGCTGTTATCAGCAGTTTGTCCGTTTGGGGTACCATCAGAATAAAACATAATATTTGCAGTATTTGAGCATAGTCTTTAGTTTTGACAACATGATTATAGGGATGATAACTACACAAATATCAGCTTTATACATGAAATTATTCACTTAATATTTTCAAAAAGTATTGTCATTTGGTTGTCACGAGACATAAATAGAGCCAAGAAACGCCGTAAATTCAACGTTTCTTGGCTCTGCGTAAATTATTCCCACTCTATTGTGGCCGGTGGCTTACTGGTGATGTCATACACAATTCGGTTGATATGACCCACCTCATTCACGATCCGTCGTGAACAGATATCCAGAACTTCATAGGGAATCCTTGCATAGTCGGCAGTCATAAAGTCACTGGTAGTGACGCCTCTCAGTGCCAGGGTATAGTCATAGGTACGGAAATCGCCCATCACGCCTACGGAGCGTACATTGGTCAGCACAGCGAAGTACTGATTAATCTCCCGATCCAGGCCGGCATTTTTAATTTCTTCCCGGAAAATTGCATCGGCTTCGCGCAGAACCGCCAGTTTGGCTTCGGTTATTTCGCCCATGACCCGCACGGCAAGTCCCGGACCGGGGAAAGGTTGACGCCAGACCAAGTCCTCTGGAATGCCCAGCTCTAAACCCGCCTTGCGAACTTCGTCTTTGAACAGATCGCGAAGGGGCTCTACCAACTCTTTGAAGGCAATGTCCTTAGGTAGGCCGCCCACATTGTGATGGCTCTTAATTACGGCAGCATCGCCAATGCCACTTTCGATAACATCTGGATAGATAGTACCTTGTACCAAAAAGTCCACCGCACCAATCTTCAGAGCTTCTTCTTCAAACACCCGAATAAACTCCTCGCCAATAATCTTGCGTTTCTTCTCCGGGTCTTCTACACCTGCCAGTTTGGACAGGAAGCGTTCTTGGCAATTGGCTCGAACCAGATTCATGTTAAATTCTTGCTTAAAAATCTTCTCTACCATGTCGCCTTCGTCTTTACGCAAAAGCCCATGATCCACAAAAATACAAGTCAGCTGATGTCCCACAGCCCGGTGTACCATCAGAGCAGCCACAGAGGAATCTACACCACCTGACAT
Source organism: uncultured Oscillospiraceae bacterium (assembly GCA_964518595.1). Classification (GTDB taxonomy): domain Bacteria; phylum Bacillota; class Clostridia; order Saccharofermentanales; family Saccharofermentanaceae; genus CAZFHA01. Next base: position 155,509 of record CAZFHA010000004.1, read on the forward strand.
GGCGCAGAGAATTTTCTTATCGCCGACTTTTTCCCGAATGGCCTGGATGGAGTCTTCTACAAAGGCAGACATGACCCAGTCACCTTTACAGCCACAGATGCTGAACAAAAAGTTATGCAGCATGGTAGCGCCCTCAGGGGTATGGTTCACTTCAGGATGAAATTGGACGGCATAAAGCTGTCTCTTTTCGTCTTCCATGGCAGCACAGCTGCAGCCGTCCGAAGTAGCGGTGACCCGGAAGCCTTCCGGTACTTTAGAAATGTAGTCAGTATGACTCATCCAGCAATCTGTAGGGGATGTAACAGTGTTAAACAGCTTAGAACCAGGCTCTAGGCTAACAATTGTCTTACCATATTCACTGGTAGCACAGGCGGAGACTTCACCTCCAGCCAGAACAGCCATCAGCTGGGCTCCGTAGCAGATACCCAGAACAGGTATACCTAACTTCAGAACTTCTGCATCGTAACGCGGTGACTTCTCATCCCGAAGACTATTAGGTCCACCGGTAAAAATAATTCCCTTATAGTGTTCAGCCTTAATACGGGATAAATCTGCTGTATAGGGAAGAATCTCTGCATAAACATTATGCTCCCGAATCCGCCGTGCAATTAACTGACTATACTGTCCACCAAAATCTAAAATCAGAATCTTTTCTTTGATCACCTTAAAACCTCCTGGCAAATCTTTACATATTGACGAGTAATAGAAACAGCCGCCTCCCTAAAGAAAGCGGCTATCTTTTAACGAAACATAACTTCTTCCCGCTTGGGACCGGTAGAAACAAGGTTAATGGGAACTTCTAATTCCTTTTCGATAAATAGCACATAATCTTGAGCGGCTTGGGGCAGCTGATCGAAGGAGGTAATCCCACGAATATCAGTTTTCCATCCTGGTAAAGTAGTGAGAACCGGCTTAGCCCGCTCCAAATTCACAGGATTGGGGAAATCACGAGTCTGCTGCCCATCTACTTCATAGGCCACACAAACCGGAATTTCATCCAAATAGCTAAGACAATCAATAGCAGTAAGAGCAGCATGGGTTGCACCTTGCACCCGGCAACCATAACGTGAAGCCACGCAATCGAACCAGCCCATTCTTCTGGGACGGCCGGTGGTAGCGCCGAATTCTCCGGCATCTCCACCCCGTCTACGCATCTCATCGGCTTCGTCGCCAAAGATTTCACTGGTAAAAGCCCCTGCGCCTACGGCTGAAGAATACGCCTTAACCACAGCGACAATCTCTGTAATTGCATAAGGTGGAATGCCTGCCCCTACCGGCCCAAATCCGGCCAAAGTAGAGGAAGAGGTAACCATAGGATAGATACCGTGATCTGGATCTTTCATAGAGCCCAGTTGACCTTCTAAGAGAATCTTACGGCCTTGTTTTAAAGCATCATGGAGATAGGCTGACGTATCAGCAATGAAAGGACGGACAATCTCTCTATAGGTTAAAATCTCTGCCAACACCTCTTCAGCAATGAGCTTGGGCTTATGATAGAGATGTTCAATCAAGGTATTCTTGATGGCGAGAACATTCTGTAATTTCTCTAATAATAGCTTCTCATCTTCGAATAATTCGCTGACTTGGAAGCCAATTTTAGCATATTTATCGGAATAGAAAGGCGCAATACCGGACTTGGTTGAACCAAAGGCCTTACCTGCCAGGCGCTCTTCTTCATATTGGTCGAATAAAATATGATAAGGCATAACGATCTGGGTACGGTCAGAGATCATTAAGTTGGGCATTGGCACGCCCCCATCCACTACATGGGCAATCTCTTCCTTAAGCTTGGGGATATTCAGTGCTACCCCATTGCCAATGATGTTGGTGATCTGTCTGTGAAAAGCTCCCGAAGGTAACTGGTGCAAGGCAAACTTACCATAATTGTTGATAATTGTGTGTCCTGCATTGGCTCCGCCTTGAAACCGAATAACAATGTCTGATTCTGCCGCAAACATGTCCGTGATCTTCCCTTTGCCTTCATCACCCCAGTTTGCTCCGACAATTGCCTTAACCATGGATTTTCTTCCTCCCCGTGCTTACGCACTGTGCCTACTATTAGTCTGCAAATTCTAAAAAAAGAAAAGCTCTCCTGAGCAAAATTCTCTCAAGAAAGCCTTGCCCTTATCATTATATAAGCCGATTTCTCTAGTGTCAATTTGCTTTAGCCCGATAAAGTCTTATCTCTCCAGTTCTTTTCGGTATAGACAAGGAGCTGTCTTCAAAATCCAGATGTTTTTTACAATGGATGCAGAAGCAGCTCCGTGAGGGCGTTCAAAATCATGAATTTTTAATTAGAATAGGGCTAATCAGGCACAAAATTTTAAAATTTTTTCTTTTGCCTGAGCTTAATCAGAGAAACAATTAATCCGTAGACAACACCCCCAATAAGATAAATAATCCAGCCCCAATACCAGGCGCCAAAGATAAAAATTGATAGTAGCCAAGCAATAACAATACAAGGCCAAAAAATAGCGGATAGTAGAGCAATGGCTCGAGAAGAGGGTTCCGACCCTTCTTTACTTTTGTTTTCTACAGATTCCTTTTCTACTACTTTTGGCTCCAGATTCATAGTGGAAATAAGCTCATCCATAGAGCCAAAATCACCTAAGACAATGCCCACGGCCTCACTGTCCGACTTTCCCTCTTGACGCAAGTCTTCGTACTTAGCCCTCATATTCTCAAGCAGTTCGGCCTTAAGCCTAAGAGTATCTTCATTCTGAGGAAGAGATAAAAAGACATTGTTTATATAATCATTAATAGCATCCATAGTATTCCCTTTCTATTCTATACAACTAGTTAGTGCTTTGCTTCGTAAAGGTACTAATCACTTCGACGGTTAACCGCCATTCCCGACATTTCTCTTCATAATATTGACGGCCTTTTTCGGTTATTTTGTAGTACGTTCGCCGACGTCCACCCGATTCTGAGCCAAAATAGGACTGGATACAGCCATTATTTTCTAGTCGTGTCATAGCCGAGTAAAGAGTTGTCTCTTTGATGATGTACTTTCCTTCAGTTAAAGTCTTTATCGCCTTCGATATACTATAGCCATAGGAATCCCCCTGAAGAAGAAGGCTTAATATAATCGTATCGTTGTAGCCGCGAATTACATCACTGCTGATATGGTAGTTTTCTGTTTCTATTCTAAACACCTCCATACTCCATCTATCGTAGTAGATATACTATAACAAAACTACTACGACTAATCAAGTAGTTTAAAGAAACAGATTTATCTATCCAAGGATTTCAACCGATAATTTTCACAAAAAATTCTCTTTTAGCCAAAAGAATGCGAAATTTATTTTCTGTGGTATAATATTTATAACACATTTGCGATAAAAAGCTCTTTATCTACATTAATATAGTGAAGGGCAGGAAGGGCAAAGGAAAGAGAGATGATCAATAGTAGCAGTCCTACCGCCCGACACAACATAAAGATTAGTGACGACCAACTAGAAAACTATATTGATCTCTCCTGTCAAGGGGATATGGAGGCCTTCGCTCAGCTTTATGAGGAAACTAAAAGTTCGGTTTATGGTTTTGCCTTGGCTATACTGAAAGACCCTACCACCGCCGAAGATGTGTTGCAGGACACCTACCTTCATATCTATGGCTCCTGCCGCAGCTATCACGCCATGGGAAAACCCATGGCCTGGATTTTGACAATTACACGTAACTTAGCCCTAATGAAGATACGGGAAAACAATCACAGAGTGAATCTACCTGAAGATGTAGATATTGAGGACTATTTCGATCAAAGCCCTCAAATGGCACCGGAAGAGCGATTGCTTTTGCAAGCGACCTTAAAAGAACTATCAGATCAGGAACTACAAGTTATTATGCTCCACGCAGTTTCCGGATTTAAGCACCGAGAAATTGCCAAACTACTTCATCTCCCCTTATCCACGGTCTTGTCCAGCTACAGCCGTGGTTGTAAAAAAGTTAAGCGCATGCTTACGGAGGAAGAAACTCATGAAGAAGGCACTAGAGGAACAACTAAAAACAGCCGTTGAACACGCTGTTCCCGATTGCCAGACTAAGATTCTTTTACTCTGTGAAAACCTGAAAGGAGTGGATCTTCCCATGACAGAAAAAATGTACAACAGAAGAAAGGTCATAGCCATCGTCTTATCTATTAGTATGGTACTACTGCTTACCTTTGGCGGTATTTTTGCCACCATGAGGATGCAACAGTCCACAGTCAGCGCCAGCATTGAAATGGACGTAAACCCCAGCTTAAAACTTGAGTTAAACGGGGAAAATCGAGTGATTAATGTACTTGCTTTGAATGATGATGCTGAAAAAGTCCTCGGGGACATGAACCTTAAAGATACAGATTTAGAAGTAGCTACCAATGCACTGATTGGCTCTCTATTAAAGAATGGCTATCTCAGTAAAGAAGCCAATACTATTCTTTTATCCGTAGATAGCCAGAGTATGGAACAAGAAGATAAACTAAAGAGTGATCTTACCGAAAGCATTCAGAGTCTTCTGAAGGCCAGCTCTATTGAAGGTGCTGTCCTTTATCAAAGTATGAGTGACGATCAATTGCTACTGGAAAAAGCCAATGCCCTTAATATCCCCATCGGCAAGGCTCAGTTTATTCAAGGTATTATTGAAAAATATCCGGATTTATCTTTTGATGAATTAGCCAAAATGAGTGTACATGATTTGGCTCTCATCCTTTTCCAAAGTGATTATAAAACTGACAAGGTAAACATGTCAGGCCAGATCAACCAAGACGGTCTTTTAGATCTGAACAAAGTGAAAGAGTTAGCCTTAGCTGCTTCTCAGGTAGATGGCATCTCAGCCGGACTCCAAAAAGCCGAATTAGGCTACTATAAAGGAACCTTAGCCTATGAAATAACCTTTGCTTTTAATGGTCAAAAGTATAGCTACAAAATTGACGCTAAGAGTGGAAAAATCTTAGAACAAGAAGTAAAACCCCTCTCAAGCAGTGAAACAGGATCTTCAGAAAGTTCAACAGGTACTTCTGACGGGACAGGAATGGCCAGCTACATTGGCGTAGAGCAAGCTAAGACAATCGCTCTCACAGCAGCAGCCCTTACCAGTTCAAATGTTACCTTTACCAAAACGGAATTGAACAAGGAAGATAATGGAACTGGTATCTATGAGATAAAGTTTATTGGCCCAAATGGCAGCGAGTATGAATATAAAGTTGATGCCGTGAGTGGACGTATTTTGGAAAGTAGTGTTGATGGCAATGAGACCAGCAGTGGTGGTGGAATCAGTCCCAGCAGTACTACAGCAGAGACCAGAGATGACTCGCCGGATAATAGCGAGGATAAAAATTCACCTACAGAGACTCGCGAAAGTGAAGATAGTCGTAGTAGTTCCAGCAGCAGCCAGACCAGCGAAGACAGAGAAAGTCGCTCCTCAGAATCTAGTAAAAGCACCACCGCCGCTCCAACCTATATTGGAGAGGGTCAGGCAAAATCAATTGCTTTAGGTGCTGCCGGTGCGGCTGAGAGCAATGTCTCTGAAATGGAAGTGGAACTAAAAAATAGCGATGGACAAGCTTACTATGAAGTTAAATTCAAGAGTGCCGATAAAGACTATCGCTACAAAGTTGATGCTGTTAGTGGTGGCATCCTTGGATAAAATCCATTAGATGGCCTCCATAGCGATTCGCTTCAGGTTCTTCTCGTTAAAATACGGAGATGAAACATCGTTACAAAGAGCGTATCCCTCGATCTTTTGTCGGGAGATACGCTTTTATTAACGTTTTACTAAAACTACGCCACCAAACAACAGCCTCCTTATAAAAGCCTTCAGAGAGTCGAAATTTTTGCGCAAAAGTTATAACCCTTTACAGTATGGGTAAAGCCGAATACTCTCCCCAAGTGATCTTACTGTCAAAGCTAAAGTCAACCGGTTGTTTGAAAAGTGGGCCATCAGCCACAAAGGTATGGTATTCACCATTTTCACCACAAATATCTGCCCCACCTTGGGCGATACTTTCAACCAGACTTCGAGATAGAGGCTTCCCCAAAAGTTTTTCATCCACCAGGGTATGCTTTAGAACAGAAATATAAGCCTTAAAGCCCAGATCAATGTTCTCCAGAACCAAAACCTCGCGGCTCTCTCCCCAAAGGGGAAAATAAGCCGTAAGCCCAACAGCTTCACAGCGTTCCCGGCACCAAACCCGATGTCCTTCTATATCAATATCCCCAAAAACACAATATTCTGCCCCTTGGTTTCGAGCCTCAAGGAGAGCCTTTTCAAAATTTTGGCTGTAGGCTTCTCCAGAGGTTCTTACCAACTGAATGGGAATGCCCAAAGAGGCTTCTACCCGTTTTAAAAGGCTTTCTGATAAACCGTGAAACCAAGAACGCTCTTTATCCGTATTAAAAGTATTAATTAGACCAATAGGTTCATAACCAGCCTTAATTGCCCGGTAAATCGCCAAAATGCTATCTTTTCCACCACTGTAGGAAGCAATAAATTTTTTGTCCATCCTAAAATCCTCCTCGTAATTTTTATATATGTGCTGGGATAGCTAGCCCTGAGGCCTTAGGTTCTCCCAAAACTGTAGCTGCTTACGCATGTAGGTAATTACGTCCATTTTATAGGTTTGGGCTAAGGCAGAGGAGGCGTAAACAGCCTGACAATCACCATAAGCTTTGATCTGCCCATGATCTAAAAGCATCACTGTATCAGCTAATTCCAGTGCCAGATTTAGGTCATGGAGTACACTGACAACGGTTTTACCCGCTTGTTTTGACCAACTTTTCCAAAAAGCCAGTAATTCTACTTGATAACTCAAATCTAAATGATTGGTGGGCTCGTCCAGCAATACAATATCCGGGTTCTGCGCCAAAATTTTAGCCAATAATACCCGTTGCAGTTGACCTCCGGACAAGGTGTCTATCGTTCTTTTAGCTAAAGCCTCCACCCCTGTCACGGCAAGAGCTTCTACCACTACCTGATGATCCTCTTCCGTTGGTTCTTCCAGAAAAGGGCGTCGGCTATGAGCAAATCGCCCCATCATGACCAGATCATACACTTTATAGTTAAAATATAGAGACGTATGCTGGGAAAGTAGTGCCACTTTACGAGCCAACTTTTTACGCTTTATATTTGCACTTTCTTCTCCATCTAGCCAAACCTCTCCAGAGTAGGGCAAAAGATTGGCCAATACCCGAAGCAGAGTTGTTTTCCCACAGCCATTAGGTCCCAGAATACATAAATTCTCACCCTTAGGCAAATGAAAAGATAGTTGGTTAAGTACCACAGTACGCCCATATCCGGCGCAAATATTTTTAGCTTGAATCATCCCTTTTGCCTCCGCGGGCTGAAATATAAATAGATAAAGAAAGGTGCTCCTAGCGCTGCCGTGATTGCTCCCACAGGCAGTTCTAAAGGTGAGAGCAGGGTTCTAGCCAAAAGATCACAAAGCACCATAAATGTGCCTCCCAGAATAGCCGCTCCCGGTAAGACCCAGCGGTGATTAGCACCAAAAAGTTTACGGGCAATGTGGGGTGTAAACAGATCCACAAAACCAATAATCCCCACAAAGGCCACAATTGATCCCGTGAGAGTAGTGGCAATAACGAGAAAGAACCATTTCATTTTCCTAGCCTCTACGCCCACACTTTGAGCCTGTTCATCGCCCAAGGTCAAGATATCCATTTGCCGGGAAAAGGCTTGGGCCAAGAAACCTCCCGCCAACACCATTCCCCCAATAATCAAGAGGGGTTGTCCCCCCAGTCCGGCAAAACTGCCCATCTGCCAATAGATCAGCCGCTGCATTTCTTCCCGACGTAAGGATAGTAGTATCGTGATTATGGCATTGGCAAAGAGGGAAAAGGCCATCCCTGTGAGAATAATTGAATGACTATTTAAGCGGCTATCAACTTTTCGAGCAATACCCAAAGCTAGAAAAACCGTAGCTAAACCAGCTAATAGACCGAAAAAAGGCAAAGTAAAATAGCCTAAAAAAGTGATACCGGTAATAATCACTACGCTTGCCCCCAAGGCCGCTCCCGAGGAGACACCAAGAGTGTAGGAGGAAGCCAGAGGATTCCCTAATACAGACTGCATTAGGGTACCACTCACGGCCAATCCGCCACCACAGATAAAAGCTAAAAGTGCCCGAGGAAAACGGATATTCCACAGAATTGCCTGACCGGTTTCATCAGGCACAGGCAAATTCTGCCAGTGAAATAAACGATTCATTAATAGACCAAAAGTTTCTGCCGGTGGAATCATTACGCTACCAATCCCCATGGATAAAAGCAAAACTATCAACCCCAGAAAACTTAAAAGCCATAGTTTACTGCGATTGTTCATTGCCATCTGCGACCTCAGGATAGAGCGCAACTAGGATTTCCCGTAAGCCTTTAGTCACAAACTCATTAGGCCGGGAGCTGGTATTTTTATCAACTTGATACACACGCTTCTCTTTTACAGCCGAAATACTGTCCCAGCCCGGTCGACTCATAATCTCCTCAATAGGGTTATCAATGTAGTTAACATTGGTAAAAATAACCGTAGGATTTTTAGCCAGAATGACCTCTTCGGAAACTGACACCCAACTGTCTTGATCTGCCAGAATATTTTCACCACCAGCCAAGGTTATAAGTTCATTAAGAAAGGTATTTTTGCCAAAGCTGTACATGTTCGGTGCTGCCGCAATTTCAAAATAAATCTGTGGCTTAGCTTCAGAGGTAGGCACAAGAGCGACAAGCTCTGCTATTTCTTTTTCCATAGACGTAACAATTTCAGCGGCTTTCGTTTCAGTACCGGTGATCTGCCCCAGAAAATCAATATCCTCTTTAATAGCCTCTAAACTAGTAGCAGAAGGAATGTAGGTCATGGAAACTCCCAAATCCAGAAGAGGTTTAAAGGGGTCATCTCCATCGGACTTACTCATACCAGTAGCCAAAATAATATCCGGTTTAAGAGCAGCTAAAGCTTCCGTATCCGGTGCCATCATATCAAACTGCGGTAGATTGGCTTTTAGTCCGGGAATATCTGCTGAGTAGGTATCAATACCGATAATTTTATCAGCCAGACCTAGATGTATCAGTGTCTCTGTCACAGAAGGAGCCATGGAAATAATTTTTTCCGGTATTTTAGTTAAAACCAGTTCCTTGCCTTCTCGATCAGTAAAAGAAAGTGTTTTTTCTGCTTCTGTTTCAGTGCTTTTTGAGCTATCTAAAGCAGTTGATGCTGTTGAGTCAGAAAAGCTACTGGCTGTAGTCGAAGCCGTCGTGCTATTACAAGCACTGGAAAATAGCAGCACTCCGCCTAACAATAGTCCTAAAAATTTAGGTAGTAATTTTGTTTTCATTCTATTTCCTCCATTAAAGTAATTTGTAGTCTATTCTGGTCTGATTCTTTTCCATTAGAATTTGATAACCACCTCCTAAAGGGGGTGCCCAGGCGTAGAAATCTTTCTCTCCCGGACATAATTTCATCATGATAAGAGCCACTACCCCGCCATGACTGACTAATAAAAGTTCTTTACAACCACTATTTTTCAGGGCGACAATCTCATCAATCCCCCGTTCTACCCGCTGAGCAAAATGAGAAAAGCTCTCTCCTGCTGGTGGTGTTTGTTCCCAAGGGTCATCTAGCCAACGGCAGTAATCTGGATTGGTTTTTAGTTGTTCATAGCCTAAAAGTTCGAAGTCGCCAAAATCTAATTCCCGAAAATCACTACATAGCCGCTCCGGCGGTCGTTGATAAATCAGTTCCGCTGTTTCTCGGGCTCGTTTCAAGTCACTGCTCCAGATTGTCTCCACCGCCGGATATTTACCAACTGCCTTTAAAGCCCTAAGTTCTGCCCTGCCTGATACAGATAGGGATAAATCACTACTTCCGCAATAGAGCCGCTGCTCACTGGCCATAGTCTTACCATGACGCAGAAGATAAAGCCTCACTTTAACCGCGTGCCTAGACCGCAAAACACCCGCACCACCTCCTCAGCCTCTCTGGCAACACGCGTCACCCCTCGTCCCAGCTCCTCCCTCCAACGTCTTTCTAAGGGATCGACAGGAACAACACCGCAAAAAATATCCTCACAAATAACCACCTTATCTAAAAAATCTGGCAGCTTCTCCTCTAAGTAGCTTTGCGGTTCAATGCCTGCCTGAAGCCACTCCCAAAGCAATAGATGAAAATTCTCCACTACCGCTTCATTAGGATAATGAGCCTCTACATAGGCTCTTTTTCCTTGATAAGCACCACCAATTACCAGTTTCATCTTCCTTATCCTCCTACCAAAACTAAGCCCAGAAGACCCGTTAGTTCCGACATAACCAATACAAAACCGCATAGATCGCCGGAAAAGCCCCTAAATTGCCTAAAAAGCCAATAGCCTAAACTGCCACTCACTATAGCCATTCCGATTAATACCAAAAGTAGGCTCAGCCCACCTAAAAAATAACCCAGAAAAATTCCTAATCCAAACAAACTCCATAACCAGAGGATTCGCCATCGGCCACCCGGAAAGAATGACGCCCCAAAACCGCTATCGCTAAAAGGCTTAAAATACAAAAGACAAAGGGCAGAGAGGCAGCGGGATATAAAAGGAATGAGTAAAAATCCAAAAAAATTAGTATTTTCCGGTAAAGAAGCCAAGGCTGAAAAACCCAATAATGCAGCACAAACAAAGGCAATTACACCAAAGGCTCCCATTTGAGGATCTTTTAAAATCCGATACTTTTTCGCCAATTCTTGCCTGGAAAAAACTGCATCTGCTGTATCCATAAAGCCATCTATATGAATGAATCCGCTTACTATCAGGGGGAAAATCCACAGTAGAAAAGCCTTCAAAAAAAGTGGTGCCAGCCATATTTTTAGCAAAATAAAGCTCCCCATCCACAAAGCCCCTAATAAGAGACCTATCAAAGGAAAGAGGGGGATCACCAGTTCCATGGCTTCTGGACGCCATAACATAGGCATAGGAATAAGTGAAAACATTGATAGACTCATGACAAGACCCTGAAACCAGCGTTTCATCTCTGCACCCCCTGAGCCTCTCCCTGATAGAAAAACCTAGAGCTATTCCCAGCCAAACTAAATTCAAGTTGCTCCCAGAGTTCCCAGCCTTTATGAATTAGCCACTGTCCACAGCAAACTTCTACTACCACTTCACAGCGACTGGCACAGAAACATTCCAAGGCAGCTAAACTACGTCGAAAAGTCTCTGTATAAGAATCATAGAAGCGGCTATCGGAAGAAAGGCAATCCGAAACCAAAACTAGTTCAGAATTAGCTGTAAAAAGCCGGTCTACGTCTTCTCTGACCTCTGCTTCTCCTGCCGGAGAATATTGACCTTCCTTAAGAAACATCTGATTCGCCAAGAGCGCAGTCAAACTGTCTACCAAAAACACCCCGGGAGCAGAAGCTATGATCTTATCCGCTACATAAAAAGGAGCTTCGATGGTAATAAAATCATAGCCACGGCGACTTTGCTGATGACGTAAAATACGCTGTTGGTCTTCCTCATCTACCGGAATCATCGTTGCAACATAATAATAAGGTCTTCCCCCTGCTAGAATTCTTGTCAGTTCTTCTCCCAAGGTTGATTTGCCATTTTTGCAGCCGCCAGAGATAAAAATATTCATGAGCACCGCCTCCCTATAAAGAGTGAACCGCTTCTTTATCCGCTCCAAAAGCTTTATCACCTAAACCAACAATAGAATCCAGATAGCCATTATCAATGGTGGCTTGGTCAAAAGTAGCCATATCCCGAAAAATTGCCAGCGCGCTATCCATGAGTCCAAAGAGCAGAGGACAACCGCTCCCCTCTCCCAACCGCATATCTAGGTGCAGGCAAGGAATAAGTCCCAGTTCTTCCATAGCAAAGGTATAGCCCTTTTCAAAAGAAGCATGAGAAGCAAACATATACTCTTTAACCAAAGGATTTAACCGATAGGCACAGAGAGCGGCTACCGCAGAAATAAAACCATCAATCACCACAGGTTTTTGCCAGTAAGCTGCACCTAGAAAAATACCCGTTAAAGCTGCCAAATCAAGGCCACCTACTGCCGCTAAAATGCCAATAGGATCATCCTGCTTGGGTTGATGCAGTGCCAGAGCTTTTTTTAATACTTGAATTTTCCGCTCATAGCCTTGGTCAGACAGGCCTGCACCCCGTCCCACCAGTTGGCCTATCTCAAAGGGTTTGCTTCCCAGCAGTGCCGCCAAGACTGCACTACTGGTACTAGTATTCCCAATCCCCATCTCTCCAGTGCCGAATAGTTGATAGCCTGATTGTATAGCTTCACTTACCAGCTCCATGCCGGTAAAAATTGCCAACTCTACTTCTGCCCGGGTCATGGCCGGTTCCCATAAAATATTCCCCGTACCATTACGAATTTTTCGCTGACCCACCAAGGGATGCTGAACTGCTCCCTGAATCCCCACATCCGTTACCCGGATATCCGCCTTCGCTTGTTGAGCTAAAACACCCACACCCGTTACGCCTAAGGCAATGTTAATCGTTTGAATTTTAGTAACTTCCACAGGAGCAGAAGCAACACCTTCCGCTACTACGCCATTATCTGCTGCCACCACTAAAATACAACGTTTAGAAATTTCCGGCCGTAGACTCTGAAAAATGCCACAAAGCCGCGCCGCCATAACCTCTAATTGACCCAGGCTCCCCGGCGGTTTAGCCAATTGAAGCAAATGATTCTCCGCCAAAGCTTGATAGCCATGGGAGATAGAACTAATACCCTTGATAACCCTTTGATACTCTTTTTCCATACCTTCTCCTTACAAACAAAAAAGCTCCGAATCCGAGGATCGAAGCTTATAGCTGCAAAACAGAAAGCCGAGTACCAACACCCCTGCCTGTAATAGCAACCCATAACCTTCATATCCTGTGAAGTATTATGGAACCATACCGGCAGGTCTTTCGACTTAGACATGAACATTCTTTCGCCTTCCCGAAACTCATTTCAGTGGCTGTATCCCAAGAGGATACTAAAAGAACTACGTCATCACGGCAGCAGGACTGTTTGGGATTCAAACCCAATTCCCTATTATCACACCATCGGTGTGCACCGGTAATCGTTTCCACTATGTAATTTTCTGTAGTGTAGCACGGTGAAGTAAGGTGGTCAAGCGAATTATCATCACAGACTTATAATCCCAGTGTCTGCAGTCGCCTAATAGCCTCTTCCGAATCATGGGTACTACCAAAGGCAGTAAGGCGAAAATAGCCTTCTCCACTAGGTCCAAAACCTGCACCAGGAGTACCCACCAAACCCACCTCTTGTAAAAGTAAGTCGAAGAACTCCCAAGAGCTAAGTTCGTCCTTTGTCTTAAGCCAAAGATAGGGCGCATTAACCCCACCATAAACTTCGTAGCCTAAGTCTAGTAGCTCTTTACGTAGATAAGCAGCGTTATCCATGTAGCCGGAAATAACCTTTCGGACTTGTTCCTGCCCCTCCGGAGAATAGACTGCTGCCGCTCCCCGCTGAGTAATATAAGAAACACCGTTAAACTTTGTAGACTGGCGGCGAGCCCACATGTCCCTGAGTGCTACTCCCTCTCGGCGGAGTTCTTTTGGTATGACTGCATAACCACAGCGAACGCCTGTAAAACCAGCAGTTTTAGAAAAACTGCGTAATTCAATAGCACATTCCTTAGCTCCGGGAATTTCAAAAATCGAGTGGGGCAAATCCTCGGAAATAAAGGCCTCATAAGCGCCGTCATAAATAATTACCGCCCCAATTTCCGAAGCATAATTAACCCAATTTTCTAGCTCTTTATAAGAAATCGCACTACCACTGGGATTATTAGGAAAACAAAGATAGATTAAATCACAGTCAATCCTGCCCTTTGGAATCTGGGGAATAAACTGATGCTCACGCCGACAAGGTAAATATAATAAGTCCGACCATAGGCCGGAATTCTCGTTATAGCTACCGGCTCGACCGGCCAGTACATTACTATCTACATAAACGGGATAGACCGGATCACAAACCGCCACCCGATTCTCTCTGGAAAAGAGTTCACCAATATTACCACAGTCACTCTTACAGCCATCACTAATAAAGATTTCGTCCTTCTCAAGACTAACACCCCGTGATCTATAATCCTGTTCTAAAATAGCCTCCAGCAAAAAGTCATAGCCTTGGTCAGGACCGTAGCCCCGAAAGCTTTCACTATTTCCCATCTCTTGAACCGCTTCTGCCATAGCCGATACCACCGCCGGGACTAAGGGACGAGTTACATCCCCAATACCAAGCCGTACAAGAGATTTTTCTGGATGTTCAGAGGAAAAAGCTTTCACTTTTTCAGAAATCGTAGCAAACAAATAATTCGCCGGCAACTTTTGAAAATTATCATTTAATTTAACCATAACAAAACCTCACATAATCATCCTAAAACCAAAAGAAATCCTTGATGCACCCTTTACAAGACCCTTCCAAAAGCGCAGATGCAGTCTTGACCTAAAAAAACACGTCACCGGAAAAAACCCATTCCGCCGCCCCTGTCATGATAACTGCATTATCCTCTTCCCGCCAATGAATATCCAGCTCACCCCCATTAACCATTACCCGAACTTGACGTTGAGAAAAGCGATTCAAAACGGAAGCCACCACAGTAGCACAGGCACCGGTACCACAAGCCATGGTCTCACCAGAACCCCTTTCCCACACTCTCATTCGCAGATGCCGATCGTCAATGATCTCCACAAATTCTGTATTAATGCCTTGAGGAAACAGGCGATGCTTTTCAAAGAGAGGCCCGATTGTTTCGAGGGGAAGTTTTTCAATATCCCGGACATAGACCACCCCGTGAGGATTGCCCATGGATAAAACCGTCATATTATAGAGACTGCCATTCACTGCTACTGGTTGATTAATCATATCCTTTCCACTCCAAAGAACCGGAACCTCACTGGGGGTAAAAATAGGACAACCCATATTGACCGTCACCCGCTGAACTTTGCCTGCAACAAGTTCAAGACTAACCTCTCTAATTCCAGACAACGTCTCAATAGTAAAAGTATTCTTCTCTATTAAACCATGATCAAAAACATACTTAGCTACGCAGCGAATACCATTTCCACACATTTTCCCCCTAGAACCGTCGGCATTATACATATCCATAAAAAAATCAGCCTTTTGAGAGGGCTTAATCAGGATTAATCCGTCCGAACCAATCCCGAAATGCCTATCACTAAAGCGTTTAGAAAAAGTCTCCGCCTCGTCTAAAGAAAAGACCGCTTCCTGTAAACAATCAACATAGATATAGTCATTACCGGTTCCTTGCATTTTTGTAAAATGAATCTTCTTCATAATAATCGTAAACCTTTCCCAAAACTCTCACTATAGACGTAAACTGCGAATAACAATTTGGGCAATATCTGCCATTTTCATATGGTTATTCATACTTTTCTGCTGCAAAAAATGGTGAGCGGAAGTCTCAGTGATACCATAAAAATCCATCAGCAAAATCTTAGCCTTTTCAATATCATCCTGCTTTTCTGATATAGGTTTTTCTCTAACTGAACTTGTACTTTGCAGTGTTCTGCTTTGGAGTAGCATTTGAATGGCTGAAGCTATTTCATAGTCCGGTCGAAAGGAATGCAGAAAAAACATTCCCTCCGGTGCGGAAGCCAAAATATCGCCGCTATGAGGGGATAGCAAAAGTAAATCATATTCTTCCGGTAAAAGGGAAAATAGTTGAAAAGGTGTCATATCCGGCAGATAACGCCCACAAATCACCAAACCGCCCTCTTGACCGAGAGGTATACTGTTGAGTACATCATTACCGCCAAAAACAGACTCTTGCACATAGAAACCCTCATCCAACAAAAGCTGCCGAATGCGCTGCCCTAATGCTTCATCATGAAAGGCCAGTATGATATTCCTCATGTGACACCTCACAAACTGGAAAGCAAAGGGCTGTATCCAAATTGCAACCCTTTGCTCCGTACTCTTACTACCTATAATAAACGTAAATTAATAACGTAGCAAATAAGTATCCAGTTCCCATTGCGAAATCTTTGTTCGATACTCATCCCATTCCTTTTGCTTAGCCTCTACATAGCGGCTAAAAATATGATCGCCCAGAACTTCTCTTGCCAAAGGATTCTTTTCAAATTCGGACAAGGCCTCAGCCAAACTGCCCGGTAAGCTAAAGATACCGGAACAGCTACGTTCTTCATGAGTCATTTCAAAAATAGAGGACTTCGTCTGCTCTGGTGGCATAATCTTATTCTTGATACCATCAAGACCGGCTGCCAAACAGAGAGCTAGAGCTAAATAAGGATTAGCCGTAGGGTCTGGACAACGAAGTTCAACTCTAGTTCCAACCCCTCTGGTAGCCGGAATACGGATTAAAGCCGACCGGTTTGCCGCAGACCAAGCCATATAACAGGGAGCCTCGTAGCCGGGAACCAGACGCTTATAGGAATTAACCAGAGGATTAGTAATAGCGGTAATACCCTTGATATGCTTTAGTAAACCGCCAATAAAATACATCGCCGTTTCTGAAAGACCTAATTCAGTTTTAGGATCATAAAAGGCATTCTTACCCTCTTTCATAAGAGACATATTCACATGCATTCCAGAACCATTAATACCGAAAATCGGTTTAGGCATGAAAGTAGCATGCATACCATAGCGCTTAGCAATGGTCTTCACTGCTAATTTAAACGTCATAATATTATCAGCGGTTACCAGGGCATCGCCAAAACGAAAATCAATCTCATGCTGTGCTTGAGCCACTTCATGATGAGAAGCTTCAATTTCAAAGCCCATAGCTTCCAGAGCCAAAGAAATCTCTCTTCGGATGTCTTCCCCTTGACCTACAGGTTCTAAATCAAAATAGCCCCCTTGATCGTGGGCAAAGGTAGTTGGTTTACCATTTTCGTCGTAATGAAACAAGAAGAATTCCAATTCTGGACCAACATTAAAGGTATAACCCATGGCTTTAGCTTCTGCCAAAACCCGTTTCAAAGCATAACGCGGATCACCCTCAAAAGGTTTGCCATCGGGTGTATAGATATCACAGATCAATCGAGCAACCTTTCCCGATTGCGGTTTCCAAGGAAAGATAGCAAAACTATCATAGTCCGGATAGAGATACATATCCGATTCATCAATACGGGCAAACCCGTCAATGGACGAACCATCAAACATGCACTCATTTACCAGTGCCTTCTCCATCTGACTAGGGGTAATTGCAACATTCTTCAGCATACCGAAAATATCCGTAAACTGTAACCGAATAAAGCGCACATCCTCTTCTCGGATAATTCTTAAAATGTCTTCTTTTGTGTACTTAGCCATTTGCTCTTCCTCCTGCCAAAATCCCTAAGAAACCAAAAATCATTAAGATAGATTGTTAGATAAATTCGCTGTTCTTACCTTTGCAAAAAATCATAACCACCCGTCAAACGGGTGGTTTGCTCTGAGCCTATAAGGCTCT
>CAZFHA010000005.1:0-88314 GCA_964518595.1 uncultured Oscillospiraceae bacterium
GGCTTGGTTTTGTTTGCCCCTTTTTGTGCTTTAACTGCTATTTTCTTTCACACTTCAATCTCCTTTTTATCAAGTTTGGTTCTTCTAGTTTTACCATTTCACTCCTTTCCTTAATTTTTATTGGCTGCCTGAAGCAACATCTCTTTTAGCTCAGAGAGTGGAACTTCTCCAATATCTAGGGTTTGATTGCTTGAAATTATTCGAAAACTTGGATACCATGAAACATCATAGATTGTTGCAAGAAAATCTTTTTTATCAATAAATTCATTTAATTCGCTGGGGACATTTTCTCGGTCTCTATAGAGAGTGAGTATGTTATACTTGTCAACTAGATCAGAACTATAAACTATAGGTTCGGCAGCTGCACAATCTGCGCATCCTTCCATAGCGAAATATATTAGAAATGGCAACTCTCCGTCCTTCTTCTCACTACTATACTTTTCTTGTAAAAATGCATCAGCATTTTTTTGCAGACGTGCTAGATTAGTATCTTCATACTCTAGAACCCTCTTAACCAAATCTTCCCAAGTTACGCTAGTAAAATTAATTCTCCCCTGAGAATCAAGAATAAAAAATGTGGGAGTTGAACTACTAAGTCTTATGTTATTGCTAATATAGATGTTTTCTTTCTTAACTCCCATACTCTCAGCAAAACCAGTTCTAGCCTTAAGATTCCAAATGACTATAATATCAAATAATTCAGGTGGTAGTACCTGGGTCATAGTATCTACAACAGATAGAGATTCTAGGCAATTGCCACAATCCTTATCGAGATAATATACAATTGAATGAGGCTTAGATACATTTAAATTTACACTGTTTCCGTTATAATCAATTAATTTATAGTTGCGAAGATTATCATTGTTTTTTAATACTATAGATTCGGTATTGTTAAAGTTTTCAATAAGTGATTCTCTTGCAAAATATGCGGTTCCAAATCCAATTAATAATCCAGCAAGTAGTGTAGCTATTAGTATTATGATTAGGAAAGTCTTTTTAACTTTAATCATTGCCGTTACTCCTTTTGCACCACTCATTTATCTGGATGTTATATGATTGATATAAAAAAGTCAATGGATATTAGAACTATTTTAGTGTATAATCATAAAATAATTTGATGTTAGGGGATAAAGTTGAATCCTCATTAAGATAAATAGACCAAAGTATTGTAAAGAATGAATATTATTCTTGCTTGCCACTTTCTAGAGAAATAAAAGTTAGGGAGAGCGTAATCATGAAGGTAAAAAATCCTAATAAAATTACTGAGGAACTGTTTTTTTCAAAAGATAAAGCAGGAAAGGCATTTTGCAAACTTTTAGCTCTTTTAACTTTATTAACAGCTACTTCTTGCGGTCAGCCTAATAAAAGCTTTAGCGAAGAAATGAATCAAAGTTTTGGAGCAGGTAACTTTTATCAAGCCGTCGAACTAGATTTAAGGCCGACTACTGAAGACATAGGTGCAAGTGTAGCTTTATATGGGTATTTGGTTCTTCAGGACAGAATTGCTGTTTTGGTTAATGTAAGCTCTGGCTTTTCATACTCTGAAACAGACGAAAATTCTAAAAATATAGAAAGCAATACTGATACTCAGCCGATTCCACGAGCGTGGCTCCTGCTCTACGACTTCACAGGTAATCTTCTAGAAGAAATTAATTTAGCTCCTTTGCAAAGTTCGGAATACATGCCCTTTATTTGGCTTATGGATAATCCTTATAATGAGCTTATGCTCTTAACCCTTGATCTGGCGCAGCTTGAGACAACACCCGATTATTCGGATTTAGCTTTTGGATTATATCATTACAGTATGGATGGCAGTAAAATTTTAGCTAAAAATGATCTTGTGCTGTCTTCTCCTATTGAAGAAAATTCCTTGCCTAGTTCTGTACTTATTGATCGTAATCAGAATCTATATTTAGGCAATGAAAAATATCTGAAAGTTTATGATCCTGAGGGCAAACAATTATTAGACTTTAGAGAAGAGAAGGACTTACGCACCTTAAGTTGTTCTCAAAGTGATATCTATGCACTTTGGGGAAATCCTGCGGATAATTATGGTTTGGAACAAACAAGGGTTGATCTTGATACTCACTCTATGAGGGACTTAAAAAAACTCAACAATATTCCTAAGTCCAATGATGTTAGACTTTCAGAAAAGCAAATATTTTTTTCTAACCGAGCAGGTTTCCATGTCTATAACGAAGAGCGTGATGTAAGTGAAACGCTTTTCCTATGGGTGAATACAGATCTTCCGGCAGATTCAGATGGATATTCATTACCAGAGCAAATTAATGAAAATACAATTATCATCGAAGATAGGTTATCTTCTGGTGGCCTACTATATCTCTTACAACGGCAGTCCGAAAATCCCAATAATTCTAAGATTGAGCTGCGTATAGGCGGAGTAGGAATCAGTTATGACCCACTTTTGCAAGAAGCAATATATCAATTCAATAAGAGTAACAAAAAATATAAAATGGTTTTGGAAGATTATATATCCTATGGAAAAGATATGGAAATGCGTTCCTCTCGACTGGAAACGGAAATTCTGGCTGGTGCTGGTAGTGATATCTTTATTGGTACGTATGAGTGGTTTCAACCTTACTTTGATAA
Organism: uncultured Oscillospiraceae bacterium; assembly: GCA_964518595.1. Taxonomy (GTDB): domain Bacteria; phylum Bacillota; class Clostridia; order Saccharofermentanales; family Saccharofermentanaceae; genus CAZFHA01. The sequence continues at coordinate 2,611 of CAZFHA010000005.1, forward strand.
AGATTACTTAGTAGATTTAGCGCCACTGGTTGAAAAAGATGAAAATATCCAGAATAAAAACTTATATTTGCCGCAAGCCTTTACTGCCGGACAAAGAGAAGAAAAGCTATATACAATGACACCTTCCTTTACGCTTTCAGGAATTGCTGGAAGCGAAGCAATTATCGGAAAACGCTTTTCTTGGAATCTGGAAGAGTTTAACCAAATTGCTCAGTCACTTCCAGAAAACATGCAGATGTTTCCTAATGTTCTTCCCAGCTCTTTGTTTGCGGCATGGCTCTCATCTTCCATTAATTCGTTTCTATCAGCTGATGGAAGTAGCCTTGATTTCTCTTTGCCTCTATTTGAAGATTTGTTACAGCAAAGTAAAATGTATGGAAGTCAGAATCAAGCTGTAGATATGTCCAATTATAATGACCTTGTTGTGGAAGAGATTAGGAATAAAGAAATTGCTACCTATATCAATGCGACTATTTATGGTCCAGATAGCTATGTTCAGTTACAGAATCTCTTCAGAGAAAATATCTCCTTTGTGGGTATGCCTTTGCAAGAACAATCTTATGCTCAATGGATTCCCGATAATATGATGGGAATCAATAAAAATTCAAAGCATAAAGATGTTGCTTGGAGCTTTATTAGCACCTTAATGGGAGAAGACTTGCAAATGCGGCGGAGTTTGGGTGACATTTATAATATACCTGTTTTGCGTCAGGCTTTTGAATCACAGATTGCTGTTGCTAAAAAAGTAGGGGGAGGACGAGCACGCACAATTCTTTTTTCGCAATTGCCGGATGAATTTGTGCCTTTATCAGCAGAGGCAGAAGTTACCTATCGTCAGCTTATTGAAGTCTTACCCTTATCCCCCTCTTTCGATTATGACGAAAGTGTCTACACTATTATTGCAGAGGAAGCAGCGCCATATTTCGCTGGTGAGAAAAATGCTGAGGAGATTAAAAAAGTCATTAAAGACCGTTTGGAGACTTATTTATCCGAAAAAAACGGATTGGATAGATTGAATTGAATAATAAAAATTCTAAGGGGCTTGCGTCATAATTCGCTATGAGATATCATTGCTGCAAAGGAGACATGAGTGGTGAAGAAAGGTAGGCATACATGGGAATAGAAGATTCTGTCATATTTATTTTTTTCAATTCCATTCATACGTACGTACTGTATAAATTCCTGACCACTGTTCTATTTTCCCAGCGGCAAGTAAGCAGAAAGGTGGAGCTTTCAGCTTATGCGCTGGATTTTGTCTTGGGTAGTTTTTTCTCTCTGTTTTTTGGTGTTCCATTAATTACCTTGGCCTTTAGCATAAGTAGTACGCTGCTGCTTTCCTTCTGCTATAAATCGAAAATCTCCTATAAATTTCTGGCGGTTTTCCTTTCTAAGGCCATCTTCATTATAATCGAAATCTTTATCTTTTTCCTAAGTCAGGCACTCCAAAATAACTTCAAGGTAGATTTAACTGGTGATAGCACCTATAGTTCTATTGGGGCGCAGATCTTAGCCCTATCGGCTAAATTTATCGTTGTGTACACCTTAGCCAGTGGAAAGCGTCGTAGACAAGTAAGGAAAAATGCAATGTTTGCCCTCTCAAACCGGAGCTCAATTATACTTTCAATAATACCGATAATTTCAATCATAAGTATAGTAGGCATGGATCAATTGCGGATTTTTTCGAACCAACAAATAGTAATGACTGCCGCCATACTCTTACTTGTCAATATTATTTGCTTTGAAGTTTATAATATCTTACGGGCAAGCTTACTAAGGGATGTCAGAAATAAGATCCGCGATTCCGATTCGAAACATAATAAGCTACATTATGAAATTGTAAAGGATCAAATAACCGCCGAAAAGATCAGAAAACACACTCTGAAAGACTATTTACTACTACTGAAGGTCAGTTCAAGGGATGAGCTTGTTAGCAGTGTTGTAGATCAGCTGTTAAGGGAGAATTACTTGGTGGAGAATGTAGTAGCCACTGGGATGCAAGGTCTTGACGATATTCTTAACCTTAAAATAGGTATTACTAAAGCTTATCAAGTGGATTATAAAATTGAAATTAAAATCCCCAAGAAGTTAGACGTTGATGACGGAATTCTTATCACGCTAATTAGCCAGATATGGGAAATCGCCCTTGATCAGGCCAAATACAGTAAAGATCATGTGCTGGAGTTTAGCCTTACTGTCGAAAAAGAGACCCTTATCATTCGTACCCGATGCGGCTTAAATGCAGAGCTGGAAGATAAGACTTATCTGGAGCGGCTAGCCCTCTGCTATCCTGTCATAGAGCCAATTGAGGGTGATATTAGCAGTACTGTTATTGGCTGTACACTGTTGATTCAGGTGACCATGCCTTACATGCGGAATTATTTGTTCCGGAACCGAATCTTAAAATATTCCTAGTTGGCTATTTAATTTATATAAATGGCAAGTATTGTATGAAGAAAGGAGTACAGATTATGAAATTAAGTAAAATCGTTGCCAAGGCAGCTATGAGCATGACAAAAAAGCAAGCCAATTCTAGTTGTGACTATTTTTTTGGACAAAGGGAATTGCCTAAAGCTGCAGAGAAGCTAAAGAAATTCTAAGAACGCTGGCAGGTAGCAATTTCGTCTTCATGAGATTGCTACCTTCTTATTCAATTATCGAAGGAAGCATGATGAGAGAGACCATTGCACGAAAGCTAACAAATTGGCTGAAAAACACAGGGGAGATAGAAGCGGAAGATGCTGAACTCTATGAGTTTGGTCTTTATTCGCTTATATCGTACCTTTTAGGTCTTTTGATTACGGTAACTCTGGGCTTGGCTTTGGGGCTGGTGTTGGAAGCTTTGCTGTTCTTTTTTGCCTTCAAGGCATTACGCGAATATGCTGGTGGATATCATGCCTCTACCCAATTTAGATGCGCATTGATTTCAGTAGGCACAGTCATTCTTTTTTTCCTTGTGCTACGATTTTTACCTGTTTCTACTTTTGCTTATGTAATGATTGCGTTTCCTAGTAGCTTAGTTATTTTTATTTTTTCTCCCATAGAAGCAGTCAATAAGCCCCTCACTAAAAGTGAAAGTAGAGAGTATAAAAAGCGTGCTCGCCTGATCCTGCTTCTGATTGGGGCGGTCATGATTACGGGGGTATTTTTAACTTGGTATCAATTGGCTACTTGTCTGGCACTGGTTATCATATTTTGTGCACTGCAGATGATAGTAGCAATTTTACGTCAGTACGGTAAAGGGGATAAAGGAGGAACATATGCCTGATATCAATTCGACATACACGGCGGCGGAATATGAGTTACTTACATCATTCAGCAAAATGTTAGGCTTTACCCCCGAAGCATATCAAAAGTATATGTCACTGTTAGCGCTAACATCGGTGAATCCTTACAATGTTGCGCAACTTTTGAGTATTATGAACCAGAGACTTGAGCAGTTGAGTCCAGCTTCAACATTTATAGTACCCGCTCTACTACCTGAGGAATGGGTCTCCTTAGATCGAAAACAAAAGGCTGCATTAGCAAGCCATTTATATAATATGGTTAAGAGTAATCCCAAAGCCTACAAGCTAAATCGCGTTATAAATAATTTAAATTTGTATCAAAAATTATAAGTATCAAGTATCATAGGCTGAATTACAGAGCTACTACAGTAATTTGACAGATAGTAAGCCGAAGGGTAGAATGCATACAATATCCATATAGAGTGTGAATGTATTCACTAATCTAAGTTGGGACAAAGAGTCCTTAACTACGCAGATAAGAGCGAGGATTTTATGATTTTAGTATACGGAGCAGCTTATTATTATTATTATCGCAGGTAGCCTTGGTAGATGTTGTGATTTACATAACAGACCAGGGCTTGTTGCTTTGGTCTTTTTTTGTACCCAAAATTAATCTAACAACCGGAAAAATCTTAGTAAATCAACTGTAGGGAGGTAAGAAAGACATGAATGCCACAAAACTTATCGATGAACTAAAAACCGCTGCGGTAGCCATCTATTCCCCCGAATCCCTTGAAGAAAAACTATTATCAGGTCGGAAATTACGAATCAAAATGGGGGCAGATCCTAGCCGACCTGATTTGCACATTGGGCACTCTGTCGTATTGAGAAAGTTAAAACTTTTTCAATCGGCAGGTCATGAGGTAATTTTTGTAATTGGTGATTTTACAGCTATGATTGGTGATCCTAGTGGGAAGTCGAAGACTCGTGTTCCCCTGACTTTTGAAGAAACCAGAGCCAATGGCCAGACCTATTTTCAACAAGTCAGCAAGATTCTTGACCCGGAAAAAACTCTAATCACCTACAATTCTGAGTGGCTGGCAAAAATGAACTTTACTGATGTGCTGGCATTGGCAGGAAAATACACTTTGGCTCAGTTATTAGAGCGAGATGATTTTGCCAACCGCTTTAAAGACAAGCAGGCAATTGGTTTGCATGAGCTGTTTTATCCGCTCATGCAGGGCTATGATAGCGTTGCTCTTCAGGCAGATATAGAAGTAGGTGGCACAGATCAGACTTTTAATCTTTTGGTTGGCAGAGAACTTCAGCGGGATTATGGGCAAGCTGCTCAAGAAGTCATTACTTTCCCATTATTACCAGGACTTGACGGACAGGAAAAAATGAGCAAATCTCTAAATAATTATATTGGTCTTGAGGATTCACCTGAACTGATGTTTGAAAAATGCATGAAAGTGCCTGATACACAATTAGAGCAATATTTTCGACTCACTACTGATATCAAGGATTACCCAGCCGATATGAGAGCCGCACACTTCTTGTATGCCAGGGAGATTCTTTGCCTTTACCATAATGAAGAAGCTGCCCAGAGAGCAGAAAAATATTATCGAGAAAAAGCCGCTGGGACGGTACCGGAAGCTATCGAAAGCATTCACCTACAACACGCTATGATTTCTATTTTAGATTTGCTGGTAGAAATTCAATTTGCCGGTTCTAAAAGTGAGGCCAGAAGGCTTATTACCGGAAACGGGATTAAGCTAAATGGCAGTGTGACGGAGGACATTTTTTTAGAGCTTTCTGCCGGGGAGTACGTTATCAGTCGAGGAAAAGGAAAAATTCTTAAAATTATCCTGGGATAGGACAGCTATTGTCGGATCTTGGCTATAGCCTTGATTCTTTTTGTTAAACATGGTCAAATAAAAGGGTATGCAGCCTTGGAAATGTAAGGAGTACTTTCAATGATCATAAAGTCTACCATCTCTACCTTAGCTCGAAAATTTGGTTTGGTGCTTGCCGTAGCATTTATTGTCTTTGCTGTGGGAGCATGCGGTGGTGCAGAGCCTTCCGGTACCTTTAGTAGCCAAACAACACAAGAAACCACGAAAGTCCCCGTAGCTACAACGGAAGAAACTGTAGTTACCTTTCCCAGTCAGACAGAGAAGCCTCAAGTAGAGGAACTGGCGGTTGCTGCGGATCAGCCCTTGGCAGCGGTACTTCGCAGTATGGGGCCGGAATATTTTGCTAAGAACCCTTTTGTTAATTTGGTCTATAACATCAATGCCGCCGATAAAATAAAGGAGCAATTGGTTCAGGGCGCCTTTATTGATGTTGTGATTATTAGCGATGGGGAAGCTATGGGAGAGATTCGTAAGGATAATTTGGTAGATTTAACTACGGTCAAGCCTGTGGTAGGAAATAAACTCGTTCTGCTTTCGGCTGCTGACAGCACCACGCCTTTGACGGGAGTCGCTGATTTAGGCACAGAAAACATCCGAACCTTGGGCATTATTAATCCAGAAACATCTGTATCTGGGCGTTTGAGTGCGGGAGCCTTAGATGCACTGGCTCTTCCAGAGGAAAATGCTCCGGCTCTGCAGAGGTTTTCGGATGCCGGTGAAGTATTAACTGCTCTGGTAAATCACCAAATTGATGGGGCTATCCTTCTTAATTCAGAAGGGGTCAACAGTGCTGGGATTAAGGTTATCTCGGATATTCCACAGAATTTATATGAGCCAATCATCTACTCAGCGGCTGTAGCAAAAACCTCACCCAACCCAGATTTAGCCGCTAACCTAATTGCTTTTTGGCAATCAGAGGCTGGCCAAGAAATTTTTAATAAATATGGTTTTACCAAGGTAAGCTAAAATTAGAATCTGATGCGTAGGAATTACTTGGTAAACACAAATAGAGGCTGAGGGTAAAGCATGCTTTACAATCAGCCTCTATACATATCCTAAAAGATCGCCTCAGCACCCTGGGTGGAGGAGGTGAGGAGGTTCTTTTAGACAATTTTACCCTACCTTACTGGGTAGGTTGTGAGTGGGGGTGCCGGAGAGTAGATGCCCTTTATGAGGGGGATAAAAGGCTCATCAACATATTATCAAAGAAGAAATATTCTCTCTCCGGCACTCTTAGCTAAACGGATAATACTCGTTCGTATTCGCTTCCGACCCTTTCGAGTCTTTTAGCTAATTACTCGTATTGGTTAGGTTTCTTACCTGTTACGAAGTATAGCATGGGGCTGAATCGCCAAATACACCCTGTTTGATAATTTATTAGTACCAGTCAAATTTTATGGCATAACAAACTACTTTAGTGTCTTTTCTTTAGAACAACTCTGCTTCTTGAACAAATTCGAAGAATTTGCAAATAAAATAAGTATAAAAATGTTTCATTTTTCATTGCTACCAATTAAGTCCGTATGATATTCTTGAAAAACCGACATAGTAGGACAAAGAATATGCTGTAGATAATAAGACTTTGTCTAGTTTAAAAAGAGCAATGCTTTCTTTTGGTAGAATTATGGGAGGAGTATTATGTTGCGTAAAGAATTAGTGGAGCTGGTTCAAGATGAACCAATCATTCCCGGGGTTAAAGATGATACGGGACTTTCGGACGTTCTGACCTTGGAGAACAGAATTGTCTTTGTGCTATTTGGCGATATTTTGAATTTGCAGTCAATTGTTTCTCGGCTTAAGGCCGCGGGGAAGCTTGTGTTTGTAAATGTTGATTTAATTGAAGGATTTTCCAGTAAAGATATTGTCGTTCGCTACTTACGGCTCCACACCGAGGCAGATGGAATTTTAAGTGCGAAAGTTTCTATGATTAAGGCCGCGCAAAGATTGGGGATGGGCACGATATACCGTTTCTTCATGCTGGATTCTTTTTCTTTTTATAATCTACCTAAGCAACTGGAGTCCTTTGAACCGGATTTGGTGGAGATCATACCCGGATGTATGCCCCGGGTTATTTCCTGGACTTGTGAGGCGATTAAGGTGCCGCTTTTAGCAGGAGGACTGGTTTGTGACAAAACCGATGCGATGGCGGCTCTAAACGCCGGTGCCATCGCCATTACTTCCACCAACCAAAAACTTTGGCGCATGTAGAGCTTTGGGAAAGTCTAACAAATTTTATTAAGCGTCCTTGTGCATAACACATAATTTTAGCTTTTTGACTAAAAAGAGTTTACTTGTTTAGCTTCTTCCTGTATAATTCAGACAATCCTAAGAGTGTAAGTGAAAAGGATTTTCGCAGTTGCGACTTCTTTTCACTTGCGCTCTTTTTTTGTTTTTTATTGGATTTATAAAGGAGAAGAATGACATGGACAAAAGGATTTTATTGGAAAAATTGGCCACTTTACTCAATCCAGAGCAGATTGTAACCGATCCGGAGGCGCTTTATGATGCGGCTGCCGATCGCTACAAGAAATACGCTAAGGCTAAGAAAGTTTTGGATGTGCCATCCCCCGTCGCCATTGTCTATCCCAAAGATACGGAAGAAGTGCAAAAGCTACTGACCTTTTGCAATGCCAATGGAATTAATGTGATTCCCAGAAGTGGGAAAACAGCCACAGAAGGTGGACTGGAGAATTGGAAAGAACTGACAATCGTTATTGATGGCAAGTTACTTGATAAGATTATTAAAATTGATCCCTATAACATGCAAGTTACGGTTCAGGCCGGCGTTCCCCTTCAGCTTCTGGAAGACCAGCTTAGACCGCTGGGATTAACCACGGGGCACTCTCCTCAGTCTAAGCCAGTTGCTCAGTTTGGTGGTTTGGTAGCGACTCGTAGCATTGGTCAATTCTCTACTCTTTACGGTGGTATTGAGGATATGGTTGTAGGTTTGGAATGTGTTTTCCCAGATGGCCATATTAGTCGAATCAAGAATGTTTCCCGCCGGGCTGGTGGCCCAGACATTCGGCACGTAGTGATTGGAAACGAAGGTACTTTGTGCTATATCACCGAGGTTACCATCAAAGTTTTCACCTTCTATCCGGATAATAACCGCTTCTATGGCTATCTGATTAAAGATGTGGATACAGGGATCAAAGTATTGCGCGAGGTGGTGGTTCAAGGCTTTAGACCCTCTGTTTGCCGAACCTATTCAGAGCAGGACGCTCATCAACACTTCTATCATTTTCATGAAAACCGCTGTGTACTTTTATTTATGGCTGAGGGACCCAAGGGTATTGTGGACGCCACTTGTGCAGCGATTGAAGCGGCGGTGGAGAAACACAAGGATGGCATTATTAAACCGGTAGAACCTAAGCTAATTGAAGAATGGTTCAATCACTTGAACTGGTCTCAACAGGATATTGATGATGAATTCCAGGGCATGATTGATAACGATGTTCATGATGGATTTACCACGGAAATCTCTGCTGATTGGGAGACGATTCCGCAAATTTATCATAATGTTATGAACCGGATTAAGGCAGAATACCCTCGTTATGATGACTTAACCATGCTGGGTGGTCACTCTTCTCACAGCTATATTAATGGAACAAATATGTATTTTGTCTACAAGTATGATATTCACTGCGCTCCCGAGGATGAAATGCGGGTCTATCACCATCCCTTGCAGCGGATTATCGTAGAAGAAACCCTTAGATTAGGCGGTTCAATGTGCCATCATCATGGTATCGGTAAGTATCGAAATGAATGGACAAAAGAAGAGCATGGAAGTGCCTACTATATTCTTGAGCGTTTAAAGCGTGCCTTTGATCCTAATGACACCATGAATTTTGGTTGTATTTTTCCCCAAGAGGAAGGTAAAAAATATCAGCAGTAAGTGCGTATAGAGGTATGAGAGTATGGGTATTTTAGGAGAATGTACCCACCAAAAATACATGGAGGTATAAACAATGACGCAAACAAAAAAAGCCAAACGTTATTTGCAGTTTCTACTGATTGTTCTGGCCGCAGGAGCTATCTATCCGCTTATCTATCTCAGAACTAATTATCAACAGACTATGCTGGCTATCTTTGATATGCAGCTTTCCGATCTAAATATGATTTACTCTGTTTTAGGCATTGTTTTTGTTGTGGGCTACTTCCCCAGTGGTCTGCTTAGTGACCGTTTTTCCTGTAAGTGGCTTTTAGTTATCTCGCTGTTTTTCACATCAGTAGGTGGCTTCTGGTTTGCTCAAATTCCTTCCTACAATAATATCCTCATTATCTACTGTATCTGGGGTATATTCTCTGTGTTTACCTTCTGGAGTGCCCATATGAAGCTGGTTAAGCTTTTAGCCAAAAAGGAAGAGGAAGGGCGCTTTTTCGGTATTCTTGACGGTGGGCGTGGTGTAGTAGAGGCATCCTTGGCTTTGGTAGCCATTGCCATCTTCTCAGCCTTTGTTGGAAATCAAACTGATAGTCTTGAGGCCAAGAGAGCCGGGCTGGTAGCCGTCATTTACATGTATTCAGGCATTATGTTACTAATTTCAATTTTAGCCGCTATTTTCTTAGACAATGATCGAAAAACCGCTGCGGTTTCGGACCAAAATTCTGCGCAAAAACCTCAGCCCTTTTCGCTCAAAGATCTGGGTATGGTTTTTAAGAATAAATATGTTTTCCTTCTGGGAGGCATAATTTTTATGGGCTACTCCGTTTACTGGACGGTTTACTACCTAGGTGGCTTTCTCGAAACCAATATTGGGTTAAACGCTGTGGTTGTAGGTATTGTAACGGTAATTGTGCTTTGGACAAGACCCTTTGGTGGTGTAATCGGCGGTTTCATAGCAGATAAGGCCGGTAAGCACATTGCCTTTGGCGGTTCGATGGTAGCGGCAATGCTACTGCTGGTGGGGATATCTGTTTTGCCCATTACTTTGCCTCCGGCGATTTTCATTGTCATGATCGTGCTACTAGGCTTCTTTCTATATGCCATTCGTGGTACCTATTGGTCACTATTGGGAGACTGTAAAATCGATAATAGGGTAGTGGGTGTCACCGTTGGTATAGCATCTTTTATCGGCTATATGCCGGACATATTCCTGCCGATGATTAACACCAGTCTATTTAAAACTTTTGGTGATAATGGTGGCTACAATGCCTACTTCATCATGAGTGCGGTGTTTGCTCTGGTTGGTTTTGGCCTAGTAAATGTCTTTAATTTTTTACAGAAGCGTGAAAAAGAAGGCGTAACAGAACAAGTTATAACGGAAGTCGTAGAAGTTGTATAAAAATTTTTTAGGAGCCGGTATGAAGATTGTTTGTCTGGTTAAAGTTGTCCCCAATGTAGAAGATATGCATTACTCGGAAGAAACGCATACTTTGGTGCGGGATCGAAGTAAGCAGATGCTTAATCCTGATGATGTGGCAGCGGTGGCTTTGGCATTAAAGTTAAAGGCTAAGCATCCGAAGCTAGAGATTGAGCTTTTAACTATGGGGCCTCAAGTGGTGGCTTCGGTGTTTCGGGATTTACTACGGATGGGCTGTGACCGGGCAACCATTCTTTCTGATAAAAGCTTCTCCGGAAGTGACAGCTTCGCTACTTCGCAGGTTCTTGCTACTTATATCAAAGCAGAAGCAGCTGCATTGATTTTATCTGGCACTCAGGCTTTGGACGGAGATACCGGACATATCCCTTTTCAAGTGGCTGAATGGTTGGGGATACCTGCCTTGGCAGGTATTACCAGCTTGGAGGAAGATAGTTTGTTTTCGATGGAGGGGAGGGTTTGCTGTCAAGAAGAAGAGCAGATTTTAGATTTTGCCATTGCTCTACCGGCGGTTTTAGGGCTTAGCCGTGAAAGTGGGTATAAATTACCCTACATGCGCTACGAGGCATTACAAGCGTCAGTGGATGAGAGGATTTTCTTTCTGGGAGCTAAGGACTTAGGTCTTTCGGTAGATCAAGTAGGAAGCCAGGGTTCGCTGACCAAAGTAGAAAAGACTTTTGTTCAGGCTCAGGGAAAAGGCGCGCACCGGATTTTGCCCTGTACCCCCGAAGGTGTAGAGGAAGTTTATCAATATTTATGCAAAGGCAGGTTTGTTTAAGTGGTGAGGGAACAGAAGGCAAGAGCACTAATTATTCTTGAGGCTGACCAAGCTGAAGAAGCTGAGTCTTTATCTGGGCTGCTGGATCAACTTTATGGGCAAAGGGTTGAAGTGTCTGTTTTTTGCTGCAACTGGGAGCAGCCGCCAAAAGAAAGTATCTTCCATCACTATATTATGTATAGCGTTCCTTGGGAACGCCAGTTAGATTCGGCTTTAGCTACAGAGGCCTTGATTGCCTATTGCAAAAAACAACCCCAAGATATTATTTTGACCTTGGCTACAGCTTTTGGGCGAGCTATTGCCGCACGTTTAGCTGTGGGGTTAAAGGCTGGATTGGTAGCCGATGTGACAGAAGCTGACAGAGAGGAAGCAGCGGTATTGATACGCCCGGCCTTTCGCGGTAAACTTTTTGCCGCTATTTCTTGTTGTCCTGAAGGGCCAATGATGGCCAGTGTTCGTCCCGGTGCTTTTAAAGCTGCGCAAGGCTGGCTGGTTCAAAAACCCTCACAAGAACGCTGGATGGCTACCGATCAAACGATATCCTCCGGTGGTCTTAGGCTACTAAGTCAAAGACCAAGGCCAATGCCTACAGATATCAGAAAAAGCCATTTATTGGTAGCCGGAGGCAATGGGGCTGAGAAGTATTTTAAAAAAGTCGAAGAGCTGGCGGCAGAGCTAGGCGGCTTGCCTGCCTCCAGTCGCGCCCTTGTGGACAAAGGCGTGAATCCCCGTTCCATACAGGTGGGTCATTCCGGTAAAGTCGTCAAACCACGATTGTACATTGCTATTGGTATTTTTGGTTCGATTCAGCACATTGAGGGAATTAAAGACGTTGACCATATTATTGCCGTGAACCATTCGGCTGATGCACCCATTTGCAGCTTAGCGGATTTGGTAGTAGAGGGGGACGGGGAGATTTTTATCGATTTGCTGTTAAAAAGAATAAAAACTGCAAACAAACCATAGGAGGAAAGTAAAATGAAAAACATCACTGATTTCAACATGAACTATTTCTCGCTCAAAGGTAAAAATGCCATTATCACCGGAGGAAACACCGGCTTGGGTCAGGCCTTTTCTTTGGCTTTGGCCAAAGGCGGAGCCAATGTTTTTATGCCCAGTATCATGCCTGATGATCCTGCCTTTAATCAATTAATTGAGGACGAAGGGGTCAAATCCTTCTATATGGAAGCGGATATTACTAAACCGGGAATGCCAAAGGCTATTGTTGAGACTTGCGTTAAAGAGCTGGGTTCGGTAGATATCTTGGTTAACTGTGCCGGTATTTGTATCTGCGCCGATGTACGGGAGTTTTCCAGAAAAGAATGGGATCCGATGATCGCCATTAACTTAACCGCCGCATTTGAAATGTCCGCAGAGGTTACCCCTTATTTTATTGAGCAGAAGAGCGGTAAAATCATCAATATCTGCTCTATGTTTAGTTGGCTTGGGGGACAACAATCTCCAGCTTATGCTGCTTCCAAGCACGGTATAGCAGGTTTAACTAAAGCCTACTGTGATGAATTGGCTCAGTACAATGTTCAGGTTAACGGTATTGCTCCCGGTTATTTTCAAACCAAAGTCGCTGAGAGTTCAATGAAAAATCCGGAGAGAAATAAATGGATCGTTGACCATACTCCGGAAGGTCGTTGGGGATATGTCCATGATTTAATGGGTAGCACGGTATTTTTAGCCAGTGAAGCGGCTCACTTTGTCAATGGACATATTTTAGCCGTGGATGGTGGCTTCTTGACTCGTTAATAGAGAAATTTTGGAGGTAATAAGAATGGCACACTATTTTATTGGCGCCGACGGCGGCAGTCAAAGCACCAAAGTTTCTATTTTTGATGAAAAAGGTCAAGTGGTATGTTCGGCTAGCGAACCCCTTAAGCCCATGATTAACCGAAATCTTGGCTGGGTAGAGCACCCAGATGACGATCTCTGGACCAGTTTAAAACTTGCCACCCAAAAGGCTATGGCTAAGTTTCCTTATAACCCCAAGGACATTAAGGGGCTGGGACTTTGCACGATTCGCTGTTGCCGCTGTTTTATGAAAGCGGATGGCAGCCTCGCCGAACCGGTTATGAGTTGGATGGATGTACGTTCCTATGAAGCTTTTGAAGACCGGGAGGACATTGCCTATACCAGCCCTACTACAGGTTACATGACCTGGCGTTTAACGGGAGAAAAGAAAGACACGATTGCCAATACTTTTCAGTGGCAGTTCCCGGTTGATCTGGATACTTGGGACTGGATTCAGGACAAAGAGACTTTTGATTCTTTTAAAATTCCTAAGGAAAAACTCATGGATCTGGTAATGCCGGGGGAAATACTAGGTTATGTTACGCCCTTAGCCGCAGCTGAAACTGGTTTGCCTGTGGGTCTTCCGGTGGTAGCTACCGGTAATGATAAGGCCGTTGAGGCTCTGGGAGCTGGACTCATTGATAAGACTTCAGCTTTGATTTCACTGGGAACATACATAGCTGCCATGGTCTACGGCGAGAGTCATGCCAAGAGCCCAACCAATTATTGGACAAACTTTTCTTGTATCCCACATGAATTCCTTTATGAAAGTAATGGAATTCGGGGCGGCATGTGGCACATCTCTTGGTTCAAGAACTTAATCGGTGATGATTTTGCTCAAAAGGCCGCTGCCAAGTCTCTTTCTGCCGAACAATTATTGGATGAAGAAGCCGCTGATACCCCCCCTGGAGCAGATGGACTGATGATTATACCGGATTGGCTCGCTCCTGCCAGTCAATTGCACCGAAAAGGCGTAATGATCGGTTTCGACCAACGCCATACCAGAGGGCATATCCACCGCGCTATCATTGAAGGTATTGCTTTGACCATGAAAAACAATTACGAAGCCATGGTGGAGGAGCTCGGCATGAAACCGGAAAAATTGATTTTATCCGGTGGTGGTTCCAATAGCCCCTTAATTATGCAAACCTTTGCCGACATTTTCGGCATAAAGACCGTGCGTAATGAAATGAATGGTGCCGCTGGATTAGGGGCGGCGATTTGTGCCGCTGTAGCGGTGGGTGAGTATGGTGATTTCCGTCAGGCTGTGGAGGGAATGGTGCGGGAACGAGATTCCTTTACTCCTCAAGCGCAAGCGGTGGAAATTTATAAAAAGCATAATGACAAAGCATACAAAATACTGCCTGAAATGCTTGAACCTACCCTAATAAAAATGTCCGAAGTTTCTTGTGAGAAATAAGTGGACAGGTCAATAGTATCAAAGGTGCTTCATAAAGAGGCACCTTTTTTAATGTGACTATATAGGCGTTTATTAGTATTAGTAAGCCAGTCGCAACTGAATTTACCTGTAAACGGTTCAGAGCTCTATTGACAATTATGTGGGGGAAGAGTATCATCAATGTGATATTAAAATGATATCACATTGATGAGTTGCGTTAGACGCAGGAGGTGTAGTATGTCAGAGAATAATAATGAAAAATTAGCTTTGGCCTATATGGAAGAAAAGTCAGTCAAGAAACGTAGTGGAATGTTGGCACTGGTTTTAAATTGCTTATTACTTATAGCTGGAATGGGCATTTTTATTTGGGGCGCAGCTATGGCAGATAGTGAAGCAACCCCTTTAGCCATTACTATGATGGTGGTGGGCGGTATTGTTTTTCTCATAGTTTCACCGATTCTTTTTGCCGGGCTCAAAGTAGTCAAGCCAAATGAAGCCTATGTATTTACCTTGTTTGGTCGTTATTATGGCACTTTGTCCGGTGCCGGATTCTACTTTGTCAATCCCTTTGTAGCTGCGGTAAACCCTGCTGCTCGGGAAATTGCGGGAATGACCACAACGCCTCCTGTGACAGAGACTAAAGGCCGTAATGCTCAGCCACAGCAAAGACTTTCAAAGAAACTTTCTCTGAAAGTCATGACTCTTAGTAATGATAAGCAGAAGATTAATGATGCTATGGGAAATCCAATCATTATCGGTATTGTAGTTATTTGGCGGGTGGTAAACACCACGAAGGCGGTTTTCAACGTGGACAACTATGTTGAATTTCTATCAATTCAATCAGACTCCGCACTACGAAATGTGGTTCGTCTCTATCCTTATGACGTTTCCCATGATGATAACGAAAAAACACTGCGCGGCAGTAGCCTAGAAGTGGCTGAACGTCTAAAAGCTGAAATTCAAAGCAAGGTAGAAGTTGCTGGTTTAGAGATTGTTGAAGCCAAAATTACTCATTTATCCTATGCCCAGGAGATTGCTGCTGTAATGCTCCAACGTCAACAGGCGAGTGCCATTATTGATGCCCGTCAGATGATAGTTGAAGGCGCAGTAGGAATGGTAGAAATGGCTCTGAAAAAATTAAACGAGAACGACATTGTTGAGCTGGACGAAGAGCGCAAAGCGGCTATGGTAAGTAATCTCTTGGTTGTACTTTGTGGCAATAGAGATGCTCAACCGATTGTTAACAGTGGATCAATTTACTAAACTTTAGATATAATACCTGTAAGCCAGAGCAGTCCGGCAGAAGGGGGGTATCAATGGCCGAAAAAAAAGAAACGAAAAAACAATTACTTTTGCGCCTTGCGCCTTCCTTATGGGAAGAATTGACCATTTGGGCTGAAGAAGACTTTCGTTCCGTAAATGGCCAAGTGGAGTATCTTTTAACTGAAGCGGTTCGCCAACGGCGAAAGAGTAACAAAAATAAAAATCAAGAAACATGAAAAAGCCCCCGGCCCTTTGACATTTTGTCTGAGGGAGGGGGCTTTGCTTTTAGTCTTGAGGGGTTTCGGCCAGAGCCTTTTTTAACCCTTCCGCCAACTGGGCGGCGCAAGAGGTGGGTCGGCTATCGCAGCGAACTCCTTCTAATTTGGCAATAATGGCTTCAGCGGACAATCCCTCCACTAAAATTGGTAAGGCTTGTAAATTGCCGCTGCAACCTCCGGTATAAGAAACGTTACTGACAATACCTTGATTTAAGTCAAAACTAATTTGGCTGGGGCAAACCCCCTTAGGCTTATATTCGTAATGCATAGGACTCCTCTAAAAATGCTACCGTGGTTCTTTCTGGTAGCAAGAATGCCTATTCATTTTATCTTAATACCATTAAAACCGTCTAGCCTTATCCTTTATTTGATAGCGCACCTATGACGGCTTTAAGATTTTCCGGTGGCGTATTTCTTGGCACTTCGCACCCACTGCTTACAATGCTTTTGTTGTCAGAAATGGAGGCGCAAGCCTGCACTTCTCTCTGAATACGCTCCGGAGAGGATTGTAATATAATATCCACCGGATTAATATTTCCACAAATCGAGGCTTGACCCTTAGCGGTGGTGATAGCCCCAGCCATATCAACCATATAATCAATATCAATAATATCTGACTTACTTTCTAACATAGCAGGAAGCAGGTGATTGATGTCACCACAAATATGTAGTTTTGTTTTGCCACCGGCCAAATGGATAGCCTGAACTAGCTCTGTTTCTAAGGGTAAAATGAACTCTCGATAGATCTCCTCACTTACCAGGGAAGCGGCTGCATCGCCAATCCCGATAATATCTGCTCCAGCCTTGATTTGCTCTAATGCACAGCTAATGGCTTGCTGGGTAATTCGGGTCATGGCTTCTTTGGTAAACTCCGGCTCATCGTAAAGCAACATCATGCCCTCTGTTAAGGTGGTCAAATCCGTAAATTCTGCCCAAGGGCCTTCTACCCAGCCTAAAATTGGATAGTCTTTACCCGATTGTTGATGAAAAAGCTCAACCGCCCGAATACGATCCAACATACGCACAGAGTCTAAGGGATTCCAAGCCTTTAACTTAACGATATCTTCAGGGCCTTGTAAAAATGCACCTTCGCAAATGGGCAAGTCATCTTCTACAAAACGAACTGCCGCACCATAATCATAAGCTTCCCGATAGGCATCAGACATGGTAGAAAGGATATCAATCCCAAAATCTTGTGCTGTCTTGCTTTGGGCTTCCACCAGACAGCGGTAATCACGACAAAAATCGCCATACTTTATGTTGGTATAGGCTGCTGCGAACTGCATTACAATGGAGAGGTTGGGAATTCGGTCTATTTCCTTTCCTTCTAGTCGATTGAGTAAACGGGTTTTGGGGGTCATTGTTTCCATAGCTTCCTCCTTATATCTATTTACTGACTGTACTCTGCTTTATATTTTGAACCTAATCAGTATAGCCTGAAAAGGTTACCTTGCGTAGCAGGGTTTCGGCGATCGGCTGTAAAGTCTGTTGGGAACTTTGACCAGTTCGAAGATCTATCATTTCTAGTTTCATTCGAAGTCCATCAGGCAAGATCTCCACCTTAGGGAGAGCGCTCTTGGGAGACAGATGCAAGTGATTATAATCTTCTGAAAGAGGGTAGTAATAGCGATCGACAAACCCCGCGGCATATTCCCGACCCAAGACTTCCTTGGCAGCTATGGGGAGTGCCAAAAGTAGAGCTCCCCAACTAAAATATTGTTGTTTTTGATGATCCTGATGTCTTTTTACTTCTTGCTTAAAATCTAAGCTAATAATTGTTTCCCCTGACCATAGCTGCTCAAAAATCAGTAACTGATTTTCTTCTCTGTATGGAGCTCCGGTAACTTTTAATGTGTGCCACCAGGCGGGGCGGCGAAAAGCTATGCAAAATTGAACCGGTTCACTCACGCTAATTCGGATATCAATTCTGTTACCCAAAGGATAATGAGAGCTCTCTTCAATGCTTACCTGGCTTGTCCCCCACTGCGTCCTCAGGATACCGGCACCGTAGAGCAGTTTGTAGAGTCCTCTCTCATCGGAGAACCAGCTATACTGAGGATAGTAAGCTAAAATTCTGCCCGCATTGGGAACACAGCAGACAGCCACATCTTGGTGAACCGGTGAGTACTTGTAGCGGGTTTGAGGAACCGGTGAAGATAGCTCGGCCTCCGGGCAGGCTTCCCGCCCGGTCATAGCATAAGAGTTATCATTCTTTAGGTAGGCTACGGCACTGTGCTTCGGATGTCTGGCTCCCATAGCAGCATTATGGAAAAGCCATTCCATCTTGTCTGCCCAGCCGAGATCACCGCTTTCCTGTAAAAGCAGTCTGTAGGCATCAAAAAGCTCTTGAATACTGCAATATTCATAACCACTGTAGCTGCTATGGGCAGGGCGGTGACGAATCATTTCGTCGCCGCTGGGGGCACCGCTGGGTAGTAGATAGTCAGTGAGTTTTTCCAGATAAGCCTTGAGTATTGGCATTCCTTTTTCCGGCTTATGAGAGGCGTAGACTGTAAGGGCGCGAAGGTGCTCATAGGTGTGAACGCCATGCCCGCAGAAAGATTTGCTGTTTAGAAGTAGGTTACATTCCCGAATATCTGGCTCTAGTTGCGGTGAAGGCTCTTCGCTATAGCTTTCATACAAAAACAAGCAATAGTCTAAATATTTTTTGTCTTGGGTAAGCCCATAGAGACGATAAAAGGCATCCGTTAGGGTTAATCCATGGCTGAGGCCGGAGCAGTTCTCTTCAGGCTTGGCATCTTGGGCAGAGAATGGTCGGGCGTTGTTTATGGGACAACTATTCATGAGACAGTTGGCGGCCTGTTGAATTTTGTCTAAAAGACTGGAAGAAGTATTTGCCTCGTAATAGGCGATGAGTACTCGCAGTAGAGAAGACAAAGCCCAAAGTTCACCATTTTCAACGCCTTGAGGAAAACGGGAGTCTTTTTGGTATATACCCATATAGCCATCTAAATCCTGACTTTCCAGTCTTTGGGCAATGATTTTTTCGGCTTTTTGTAAAGCGTTTTTTTCTTCTGTCAAAAGGGCACAACGAAAAAGTCCGTCTAGCCAGTTAGAGGAAGATTCGCTGTTCCACCACATGTGTTGGGGTTCAGGAGCGGCTTCCGCTGCCAGTAGAATACCTAAATCAGGACTAAGCTGTCCCGGATTTCGACGATCTTGAGAGTAAATATCGTCTTCTACCAGTAGATTAGGCACAAGCTCATCTAAACTGCCGATAAAGCCCGCTTGCAATTCTTTTAGAATCAACTGCTTTAGGGAGCCTTCCGGTTTGAACTGCCCCAGAAAAAGAGGCTGGTATTTAGGCATGCTTTACCCTCCTTGGCAATTAGTTTTGCAGATAGTTTCATTATACTTTGGAATAATTTCGTAAAATAACTATTTTATATGATAAAATAATACAATCATTCGAAAGTGGGTGATTGCTTGTACAAACCGTGGACGAGAGAGAACTTTGCTTATGCGCCTTTTCAAATGCCCTTAACGCTTTTTTATAACCAGGTAGGAAGTGGTATGGATGCTTTGCGCTCCCATTGGCATGACCTACCTGAATTGGTTTTGGTGCGGCAGGGGGAGGGGGAGTTTTCGATTAACCTAATTTCTCATCAGGTTCAGGCTGGGGATATTGTTATTATCCCCCATGAAAGCCTCCATAGTGCCAAGGCTGTGAAAAGTACGACAATGGACTGTCTGGCAATCGTTTTCTCTCTGGATTTTTTGCAAGCCGGTAAAGATGAGATTTTGAATAAAAAATATTTCGAACCTCTTCAACATAATCAAGTTAAGTTGCAACCGATTATTACTAAGGACGAACCTTGGTATCAGGAGATAAGGGAGGCTCTTTTATCCTTAGTTGAAGCTAAGAAGAGCGGTGCGACTGGTTGGGAGCTGCAGGTCCGAGGGGATTTTCTGCGTCTCTGGTCCTTTCTTATACGGGGTGAATATGTAGTTTTTCAAAAGCAGCTACCGCCCCTTCAAGGCGAGCTGACCAAGCTACGCCAAGTTCTGGAGTATATTCGCAAGCACTATTCTCAGCCCTTGACAGTGAAAGAATTAGCGGCGGTTAGCGGCTATAGTTCCTGCCACTTTATGTATTTCTTCAAGCGGCACATGGGACTTACGGTAATTCAGTACCTTAATCAAGTGCGTCTGGAGCAGGGGGCGAAGGCGTTACTGCAGAGCAATCAAAGAGTTATGACAGTCAGTCAGGCTTGTGGCTTTTCGAATCCGTCCTATTTTATTCGCCTTTTCAAAACCCAGTATGGGCTGTCCCCTAAGCAGTTTCGCAAACAACAGAGTCTAGATGAGGAAGAACCAAGTTTCTAACCCTTGGCCCAGAAAGATGGAATAGCTAGTCTAGAGGGAGATAGTGAATACTTGTCTAGAGAAAATCACCTTAGTTCATTGCCGACCTTTGCCTAAACCGTTACAATGCAAGAGATACTGCGTCGATAGATTGCCAAAGAAAGTTAGACGTTTAACAGGAAAGGCCATAATTATGATAGTTAACCTTTACTGTATTCGTAAAGTAACAAAATGGAGAGGGAAAGTATGAAAGAGACAGTAGCGGTAATTGACATGGGTTCCAACACCGCAAGGCTTAAAGTCTATGCGCTGGAGAACCAAGAACCGGAGCTATTAGCTGAGGGAAAACGTAAGGTGCGCTTAAGTGAAGATATGGGGGATGACAAGCAATTAATTAATCCGGCTGGGATTCGTCGGGCTAAAGAGGCAATGGAATATTTTTCTGAAATTCTGGAGGCATTTCCTAAGGTCAGAGTGGTAGCAATTGCTACAGAGGCTATGCGCCGGGCTAGAAACGGACAAGCTTTGGCAGAGTATTTACAGCAGCAAACGGGCATACCTATTCGCATCCTTTCCGGTAAGGAAGAAGCTTTTTATGTATATGCAGCGGTGCGTCATAGTCTTCCCTATAAAGATGCCTTACTTCTGGATGCCGGCGGTGGTAGCTGTGAGTTGATTTTAATGCAAAAAGGACAGTGCCGTCAGTTAGTAAGTCTACCCCTAGGCTCTATTATCCTCTCAGAAAAATATACCAATCGCGGAGAAATGAGCGCAGCGGCACTATTTCGCTTGTTTAATCATGTTCATGCACGATTGGCAGCAATTAGCTGGTTAAAAGAGGGACAAAACTTGCCTCTCATTGCCATTGGTGGCAACCAACGAGCCGTAGCCAAGCTGTGGCGCAATAACCAGGATGATGACCGACCCTTGCATGGCTATGAAATGACTAAAGATAATCTAAATGGGATTTACATGGATCTACTTGACGCAGACAGCAGTCGGCGACAGGCCATGCTAGGCAAAAACAAGGATCGTTCCGATATTATTACCGCTGGATTGGCACCTCTTATCCAGACCGTAAGGCTCATAGACCCAAGCAAAATTGTTTTTTGTGAGACTGGTTTACGAGAAGGAATTTTGTATAGTGAAAAACAGGATCAAGCTCCTTCAGATATTTTGACTTAAGGTATATAGCGTCGGCCTTGGCAAATGTTTTGTTGACGAAAGTAATTCTCCATCTGATTTCGCACCTGCCTTTTATTAGCACTCCAAAGAGGGGCCAGTAAGCTTTCTTTGGGGCCATCGCCGGTTAAACGGTGAATAACCATATGGGGAGGTAACAGCTCCAGAGCATCTCCCAGTAGCTGAATATATTCTTCTAAGGTGAAGAGTGGAACCTTTCCTTGATAATAGAGGTCTGCCAAGGTGGTATTTTTGAGAACGTGGAGGAGCTGCAGTTTGATACCACTAACAGAACTCCGAGCGAGGTAGGAAACGGATGCAAGGATTTCTTCACGGCTTTCTCCTGGAAGCCCTAAGATCAGATGCACTACTGTCCGGATATTGCGTTCATGAAGCTGGCTGAGGGCTTCCTCAAAACAAGCCAGAGAGAAACCACGCCGAATGGCTTGGGCACTACGCTCATGGATTGTTTGTAAACCCAGTTCTACCCAAAGGGGTTTTATTTGATTCAGTTCAGAAAGCAGATGTAGAATATCTTCAGGGAGGCAGTCTGGCCGAGTGGCAATGGAAAGACCGACAACATCCGGTTCACCTATGGCGGCTTTAAATAACGGTGCTAGTTTCTCAGCCGGGGCATAGGTATTGGTATAGCTTTGAAAATAGGCAATATACTTGCCTTCACCTTTAGGCATTTTAGCCTTTAGCCTTTGGCGTCCTTGGTCTAGCTGCTCTGTAATTGACAGGGCAGAGTTCGGGGCAAAATCCCCAGAGCCTTTTTCACTACAAAAAATACAGCCGCCTTCAGCTATTTTTCCGTCTCGATTCGGGCAGCTGCAACCACTTTGAAGGGAAATCTTATATACTTTGCAGCCAAATTCCTTTTGTAAAGCTTGATTAAGGGATAAATAGGCCATTTTCACATCCTAAACTGCTTTTCTTTCTCTTGCCGAATCAGCCAAACTTATGAGGTACACAGAAAACTCTATCCTGAGAAGAGCCACTTTTTTACCAGCATAACATATCTATTTCCAGATCACCACAGATTCGGTTATAAGCAAGAAAATTCCTTGGCAAAGATGATTGTTTTACCTTCATCTTTGCTCTATAATTCAAAGTAGGTGCACTTGGCAATTATCCGGAATGAACCCTCATTACTTATTACTTTGTCGGCTTCCTCACGGGAGTCGCAGACTGAAATTTAGCTTGCTGTGGCAGCAGGCTCTTTTTTACTAGGAGGATACCTATGGCACGACGTAGAATTTTGGCTGAAGTTACGGGAAAGACTGCGGTGGATGGCGCCGGAGTTAAGTTGGTTCGAGTTCTAGGGCATAGTACGGTTCAGGCCTTTGACCCCTTTCTAATGTTAGACTCCTTTGACTCTCTTGATCCTGAGGATTATATAGCCGGGTTTCCTACCCATCCCCATCGTGGTATTGAGACAATCACATATCTGCTGGAAGGTGAAGTCAGACACCAAGACAGTTTAGGGAATCGGGGAGTTATTCGTAGTGGTGAAAGCCAATGGATGACAGCTGGAAGCGGGATTTTACATCAAGAAATGCCCATGCCCAGCAGACGAATGCTGGGGTTTCAGCTTTGGCTCAATTTACCCAGCAAGGATAAGATGACTGCGCCACAATATCGAGATATTAGCCGGGACATGATTCCGGCTAAAGAAGTTGCTGGTGGTACTGTGCGGGTTATCTCCGGTCAGTATAAAGATGCCATGGGAATTACCCCCAGTTATTTGCCGGCACAGATTCTTGATATTGAGCTCTTACCTGGCCGAGGCATAACTCTGCCGGTAGAGGAATCCCTTACAGTCTTTGTCTTCTTAATTCTCGGTGAAGCCGTAATTGACCGAAAGCGAATTGCCGAAAAGACAGCGGTCTTGCTGGGCGAAGGTGATGAAGTCGCCATTACTGCCCCGGAAAATTCCGGCGCACGACTGATTTTTTTCTCAGCGCCACCCCTAAGAGAACCTGTATCCTGGGGCGGACCTATTGTGATGAATACCCCAGAAGAATTGAAAAAGGCCTTCGCTGAATTAGAAGAAGGGACTTTTATCAAAGAAAATAATACATGAAATAGGATGAGCATAATATGAAGAAAATTTACCTGCTTTTAACCCTGAGCCTGATAGTAGTTTTAAGTGGTTGCGGTCAGTCTGGAGCGCCTGCAAGTACCAGTCGCGAAAGTACCTCTGCGCCCCAAGCCTCTGTAGCCGCTTCCTCCGCGTTATCTTCTTCCACTTTAGCGGCGGAATATAAAAAGATCACGCCCCAAGAGGCTAAGAGTCTGATGGAAACGAATCCCGAAGCCATTATACTGGATGTAAGAACGGCGGAAGAATTTTCCTCCGGTCATATTTCCGGCGCTGTGCAAATGGAAAGTGCTGAATTTGCACAACGTGCACAAGCGGTCTTGCCAGATAAAGATGCAATGATTTTAGTTTATTGCCGAACCGGCAGACGTAGCCAAGCTGCTGCAGAAGAGCTCTTAGCCATGGGGTATCGACAAGTGATAGATTTTGGTGGAATAGAAGAAGATTGGCCTTATGAAACGGTAACGGACTAAATAGCAGTTGCAAAGGCTCGTAAAGATTTCCTGCTTACTAACAAATAAGCGGCGCAGGTTACCTGTTGCCGCTTTAGTATTTAGCGTCTTTTTATTTTCAAGAGGGTTCTTGCTCTTTCACAGCAGCTCTCTTTTGACGCCTTCTCCAGAAGAAAAAAGCCCCAATAGCCAGCAGAGCTAGTGCAACTACCACAATGGTAGAGAAGGTATCGAACCAGGCGGCAATGACTTCCCAAGATTCACCGGCCCACATCCCCAAGCCCACCAATAGTGTATTCCAAAAGAGCGAGCCAAGAACGGTTAGGGCAATAAACAGAGGCAGTTTCATTTTAGCCATCCCAGCTGGAAGGGATATTAGACTTCTGACAACGGGAACACAGCGTCCCCAAAGAATACTGGCGCTGCCTCTTTTTTGAAAAAATCGGCGAGCCTTTTCCACATCGGTGGCTTTAAAATGCAGGCGCTTAAGTAAGGGCTTCTGAAAAAAACTCTCCAGTCTCTCCGGAGTTAGACTTCGACCGACAAAATACAAAATTAAGGCTCCAACAAGAGAACCTAGGGTAGCGCTAAGGATTACTCCTACCGGATGAAGCGATGAATAGGTGGTCATAAATCCACCAAAAGTAAGGATTACCTCGGAAGGGATCGGTGGGAATACTGTTTCCATTGCAATAAGTAAGGCTAAACCCAAATAACCAAAGTGGTTAATGGCATCTATGATGATATTTTGCATATGAGCTCCTAGATAATATGGCAGTTGGTTGTTACTCTCATTAGAGAAGATTATAGCACATAAGGAAGAAAGGTTTTAGCTGAGAAATAGGGCAAATAGTCCCTGCGGAACTATAGCGTTGTAGTACTGGAAAAAGGAGGATTTTTCTTTTGGTAAATTTTTTTGAGAAATAATGCTGGTTTTTATGTATAATTGTTACAAGGTATGGTAAAGTAAGAAAAAATTATGGTGTTTGTTGAATAAACTATGGGGAATATCTTGTGAATAGTGGGTAGGGAAGAGATATGAAATCACAGTTTATTACGGTTGAAGAAGGCGGCAGTTCTCAGACTGCGCCTGAAGAACGACCCTTTAGTTGTCCTTCGCAGCAGCTTTGGGCAGAATGGACGCAACAACTTTTAGATATAAGTTCCCAAAATCAGATACTTAATTTTCCACTAAAGACTAAGGGTATTGAACTCTTATCTCCGTCGCTACAGAAGCTGATAGAGAAGATTTTTATAGAACAAGAGCAGTGGCTTTTCTCCCAGGACGAAAAGCAGGCTCATCCTAGATTCTCAATGGAGGGCGAAAATAACGAACCGGTCTGGGCAACGAGGATGGGGGAAGCACTTCCTACCGGCGTAATGTATAGAAGCAATTCAGGTGGGCAGTCCCTCGATGAGCTGTGGGTAAGGAGTCAGACTTCCCGAGAAGAAAATGGTGTAGGAAGCTTGTATCTGGCCATTGGCTTCTTACGGTGGACAGAAGAAGATCAGCCATCTAAAGAATACTACACACCCATTCTATTACTTCCTATAACATTGTCTCGACAAGGAAATGGATCGGGATTTTCCTTCCGCTGCTTGGAAAAAGATCTTGTATGTAATCCCCTTTTACAAGAGATGCTAAAACAAGTCCATGGATTTGACCTTTCTACTCTTACTCAGCAGATTCAAAATAGCCAAGGGCAGAATATTGATAAATTTCTTTTTGACTTTTCCCAAATCATTTCATCTCAACTAGATTGGAAAGTATGCTCCAAAGCGTATCTTATTAATCTGTCCTATTGGCATTTTTATTTATGGCAAGATCTTACCACGCACTGGGAGGACTTTAAAAAGAATAAAATTATTCACAGTCTTTTGAAAGGAAAAATGGATTTTTTTCAAGAAGAAATGCTAAATGAATCCACTGATTATAATGGAATCAATCATCCTCTGTTGCCGCTTTTGGCGGATAGTTCCCAATTAGCTGCCATTGCAGCTGCAGATAGCGGTAAGAGTTTCCTTCTGCATGGACCTCCGGGTACAGGAAAGAGTCAGACTATCACGAATATTATTGCCAATGCCATCGGTAGGGGACAAAGAGTTTTATTTGTATCTAAAAAAGCAGTGGCTCTTGACGTGGTCTACGGGCGTCTACGAAAAATGAAGTTGGATGCCTTTTGCCTGAATCTACATGATATGACCAAGACCACTTCTCTTCAGTCTTATTTTACTCGAGTCCTCTCTTTAATGCCCCTGAGTGAAAGGGGAAATTATGATGAGGAGAAGAGGATTCTGCAGATGCAGGCCATGGAGCTAGTGGCCTATTCAAAAGCTCTTACCCAACCTTATAGTTTTGGATTTTCGCTGTATGAAGCCATTGGGTTGTACTCTTCTTGCTTAGGTGATGTAGACCGAATTACCCTGTCACCCTATTCAACAATTGCGCTACCAAAGGAGGAGCAAGGTCTACGGGATGAGGCCGTCCAAAGGTATGAAGCTTTGCTTCATGAAATAGGTTGCCCTAGGTCACATCCCTTGGCAGAATTTTTTGTATCGGAGTATTCTCCAGAATTAGAAAATCAATGTTTAGTAACCATTAAGCAGCTCATTCCTTTAGCGGAAAAATTCAATTATTCTAGCAAAACTTTAGCAGAAACATGGCAAATTGAATTGGACTTTAGTGTGACCGAGGCCTTTGGGCGCTTGAATGAACTGGCACAAAAGCTGATGTCCAAAGAGAAAATCATTGGGGCTCTCTTACTTAGTGGGCAAGCCCAAGCTATTGAGCGCTTCCAGTTGCCTTTGTTAGCCGGAAAAAAAGCAGAAAATATACGGGGAGAACTGGAGGAATTGTTCTTGCCTGCCTTGCTATCCCTAGACCCTCATCGACTTATGGAGGAGTGGAAGGCAATTTGCGAGCAAAAACGCAGGCAGAGAAAAAAGGCGCAAAAGATATTTTTGGCGCAGTTTCTTCCCCTTACCAAGAGTGGGTTGGAACTAGAAGAGACAGCGGTTTTGCCTTTGCTCAATAGAATCGGAGATTACCAGCGCGCTCGGGATAAATACCTTTTCTGGAATCAGACCTTGATTCAGACCTTAGGTGATTTTTGGCAAGGTGAGGATACCGATTGGGAAAAAACAGAACGAGCCCTTGAGCACACCCGGGAAATTGAGCGGATCGTTGAGGGCTTAGCGGTAAGTAGTAATAATAGGCAAAAGATAAAAGAGCTTATCGTAGGTTACTACCAGAAGGAGGTTAATCAAAGGGAACTACTAGAATACCAAAATCTGCAAGAAGAGTTGTGGGCAGTAAAAACAAAGCTCCATTCTCTGGCACAAATAAATCTATCTTTTTGGACCAATGACAGCCAGGATTATTGGCAGCGTGTGGCTCAGGCAGGTAGGCGCTGGATTATGCACATTAATACCTTAGAAAAGCTTTGTCACTTACGGGCAGCTGAGAATAGATTGAAGCAACTACAATTGGAAGAGGTTGTTTCTTCGGTTTACTATCATCAGCGGAGGGACGGTCTCTTTTTAGCTTACAAAAAGGCCTTTTATAAGGGTGCCATCCAATACATTTTTGCTCAGGAAGAGATTCTAAAGAATTTTTCTCAGTTGGACTTTACGAACAAGGTTGAACATTTTCAAAGCACTCTAAAGCGTTTGGAGGAATTGGCGCAACAAAAAATTCATACGCAGCTCACCTCTGCTCTTGGTCAAATCAATTCGGACATACAGTTGAAAAAAGAGCGTTCCTTCTTAGAGACCTATCTGCAAGAGACCGACCAGAGCGTATCCTCAGAGAATCTCTTTGCACAAATTCCTAAGCTTATAAAATATGTAGCCCCTTGTATGCTTATGAGTCCTTTGGCAGTGGCACGATATTGTAAATCCTTAACCAAACCCTTTGACTTGGTAATCTTCGATGAGGCCTCACAGATTTCGGTGGGTGAGGCTTTAGGTGCCATTGGCCGTGGTGAAAATGTAGTAATTGTGGGCGATACGAACCAACTCTTGCCCCAAGCCTTGACTGAACCGACTCAGACCGAGCCATTAGAGCCCGGGTCAATCACCTCTACCAGTATCTTGTCCGCCTGTTTAAAAATTAATTTCCCCCAAGCCTACCTTAGATGGCATTACCGTAGCTGCCATGAAAGCCTAATCCATTTCAGTAATGACGCCTATTATGATAAGCAATTATTTACCTTTCCTTCGCCTCAGATCACCACTTCAAGAATCAGCGTTATCCCTGTTCAGGGAAACTACTCTGCCAAGGACGGAGAATGCAGTATTGAAGAAGCCCAAGCTGTGGTTCAAGAAATTTCTGCCCGGTTGGAAAATCCTCTGCAAAGAAAGCAAAGCTTGGGAGTAGTAACCTTTTCTTATGGGCAAAAATTTCTGATCGAAGAACTACTGGAGCGAGCTTTTCTAGATCGCCCCGAACTGAAAAAACTGGCCGCCCAACTGCCAGAACTGCTATGTATTAAAATGGCAAAGGATATTCAAGGTGACGAACGGGATGTGATTTTATTGTCGGTGGGTTATGATCTGAAGCCGGATTCTCCAGAGAATAGTGTGTTTGGTCTTCTAGGTCAGTCTCAGGGATGGCGCTATCTAAACGTGGCTATTACCCGCTCAAGATCAGAGCTACTGGTTTTTACTTCCCTACATAAAGGGGTCAATCTTCTACCGGACTATTGGCCTGAAGGCGTCCGCAGCTTAATAAAGTTTTTAGATTATGCCCTTGGTAGCCCGACCCTCTCCAGGTCACAAGAACCTACTTATACTATGCCGACTAAAGCTTTTTCACAGGCCGTGGCCACAGAATTAAAAAAGGCCGGTCTGAAAGTTAAGACCGGCATTGGCAGTTCGGGAAATAAGCTTGATATTGCCATTGTTCATCCTCAAAAGGCTGATGAGTATGTTTTAGGCATTATTTGCAATCAAAACATTGAGCCCTCCGGATATTCAGATCCTCTTTGGCAATTGCCGCAAAGAAAAACCCTCCTTCAAATGGGCTGGCACTTGTATACCCTTTGGCTTCCAGAGTGGTGGTTAGCACCTAAAAATGAAATCGACAAAATCTGCCGAAAAGTTTCCGCTCTACTGGTGTAAATAGTTTTACTGCGGTGAGCAGTATTGGAGGACTAAAAGCTAAGCGTAGAACCCAGAACTAGAAGTTAGGCCTAAAGCTCTTTATCCAGATTAATTCTTGATCCTGTAGCCTTTTGCTGAAACTGATACTTGCCGTCATAAGGATGGGCGGCGGCTTGATCCATTTCGGCAAAAACAAGTTGACCAACCCGGCGGCCAGCCTTTAACTCAATGGCACAAGTTCCAGCGTTAAATAATTCTAAGGTGATTTCACCAGCGAAACCGGGATCAACCCAACCGGCATTTTGAATAAATAGCCCCATACGGCCTATAGAGCTGCGTCCCTCCACGAAGGCTGTGAGGTTAGCGGGTAAATGGAAATACTCTAAGGTGGTGGCTAAAACAAAATGCCCTGGTAAGAGCAAATAATTTTCCGTCTCAACCTCTTGGTACTGGACAGGGGCATCCATGGTGATAATGGAACTACTAGAATTACTCAAAGTAGAAAAGCTGGTTCCTAAACGAATGTCTACACTAGCCGACTGAATTTGGATGTCTTCAAGAGGGCTAATTTTTAAGCTACCCTCAGTTAGTAGCTGGCGAATTTTACTATCAGACAAAATCATAAATTATCTCCTCATCTTCAAAGTATAATATCCCAATGGAGATATCTTTATCATTAGTCTATTCTATGGCACACTAGTAGTAAAGTAATTTAGCTAGGATTTCTTTAGAGCCTTATCCGGCAAATACTTTTGAACGAATTGATGCTAAGGCCATCTCATTTGCCTTAGTAGTTGCCCCCAGGAGGTTTCAACAAGCACATGATTTCTATTGACGAATTTGAAGAGATGCTAAGAGAGCTGGCACAAGAGCTGCCTGAAGAATTATTCTTGAATCTTAATGGTGGCATCTTACTCTTGCCGGAGGCTAAAATGCACCCGGAAGCGGTGGCAGGAGAGCTTTATATTATGGGGGAATATCATGTAGATGGTGTAATGGGGCGCTATATCGCAATTTATTATGGCTCCTTTGGACAGGTGTATGGCGCTCTGACAAAAGAAGATCTACGCCTAAAGGTAGAGCATACTCTGAAACATGAATTTCGCCATCACTTGGAGTCCCAAGGGGGCGATCGTGACTTAGAGGTGGTGGATGAGCAGTTTATGCAGGATTATCACCGGAGGCATCGGGGAGATAAGGTGTAGTGGGTTAGGAGATGTGAAGATGGAAACATTTGAAACTCAGGTCGTGGTAAATGCAGAGACAGTAAAAGAAATTAGACGCTATTTATTGTCAAGAAATGATAAGCTCTCGATTTTTAGTGCAGCTCTAATGCTCTATATAATAGGCTTTGCCCTTTTTTGGTTTTTTCTGCGACCCTATGTTGTCATTTACTTAATTGCTGCGCCATGGCCGTCAATTCTGTACTATAGATTTATTATAAAGCGCCAATGTGATCTGTTTAATAAATTGATCAAGGAACGCTATCACCAAGATAGATTTACTCTAATAACCTCTTTGAAAGAAGAGGGCTTTGGAGTCAATAATATTGATGCTCGCTCGGAATCAATTTCATACTATAAAGATATAAAAAGATTTGTTGAAACGAAAAATTTTTATCTCTTTATTACTCGGGTAAACTATCATATTTTTGTAAATAAAAATAAAATTATTGAAGAGGGCAAGGCAAAAGCCTTTTTTGAAGTTCTAAGAGCCAAAGGACTGAAAATGAAAATACCAAAAGATCTTTGATTTTCTCTGCCACAAATTTTGCCTGAGCTTGCTATTTGAATTTTTATATAGGTAATTTGAAATTATGAGGAGGATATACGTGTGGAAGAAACGTTTGAGACCCAAGTTGTTGTTGACTATAATTTGTTGAAAGAGGTTAGAAAGTATTTGATGCCTACATCTGTGAAGGTTGTGTATGTTGTGGTGTGTACGATACTTTGGCTGGTTGTATTTCTATTTGTCTTAGCGATTTCTTGGCGGTTTTCTTGGGTGTATATTTTTTTATACGTATTAATAGATCCTTGGATATTTTATTTTTCTTACAGGCGCATGTTTAAAAAAATAGCCTTAAAATATTGAAAATTTACAAGGAACTTTATCATGGCGATAGCTTTACAATAGCAACGTCCCTGAGAGAAGATGGATTTTTCGTGAAAAATTTTAGTGATGGCTCTGAAGCTACAATATATTATGGTGATGTAAAAAAATTTGCTGAAACAAAAAATTATTATCTTTTCTTTACTAGGCTAAATCGCCTTATTTATGTGAATAAAAACATGATTGCGAAAGAAGGGAAAAGAAATGTATTTTTAAGTTTTCTAAGAATAAAAAAAATTAAGAAGTAGCTGTATCAAAAGGCTAAAAAGCGTTTGAATACAGCTACTATTAAGTTCTAGAGACAAATTTACCAGACAGGCTAGCTATGACTGAGAAAATCTGAAGACATATTAGTTTTGGACATTCAGCCATTGCTGTAATACTTTAATCGTAATGTTACCTAAGATACCATCGAAATCCTTAGCTGCAGGCCTTCTTCCACTTGCCTTTTCAAAATGTTCTGGGTAATTTCTAAAGAGAAATTGCTGTAAGGCAGTGGTGGTATTCTTGCCCCAATTGCCATCAATAATTAGCTTTGCATCTGAAGAAGATGCTTGCTGATTAAGAAATCTTTGCAGTGCGCATACCACTTCTGAACGTGGTTTGCTAATAAAGCCATCCACCGTTGTTTTTAAGACGTGCTGCAGCTTTTTTATTGTTTGGGAGCCTAAAATTCCATCTACGGTTAAAGCTTGGACAATAGGAAAGATACTATTAAATTGAGATGAAAGAATTCGATTCAAATCCAGCCCCTTGCCGGGAATTCCCGGCAAGGTTCCGTAGAAATCATACTGATGAATGTCTACGTGACCGGAATAATCTAGTCCACCACTAATGTCGGCGCACCAAATCAGTGTATCACTAGGTAGTCGACTAACATCAATCAGAGTGTTAAACCAATAGCTGTTGGCATAGATACCAACTCTGAAACCCGCCAATCGCAGATCCCAGAGCGCCTTGGCAGCCAGCTCACTGATTTGTTGGCGCCCTAAGGACGATAGGGGTTTGTCTTTGACATAAAGACCTTGTTCTTCAAGATCTAAATAAACACCCATGGGTAAGTGCTTCCCGCTAATTTGCCTGAGGAAATTCTGGGTTTCCTCTGCAAAACGGTTTGGATCACCGTAGTAATAGTAGTGGTAGGCACCTAGGGGAATTTGCATTCCCCTAGCAGCACTATAGTGATTCTCAAAAGACTTATCCCGGCTCTGAACACCGTGTGAAGCTCTCAAAATCGCAAAATCAATATGTGGCTTAACCCTTTTCCAATCAATGAAGGGCTGGTGCTCAGAGACATCTATTCCTAAGTTAGTCCTCATCAATTTTCTCCTTATAGATCCCGTTCTGGGGTTCAGGATATTGATCTAAGCGACTTTCCCGCAGTTTAGCTAAAAGTTCGTGGAGAGCAGAAGAGCCAGCTGACAAAATCAAACCTGTTAGTATGTGGGCTATAGATGGGGTTGGCGATTGAAGGCCAAGAAGGATAAAGAGATCAATTTGGAAAATTGTGGATAGTAAAATTCCAATACCAGCTGCTAAAAGCGGAGGTTTTATGATGGCTGCCAGCTTTTCAGGTAATAAGCCCTTAATAACCCTTGTCAAAGACTCAATGAGTGTGGCCAAGACCAAAATAGTTGAAAAAGATACAATAATATTCATATTAACTTAGTCCTCCGTTCGCTTTAATTCCAGTAGTTCATCTACGCGGCGATGGGCGCTTTTTAGATCCCGAGTCAGAATGGCAATAGTTTCAGCCTGAGTAGTCTGTCTGTCTTTGATTTCTTTGATTTCCAATTTGATATCTTCTTTGATATCTTTTTTTATCTCTTCAATACCACGCATAATGTATTTGATATCTGCCAAAACCGTGGAAAGACTAGCTGCTTCATTTTGGTTTTCCTGGCGCCTGCCACGCATATAGTTAGTTATGGCGACAAAGGCGCTAAGAAAAACACCAATGATAGCTAGTAAAATTGCTAAATCAACAAGCATGAAACCTCCTCGTCTTTCACTAAGCGGATGGAAAATGTACGTGTAAGGAAACATAGGCATTACTTCCAAAGTAAGGAATTACTTGGCCGTCACTAAAGACTCGTAGTTTAGCTGTGGCGTCATTGGACATAATGGGTAGAGTTATATTTTTGGTAGGACGGTAGCCTGAGCTGAGAGAAAATATGGATGCGCCCATGGTACCACCCTTCACTGTGCCAATAATATGAACAATGCCACAAGCGTCTTTATAATAAGTACAGGGCATCTCATCTAATCCCCAGTTTACCCATCCATTGGCTAAGGTTGGGGTTATGGGGGAGGGAGGGGTAGTGCCAACCATAACCTCTTGCCAACTACTCCATAAATTATCATGCTTACAGCGCATAAATGTTCTACCCTGTCTAATAAGCTGCCCTTGATAAACCTGCGTTGCCCTCTGAAAAGTTCTGTTCGATACCCCATAAGTCTCTACATTCCACCATTGGCTGCCGCCAACAAGTCCATTAAGGGGTTGGTTAAAGCTTTGTGCATTGCCAACGTGACTGAAACAAATGCTATTTAGCGGCATTGTATCAAAATTACTTTCATCTCTCCGTAAGAAAGGGGTGGCTAACTTATCAACATAAAACTTAGTAGCTACATCATTGTCATTAAATGGCTCTGGGGCAGTGATATTTGAGAGGAAAATCTTCTTTCCCACTATCGTTTGCTCCCCAGACAGGTTGACAGTGTTTTCATCAACATACGCCTTGTTCACCGCATCTGAAGGTTCTTCCGGTCCAGGAATTTTGGGGGATTGGCTATAGACTTTTTGCCCTTCAATTACCTGATCTGTATTTACTGTTACCATGTTTTCGCCTAAGGTCTCAACCCTATCCAAGGCCTCTTCAAGAGCTGTAAATTCTGAGCTAGACTCAATAGCATTGTCCATGTGGGGGGCAGGTTGAACTTGCATTGAGAAGGGGATGCTGCGAAGGATTTGTTGATCCTTTTGGATTTCTAGCAAGCAGGTAAGGGTACCACTTTCTGATACAGTTTGCCCGCTAACCTTATAGGCCACCTTGCCTTTTTCTGCCTCTAAAATTTCACAATTATTGAAGAGTACATCGCCGGAAGGTTTAGTTGATTGGAAAGCTATCGTGCAGCCAGACAGATCAAGGGCTTTACCGCTTTCGGTTATAGTAAAAATTAATGTTCGGCTATCCTTTTCGTGCTGCACTAAATTAATAGGGGTGAGCATTTTGTTCCAGCTATCGATGAGTATATGTTTTTGAATCATAGAGTCCTCCTTATACTTGCCATTTTATTGTTCCGTTTTTATCTCTTAAAATTAATTGTCCTTGTCCAATAGATAGACGCGTGCCATCTGGGGCGACTAGTTCAAGATTGTTTTTGCCCGCACCAATTTTAGTGGTTGTTTCATAGGGTGAATCTGGATTAGCCTCGTTTTTGTGGTACAAGGTCAGACCAGAAATAGTCTCCGTTTCTGACAGGGAAAAGCTTTCGCTTTTAAGGTAGCTGCTTTGGTCAATAGTATTAAGCAGGGCGCCAGAAACTAAGGTTGGTGATAGATTCAATTCTTTGATTCCGCCAAGAAAGTTCGTGCCCTCATAAAGAGAAAATCCCTTTTGAGCGCTTACTTCCAGACGGCAAGGCGGGGTATGATTGCTAAGCTGAGCAGATAGTCCCTCCTGACGGCTGACGGTAATCCCTTGGTACGATTGATTCTCTTTTAAGCTTTGCTCCCACTTTTTTTCGTAATTGGGAATACAGATATCACCACTTTGGGAGTCAATTCCTAGCAGTTCCTGATCTTGTCCATTCTGGATTTTTTCCACCGCCAGACCTCGACTAGAGTTAATAGAGACCTTGTAATTTTGTTGATTAATCTCCGCATGAGCAACTAAACCATTTTGTTGATTCACAAAAATATTGCTATCTTCCTTCGTTAACTGCCCAATATCGCTATGAATGATTTCGTTGATTTTACTATTAAGATTAGCTAAACTACTGCCTGAGGCGTTTACGGAATCAACCAAAGTAGCTGGGATTTTACCGATGGTTAATGCGGTATACTTTTGGGCGCAGACATCGAAAACATAAGCGGATACACGATTTTTTAGTTTCTGTCCATTATATAGGCAAGTAATAATGTCGCCTAATTCTACCGTTTCTAGGGGCGCGAAGGCTTTATACTCCTCTGTCTGAGCTAAAGAGATAAAGGAAATATCCGCGGATACTTCAGGAAGGTCGATATCATCTTCCCAAAGCAAAGCCACTAAGCGCCGGACTTCCTTCTCCGCTTCAGAAGTCGTGGGAAAGGGAATAATTCCAGTATCGTTATTTTTTTCTCCAACCTTAATGTTAGAAAAGTGAATCGTTTTTTCGTAGACCTGAGCATAGTCATTAATCCGAGGGGAATTAATGGCATAGCCGCTTATACCGGCTATTTCACCTGAGGCGAGGACGTAGGTGGGAATAATTCGAGTAGCTAAATTCAAATAATTCTTTTTGCGAGTAAACCCCGTAAGGTCTTTGGCAAAAGATAGGACAATGCCGCGATTACCTCCAATTTGTTTTACAATATTGAAAATGAAATTGTCCCGAAAAAGCTCTCCGCCCCAGCAATTCAGAAAACTGGTTTCTAGATCATCTTTCATAATAGCTGTTAAAATAGAGCTGCGCACTACCATCAAATCGTTTAAGACTGTAATGTCGGAGCTACCGCTAAACTTAATTGGACCATTAGCTGCAGCAAGTAAAGATTGTAGTGCACTTTTCCCAGATTGAGATTTTTTGCTTAGGCTACCAATAATGCTGTTACGAAGGTCGTAGCTAATGTGTTCACAATAGGCAGAGAGCATTCCCATATTATTTGTGGTTTCAATGATACGGAAGCATTGATATCCCCGGGGAATTTTGACTTTTACTATGGCCTCCTCTTGAACCTTGTCAGCGTTTTTGGCCGAAGAGGGGATAGAGAACTGGAGTGAAAAATTTCCGTTAATTTCTTCTTCTACCTGACAACTGTTAACCTCTAAGACGCCATAACCATTGGTGAGAAGATGTTGATTTTCAGCATAACGATCATGGATGGTGATCAAATTCATCAGACCCACCCCCAGTTAGGCTTAACTTCGAGCTCCTCAGCACCGGAAAAGACGATTCGCACCTCTTCACCAGGCTTAATAGCGGGGAACTCACCCTGCATCGCAGAATTAGCATTCACAGGTGGTGTGCCAGGCACAAAACACTCTCTAATTTCCCCATCCATCACTACCTCTTCCATTATGTAGCCGCCATAAGGAATCTGTTGGTAGATAATTACCCGTTCGGTACCGACAACTAGAGTAATATCCTCGGTGATCCCAAAGAAACTGAAGGTAGGATAGGCAGGAACGTTACCAATATTTGTAAGGATAAGATCTTGTCGCCCACGAAGGGTAGTCTCATCCTTTTCACGTTTAATGGGATGGCATAAAAGAGTAAGGCTAAGACTGTGCCAAAAGGGCGCCACCTGTTCTACGGTGACAGTTTCATTTACACGGCAGCTATAAACCTTGTCACTTTCGTTACTAAAAGTGACTGTTTGGGCGGTTTGAAGGAAAATGAGTGCAGCACTGAGGCTTTCCTCATCCCCACGAAAAAGAATTGACACGTCTTTAGTAATATCATCATAAGCACCATCCCATAAGGTAAGGGTGCCTGAACGCCCCGCTACTGTTATGGACTCTAATCGCTTAGGTGCTGTACTGACTATGGGGAGGGGGTCTTGGACATAGAGCCCATACTCTTGACTATCTATTCCATTTATTAGCATATAATAGTCGGAAAATGATTGCTTAAACATAATTAACCTCCTTTTTGACGTACTGTTTGAAGCCGATAGGTTTCTAATTTTTGTGCTAAGCTGCGAATACCAGATTCGGATTGCAGTGCATCTCCCGAAACATTGATGTTGTAGACTACCGAAGTTGTGCTGTTATCAATGGCTGATGAGGAGAAGGGAATCTGTCCGTAGCTATTTGTCTTAGTATATCTATCTGCTGAGAGTGCTAGATTATATTTTGAAGCTATGTTATCGGGCATAATTTCTTCTAATGCACCTGTAACCTGTGGAATTGTGTCCTCAATACCCATACTTACACCTTTGCCAATAGATGTGCCTAACTTACGCATAACTTTGGACGGCGAATTAATCTGAAAAAGTTTTTTAAATCCGTTAATAACAGTACTTGCTATATTTTTAATCGCATCATCAATCATTTGTTTTGTGGCTAGAAAACCTTTTATAATACCGCTAATAAGACTATGGCCAATTTTCCCCCAATCGACAGTTGAAAAAGCATTGAAAATTGTAGAAATAATCTGAGGCATTGCAGCAATAATTAGAGGTATAGCTTGCACAAGGCCTGCGATTAACTGTACGATTAGCATAATCCCAGAGGTTATAATCAGAGGTAGATTTTGAATTAAGGCAGCAGTGATTTTTTGAATTAGTACTGGTAAATAGCTAATAAGTACTGGGATGGCACTAATTAGCCCTGCCATCAGCCCCATCAACAATGCAATTCCTGCTTCAATAATGATATCGATATTATCAATAAGAAAGCTAACAATCGTTAACAGAGCCTGTACTAATTGGGGAATAATAACAGGGAGGGA
Organism: uncultured Oscillospiraceae bacterium; assembly: GCA_964518595.1. Lineage (GTDB taxonomy): Bacteria > Bacillota > Clostridia > Saccharofermentanales > Saccharofermentanaceae > CAZFHA01. The sequence goes on from CAZFHA010000005.1 coordinate 40,523, forward strand.
TTCGGCAATACCCTTAACTAAAGCTAATAGGAGTTGCAAACCAGCTTCCAGAAGTAAACCAATATTAGCAATAAATACATCAACCAGTCCCGTTAAAATTCCAGTAATTTGGGGCATAAGTGTTGGTAGGGCAGTAACAAAACCATTAATCAAAGCTGTTAAGATAGTCATAGCAGCTTCTAAAATAATTGGTAAGTTTTGGCATAAGAAGCCAGCCAGTTGGGTTAGAAGATCTGTGGCTAATTTTACGAAGGGATCAATATTGCTAGTAATGGCATTTAGTAGCTCTTTTAGCAGTAGAGAGATTGCATTAAGGAGTACGGGAAGCATTTCTGGTAGAATCTCAGTAAGCGTAGTTATTACTTGAGTTAATGTTTGGCTAAAGGTTTCTGTTAACTCTGGGATATTTTCGCTAATACCATTTAACGTACTTATGAAGGTATCCTTAAGCAAAGTTCCAACTACAGCAATGTCTGCTGGTTGAAAGCCATCAGCCAAAGCTTGGGATGCTCCGGACATTACGGTGTTCACTGCAGAAAGTGCCGTGCTCATTGCAGGGGCAAAAGTACTTCCGGCCACTGCTGACAGACTTTCCCAGTTAGCTTTCATCATTTGCTGCTGTGTGGATAGATTAGCCGAAGAATCGGCAAAGGCACCTTGGGCTTCACTGGTTTGCTCCATCATATACTTGTATCTAAGCGTGGCTTTCTCGGCCTCGTTCATTGCAGCATAAGATTGGTCGGTTTTGGCTGCAAAGTTTTCCAAGTCAGTATCTTCCATGCTGATACCTAGTTCGGATAATGCAGAAGCACTGCCAGAAATTCCAGCTTTTAATAGCTCAAAGGCCTTGTCAGAGCCCATTCCATAGAATTTGCCCATATTGCCAGCAAGCCCAGTAAGCTCTTGGGACATTTTAGCAGACTGTTCTGGTACGGTTCCCATACTATTTAGTAGATTTCCCATGGAGCCAACCATCTGAGTAGCCGCAGTTTTGCTTAAACCAGCAGAGCCAACCATATTATTTGCCCAGTTATTTATTTCATCGCCAGCATCACCAAAGGTCCGTTTAACCACATCCTGTGCATCAACTAAATCATTAGATTTAGTTGCAAGGTTATAGATTCCCTGAATAGCGGCAATGGACGCTTGACCCACAGCAACAGTGGCAGAGGCAACACCCTTTATAGCAGCGGCTGAAAGTTGACAACCGACAGTGAGTGTTCCTCCAATGGCGGAGGCAAATCCCTTAGCAACAGAGGACGCTCCTTTTAGGCCTGTTTCTAGGGCTGAGAAAGTTAGTCCTGCAACAGCACCACCTAATTCGCCACCAATAGCCGTTCCTGCTTGAGTAACTGCACCGGAAAAATCACCTTTAAGAAGGGCGGAAACAGCTCCAAGTTTGGCACTTAAATTTCCAATTTCACTGCCTCCTGCTTGAGACGTTGTGCTAAATTCTTCAATGCAGCTTTTTCCCTTATCGAAGCCGCTGCCAACCTCACTAGCACTCTTAGATGCCTTGGCTAGTCCTCTATCGAGAACAGAAGAGCTTTTCTCAGCCTTTTCAAATTGGCCACTTAGTTCATCGGTTTTCTTTGCTCCCAGGTCTTGAGATGAAATAAGTTTATCTAGTTTTTCTTGGGCTCTTTGGAGCTGGTCTTGATATTTTTGGGTGCTTTTACTATTTTCTCCTGTTGCCGCTGAGCTACTACTATGAGCGGCTTGCAGAAGGCTTATCTTGCTTTTTTGCACATCAATTTGTTGTGCTAATACATTAGTTACTTTGGCCAGAGCATCGCTACTCTTATTGCCATCGTCAATAGCTTTTTGTGCCCGGTACATTTCTAGTGTAAATGTATTCAGGATCTTGTTAACTTCGCTTAGTGCCTTAGCTAACCCGGGATCAATTGTAAAATCTTCATTTGCCATTATAATACCTCGAAAGGCCGCTAACGCTGACCTTGATAATATTTATGCCAGTGGAAGAGCGTGATGATATAGCCAGGCTTAGCTCGCCAGGTTTCCCGGTGGCTAAGCCCGACTGTCATCCCTAGATATGCCAGTTGTTTGGCATCAATTTCCCGCCCACTGGCTAGTCTTTTTTTGCTTCAATATTTTCTCTGACTAAATCCACTTTTTGGTTTTTACTTTCAGGAATTTCAGCAGACATACCATCATTAATGGCAGCTGTTACCGCCTGAAGCGTGTTCCCATTAGAAAGATCGGAGGGGGTAAGCTTGGCTAAAACGTATTCCAAAGACAGAAGACGCCTTTTTTCGCCGGAGCACATGCCATACTCAATGTCAAAGTTTTGGCTGATGATAGCTTGATTAGCCATAGCAGCAATAATCCAAGCAAAATCAGTGATGAGAGAAAGATTGCCTTCGCCGGTATCATCTTGACTAGGGGTAAGGGCGCGGCGGAAACCGTCTAAACTACCGTACTTCTGATTAATATCATCCAGAACCTGCAAATTAAACAATAAACTGTACATCTGAGAACCAATTTTAATTTCTACCATTTTTGTATAGCCGGGCTAGGTGCTCCGGCTACCTCCTTTCATTTCCAGGGATTTATTTATCGTGATTTGGTATGAGTAAATAAAGTAAATTAGGCTTCAATACCCAGAGTCTTTTTAGCAAAAGCTACGGCAGATACTTCATCATCAAATTCAGCTACATAGTGCCAATCACCATTACCCAGCTCCAGGATAATGCCGTTCAGGCTAGTCGGCTTGAATTCAGTGGTTTCTGTTTTAGTTGTAGACTCACGGTTGGGCTCAGAGAACTTAGTTTTGAAATACCAAGTCACTTCATAGCGACGGACACCGTCCAACATGAAATAACGAATATAAGTAACTCCAAGATAAGGTGCACTGTCACCAGAATTGGCAACGATACCTTCCACCCCGTTAATTGTTTTTGTCTTATGACCTAGAAGCTTGGCGCGAGTGTCAATGGTCAAATCATCTACTGATAGAGCGATAGCTCCTGTGCTAAAGCTAGTATCGGTCTCTTTGACCCGGTTGTTGGCATAAAACTTAACGCTATTGCTTTCGATGGTTTCGTTTGCCTCGACCATGCTGGCAATTTCAAAGCCAGCTCCGGTCTTATACGTAACTGACTCGGCTCCCTCTACATCAATAGGTGCTGCGAACAAATGTGCTAATCCAATAACTGCCATAATTATTTTTCCTTTCTTGCGTTAAAAATTTGTTGTTTAAGATTTGGATTTAAAATGTTGAGAACGATAAAAGATTACTTTTTGCCGGTGCATCACCCCTTTCAAAGCAGGGAAATATAAGCTATCTTGCTTCAAAAGCAAATAACTACTTTGGGCTCTGGTATTTTCATACCAAAGTCATATTCCCTTGACTGATTTCGGCTGAGAAAAAAGAAAATTGTTTTATAAAACAACGGAGTGGGCGGATAGTTAAAAGATTACTCTTTTATTTTATACCAGAAGAATTGCTCTGGATTGCTAGGTTATAACCATATTCATAGAGGGCTTCGCAGTGAAGGTGATTGGTACGGCTTAGTGAGTAACCAATCTTTGGTGCGATGGCTGCGTGGCTCATTTCGCAACAATACTTGTAGTAAAGCAGCATACCTTTGGGACTTCCGCTGGGAAAAATATCGCTTAAGCGTTTTTCAATGGCTGAGCGTATCTGTTCTGCAACTGCCAGTCTATTCTGATACTGGTCTTCCAGCCAGGCGATTTCGGCATAAAGATCTTCTGTATAGTAATATTCCTGCTGGCCGGAGTTACGTGAGGCTGAAGCTAGATTACGGCTGAGGCTGCGCAGTCGTTCTTTGAGGTTAGCAAGCTTTATCTGAATAAATAGCATGCTTTGTTTTTCTTGGCGATAGCGCTCCAGGTCTTGACGGGCTATATCGGCGAAGGGTTTTCTGGATCTGGCATCCTTAGGCAAATTGAAAGTATATTTGCAGCTATCCTGTAAATTTGTATTCGTCATGAGCTTTCCTTTCTGTTGTGTTGTTTGTGTTCCGTGTTCGACACATTGATCATATCCCTTTGGTGTTCCGATGTCAACACTATTTTCTGATTGTAGCAATTGTTGTTGCGAAATTGTTTCGAATACGGTACAATGATCCTAAAGGGAGGGATTCACCATGGTGCCCAAAGATAACCGGTTAGGCCTTAGGATTAAAGAATATCGAAAACGTAAGGGATTCAGCCAAGAGGATTTAGCCTTGGCGCTGCAGGAGCGCTATGGCCTCAAGACCGATCGAGCCACTATTTCTAAGTGGGAGACAGGCTATCAAGAGCCTTCTGTAAGTTCCCTCAAGCATATTGCTGCAGTTTTAGATATTTCTATTGACCGTTTATATGAAATTGAAGTAGAGTCCCAAAAACGGGACAGTAGTTTTGATACAATTACCAGACAATCCCTAAAGGATAATGAGTTGATTTTACTTGATTTATGGGGGGAGATCGGTGATGAAGAAAAAGAATTTTTCCTCAAACAGCTGGAACGTGCTGCTAAGGAGCGCGGCGAATCGGACCATGACCGATGAACTTTTGCGAGCCTATGGTATTTATACCCACAGGATTCCTATGCCTGCACGGATTCGGGGCTACGTACAGAAGCGGGAAGACTACTATCTTATCTATTTAAACGACAAATTAGGTGATGCCGCCAGCTGGAGCACCCTGGAGCATGAGCTTAGGCATATTGCTTGGGATGATTTTTCCTTAGCCTTGCCGGTAGCCGAGATTGAAAAGCGGCAGCCCGGATAAACGCTGAAGGCATCCTCTCTCTATAATCTATACCCCACCCCAGTAAGGCGATGGTTTATTCGCTTACTTCTAAAAAGTCATAAAATTCCTCTTCCTAGCCCTCTGTTTTTCTGGTCATGGCTGTGTTACTCTTTTTTAAGGACGGAATGATATCCGTCTTTATTGTTTAAGGATAGAAAAATAAAAGATATATGGATAAAGGAGAGTCTTATGGAATACAGAAGGATTGAAAATTTAGATATTAATGTATCACTCTTAGGCTTTGGCTGTATGCGTTTTCCTGTCACTGCAGATGGACAGATTGATGAACCGGAAGCTGAGAAAATGCTTGATTTAGCCTATAAAGCCGGAGTTAATTACTTTGATACAGCGGTTCCGTATCATGATGGTGCCAGTGAGCCTTTTGTTGGGAAGGCTCTGAATAAATATCCGCGTGACAGCTATTATTTAGCTACTAAGCTTCCACCTTGGGAAGTGAATACCCTGGAAGATGCTAAGAATATTTTTGCGGGGCAATTAGCCAAGATGGAGAAAGATTATTTTGATTTTTATCTTCTTCATGCGTTGGATATGAAGTCTTGGCAGAAGTTTTTGGATTTAGGCGTTGTGGAATATTGTGAGCAGCTGAAGGCCGAGGGGAAGATCCGCTATTTAGGTTTTTCTTTTCATGATGAATTTCCTACTTTTGAAAAAATTATTCATTATAAGCCTTGGGATTTTTGCCAAATCCAGCTGAACTATATGGATGTAGATTATCAGGCAGGATTAAAGGGCTATCAAATAGCTGAATCTTTAGGGATTCCGGTTGTGATCATGGAGCCGGTAAAGGGTGGGTCTTTGGCTAACTTGCCGGAAAGCTTAATGGCACCTTTACAAAAACTAGAACCGAACCGCTCTACCGCCAGTTGGGCGCTCCGTTGGTTAGGTGACTTTTCTCAAGTTAAGGTAATTTTGAGTGGAATGAGTAGTATGGAGCAGGTGAAAGACAATATTGAAACCTTTTCACCTTTTACGCCACTCTCAGAAGTAGAAAATGCGGCCGTAACTGACTTAGCTAAAGCTTTAGCTAAGCGTGTTAATAATGGGTGTACAGAATGCCGCTATTGTATGCCTTGCCCGGTAGGGGTGGATATACCGAGAAATTTTCGCATCTGGAATACTTTTGGGCGTTACCAAAATGTTGCTTCTATCCGCTGGGAATGGGAAACGGGTTTGCCTGCCGCTGCCAAGGGGAGCAGTTGTATTGATTGCGGTGCTTGTGAGAAAGCTTGTCCCCAACATTTGCCAATTCGGGCTGACTTAAAGAAACTACAAGTAGAGCTTGATGCTGCCTGTAAGGGGTAGTAAGTCCTTAGAAAGTGTGTATTTTATGCGTGAGAACATCAATCCCAAAGCCCAAAGCTTTGCCTCGAGAAAGCTGGCTTTTGGCGGTCTGCTGTTGGCTATAAGTCTTGTTTTGCCACAGCTTTTTCATGGTACAGGAATTCCCAGGTCCGGTGAAATATTTTTGCCCATGCATATCCCTGTCCTACTAGCAGGATTTGTTTTGGGTCCGCTTTATGGTGGTGCTATTGGTGCTCTGGCACCCCTACTTAGCTCCCTAATTACAGGAATGCCACCACCGGCGCGACTCCCATTTATGATTTTTGAGCTGGCTGCCTATGGTCTGCTGAGTGGTTTGTTTTACTACCGCTTGCGGCTGGGGTCAAAACCCGGTGGAATTTATATCAGCCTTTTACTGGCTATGGTGGGAGGACGCCTTGTGTATGGTGGATTTTTACTTGTGGCCGGAGCTTTTACGGGGACACCTATCACGACTCTCGGTGCTTTAGGCGTGGCAATTACTACCGGAGCTGTAGGTATCTTAATTCAAATTTTATTGCTGCCACCGATTGTGTTGGCACTGCGTAAAGGAGGACTTCTCTATGGAAACATGGGAGCAGGTGAAAAAAATACAAATAGATCATGACTATAGTTTCGTAGCCATGGTAGGTCAGGAAGTATATTGTTCCAGAGAGGCTGGAATTAGGCCAATTATGAAGCTGCTGGCGGAAGATATTGATGTTTTGAAGGGGGCGATTGTTTCTGACCGGGTTATTGGTCGAGCGGCGGCCTTACTCTTGGCCTATGCCGGCATTCAGAATCTTTACGCGGGAATTATGAGTCAATATGGCGCTGAGGTCTTAAAACAGGCTGGTATTTCCTTTGCTGCTGGTAAAGAGGTGGAATACATTGTAAATCGTACAGGTGACGGCATGTGCCCGATGGAACAGTTGGTACTTCAGCAGACTGATCCGGAGACGGCTTACCGCATTCTAAAACTGAAGCTCCAGCCAAGTTAAGCAATACTCTTGTCAAAAATGCATTTTTATAAGAAAATAAGTACGTTTAAGAAGGATTTTTTGCCTACGGGAGGTTTTTACGGTGGGAAGCAAACGCTTTTTTTCTATTCTTGTTAGTGGTTTATTGTTATTTTCTTTTACTGTCTTGGGAAGTACAGGGTGCGATCAGATTAATAACAAGCTATCCTCTAGCCAAATGAACAAGCAGGTTAATTTTCCCTTTGGTATTCGCCAGGGAATGGGTATTGAGATGACGCCGGAATCTTTAACGAAGGCTACTAATGACACGCTTCAGTTTTCGACTCCCGTAGAGCGGCAGAGTGAAGAGGGGCGCTATCAGTATTTTGTTCAAAAGGATAATTCTCGTGTCTATGTCCGCTATAGTAGTGAGGAAAACACAGTAATAGATATCTGGGGAGTGGAGAAGGTTTTGAAGGAGAGTAATTTTTCGGCTTTGAAGCCAGGCACAAGTACCTCTCAAGATGTGTATAAAATTGATTCCTATGTAACAATTATTATCAACAAGGATAATAAGGATTCTGCCTATAGCCAGCATCGTCTTCAGGAAGAGGATGGTAAACTGCTTACAGTCAACTATGAGAAGAACGGAGAGAACTGGCAGGTAGCCTCTGTAGAAGTAGCTCCTGATCCGTCCAACTTTTTTACGGTTATTCAGTCGGAAGATCTTCCGGCATAAGCGGGGTCGGCTGAAAGGCCGACCTTTTTTTAGGTTAACAGAGAGCCTCAGACATAAGTGATTAGCTCGAAAGAAGAGTAAGGAGATAGAGATGGATAATATAACTATATTGGCACAAGAGTTTCAGCTGGATAAAGACTGTATTAATAAGACTATTGCTCTGCTGGATGAGGGGAACACCATACCTTTTATCGCCCGCTATAGAAAAGAAGTGACAGGAGGGATTGATGATCAGGTTCTACGGCGATTAGCGGATCGCTTGACTTCTTTACGAGCCATCGAAGAGCGTCGCAGTGATATTCTACGTCTTTTAGAGGAGCAAAGTGTCTTGACGCCGGAGCTGCAGCAAAAGATAGAGAAGGCTGATTCATTAACGATCTTAGAAGATTTATACCGTCCGTTCCGACCTAAACGCCGTACCCGTGCTTCCGTGGCAAGGGAGAAGGGACTCCTCCCTCTGGCGGAAGCGCTTCTAAATCCAAGTCTGTCTTCCGGGGCTTGGGCAAAGATTTTGGCTGAAAGTATTGACCCGGAAAAAGGTGTTGCCGATCAAGCAGAGGCTCTGGCCGGAGCTCAGGATATTCTGGCTGAACAGCTTAGTGATGATCCGGTTTTGCGGGATAAGCTTCGCCGTATTCTGGGACGTATGGGGCTGATTACCAGTAAAAGAAAAAAGAAAGAGCTAGATTCGGAAGAGGCTGAAATCAAGGCGCGTACCTATGAACAATATTTTGATTATCGGGAACCGGTGGCTCGTGTAGCAGGCCACCGTACTCTGGCGATGAATCGTGGTGAGAAAGAGGGCTTTCTTAGTATTGGACTGGAAATGGAGCAGGATTTAGCTGTCTCTCATGTCCGTAGCGCCTTACCCCAAGGTAATCCACTAACTGCCTCATATTTGACGGAGGCGGCTGAGGATGCTTGGAAACGGTTATTGTTACCCTCCTTAACGACAGAGATTCGGAATGTACTGACGGAAAAGGCTGAAGATGAGGCTATGCTTATTTTTTCCGGCAATTTACGAAGCCTTTTGATGATTCCGCCGATTAGGGGGCATGTAGTCCTAGCCCTTGATCCGGCCTATCGAACCGGTTGTAAACTGGCAGTTATGGATGCTACCGGTTACCCCTTATATACCGATGTAATTTTTCCTACTCCACCCCAAAACCGCATTCAAGAAGCGGCGGATACGATGCTGAAGCTTTGTCAGCGTTTTTCGGTTACCCTGATAGCCATTGGTAACGGGACAGCCTCTCGGGAGACCGAGCGCTTTGTGCGGGAAACATTGCAGCAACATGCTCCAGAGGTGCGTTACTTTATGGTTAATGAAGCCGGTGCCTCTGTTTATTCAGCCTCAGCTTTAGCCGCAGAGGAATTCCCAGATTTGGATTTGACAAAACGCAGCGCCATTTCCATTGGTCGTCGGCTTCAGGATCCCCTAGCAGAATTAGTAAAAATTGACCCGCAGTCTATTGGGGTGGGGCAGTACCAGCACGATATGAATAGTAAGAAATTGGCTCATGTTCTGGGGGGAGTGGTTGAAGATTGTGTAAATGAAGTCGGGGTTGATTTAAATACGGCTTCCTCGGCACTGTTAGCCTATATTTCCGGTATTTCAAAGCCTCTGGCGCAAAATATTGTCGACTATCGCCGGGCTCATGGACCTTTTACCTCCAGAGCCGAACTGAATCAGGTTCCTCGTCTGGGTCCTAAAGCCTTTGAACAGTGTGCGGGTTTTCTACGTGTTCCCACGGGAAAAGAGCCTTTAGACAATACCAGAATCCATCCGGAATCTTATCAGGTGGCGCGTCAAGTGCTAGCCGCTAAGAAGCCCTACGATATTGAGGCTTTAGCCGCTGATCTAGGCGTTGGCAGTATGACGTTAACTGATATTATTAAGGCATTGGAAAATCCCGGTTATGATCCCCGCGAGGAATTGGCTCAGCCAGAGATGGCGCCCGGAGTAGAATCTATGGAGGATCTACGGCCGGATATGGTTCTGACAGGTGTAGTCAGAAATGTTTCTGCCTTCGGCGCCTTCGTGGATATTGGTGTCCATCAAGATGGCTTAGTTCATGTATCGGAAATGGCAGATCGATTCATTCGTAATCCTATGGAGTTTGTAAGGGTTGGTCAGCAAGTACGGGTGCGTGTACTCACAGTAGACTTGCCTCGAAGTCGAATTTCTCTGTCGATGAAAGGGCTTAATGAAGAGCTATAAATAATGCTATTGAGAAGAGGAATTTAAGTATGATTGTGATCAAGCCCTACTGCCGCAAGGCACAATACTATGAAACTGACCAAATGGGAATTATTCATCATTCCAATTATATCCGCTGGTTTGAAGAGGCACGCTTGGACTATATGGAGCAATTGGGCTACAATTATCGGCGGGCTACTGAGGCAGGTATTGATTTCGCTGTGCTGCAGGTACAGTGTGAATACAAATCGATGGTACGATTTGGAGAAACGGTGGAGATATACATGACAGTTACAGAGATATCTGCGGCGCGGATGGCAATTTCCTATGAGGTTGTTGACATAGAAAGTGGTGTCCTGCGAACCCGAGGTGAGAGCCAACACTGTTTTTTTCATAATCAGCGTGGGCGGCCGGTTTCTCTGCTTAAGGAACTTCCTGAACTATATAGGCTCTTTTTGGAGCAAAATGCTAAGGCCGTGGCTTCGGTTCAAGAAAAGTAAAATCCTCCTGCATTCATCTGTAGATAGGCTGCTTTACTTATGGTAGGGCAGCTTTTTTGCTAGGTTAATCATGCCAAAACTATAAAAGTAGCTGAGCTTTTATGTTTTTTGCAAATAGATTTTTTACAATGGTAAAAATCACCAGAGGCATGTCTTTACAAGAACATATGTTCTGTGTTATCTTGAAAAGGAATGAATGTTCTTTTTAGGAGGTGGCAGATGGATGTATTAACAAAATTACAGATTCTGACAGATGCAGCTAAGTATGATGTCGCCTGCACCTCTAGTGGTGTAGACCGTTCAGGTCAGCGGGGAAAGCTGGGAAATGCAGTAGCCGCAGGCATTTGTCATAGCTTTTCGGCGGATGGTCGCTGCATTTCTCTTTTAAAAGTACTATTTAGTAATCAATGCATTTATGATTGTAAGTACTGTGTGAATCGTTCTTCCCGAGATACCCGCCGCACAGCCTTTACTCCAGAGGAGTTAGCCGATTTAACCATTAATTTTTACCGGCGAAATTATATTGAAGGTTTGTTTCTCAGCTCTGGAGTGATGAAGAATCCCGATTACACCATGGAGCAGATGCTTAGGGCAATTGCTTTACTACGGCAGCGCCATAACTTCAATGGATATATTCACGTAAAGGCGATTCCCGGAGCGTCAGAAGCTTTGATTAAGTCTTTAGGCCTTCTTGTAGATCGAATGAGCGTAAACTTAGAATTACCCTCAGAAAATGGCCTTTTACAGTTGGCACCGCAAAAGGCGGTGCCTGCTATTCTGCGTCCTATGCGCCAAATCCAAGAGGGCATAACGGAGAGTCGTTCTGAACTAGCACTTTACCGCCATGCTCCACGTTTTGTTCCGGCGGGGCAAAGTACCCAGATGATTATTGGTGCAACTCCTGATAGTGACCATAAGATACTGACATTAAGTGAGGGGCTTTATCAGAAATACCAGCTAAAAAGAGTTTTCTTCTCCGCATATACGCCTGTGGTCAGCGATCCTTTGCTACCCTCTGTGGTCTCCGCTCCGCCCTTGCTTCGAGAACACCGTCTTTACCAAGCTGATTGGCTCATGCGCTTTTATGGTTTTAAAGCCGGAGAAATCGTTGCACCAGACGCCCCGAATATGAACTTGGCTATAGATCCAAAGGCCAATTGGGCTATTCGCCACTTAGATCAATTTCCGGTAGAAGTTAATCGTGCCTCTTATCAGCAGCTGCTACGTATTCCGGGAATTGGGATGCTGGGAGCACGGAAAATTATAAGTGCCAGAAAGACAAGTAGCCTTGATTTCGAGGCTTTGAAAAAAATTGGTATTAGCTTAAAGCGGGCTCGTTTTTTTATTACCTGCAAGGGAAAAGTGGATCAGGGTGTGGTTATTAGTCCGGAGGCTGTGCTCAGAGGTTTACTATCACCTAAAGACTATCAGCGTTTTTCCATTGGTACAGGAGATCAACTTTCTTTCCAAGATATTCCGGAAATGGCTGCCATTTTAACTCCACGCTTGCAGAGTGCTACTATGCAAAATCATAGCTTAGTCGCAGCGAATCAAGGAAGGAACCAGATAGAAGAGGTAAGGGTGCATGGAAATAAAACAGAATTTGGAATATCTGTATGATGGGAGTCTGGAAGGCTTTCTGTGTTGTATTTATGAAGCTTACGTAAGAAAGGAAATCCCTGGACGAATTCGTCAAGAAGTCGTTCTGGGAGAGCAAGAAGGTCTGCCCTTAGAAGATCAAGTCTGGATTCAAGCAGATTTTGACCATGCTAATAAAGTCTATGCTTCATTGGAGCAAAAGATTAACTTTACTGCTCAAGACTTTATCAAAAAAGGTTTCTTAATAACCCATCCTCATCGAGAGCAATTACTATTTGATTTTATTCGTCAAGGTTACCGCTATGGCGCCACTGTCTTTGACCGATTAACGGATGATAGTATCCTGGCCTTAACAAAAGCTATCCGTAATCTTGAACGGGAAGCACATAATTACATGGGCTTTATTCGTTTTAGCCAGTATGAGAAGGTATTGGTAGCTTGTATTTCGCCGGAAAATAGGGTATTGCCCCTGCTATCTGACCACTTCTCTCAGCGCCTGCCCCAGGAAACATTTCTGATTTACGATCGGCGGCATCAAATGGCCTTGGTTCATAAGGAAGGACAAACCCTATTGACTGCAATGAGCCAACTTATACTACCGGATATAAGTGATGCAGAGAAAGCCTATCATACCCTTTGGCGCTGCTTTCAAAAAACCATTGCTATCAAAGAAAGAACCAACCCTAAATGCCAAATGAATCATATGCCCAAACGTTACTGGCGGGATATGACAGAATTTTGGGAGGCTGACCAGGCTCAATAAAAAGTTAATGATGCCTAGATGGTAAGCGATAGTGCCGAGGTGAGGAGCCGATAAACATGGAAAAGGCTCGATTAAAGCTTGAAATCGAAGTAAAACCAACAGCTTTAGCGATATCACCAATCGGGTGATCTGTGGTCTTTAGAAGTAAGCAAGCACGTTGAATCCGCAAATTATTAATATAATGCAGTGGCGCACTGCCCATAATCGACCAAAAATGGCGACGGAAATGAGTTGGACTCATATGACAGAGATCAGCTAAATCTTCAATAGAAAATTTCTTCATATAGTTTTCGCTAATATAATCAAGAGCCGGTTTGAGTAAAAAAATATTTCTGCTTAGCTTCTTCTCCGTTAACACATCGCCTTCAACCCTAAGACGCAGACGGTTTAATTCACAATACAGACTTAAACAGAGACCTGTAACGGCTAAGTGATAATCAGAATGCTTCTGCTCCATTTCCCAAAGAATGCTATTGAGAAGAGAGAGTAAGCGGGGGGCCTTTTCTTTTGAAAAGGACAAGGGAACGTCCTCCGTGCGGAAATCCAGTTCGAAATCTTCCTGCTGAGGAAATAGAGGTGTTAAGAGCTCTCGTAAGTCCAGATGGATAAAAGACCAACAACTGGTAGCCGATGGCACCGGCGTATACCGGTGAGGGATAAAGCGGGGAATAAGGGCAATATCACCTTCCGTCATAGTAATGACTTCATTCTGAAGCAAGAACTTACCTTCTCCATAATGGCATAAGGCAATCTCCAGACAATTATGAAAGCGAAAACGGGATTCGCTGCATTCATTACTGTCCTTAAACTCTTTCGTTATATGTGAGATAGGAAAGTTAGCCTCTAAATTGTATGTTGTATACTCTATTAGTTGCCAAGCCGACTTGGGCATAGCACGCCTCCCCTGCGCTTTGTTTTATATTTAAAGTTTATATCTTTTTTGAAAAAATACAAGAAACCAAAACGCTATTGCTCGTTTTTCGTGCTTTTGTTATACAAATTGGAAAGATTACAATAAGAGCGTTGACAGCGGCTGTTTGTAACAATAAAATTAATGATTAGCGAAAAATTTACATGCACATGCAAAATATGAAAAAGCTATTATGAGGGAGAATTATGGAAGGTGTTTATAGTAAGAAATTAAAACGTAGTACGATTAAGATTAGTATTTGGATTATCATTAGTATTCTGGCGGCTTTGGCCATTGGCGGATATTATGTTTACCGAAGCTATTTCGAGAGTAAGCTTTTCCCCGTCATTACTACAGAAGCGAATATGATTGCAGAGGGGAAGGGTATCACGGTTAAGACCAATCAATTTACTTATATGGGATTTACGGATCAGGTGGATGGCAAAGATGAAGCCTTCTATTATGCTCTAGGCGTGGGTGATAAAGTTTTGATTGCCCGCAATCGGCAAGATCTGAGAGATATTGATCGTGCTACTACAACTAAGGAATTTAGCGGTGTGGTGAAAAAAAATATTTATCGTGATGAGGATATTAGCCGCTTAGTTGATATGGGCATGAGTAAAGAGAACGCTGAAGCTGCTCTTTTACCTTATTATTTGACAGATGAAGATCAAGAAATTGATTGGTGGTTCTTATTATTATTGATTTTTCCTGTGCTGATATTTGCTGGACAAATAGGTAATCTTAAGAATAATCGCAAAAGTAAGAAGCAATTGACTGCTCTCTACGGTGGTGATCTGGCTAGAGCCGAACAATATTTTGATGCAGAGTTTGCCCAAAGCGACCTAGTGACGAAAATTCATAATTTTTATATTACAAAAAACTGGGTTCTTAGTACTAATGCGGCTCATACATTCTTGCTTCCACTTAAGGAAGTTGTCTGGGCTTACAAGACCGTTGTCTCTCGGCGAACAAATGGAATTCCTACTGGAAAAACCTATAAAGTTAATCTCTATTTTAGTAATGGCAGTACCGCTGTATTTACTCTTGCGCAAAAGAATGTAGATGCTCTTTTAGGTGAACTGCAGAATAGGACTGGTAAGATTGTTATTGGCTATAGTGATGAGCTAATGACAGCTTGGCGCAAGGATCGTGAAGGTTTTGTGCGGCAGGTACGTGAAACGTTAGGCGAGTAATCTCAGATTTATTAAGCAAACTAATGCTGCCTCGATTACTAGATCTTCAATGTTGAAGACTCGGGCAATCGGGGCAGTTTTTATCTAAAGAGAGATTCGGGAAAATTCACTAATAATGCAAACGCATTTGAATGTTCTGGGGATGGTCGCCAAACTTTTCTCCGAAAATATTGATACCTCCAACATGATTAGCTTTGGGATCAATACTAATACCAAATTGAATATAGGTTCCTTCCAAAAGCTGCAAATCGGCCATGTTAATTTGGTCATGAACCAACTGTTGATTTAGATAGAAACCTTGCTCTTTTACGCTAACAGTTACCAAACAACCATATTGGGTTGAACCGGTAGGCCAATAGCTGGGCGTGAGCAGTCCCCGGCGGGAGCCATAGTCACCCCGAGAGGTATAGGTACCTAGTTTTCTACCATTGATACTAAAGGTAATATCGGAGGGCCATTGCTCTTGAAAGCCAACAGCTTCGGAGCAGAGCTCTAAAGAAAACGCAATTTCCCGGGGGAGAATTTCTGGCGAACAATAATTGGGGAAGCGGTAGTCTAAGTAACCATGCTGGAACCAAAGTAGCTGAGCTTGACTGCGCAAAGGTGAATAGAAGGCTTTGGGACTATCATAAAGACCCAACATACCTTCAAGGCCGGCCAGTCCGCATGTGGGAGCAATTTCGCAATCAAAATAATTCCCGATAGGCATATCTACAGTTATCACGTTGGCTTTTTGGAAAGAATCCTCTTTCTGGGCAAGGAGATGAATATCCTGAACAGAGCATAACCCTATACGCATGGAGCCTCGAAGGCCGGGCTGCGATTCAGTAATGATTAACCCGGCTTCTTCCAATGAGCTAAAGTGATGAGCGACAGAGGAGACCGGCAGAGACAAGCGAGTTGCGACCTCAACCACAGACATGGAGCGAAGACTTAAGAGATTTAGCACTCTTAAACGGTCGCGGGAAGCCAGCGCTCTTCCTAATTGCTGTAAGCGACCATGGTGAGCACTGTTCAGAAGATCCAGATGGATTTTGCGTTCCCCGCTGTGAGTTGGCATAGTTTTCTTAGCCATAGTACAACCTCTCTTTTCCATTATTACAAAATTATTGTATCAAATAGGCGAGGCAAAATAAAGCTTCTGTAATTATGCACAAAATAATTGATAAAAAAAGCTACAAAATATAATAAATGCACAAAAACTTGTTGACAGCCCTTCGCTCTTGCACTAGTATAAAGGAAAATGATCATACATTATCTCTTCGGAAAGCAGCAACTAGGATTCTATTTCATTCCAGTTAAGTTGTAATAGTCTGAATGAGTAAGAGGAAAGGAGCAAGAAATGAGGAAATTTTTGTTGGGGAGTATAGCTGTTATACTCAGCGCAGGCATTTTAGCAGGTTGTAGTGGAGGAGGTAGTGGAACAGGAACTACCACAACAGCAGCGAAGGGTGAGTCAACGGCTGCCGGAACCACCCAAGATAGTAGTGGTAAGGTAAAGTTAACTTTCATCAATGGTTTTACCGGAGGTGATGGTGCCTATATGAGAAAAATCACAGATGGCTTTAATAAATCCCAAGATAAATACTTTGTTGAAGAATTACAAGAAAAAGATCATTACGTAAAGTTTGAAACTGGTGAGTTTGACATGGTTGTCATTCATGGCGATCTCTTGGCTACCTATGTGGCGGATGAAACCATCCAGCCGGTAGATAAAATTTATGAGCAGAGTGGGGTTAAATTAACAGATTTCCATGAAGCTGGACAAAAGCTGGTTCAGTTTGATGGCGTACCCTATGCTTTCCCCTTGGATATTCACCCCTTAACTATGTTTTATAATAAAAAACTTACCCAAGAAGGACCAAAGAACTATGCTGAAATCGTTAAATTAAAAGATACTTTGCCTGAGAATGTTTACCCTATGGGAATCCCGGGTTCTGGCTTGGTAGAGTGGTATATGATGTTTTTAGCTGCGCAAAACAATGTCACAATTGTAGAGGGCGATGCTTACAAGTTTGATACCGATGAATTTGCTCAGGTTCTGTTAGATCTAAATAAAATGATCTATAAAGATCAAGTCAGTCCTTCCGGGTTAGGTCTTGATGGTGAGTTCAATACCTTTATGACCGACGCACCTTCAGCTACAGCCGCTCAGACGGCTATTGCCTTAACAGGTCCTTGGTTCTATAGTGCCGCGAAAGAAAAATATGGTGACGATTTGGGTATAGGAGCTATCCCTGTCATTGGAAAGCAAGCAGCTACCTACGGAAATGCTCATACCATTGCCGTTTCTTCCAAAGTAACAGATGAAACAAAAATAGCCGGAATTTCTGAATTTGTTACATATCTGTACACCACAGAAAATCTTATTAACTGGGCTGACTCGGGTCAAGCCCCCTTATATGTGCCTGTTATGGACTATATTAAGGAACATCAGAGCGAATATCCTCTGGCTTATGTAAATCAACAGCAGTTTGACTCTGTAAAAATGGCTCCCCAGGTTTATAATGTAAGAGAGCAAAGCCGTTATCTAAACGAGAATGTCTATGCCTTAGTAGTAAGTACCCCAGACCTAACCAAAGAACAATTAATGCCTGAACTGGAAAAAGCTACCAGTTTTGCTAAGGAAGCATCAGAGCAATAAAGTAGAATAAATCTTTTCGGGAAAATGGCGTTGCTCCCAGTGGTAGAGAAACTGGGACAACGCCACCGAAGGATTTATGGAAGGAGTTTCTTATGAAGGTGAGCAAAGTCAAATCCTTGGCTTTTTTTCTGCCCTTTTTTCTGCTTTTCTTTTTGTTTTGGTTAATTCCCTTCCTTTATGGTATCTATACCAGTTTACATCAGGCAAAATTAACCACAGGACTAAAGGAATTTATCGGCATAGAAAACTACATACGAATTTTTTCGCCGGGATCTATGCATGCGGAGAATTTTTTGCTTGGTCTAAAGAATACCTTAATCTTCGTGGGGATTAGTGTTATCCCAATTTTAATTCTTAGCTTGGGATTGGCACTACTACTTGATCGTCTACGTTCGCCTTGGAAGCAAATTTTTCGAACAATCTTTTTTATCTCCTATGCCGTTTCGGTAACCGCCGTTGCCGCCATTTTTATTTGGCTACTTAATGGCAATGGGGGATATATCAATAATTTAATGATGCAGGCCGGGCTGATTAGCAATAGTATCCCTTGGCTGGAGGCACAACCTTTTGCTTGGATATCGTTAGTAATCGCTACTTTATGGTGGACTTGCGGTTTTAATATGATGCTTTTCGTCAATGCCTTAAATGAGATTGATACAGCCTTATTTGAAGCTGCGTCCTTAGATGGAGCAGGCTATTGGCAGCAGTTTAAGGCCATTATTTGGCCGGGAATTCGAGAAGTATTCTTTTTTGTGCTGATGACCACAATCATTGCTTCTTTTAACCTTTATGGCCAAGCTAATTTAATGACCAAAGGTGGTCCAGGACAATCGACAAAACCGTTGATTATGACCATTTACCAAACTATTATGGACGGGAAAAATCTCGGCGTAGGTACAGCCATGGCAGTGGTTATGGGAATTGTAGTAATGGTCTTTGTCTTTTTACAAAATTTCCTGACGAAAAAGGCCAGGGAGTATGGGGAGGTGAGGAAATGAAGCGTAAACGCTATGTAAGTATCATTTTGATTGTTGTTGCGGCCTTTATTGGCTATTTATTCCTGATGCCGCTGCTGTTTATGCTGGCAACGAGTTTTAAGACCATGTCAGAATCCATTTCCGCCGCGCAACTTTTGCCCCAAGTTTGGACCTTGGAAAATTACCTGTCTTTATTTAAAAATTTTACAGAGGCTCCAATTCTGCGCTGGCTTTTGAATACCTTTGTGGTGACGGTTTTAGGTGTGTTCACGGTGTTAACTGTGGATGTTTTAGCGGCTTATGCTCTGGCTCGTTTACAGTTACCCCTTCGCAAAGTTATCTTAGCTGGACTGATTTGGGTTTTGGCCATTCCGGGTATCGTAACGGTTTTTCCGGCCTTTTATTTATTTAAAACTATCGGACTTACCAATAGCTTCATCCCGCTGATTTTGCCCTACGGCGCAAATGTAATGGGAATACTTCTGATTTATAACTTCTTATTGGCCTTTCCCAGAGAATTAGAAGAATCAGCCTTGGTGGATGGCGCATCTTTAATGGGTATCTTGCTAAAGGTCGTGCTGCCCAGTATCAAGCCGGTACTTATGACCCTGGGTTTCATCACCTTTATTCAGATTTATAATGATTACCTTTGGCCTTCCTTAGTAGTTTCCGGCAATGAAATGAAAACTATAACTATCGGCGTTGCGTCTATGGTGCTGGGGGCTAATTTTGTGAACCCAGGTATGATGATGGCGGCCACAGTTGTAGCTGTTCTGCCGGCACTGCTGCTCTTCTTGTTTGTTAATAAGCACATTGTGCGTGGCATTAACAACAGTGGAATTAAATAAAGTCTATTTGGACAAAAAGGAGTTGGCCATGAAAAAGAGCAACAAACAAATTCATCAGCTTAAAGCCGCTGAAATACATATGCGTGATCCTTTTATCTTTCCAGACAAGAAGGAAGGCTACTACTATCTGTATGGTACCACGGATGTGGCTGATGGTGCTGCAAATATTGATCCTTTCTTTGAAGTATATCGTTCCAAAGATTTGCTGAATTTTGAGGGACCATACGCTGCCTTTGTCCCCGAGAAAGGATTTTGGGGCGTAAAACATTTTTGGGCTCCAGAGGTGCATTTTTATCAGGGACGTTACTATATGTTTGCCAGCTGCAAGGGTGGCATCGGTGAAGACCGGGGAACTTGTATTTTAGCAGCCGACCATCCCGGTGGCCCTTTTTATGAACATAGTCAAGGTCCCGTTACTTTGAGGGGGCATGAGTGTCTGGACGGCACGCTTTATATTGACCGGCAGAACCAGCCTTGGATTGTCTTTTGCCATGAATGGACAGAAATTTATTATGGGCGTATTCTGGCACTGCCTTTAAAGCCCGATTTATCAGGCCCCATAGAACAAGAGCCCATTGTGCTGGTGGATACGGAAAAGGACAATTTGCCTTGGCTAAGGCAAATGCGGGACAACCGAGTGGATAAAGTTGGTTACTTAACCGATGCCCCTTACTTCTACCGTACCAAAGCCGGAACTCTACTACTACTATGGTCAAGTTATTCGGTTAAAAACTACAGTACCGAGGGCTACGGCGGCTACGTGGTAGCTATGGTAAAAAGTCTAAGCGGAGAAATTCAAGGACCTTGGGAACACTTGCCAAGACTGCTTTTAGATCAAGATATTGGTCATATTAGTCTTTTTGAGCGTTTTGATGGTGCGCTGATGTTGGCCGGGCATAATCATGATACCCGTCACGGTTCAGAGCATCCCATCTTTTTGCCCTTGAAAGAACAGGGCGAAGAATTATTTTTGACATAAGCATTCCATGTTTTAAACGGACATGGGACATGAATTGCTGGGGAGGTTTTTATGTATCGAACAGAGTATCCGAGGCCGGATTTTTGCCGTCAAGAATGGCAGTGTTTAAATGGTGATTGGGATTTTTGGGCAGATGGAAGCTTGGTGGGTAAAATTGCTGTTCCTTTTGTCTGGCAAGCACCCAAAAGCGGCATTAGTCTTACCAAAGAGCCGGAAAGAATTGCCTATGAGCGAAGTTTTCAGGTTGATGCGAATTGGCGTGGAAAGCAAATACGCCTGCATTTTGGCGCAGTAGACTATCGCTGCCAGGTTTGGGTAAATGGTCAGCGGGTCGGAGAGCATCAAGGTGGCCATTTGGGCTTTTTCGTTGATATCACGGGGGTGTTAACTTGGGGACAAGAGGAACTTCGTGTTGTGGTGGAAGATCCTACGTGCGACGAGACCATTCCCAGAGGGAAGCAGTGTTGGACCGATGCCCCCCATGGCATTTGGTACACCAGGAGCAGTGGTATTTGGCAAAGTGTTTGGCTGGAGCCTGTATCCCAGCAGGCAATTGAGAAGCTATTTTTTACTCCTGATATTGATGCCGGGCAAGTCGAAATTTCTGTGGAGCTGTCTTCGAAACCCAAGGGCCGGGAGATTCTGGAAATTGAGATTTACTTGAAAGAACAGCTATTTCAGCGAGTAGTAACCGATGTAGTTACTGATAAAACAAAACTAACCGTTGATATTTTTCGGAATCAAATTTTTTCGGGAATGACCCATCAAGATGGACTGTGCTGGTGTCCCAACAGGCCGACACTTTTCCAAGTAAAGGCTCGTTTGCTCTCAGCGGCAGAGAGCGGTTCCGAGATTCTCGATGAAGTCGGCAGTTATTTTGGTATGCGAAAAATTCATATAGAAGGTGGACTTATCTACTTAAATAATCGCCCCTTTTATCAAAAACTGGTTCTAGATCAAGGGTATTGGCCTGAGGGCTTACTAACGGCTCCCAGGGATGAAGATTTTGTTAAAGACATTGAGGCTGCTAAAGCTATGGGATTTAACGGCTGCCGTAAGCATCAAAAGACAGAAGACCCTCGTTTTCTTTATTGGGCGGATACCTTAGGCTATCTCGTGTGGGCAGAAGTGGCTAGCGCACCATCTTACGATCAAAGTTCGGCTATTCGCATGGCCGAGGAATGGACGGCGCTTATTCGTAGGGATTATAACCACCCTTCAATTGTAGCCTATGTAACCATTAATGAAAGCTGGGGTGTGCCGGAGATTGCCCGGGATTCTAAGCAACAAAATTATGCTTTAGGGTTATATCACATGGCCAAAGCGCTGGACTCCACCCGCTTGGTTATTGGGAATGACGGCTGGGAGATGATGAAAACAGACATTTGTGCTGTCCATAACTATAACCATGGACGGGAAAACGACCTGGCACAGCAAGAACATTTTACCAGAGAGATCCAAAATCCAGAATACTTCTGGCGTCAGCTACCGGGGAACCGCACGCTCTACGTAGGCGGCTATTCCCATGGTAAGGAGCCGGTTATGCTAACTGAGTTTGGGGGCATTTCTTATGGCATTGACCAAAGAAAGGACGCGTGGGGCTACACCTCCTCCGACACTCCGGAGGCCTTCCTCTCTACCTATCGCCGACTGATTGAGACGGTAAAAAAATCAGAGATCCTTTGCGGCTTTTGCTATACCCAACTTACAGATGTGGAACAAGAGACCAATGGCTTAATGACCTATGACCGACAGTGGAAAGTTTCGCCGGAAGAGATTTGTGCCATTAATTCTTTGCCTGAGCATTTTTATCCTCACGAAAAAATGCAGTAACCCGGGGTAAAATGCCGTTCATATAGGCGATAATTACACCATAATTGGTAATGGGAATGTTCTTTTCCTGAGCCAGTTTCTGGCGGTATTGAACTTCCCGTTGGCTAAGCATACAGGCACCACAGTGAATAATTAAATCATAGTTTGCCTCTGGAAGTGGGAAACCACTACCGGAGGCAAATTCATAGGCGAAATCTTTTTGGGTATAGTTCTTTATCCAAGTAGGCAGTTTGAATGTGCCAATATCCTCGCATTGGCGATGATGGGTGCAACCCTCAGCAATCAGAATACGAGCTCCGGAGGGCAACTGATCCAATTCTTTGGCTCCCTCCATAAACAATCTCAAATCACCTTTGTAACGTGCAAAGAGAATAGAAAAAGAAGTAAGAGGGATATGGGCTGGTGTAAGGTCGGCTACTTCCTTAAAGACTTGCGAGTCAGTAATTACTAAAGCGGGAGGCTGTTTCAAGGCCGAAAAAGCCTGGGAAAGTTCGCTTTCACGAGCTACAATGGGCATAGCTCCAGCCTCTAAGACGTCACGAATAATTTGTTGTTGGGGAAGAATTAATCTGCCCTTAGGGGCGGCTTTGTCTATTGGTGTGACCAAAACCACAACATCACCTGGTTTTAATGCATCGCGAATCAAAAAACTTTCCTTCTGCTCAGTAGGTAGTAGATTTCCCAAAGCTTCGCGTAAAGAGTTAACCTCTGACTTATTATGGGCAGATAAGAGTAGGGTAGGGACTGAAAATTCCTGCTCAACTTCTAAAGCCTTTTCTGTAGCCAGTTCTGAAGACGGCAAAAGATCGCTCTTGGTCAAGACAATAATCACAGGCAGTTTACGCTCTTTAACCTGCTGTAATAAACGAATATCAAACTCCGACATGGGCGAAGTGCTTTCTACCGCTAAAATGGCTATATCGGTTTTCTCAAGAATTTTCTGACTGCCGGCGATGCGCTTAGCCCCCAATTCACCTTCGTCATCTAGACCGGGAGTATCAATCAGCATAACCGGGCCTAAAGGCAGTAGTTCCATGGCTTTAAAAACCGGATCAGTGGTAGTTCCTGCCACCGGTGAAACAATGGCGGCAGGTTGTTGACAAAGGGCATTCATCAAGCTAGATTTCCCGGCGTTCCTTTTACCTAAAATGGCAATATGTAAACGTTCACCCCGGGGAGTTTGCGTAAGACTCATAAATTAGTTCTCCTATCGAAAATTCTATTTACCATTCTAGCAAACCGGACAAGAAAAAACTGTAACAATATGCAATAGTTGGCCTGAGCTAAAATATTTTTAATTCTAAACAAGCTTGTTTCCAATGATCTTCGTTTCGAGCTCTGTTATCCTATGCAAGCCAATTAGTTTTTGCTATCATAAAAGTATAATGGACAACCGATAAGAATTATGGAGAGTAAGAGGTAGGAGTCATATATGAAGAGAATGGACTACATTAGTTGGGATGAATATTTTATGGGCATTGCTCTGCTTTCTGCCCATCGAAGTAAGGACCCGGGAACCCAAGTGGGTGCGTGTATTGTCAGTGCTGAGAAGCGTATATTAACCGTAGGGTACAATGGCATGCCTAGCGGCTGTTCTGATGATGAATTTCCTTGGGAAAGAGAAGGCCATCCATTGGAAACCAAGTATCTCTATGTTTGTCATGCCGAGATGAACGCTATTTTAAATAGTGGGCATAGTGATTTGCGGGGAAGTACCGTTTATACTACCCTGTTTCCCTGCGCTGAATGTACTAAAGCCATGGTGCAAAAGGGCATTAAAGAAATTGTTTATCTATCTGATAAGTATGCCGGTGATGATTTGTTCGTGGCAGCTCGTAGAATGCTGGAAGCAGCAGGTATTACCTGCCGACAATATACGGCTACGGGTAGGGAGCTTTCACTGCAGGTTTAAAAGCTTTTGTAATAAATGATTAGTCAGTTTGTAACACAAACTTAAAAAATAACTGGTTATCATAGAAAAAGTTTTGCTATACTCAATTTGTGATGAGTTTCTTTGATATATATGCAATTGGTAGGCGCAGAAGATTTACAGAGTAACAGTTGGGAGAATGACATGAAGAAGATGAAAATTTGGCCGCTAATGCTTGCTATCGCTTTTTTACTAATTGGTGTCGGAATAATGTTTTTATCTCAGCAACCCACACCGGTGGTTGCCGATAATGAAGGCCGTAACCAAGAGCAGACCGCCGCTCTTACCGAAGCCAGTAATACCTGGGTTAAGCCAGATCTATCCAAGAATGGTGTTTCTGGGATAAATCGCTTAGATGATTAATCTGATGAAGTAGTTCCTAGCCTAACTGATCTAAGACAAGACTGAACAAATAGGATATCCCTGATACGTAAGCCGGTAATTGGCCAAGTATTAGGGATATATTTTTAGACTTAGAGGTTTGAGAGAATAGGTTGTAACATCAATTTGTACTTTAATTAGGCTTATGACAAGGTGGAAATAAGATGCTTAGCGACTTCTTTTCCTTTGGGGGTTGAATCTTCACCAAAGTAGCTGGCATTTACTAGTTGTTTTTCTCTACAAGTTTGATATCATGGGAAAAACAGTAGTGACAGAATAGAGGTTACTCATGAAGAAAAAAGTTTTTAAGTTTTTTTTAAGTCCTAAAAAGGAAGAGGCCTGGCTTAATAAAATGGCAGACCAGGGTTGGGGCGTTGTTGAAAAAAAGATCTTTTCTTATGTATTTGCAGAAGTGCCTCCCAATCAATATAGCTATAAACTAGTGATTATAGACCCGGAGGCGAAATATCTCAAAGAAGATTCCGAGGAAGAGGTTACGTATCTTGAGCTTGCGGACGCCAAAGTAGTGGATCGCAGTTATAGTTGGTCGATTTTACAACGGGAAAAGGACAAGGGAAGCTATCCTAAGCCAGATCATCCCGGCCGGGTTTATTTTCTGCAAACCCTCCAAAAGCGCTGGACTAGAAGTGCCTCTCTAGATGGCTTCGCCGGTGTGGCTTTGATTTGGATGATGTGGCCTAATTTCTGGAAAGAAGGCGATTTTTCTCAAGTTGAGCCGCTAAGGCTGGTCTTGGGTCTGTTTATTTTAGCCGGAATTGGATGTATACTCTTGGGCCTTGTGCTGTCTTTTAGAGTGGTGACGCCGATTTATCGCGAAGTCGATGCTCTGATAACCGGTTCAGATAAGAAATAAGGGTATAGCAGTGGCACTTTATAAAAATATTCATGAAGGGATTTTTCTGCGCCGACCCAATCGTTTTATTGCTGAGGTTGAAATTGACGGCCGGATAGAAACCGTACATGTGAAGAATACCGGCCGTTGCCGTGAATTATTGCTGCCCGGTACCGCTGTTTGGTTGGAAAAGGCTGATAGTACGCAGCGGCGGACGGCCTTTGACCTAGTAACGGTAGAGAAGCAAGGCCGGTTAGTAAACATAGATAGTCAGGCTCCGAACAAAGTCGTACAGCCTTGGCTTTTGGAAGGGAAACTTATAGCAGACATCCAAGAGCTCAAGGCCGAAAAAGTCTTTGCGCATTCTCGTTTCGACTTTTATGGTGAAGCAGGTAATGGAAAGAGATTCTGGGTAGAAGTTAAGGGCGTTACGTTGGAAGATGAGCAGGTCGCTCTGTTCCCAGATGCACCCACTCCCAGAGGCGCCAGGCATATGGATGAACTGCTTGCGGCTGTTGCCCAGGGCTATGATGCCTATGCACTATTTGTAGTTCAAATGAATAATTGCCGCTATTTTACGCCCCATCTAGAGCGCGACCCAGACTTTGCTAAGTCTTTACAGTTGGCCGCCAAGGGTGGGGTTCAGATAGTAGCTTTAGCCTGTGAAGTTAGGCCGAATGACTTGTGGATTAGCCACGAGATCCCTGTCCGGTTAGAGATTTAGCGTGATATAATAGGGAGTACTTTATTATATTGGACAAGCAGAAGGATATAACATGTGGACAAGCAGAAGGATATAACATGAACTTTTTTTCAAGTCGTAAATTTACGCTAATGCTTTTAGTAGGTGTATTGGCATTAACTCAAAGTGCCTGTAGTAGAGTGGAGGAATCAGCCTCCTTGCCGGGAGTTACTGCCTCCTCGGCCTCCTCCCGGTCGCTCCCTTCGGAAGATGGTCTGACCAAGATTGCTTTTCTTGTGCCGGAGGCAGAGGGGATAGAAGAGGGGCTGAGGGCTTTCTTAGCTGAGTCGGAAACTGCGGCGGAGTATTCCTTTGAAACGCAAATTTTTCTGAGTAAGAGTGTAGACGAGCAGGGCAAAGTGCTTGAAAATATAGACCTATGGTCTGCAGATGTGTTACTCCTTTGGCCTTTAGGCGAGATGAGTAAGTTCGAACCTTTGATTAATGAGCTATCCAGCCAAGGTACAAAGATTTTATACTATGGCGAATGGGTGGGAGAAGACATGGATACCACCCGACTGACCTTGGATTGGCAGCAAGTTGGGCAATGGGCTGGAGAATATGTTGTTTTGCATTTTGCTCAAGAACTGGCTGCAAAGGAAAGCGTTACTTATTTAGATTTTTCTGCCGATACAGCTTTGGATAACAAGATTTTTTCTGCGGCGAGAACCTCTGTCTGGGAAGAGTATGAAAAGCAGCAGAATTACGAGGCTTTAAGCTGCGGTGGTTGGACGTACTCAGAAGCAGCTGCGGCTACAGCCACTAAATTGTTTGTACCTCTAGCCCTAAGTGGTGAGGTAGGTAGAGTCACTACGGCTGAAGCGAAATGGCAAAAATGGTTAGAGCAGGCCGATGAAGAAACTATGGCAGAGCTTGATGTTATTTTTACCGGTTCCGATGAATTGGCGGTGAAAATAGGTAAAGATCTATTAGATTACCAGCAGAGCCATCCGGAGTTTAAGGCTGAATCTGTTTTGCTAGTAGGTTTTGGCGGTGAAGAGGAAGCATTTCGGTTCTTTTTTGAAGGAGAAGGAGAGCTGATACCTTTCGTTACGTATTACAATAGCGGCTATGAATGGGATAATGCCGCTGATATAGCTTTAGCGGCAGCCTTTTCGGTAAGTTTTCAAGGACAGAGCTTTACGGAAGGCAGAGCGTACCTAATGAATAGTACAGAAATTGACAAGCTATCCTACGATTATTTTCGTAATCGTCAAGAAAATAAAACTTTGGCGGTATCGGAGTAGCGTTGCCATCAAGCACTTGGGAGATAAATAAACGCCGACCTGCCCTTTGCGGCGAGTCGGCGTTTAGTGGTTATTTACTTACTTCTGGATATCATTCCATTTCTTCGGAAAAAGTAGTGGGGAATTGCCCGATACGTAGTTTGGTGCAACCGAAAGGAATCAACTCTGCTTCGACAACTTGATTACTACCCTTAACCGGACTGGCAGGGATTTCTTCCGTGTTTCCGCCGTTTTCGGTTCTTTTCCAGTTGGGCAATACGGTAGCTGGCATAGTGAGGCGTACGGCTGGAGTCTGGCGAGAAAAGGGAACCTTTCCTAAAGGTTCTTCTTTTACTTGGCTGGGCATTGCTTGGGTAAGAGCCAGATTCCAATCCGAGGTGGTAGTGACATCATAATCATTAATACCGCCTACAGTCTTGGTAATATGCCAATCCTCATTAAGGGCGAGAGAGAAGAGCAGAGGGCCTCGCAAAATGGCGGCACTTTGATTGTACCAACGCTCTAAACGAATGGTCATGGGGAAGGTTAACTCTACTACATCACCTGTCTTGAAATGCTGTTTTAAAGCAACTTTACCAGCTTTAACAGGCAAATTCTGCACTTCACCATTAAATGTAATTTGCGGCTCTGTGCACCAACCGGGAATACGCAAAAACATGGTAAACTCCTGATCGGCCTCTTCTACATAAATGCTGACGGTTTCGCGGAAAGGATATTCAGTTTTTTCCCGCAGACTAACACTTTTACCGGCAATGGTAGTAGTTACTCGGCAGGGAGCGTAGGTCATCTTATGCAAATTTTCTTGGTCATCGGTATACCAGAGGCTTCTGACTAGCTTGGGCCAGCCTTGGTGCATGTTGGCTGTACAGCACCCAAAGTGAGGTTCTAAACCAAAGGTATTGGCATCCTCTTTATTGTTGTACCAGTTACGCTTTTTGGTGCTGGCCTCCACTTGGTTTATTTGTTGAAGATACTGGTGAGCCATAAAATCTTCGGTAATTGTAGCCGGTAAAGCGTTGTAGGCGACTTTTTCCAATAGATCGGCATAATAACTCTCGCCGAAGCTCTCCAAAGCCAGTTCCATACTGAACATATACTCTACTACAGAGCAAAGCTCGGCTCCTTGGGTAGGGTTGGCGCCGCTGAGATGTTCGTCACCATTAAAGACACCGCTAGCTACGCCATGATATTTGGTTAAATTCTTTATGCCTTCTTTGAGGACAGAAGAATAGGCCTTTTCACCGGTTAGGGTATAGAGCATAGCTGGGAATTTCAGCCCCATAGCTACGTTAACAATATGAGTAGCGTGGTATTGCATAAGAGAAGGAATGCGGTCAGTTTTTTCCTTATAGAGCTCGGCCCAATCGTAGTAGTAAGCGGTAGGGCGAGTAAAGGGGAAGTTAACTTGAAAATCACACCAGTCCAAAGACTGGCTGAGAATTTTCTCAATTAAACTATCTTTACAAGCTAGAGGTTGTCTGTCTTCCAGCCAGAAAATGCAGTAGAGCAAATCAGCGGTTCTGGCGGAGCCCCACTGAACGATAGGATTCTTGAGTAAATTCTGATCCATGTAAGTAAAATAGCGGCTGATAAAGGTTATTATCCGGCTTTGCTTTGAGATCTCATAATACTGAATTAAGGCCTTTAACATAACAACCCGAGACCACCAGTCACTTTTGCTGCTGCCAGGGCCAAAATTGCCGGCTTCATCCTGACTCTTTAGCGTCCAGTCCAAAAATTGATGACAAATACCTAAAAGCTCTTGATCGTTGGTATAGTGAGCCAAAGGCAAAAGTCCGTCGATATAGTAAGGGCCGCGCTCCCAATCTTCGCCGGTGCCTCCAAGCCAACCACTATAAGAGCCAGTTGAATCCCAGGCGTAAAATAATTTTTTGCTTAGGCCTTGGCTCTGAATCTCCAATTGATCCAAAAGCCAGCCTTCCGGTGCTATATTCTTAATGTCAAGCATCTTTAATTTGTTGTACATAAAATTCCTCCTGATCAGTTTTAACTTTAACTAAGCTTTTTCTAAATACATAGGCCTTATCTTTTGTCAGAATAATCCGCGGTGCTACTTTTTTGAAGATACAGAATTGCCAATTTGTTGCACAAAAATAACTTAATGTATAGTACAATATTGATATGTGATGCGAAGACTTTGAGAGAATTAGCTAGCTTGTGCCTGTTTGAAAGGCTTTTCTGCGAGGGTAGTAGTACAAAATTAACTGAACTGAGGTTACAATGTTATACTTTAACTTTACTTGCCCGCCCCTTCCCCACTTTATTGTGGCCGGTTCTGCTCGTTACCGTCAGGGCGATTTACACCAAAAACGGCAGATTTCAGAGGCCTTTGATTTACTTTTTGTAACCGAAGGGCAACTCTTTATGGAGGAGTCCGGGCGTCAGCATACCTTAAAGCCCGGAGACTACCTGCTTTTACCCCCGGGAACCGTGCACAGAGGGCAACGCTGCTGTGAGGACAGTGCTTTTTTCTATTGGCTACACTTTTATACCATTGGTGAGTACGAAAGAAGTAATCACCCCCCAAAAGGAGAGGTCTTTACCAGTAGCCCTAACCGCTTCTACAAAAAAGCACCCTTCTATTTAACGCTGGAACAAAGCGGTCAGCTCCATGGCCTGGCCTATACGGCTATGGAAAAATACTGTAAAGCCCTCTGTTCTTTAGAAATTAATTATTTTCATGGCAGCCGGCGCCATGTCGATGGGGCCGTGTCGGAACTTCAGTGCCAACGAACTTTTTTGTCTATTATTAGCCTATTATGTCATCAACCCAAAAAGGCCGCTCCCCAGTTAGCGGAGCAAGTTTGGCACTACTTGTACGAGAATTATCAGGATGAGTTTTCCCTTGAAGTTTTGGAACAGCAGTTTTCTTTCCATCGTGGGCATATTATCCGGTCGGTGAAAAAGCAATACGGATTAACTCCCCTTCAACTGCTCCTGTCTATTCGGATTGAGAGGGCTAAGCAGTTGCTGGCAAATACAGATCTCCCCATAAAAAAAATCGGGGAACAGGTTGGTTTTATTAATCCAGCCTACTTCAATCGACAGTTTCGTCGGATTACCGGAAAATCCCCTGGAGAGCTGCGGAAAGGGGCTGAGTTTCCCGCCTCTGCCAATAGCCTTTAATTGCGGCTCAGAATTAAGGAATTCTCCCCCCCATCCCTTGACATTTCCCTTAAGCCCCAGCATAATGACTACAGGTAAAATTTACCTTTTGACAAGCTTAGATGATTGAATTGCAATGACGGAGAAGAGTAGCCGGTCATTTCCAACACAGGGAAGGTAGATCAGAAAGATTGAGAGTCTACCCGTTGATGAAAGCCGAAGTGAAGTTCCCTCCTGAGCAGAATACCTGAAAATATAGTAGAGTAGGGTATTCCGGAAGACTCCCCGTTATAGGAGCGAGGTATAAGAAGGCAGTAGTCTTCCGTACTGGATAGAGGACAGTATTTCTGTCGAAGATGGGTGGTACCGCGGTATATTCCGCCCCGTCGCTGTGTATTTGGCATGGCGACGGGGCGGTTTTTGCGTTATATCCTTAATAGAAATCAATATAGCTTATGATAAACGGGAGGAATAGTTATGGCCAGAAGAGAGATTAAAACCTATATTTGGAATCCGGAAGCAGAGTGTATGGCGCCGGAAGCCAGACGGAACTTACAGAGTGAACGCTTGGTTTCTTGTGTTGCTTACATGTATGAAAACGTGCCTTATTATCGAGCTAAGATGAAGGCAAAGGGCATTACCCCCGGTGATATTAAGGGAATGGATGATCTATATAAGCTTCCCTTTACTGACAAATACGATTTTAGGGATAACTATCCTTTTGGCACATTGGCTGTTCCCCGAGAAGAGATTAAGCGCTTTCATGCTTCTTCCGGTACTACCGGTCGTATGAAAGTAGTGGGTTATACTAAAAATGACATTGATCTATGGACAGAATGTCTTTGTCGTTCTATGGCTAGAGCCGGCGTTTTGCCTGGGGATTTAGTTCATATTGCTTATGGATATGGGTTGTTTACCGGTGGGTTGGGGCCTCACTACGCTTGTGATCCCTTAGGAGCCACCGCCATTCCGGTTTCGGGCGGAAATACCGCACGTCAGATTCAAATTTTACGTGAATGGCAGCCTTCCGTAATTATGTGCACACCTTCCTACATGTTACATCTGGCAGGGGAAATGGAAGCCATGGGCATGGATAAAAGTGAACTGAACCTCAAGACCGGCATCTTTGGTGCTGAACCATGGACTCTTGAGATGCGGGATCAGATTGAAGAGAAGACTGGGCTAAGAGCCTTTGATATTTATGGTTTGTCCGAAATCTGCGGACCGGGTGTGGGATGTAGCTGTGACCATTCTGATTTGATTCATCTGGAAACCGATCACTTTATTCCCGAAATCGTTGACCCGGAAACCCAGAAGCCTCTGGGCGAAGGTGAGTTAGGCGAATTGGTCTTTTCTTCTGTTACGAAGGAAGGGACGCCGCTGCTTCGATATAATACTCACGATTTGACCAGAATATATTATGATACATGTGCTTGCGGCAGAACCACTCCGCGAATGGAGAAAGTCACCGGGCGAGCCGATGATATGCTTATTATCCGTGGGGTTAATGTCTTCCCCACCCAGATCGAGGCGGTTATGCTTACCTATAGTGAAGTAGAGCCTCACTATCTAATCAAAGTTGACCGCATTAATAATTTGGATCGGATGACAGTACAGGTTGAAATGACCAGTGCCTTTTTTTCAGATTCAATAAAAGAAATTGAGACTATCGAAAAGCGCCTAGCAGCAGACATTGCTTCAGTTACGGGGGTACATGCTAAAATCAGTCTTTGTGAACCCCGAAGTCTTCCCCGTTCAGAAGGAAAAATTAAGCGAGTCTATGATGAGCGTTTTAAAGTCTAAGATGCGTCTTTAAGGCTATTTCTTCGTAGCCTCTGGATGTATAATTAATGATAAAACAGTAGAGGAGGATGGCTGTGATAAAAGCAGAAAAGGAACATACCCCTAAAGAAAATGCTCCCTTATTCCAACGTGTTGGTATCTTAGGCCTTGGTCTTTTAGGCGGCTCCTTGGCTAAAGCGTTGCGTTTTAAAGCCCATATTCCTTCTCTGGTAGCTATGGATAAAGATCAAGCGGCCGGTGACGCGGCTATAGCAGAAGGGGTTATTGACGCTTTCGCAGTTCCTGAAGAAGGGCTTAGTCTATTTCGTGGTTGTGATGTGTTAATTCTTTGTACTCCTATCGAGGTAATTCAAAGCTATTTACCTGAGCTCCGACGGCAAAATATCTCGATTATCACCGATGTATCTTCGGTAAAGACCCCGGTAATGGAGACAGTTGATCTGCCAAATTTTATCGGCGGACATCCCATGGCCGGTTCAGAGCGGCGGGGATATGCCTGCTCTAGGGATAGCCTTTTTGAAAATGCCATGTATGTACTTTGCTTAGGGGATTCTTGTCAAGTTCCTGCCAACCTCTTGAAGCGTTTTGAAGCTTTGATTCGTAGCATTGGTGCCAGCCCCGAATATATGACGCCGGAGGAACATGACCGGCGGGTGGCGGTTATCTCTCACTTACCTCATTTAGCTGCCTCGGGTCTGTCGTTGACTGCGGCGGGAATGAATGATGAACAGTTAACCCGAATGGCGGCAGGTGGTTTTCGGGACATTACCAGAATTGCCTCGGCAGACCCTGGACTTTGGACTGGAATTTGCAAAGAGTCAGCCCCCTTCTTGATCCCTGTGCTGGATGAATATATGGAACACTTGGTACGGGTGCGTCATGCCTTGGTGGATCAAAATCAAAAAATCCTGGAAGATTATTTTTCTGGGGGGGCATTCTTCCGTAACCGCCTGCCTCCTGGCGGACGGGGTGCTTTAGAAGCGGCAGCTTCTATAACTGTTTATTTGGAAGATAAACCGGGAGCCTTAGCCGTGATTACAGCACTGCTCAGTGACAATGCTATTAACATTCGCAATATGAACATTCGTAATTTCCGAGCCTATGAAGGCGGTCAGCTACTGCTGGTAATTCAAGATGGTTCCCAAGCTGAGGCGGCGTATCGTTTGCTTAAGGAGGCTGGTTATGAGTGTGAGTAAGAAGTTTGGCCTAATCGGTTACCCTTTAGGACATAGTCTGTCGCCTTACATTCATCAGCGGATTATGGAAGCCGCCGGTTTGGCTGGGGAATACAAGCTTTACGAAGTTCCGCCGGAAAAGATGGATGCAGAAATACCGCGTCTTCTAAAAGACTTGGACGGGTTTAATTGCACCATTCCCCATAAATTAGCTATTATGCCCTATCTTCAGAGTCTTACAGCTTCGGCAGAGCTTTGCGGTGCCGTGAATACGGTCTTTCAGGGGCAGGGCTATAATACGGATCTGGTCGGATTTTCTAAGGAAAACATTGAATTCCGAGATAAGGTTGTTTTACTTCTGGGGGTAGGCGGAGTCGCACATATGATTGCCCGGTATGCTCTCGATCAAGGGGCAAAAGAACTACTCTTGATGGCAAGAAACCAGGCCGAAGCCCAGAGGCTCAAGGCTAAGCTGGAACCCTTATTCCCCAAAGTTACCCTTCGTCTGCTGACGGATTCACAGCCGCGTAGTCAAGAAGAGTCTCTGCCGAATGTGATTATTAATGGTACACCGGTGGGGATGTGGCCAAACTATGGGCGGTTACCGGTAGATGAAAGTTGGCTGGCAGCAGGACAAGAGATTTTTGACACTATTTATAATCCGGTGGCAACATCATTGGTGCTTAGGGGCAAGAAAGCCGGGGCTAAAGCCAAGGGCGGTTTAGGTATGCTTTTTGCCCAGGCCTTAGCGGCCCAGAAAATTTGGAACCCAGGATTAACCTTGTCACCTGAACAAGAATCAGTGATACTAGCCGATTTAGCTCAGGAGTTGCTCCGGCGCTTTCCGGTAAAGTATGTTTTTACTGGATTTATGGGCGCAGGTAAAACCACCCTTTCCCAAGCGGTTGCCCAAGAATTGAACTTGCCGGTATGGGATTTGGATCAGGCGATCGAACAGCACTTGGGTCGAAAAGTTTCTGAGATTTTTGCCCAAGAAGGGGAAGCTTTTTTCCGCCAAAAGGAAGCCCAGCTGCTGGCAGAACTGCTGAAAAGAGAAGGCTCTGCTCTTATCTCCCTTGGCGGTGGTGCAATTGTTCAAAAAGAAGTACAAGCACTTCTGGCCAGAGAAAATGCCTTAGTAGTCTATTTGGACGCTCCTTTTTCTTGCTTGTGGCAACGGATTAATCAGGGCAATTCACGTCCACTGGTGGGGAACCAAACCGAGCCCTTAGAAACCAGGCGCCAGAAGATGCAAGAACTTTATGAAAAACGGCTGCCAATCTACCGGCAGCAGTGCGATATATCGGTAAGCACTGACTTACCTTTAAAAGCTGTAGTAAGTGAAGTTGTAAAGGCTTTGGGTTATGATTCGTAGAAGCGAACCTTGAAGTTTTTATACCTAAAACACTGAGAATAGATGTAATTTATTAAGATAAGGAATGGTAAAAAAGATGATTTTAGTATTAAAACCTAATGTTTCTAAAGAAAAAGTTGAGGAGCTTTGCCGCTTTCTTCATGAGTCATACGGAGTGCAAACGAACCCGATTTATGGTTCTTCTACCACGATTCTAGGTCTGGTAGGCGATACCGGAGCTATTGAGATTGAAGCAGTGGAGATGTTGGATGAAGTGGATCGGGTGATGAAGGTACAAGAACCCTATAAACGTGCCAATCGTAAGTTCCATCCCGATAACACCATTGTTCGGATTGGTGATGTGGCGGTAGGCGGAGACAAAATTGTCGTTTGCGCCGGGCCCTGCTCCGTAGAGTCGGAAGCCCAGCTAACCGGCATTGCCGAGTCTGTTAAAGCTTCGGGAGCTTCGCTTTTGCGAGGTGGAGCTTTTAAGCCGAGAACTTCACCCTATGCGTTTCAGGGCTTAAAGGCTGAAGGATTAATGTACCTAAAAAGAGCCCGTCAACAGACAGGGCTGCCGGTGGTATCCGAGATCACCAATCCGTCCCAGTTAGAATTATTTTTGGAGTTTGTAGATGTAATTCAGGTAGGAGCCAGAAATATGCAGAACTTTGAGTTGCTTAAAGAATTAGGTAGGGTTAAGCTGCCGGTACTGCTGAAACGTGGCTTTTCCAACTCCATTGAAGAACTTTTGATGTCGGCTGAATATATTATGTCCGGCGGAAACACCAATGTCATCCTCTGCGAACGTGGTATTCGCACCTTTGAGACAGCCACAAGAAACACACTGGATATTAGTGCAGTTCCCATTTTGAAAGCCAAAACCCACCTGCCGGTTGTGGTTGACCCTTCCCATGCTGGGGGCATTGCTTGGCTGGTTGAACCTTTAGCCAAGGCGGCTATTGCTTCCGGAGCTGACGGGCTGATTATCGAAGTCCATAATGACCCTAAACATGCACTTTCTGACGGGCAACAATCCCTGCCACCGGAGGAATTTACCGAAGTTATGAAACGTTTGCGTCCTGTGGCAGAGGCCGTAGGTCGCACACTCTAACTGGGATCACAGATCCTATGAATAGGAAACAGGAGGAATTTACTATGCCGGAGATTATGGCTAATACCAATACTGGAAACTATCCTATTTTAATTCGTACCGGGGAACTGGCTCGGTTGGGAGATTTAGCGGCTAGTGTAGTGAAAGGGCGTAAAGCTTTTGTAGTTACCGACCAAAACGTAGCTGAACTTTACTTGGAGACTGCTGTTACTTCCTTGAAAAAAGCCGGTTTTCAGATCGCCAGTTGTACGATCCCGGCGGGAGAATCTTCGAAATCCCAAGAGCTTTTATTTCTTCTCTATGAGCAGTTTCATGGAGCAGGAATTACCCGAACAGATCTCATTATCGCCTTGGGCGGCGGTGTAGTTGGTGATTTGACCGGTTATGCGGCGGCTTCCTATCTGCGGGGCTGCCCTTTGATTCAGGTGCCTACTACCTTATTGGCTCAAGTAGATTCCTCTATTGGAGGCAAAACCGGGATTGATTTGCCCTATGGCAAGAATCTCGTGGGTGCTTTTTATCAACCCAAGGCGGTGCTGATTGATCCGGCAGTCTTATCCAGTTTATCCCGAGCCCGGATGGCCGAGGGCATGGCCGAGGTGATCAAATATGGCTGCATTCGTGATCCACTACTTTTTGAAGCCATTGAAAAGGGCACCTACGACCTAGAATGGATTTTGGAACGCTGCGTTCGGATTAAGACCACAGTAGTTCAAAATGATGAATTTGATACCGGCGAAAGAATGATCCTGAATTTTGGTCATACTTTAGGACATGGTATTGAGAAAGTTACCGGCTTTAGTAGCACCAGTCACGGTGAAGCGGTGGCTATCGGTATGGTCTATGCCTCTAAAATTGGCGAGGCTATGGGTATCACTCCGCCCAAAACCACGGAACGGATTTTGGAGGTGCTTAAGCGCTACCAATTGCCTACAGCTACAGATCTAGCTCCGGAAGAACTATTTGCGGCTATGTTGTCAGATAAGAAAAAACTGTCTGGGAAAATTTATTATGTGCTGCTAAAAAGTATCGGAGAAGCCATACCTGTTCCCATGCACCCAGAAGAAGTGAAAACACAATTAGTGGCTGCTTTAGCCAACTAAAATCAGCTCAGACATAAGGAATGAGGATGGATATGCAGGATCTAGGGATAAAAGTACAGCCGGGATATCTACAAGGTAAGGTAACCCCACCGCTTTCAAAGAGTTTTTTACATCGGAGTTTGATTTGCGCCGCCTTGGCGGGAGATATCAGTTTAGCAGATCTAGGAACAGATGCATTATCCAATGACATTTTGGTTACTCAGGCCTGTCTGCTTAAGCTGCTTTCGCCTTCCCAAGACCCGTTAATTCTCGCTTGTCATGACTCAGGCTCTACGCTACGCTTTATGATTCCTTTGGTGGCTGCCATGGGGGTTTCTGCAACCTTAACCGGGGAGCGGCGTCTGCCTTATAGACCCTTAGGCGAGTATCGGCAGATTTTTGCCCAGCAACCTTTAACTTTGACCTTTCCGGAGGAGGGGCTCTATCTGCCCTTGAAGCTTTCGGGACATCTAAATCCCGGTACCTTTACCGTACCGGGGCATATTAGCTCCCAATATATTAGTGGGTTACTAATGGCGTTGCCGCTTTTAGAGGGTGATTCAGAGATACATCTCAGTACGGCCTTGGAGTCTGAACCCTACGTAGAGATCACTCGGGCGGTGATGGCTGAATTCGGCATTCAGGTAGAGCGGACTTCCAAAGGCTATAGAGTGAACGGCGGACAGCATTATCAGCGTAATCGCCCATACCATTCTGAGACAGATTACTCCCAAGCCGCCTTCTGGCTGGTAGCTAATTATTTAGGCAGTCAGGTGACGGTAGAAGGGCTACCGGCTAACTCCCTTCAAGGGGATCAAGCTATTGTTGGATTCTTAGAACAACTAAAAGCCGGTGGGCAAAGGGCAAGCTACGACCTTACTGAGACGGTGGACTTGGATTTATCTCAGTGCCCAGATTTGGCTCCGATTCTGGCAGTGGCGGCCGGAGCTACGCCTTGTCTGTCCCGCTTTGTTAAAGCTGAACGATTGCGATTAAAAGAATCGGACCGTTTAGCCGCTGTTGCAGAGCTCTTGACGAATTTGGGTATCCAAAATCAAGAAACCGAAGATGGCTTACTTATCTGGGGAAAAGCTGCGGCTGAGAATGCGGCTATTTTTCAAGGCGGAAACGTAAACTCGTATTATGACCATCGTCTGGTAATGGCGGCTGCCGTAGCTGCCACCAGAGCTACAGCACCGGTAGAAATATCCGCCTATCGGTCGGTGGATAAGTCCTATCCCCGTTTTTTTGACGATTTTAAAGCAGTAGGAGGAAGTGCCCATGAGCTCAATGTGGGGAACTAAAGTTAAGATAAGCCTATTTGGAGAATCCCATGGGAAAGGCGTCGGCATTGTCATTGATGGTTTGCCGGCGGGTGTACCCTTGGATCTGGAAGCAATTAAAGAACACGTCAAGCGCCGGGCTCCGGGGCGAACACCCTGGTCTACTAAGCGCGATGAAAAAGATATCTTTACCATTCAAAGCGGCTTTTACCAAGGTAAAACCACTGGGACGCCTTTGTGTGCCATTATTCCCAATACCGACACCCGTTCTCAAGACTATGCAGAATTGGTCAAAAAACCTCGGCCGGGGCATGCGGATTTAACCGGCATGGCTCGCTATAACGGTGCTAATGATCCCCGGGGAGGCGGACATTTCTCCGCTCGCGTTATGGCACCCTTTACCTTTGCCGGTGGTGTGTGTCTGGAAATTTTAAAACAGCGTGGCATCTTGATACGGGGACACATATATGAGATTGCCGGTATTTTAGATACGCCCTATGATCCGCTTCATTTGCCTGACTCGGTGGCTGAAAAAATTTTACCCGTCTTAGATGATAGCCAAGGGGAAAAAATGATCCAGTTGATCGAAACTGCCAGAATGGACTTAGATTCCGTAGGTGGTGTAGTAGAAGTTATGGCGACGGGTTTTCCAGCCGGACTGGGACGCCCCCTCTTTGATAACATTGAAAGTAAACTGGCCTCCTTGTTTTTCGGTATTCCAGCCGTTAAAGGTGTGGAGTTTGGCCGTGGTTTTGCGGTTAAAGATTTCCGGGGCTCAGAGAACAATGATTCGCCCCGTATTACTCCGGAAGGCATTCGCTTGGCTAGTAATAATGGTGGCGGTATTGAGGGTGGCATTTCTAATGGTATGCCGATCATTGCCCGTTGTGCTTTCAAACCAACCTCTTCCATCTCCAAATCCCAACCAACCATTAATCTTGAAACCATGGAGAATGATACACTGAATTTAGTGGGGCGCCATGACCCCTGTGTTGTTCCCCGGGCTGTACCCATTGTTGAAAGTGCTATGGCCTTGGCGCTACTAGACATAATGGAGGAAGGCTAATGAAAGAGTCTCATCTTAATAAATTGCCCAAGCTTTCGGTAACGGAGGAGCCAGGCCTTCCGGTAATTCTGCTGATAAATGGTCCAAACCTGAATATGCTGGGAAAGCGCAGTAAAGAGCATTACGGCAGCTTTACTTTAGCCGATGTAGAAGCGGCTTTCAGTCAAAAGGCTGAAGAACTAGGTGTGAAAGCCCGGTTTTTTCAATCCAATAGTGAAGGTGAAATTGTAACCGCTATTCATGAAGCGATGTGTTACGCCGACGGGATTGTAATCAATGCTGGAGCTTATACTCATTACAGTTATGCTATTTTTGATGCTTTACTCCTATGTGGCTTACCGGTAATGGAAGTACATATCTCCAATATTCATGAGCGTGAGGCGTTTCGCCACCTATCAGTAATTCAGCCAGCTTGTAAAGGACAGATTTGCGGTTTAGGCTTACAAAGTTATTTGGTAGGTCTTGAGGAGTTAGTACAGCAGCATTTACCGGTTCGGACAGAAATGACTGCCGCTCCAACTTCTGCTACTAAGACTTTACCCCAGTTACGGCAAGAAATTACGGCCTTAGACCAGCGCCTGATGGAACTCTTTCAGGAACGTTTGGCTTTGGCTGCTGAAGTAGCCGAAAATAAGCGTCATTCGGGTAAAGCCGTTTACGATCAGAACCGCGAAGAAGAAATTGTGGTAGCGGTTCGGGGACAGATGGAGGCGGAACTAGGCAGTCGAGCCGAAGCCTTTATACGTACCCTTATGCGTATTTCCCGGGAAAAGCAGTACGATCTGCTCCTGCCTGAGGATAGACATTTTGACTTAGGTAAGAAGTTGCGTCATGCGCCGGCTACCTTAGAGAAGATAAAGAAGGTTAGTTATGGTGGAACCTTGGGCTCCTACTCGCAACAGGCAGCAGAAGGCCTTTTTCCCGAAGCTCAGCTTCAAGCATCTACCACTTTTGCCGAAGCTTGGGAAGCCGTGGTACGGGGTGACGTAGATGCAGCGGTATTGCCGCTGGAGAACTCAACCGCCGGAACGGTAGACGATGTATATAATCTTCTGCAAAGTGCCGATCTCTACGTGGTTAAGGCCATCTCTTTGGCTATTTCCCATAAGTTAGCTGTACTTCCGGGAACGAAACTGGAGCAAATCAAAAAAATTGTCAGTCACCCCCAAGCTCTTTCTCAATGTTCAGCTTTGATTACAGAAAAGAAGTGGCAGAGCATCGTCGCCGGCAATACGGCCTTTGCTGCATCTCAAGTCCAAAGCGAAAAAGATTTTAGCCAGGGCGCTATCGCTTCAGAGGCAGCTGCCAAAGCAAATGGTCTGGAGATACTTCCCTTACAGCTATGCAATGAGAGTTCAAACCATACTCGCTTTATTGCTGTAACCCGCGATTTGATAATTACTCCAGAAGCTGACCGTATTAGCACGATTCTGCATCTACCCCATCAAAGCGGAGCCCTGGTGGCAGCGCTACAGATTTTTGCCGACCGCGGGTTAAACCTATTCTCGATTTCCTCACGTCCTCTGCCGGGAAAACCTTGGGAATACGCCTTCTTTTTAGATTTTATCTGCCCAGCCTTAGGCGAAGAGGCCTTGCTGGCTCTATATCAGTTGTCACTAGAGATGCCCTACCTGAAATTTTTGGGTTGGTATGCAGAACAGTAATAGTGGAGGCTAATGTGGCTTCAAAGGTTTGGCATGGAATAATACAGAGATCAGATGCTAAGGGGGCTACTTTCATCTGTTAGAAAAATATGAGATAATGCCCATAGCTTATTGGCACATAGTTTAGATGCAGGAGGTCTGCTCATGACACAGATAAATCCATCTCTTCCACCTTCTCCACCACCCCCGCCAATGCCACCGAAAAAGAAAAGTTATGCTTGGCTTATTGCACTGCTGATTGGTGTAGGTGTAATTTTTATTGGCTTCATTGCCTTTATTGTTGTAGCTGTCCTATTTTTTCTGCCCTCTTCAAATGCCACTTTACCTATTGAGAATGAAGATTATGTGGCGGTGCTCCACATAGAGGGTACAATCTCTAGTAGTTATAATCCCGGCAGTCTACTTTCAGAAGGCGATGTTTATAATCAACAATTCCTTCTGGATACCGTGGCTTCTTTAACAGAAGACGCCAATAACCAGGCCATTTTGCTCTATATTAACAGCCCCGGTGGAGAAGTCTATGCCACCGATGAGCTTTACTTAGCACTTATGGATTATAAAGAGGCGACCGGCAGACCCATTTTTGCCTACTGTTCGCAGATTGCCGCTTCCGGAGGCTATTATCTGGCTGCTGCCGCCGATTCTATTTATATGAACCGGAACTGCATCACAGGATCGATTGGCGTAATTGCCGGTACGGTAATTGATATTTCTGGCTTCTTGGAAAAGCAAGGAATTAAGGCCACAACCATCCGCGTAGGTGCTAATAAAGCCATGGGTAGCTACTTCGAAGAGTTTACCGAAGAACAGAAGAAGATTTACACCAGTGTTTTGGAAGATACCTACAATCAATTTGTGGATATCGTGGCTGAGAGTAGAGGGATGACCGTTGAGGAGATAAAGGTCTTGGCTGACGGTAGAATTTATTCGGCTGAACAGGCCGTTGGGAATGGACTGGTAGACATCATTGCTCGCTATGAGGAGGCTCAGGCGATGATGGCTGAGTCAGCCGATTTGCCCGTGGACATTCCTTTTGTGGATATGTATTCTGACGATGCTTCCTCAATCTCTTCCTTGTTTGCTATGGTTAAGGCGATTACCCAGAGCGACTTGGATAAATATCTGTCGCATTTGGAACTGCCTGTAGACGGCCCGGCCTATTACTACCAGCCGCCGGTTTAAAAGATACATGCCAATAATATTGTAAGAAATGCGTAGTAATCAGTTTAAGCCTTAGCTTGAGCTGATTACTACTTTATACAGAGGGGGAACCACCTATGTCGAACATGAGTCAAACCGAGGCTCCACTATCAAAGGCTAATCGGATGATTTTTTCTTATGAGAACCCTAAGCCCTGGCCTAAGGTTCCGCTATTAATTTTCCAGCTGATACTGCCTTTTTTTCTCCTGACTATCACCCAAACCATTGCGGTTATTGTCCCTACAATTTCAGCTGTTTTATCTGGTAGCTTCATGGATTCTTTATCTAATCCTTCTAGCTCATCCCTAGATACTAGTTCTATTATGGAAGAAGCCGCCAAGGTACAGGCGGAACTTATGCAA
Source organism: uncultured Oscillospiraceae bacterium (assembly GCA_964518595.1). Taxonomy (GTDB): domain Bacteria; phylum Bacillota; class Clostridia; order Saccharofermentanales; family Saccharofermentanaceae; genus CAZFHA01. Next base: position 83,151 of record CAZFHA010000005.1, read on the forward strand.
ACACCCAGTTTCATTATTGCCATGGGTGTTAGCTATATTATACTCATTGGGATTTATATATTGATTGTAAAAGCTTTTGAAAAGCGCTCGTTGGCAACCCTGGGTTTTCCCCTTAAGAATGGCGCAGGAAAGGTAGTTGTGCTTAAGAGCTATCTTATGGGTCTTGTCCTAGGTGTGGGGCTCATGGGAATGGTCTATTTATTACAACTCTTAACCGGACAGCTACGGCTGACCGGGATGGGGCTCTCCAGTGAACAGCTCATTATATTTGCTGCCTATATCTTTATGTGGATACCTCAAGGCGCTGCAGAAGAAGTAATGACCCGAGGTTACATGTTACCACGTTTGGCAGTACAGTTCTCTCGGGTTGGTGCTGTGATTATCTCTTCGCTCTATTTTTCCTTCCTACATTTAATGAATACGGGAGTAACACCCTTGGCGGTAATTAATCTGGCATTGGTAGCCGTATTCTTTGCTTGTTTAGCCCTTTACAGTCAACATATTTGGACAGTCTGTGCGTGCCACAGCTTCTGGAATCTATCTCAAGGTAATATCTTTGGTCTCTCTGTCAGTGGCGGTACTTCTACAGCATCAATCCTTCAGAATGAAGTGGTTGCTGGCACGAATCCACTACTCAATGGCGGTGAGTTTGGACCGGAAGGGAGTATACTGACTACGATAGTATTGGGTGCTGCTTTGATGGTACTTTTGCTTTTGGGATGGAATAAAATCAAGAATAAGCAGAGAGTTTAAGGCAGGATTGAGTTTAGGCTAGAGTGATAAATCACGATGAATGTTCTAGGTCTAGTTTTGCGGCCTAGAATATTTTTTGGCAAAAATAGACAATGGAGCAGTTAAAAACATTTCTATTTCTGATAATGTGGTGCATTTATTTCAAAAAATGTGGATAAATATCACAAATTCACAAATAAAATACTTGCCATCTAGTATGTTCCCTTGTAGAATAGTCATGTAAATTGATAGACATCATGTATATCTAAGCAATAGGGGTATTGTATTTTTTAGGGGGGGATTTTTGTTCTGCGTTTTCGCTGTTTTAAACTTAATCACTATAGTAATAGCTAGGAAAAGCACAATCCTATCCTAGTGTGATAATTGCCGTTTTCTTATTCATGGATGAATTAACTTTATTTTTTAGTCTTAGTAAAAATATTAAGGAGAATGCACATGGCTGAAACAACTTCTTACACCACTATTAATAATATAATTACTTGGATAAAATCATGGACGAGTGCCCATCCCAATCCCACATATGAACAAGTTTCCCTGTTTGCCCGTGATCTAAATCTTCAAATTGCTAATATGGATTTTAGAAAATCATCGGGAAGTTCGGCTATCTTTTTTTCGGGTCTGATTGATCAGGATAATTTAGAACACACCGTTGATGCCATTATGGCAGCTCGCCCCGGCATTTTCAGTTCTGTTAGTGGAATAGAGGATAGCATATTAAACAATAGCGAATTCTTAGCTGCCTTAAAAGCGGCAGTTAGTGAGACATATTATGACACTATTATTAATGGAAGCAATCAAACTGGCCAACGCTTACCTACAAGTTTAGGCGATAATTTAGCTCTCCGAGAGGTTATTTCTGATAACTATGCAAAAACTAATGCCCAAGGTAATGTAATACTTTTGTTACCCCCTTATTCAACGGAAGAATTGAAATTGGAGCATTTTGATACAGCTCCTATACGTCTTATTAATCAATTATTGTCTTCGAGTGCTGTTACGCATATTAATGGAATTTCTAAAGCTGATCTAATAGGTTTGGATGATTATAGCCGCTTTAATCGTATTTATGCACAGTCTGTTATTGATATCGGCAATGCTAAAGTGTATAGCAATGGTATAAATGAGATACTTTCCTTCACAGATACTAAATATGCTACTCAGTTTCCAGTAACTATTCCAGAAGGTTATAATTCCATTGGTAGTGTGGGTGATAGAGTTTATTTAAGTGATAGTGAATTGCAAAAATTGTACCCATTTCTTACTAGTGATATTTCACATAGTATCTGGGAAAGATTTAGAGAGGCAGAATTTTATAAACGAACAACTGGATTTGATGCAATCTCCAGTGCTCGACTATACTTTGATAGTAAAGGGAATATTTTAGCTTTAGATATGCCTGACTATACTAAAAATAGTTTAGCCTTACCTCCAGTTGTTACTGCCTACCCTCACCATTTCACAGTTGCAGAGTATTTGCCTTTCTGGACCAGTGGTAATGTCAAAGCTTTATTTGGTATCGTAGATACGCCTACTCAAAAAGAAAAGATTTTTGAAAACTATGAGATAGCTAAGGTACTAAACAACGCCACAAATAGTAATAATGGATCAACAACAAATTCTAATAATTCTGGAAATCAGAATCAAGATTCCTCTACCAAAGATATTGATGGGTTAATTAATTATTTTAATCAGGGTCTAACAACAATAAGTCAGGGATTTTCAAGCAACTCGCTAAAGAATTATTCTGCCAGCGATTCAGAGATGAGGGCTTACTTCTCTTCCCGTGAAGACAGGATGATTGAATTTTACGATGGGATTGCCGATGACCGAAAACAAGCTCTGTATAGCATGATGAAGCAATTTGATTATTTTAATAATTGGACTTATAGCTATCTGGGCACATATGAAATTACTACTGCCTTGGCACTCCTAGAAGAAGCCAGTAAAGCTGGGCTGATTCAAAGTAGCGGCAGGCTCATGGGGGCAGCTGGTGCAATCTTTACTGTTGCAGCTCTAATTTATACAGGCCAGAAGGCATTTTCGGTGGCAAATGATGCCTTTGCGCGTGGTGATTATGAGACCGGTACAAGGGCTATATCAAAATGGATAATTCCAACTGCTACTGGAGTATTAGTCGGGGCCTTAACGTGTAGTCCTATAGCCGGAGCTCTTGCTTACAATATTGTTGATCTAGCTGGAAATCAAGCGGACTTATTTGACAAATTCTGGGATACTACTTACATTACGGGTGATCTAATGACAGGCGCAGGCTTAGATTATTTGGATTTTTATAATGATATTATGAAAAAGCTAGTATCTGGCAATCTGAATATTGGAGATGAGCTTGATGAATTGCTAGATAATTGGGGAGATAGGCTAAAAAGAGCTTTTGATGATACATTTAATGCTCGTCCCCCGTCAAGAGATCCACTCGTCTTTGATTTCTTAGGTAATGGCTTTTTACCTAGTGATCTAGAAAATGGTGCCTATTTTGACCTAGATCAGAATGGCTTTGCGGAGAAGATGAACTGGATTACTGGTGATGAAGCTTGGCTTGCCTTTGACAGAAACAAAAATGGAAAAATAGATAATGGAAACGAACTTTTCGGCGATCATACCTATTTGAAAAATGGCCTGTTAGCAAGCAATGGTTTTGAAGCCCTTAAAGAGTATGACTCAAATAATGACGGTTTTATTGATGCTAGAGATATTGATTTTCGTTCTCTTTTAGTCTGGAAAGATGTTAACGGAAATGGCATTTCTGAAAGTGGAGAGCTTATTTCGTTGGCTGATGCAGGAGTAGTTTCGATTAATTTAAACTATAGTGCTTGGGGGAAACTTACTACCTCGGGTACCCTACTAGGAAATGTAGCGACTTTTACCATGACAGATGGCAGTGAACATCAAATTGCAGAATACTGGGTACAGCGTCAAACGCATAATACTGTTGAGCGTGATCTCGTTGATCCTTTAGAGGAAAACAAAGATTTGCCCAGTGTTGCAAGCTTTGGAAATCTACCCTCTCTCCAAAGCGCTCTTCAGTCAGATCAGACTGGACATTTAAAAAATCTACTTATTCAGTTTCAAAAGTCTGAAAATACTGCTGAGCGAATGAAACTGGTAGAACAAATATTATTATTCACTTCAGGGGCAAATAAAATCGATCCCAATAGCCGTGGATCAAATATAGATGCTCAAAAATTGAGTCTTATCGAGATTATGATGGGTGAAAAGTTTGTTGGTGTGGGTGGAAGTAATCCAAATACAACAGCTGCTGCGGAATTAAAGATTATTTATTTGCAACTGGTTGAGCTTTACTATAATCAAATGGCTTTAGGATCAAACTTAAAATCAATTCGCCACCTTTTTGAAATTCAAACTGTAGATGGGCAAAAGAGTTTAAATACAAACAAAATAAGTGCTTATTTTCCATATTTGTGCATGGAAGAAAATAAGCAAATGCATGCGGATTTGCTACGTTATTTGTCTTGGTTACAAGCCAATGGTGTGAGTGGCATAAATGAATATATTAAAAATTTTAATGCCTTACCTCAGATATATTTAGAGAAAACTGTTGTGCAAGCAGACTTGCAAGTGATGGGTACCGCACAAAATGATACACTTACAGCAACTTTATCAAGGACGTTCTTGTTTGGACAAGCTGGCGACGATGTACTGAAGGGTTCAAGCTCTAGTGATATTTTGATGGGGGGAGACGGAGATGATATTCTTTATGGCGAGATTGGAGATGATCATCTTTATGGTGATGCAGGCAATGATAAATTATATGGAGGAGCCGGTAATGATTTCCTTGAGGGTGGCTCAGGCGATGATCGCTTAGAAGGTGGCGCTGGGGATGACACCTATCAATTTGGCGTAGGCTATGGTAGGGATACTATAAATGATGGTTCTGGAGTAAATCTCATCAAATTTTTAGGAGACATAAAGCCAGAGGATATTATTGTTACCAGAACAGGTACCTATGATCTTACCCTTACCCTACGTCAATCACCCACAGATCAGCTGACTCTGGCATATTTCCGTCCTAACAATTCTAGCTATCAGAATTTTATTTTAGAGTTTTCTAATGGAGCTAAAGGCCACATAACGGGACAAGACAGCCCCCTACGGAAGCTCTTTGGCACAGAATTCGCTGATATTATGTATCCATTAGCTCTAAATTCGGAGCTCTATGGCTTAGGTGGCAATGATTCTATTAATGGGTCAACTGGCAATGATATCCTTGATGGTGGTTCGGGCGATGATCGTCTAGAAGGGGGAGAGGGTAACGATATCTACCAGTTTGGCGTAGGCTATGGTAAGGATATTATAAATGATGGTTCTGGAGTAAATGGTATCAAATTTTTAGGAGACATAAAGCCAGAGGATATTATTGTTACCAGAACAGGTA